>DASZQK010000008.1:0-10239 GCA_035549695.1 Caulobacterales bacterium | reverse complement strand
AGATCGATGCGCTGGTCGCGCAGCGCGTCGAGGCGCGCAAAGCCAAGGACTTCGCCGCCTCCGACCGCATCCGCGACCAACTCGCGGCCATGGGCGTCGAGGTGATGGACAGCGCCAGCGGCTCGACGTGGCGGAGGAAGGGATAGCGGAGGCCCAAGCGCGTCCTGCCGCAGTCTTGCCGCTTGCCCCGTGCGCCCCGGCCCACTATGCCCGCCACCGGGGGAGAGAGGTCGCGCATGCGGGCGGGAATTCTGGCTTTCGTCGCGGGACTGGCCGTCGCGAGCTTGGCGTTCGCCGCCGACGATCCGGCGCCGCAGCCTTCGCCGTTTCCGGTTCAGCGCGGCACGGCCCCGCCGCCGCCGGCGGACACGGTCTCGCATGCGGCCCCGCCGGAAGGCGTCGGCGCCGGCGGCATCGATTTCGGCCAGTGGCGCTCCGCGGCGCCGCGCGAATACGAACAGGGCTTCGCCCGCCAGATCGCGCAGCGTCTGGCCGGCAAGGGCCGCGCCGCGGTGAAGGCCGATCTCGAAGCCAACGGGTTCGCCTGCGAGGACGCCGCGCGGCTCGACTGCCGCATCGAGATCAGCGAGCGCCAATGCGGGTTCGACTGGTACGTCGTCCTGGAGCAGAATGCGGCGGCGCCTGTAGTCGGTTTTGAAGAGAGCTGCCGGGCGGTAGATAGGCCAAGATGAAATCCATACCGATCGTGCTGAGCGCGGCTTTTCTCGCGGCCTGCGCCACCTTGCCGGCGGGCGGGCCCGGCGGGCCGGCGGCGGCGCCCACGCTTCCTTCCACGCCGCTCGAGATGGGCGATTGGCGTCATGTCGGCGCCGAGCAGGAACTCGCCGCCTTTGAAGGCGCCGTCGAGCATCGCTACGTCGCGGGCCTCGATTTGAGCGCGGCGTCGGCCGATTTGCGCCGCGCGCAATTCACATGCACCGCAAACCAGGACACGCGCGGCGATCCCCCGGCGCAGATCTGCCGCAAGACGCTCACCGAAGCGGGCTGCACGCACACATGGCAGGTGCATCTGTGGGATCATGCCGGCGATGCGAAGCTGGCGCGTTCGCGCGGCCTCTATGATCGCCGCTGCGGCGGCGACGGCTTGCTGGGCGGCCCGGGCTAGAGCTACTGGGACGGCTCCGTCGAAATGGCCAGGAAATGCTGCACGTCCTGAGGGTCGAGCGTGAGCATGGGCGCGAGCCCGTAATTGATGACGACATGCTGGTGGCGCAGGCGCGTCAGCGCGCGGCGCCCGGACATCGTCAGCGCCGCCTGGTTGCGCCCGAGCCCCTCATCGAGGCGCGTGGGCGAGGTGAAGATCGCGGCGGCGCGCACGCCGCCGTTCAGGGGCACAAGGCGCGGCCGCACATTGTCGCCGGTTCCGGTCACCGCGACGATGACGTCGCTTTCCAGCAGCGCGCGGCGAAACGCCGGGCGCAGCGCCTCGTTCGCCGCCGCGTCGACGAAAGCACGCTCCAGCGCGTTCGCCGGGACGATCGGTTCGAGCGCCATGACGCGCGTGGCCGGCGCCGCCGGCGGCGGGGCGGCGGAAACCGGCGCGTGTGAAACCGGGGCGTCGCCGCCCTGGGCGCGGGCCGCCCATGGCGCGGCGCCCGCCCCCAGCAGCGCCGTCAGGAAAACGCGTCTTTGCATGCCAGCTCCGATACCCGCTCTTTTGCTCGCGCCGAAGGAAGGCCACATAAAGGCGCGAATGGAAGACCTCTACCATCCCCGCGTGCTCGAACTGGCCGCCGACATCCCGAACCTCGGCGCCCTGGAAGCGCCGGACGGCGCCGCGACCAAGGCCAGCCGCGTGTGCGGATCGGTGGTGAGCGTTGAACTCAAGCTGACGGACGGCCTGGTCAGCGCCATCGCCGTGCAGCCGAAAGCGTGCGCGCTGGGGCAAGCGGCGGCCGCCGTGCTGTCGATGAACGCCGTCGGCGCGAGCCCGGCCGAAATCCGCGCCGCGCGCGAAGGCTTGTGGGCCATGCTGAAGCACGGCGCGGCCCCGCCTCAGGGGCGTTTCTGGGAGCTGCGTCATCTCGAAGGCGTGCGCGCGTATCCGCCGCGTCACGCCTCGACGATGCTCGCATTTGACGCGGCGGTGGAGGCGCTGGCTCAGGCCGAGGCCGAGCCTGGTTCGAGCCAAGCCTGAAATCGCTTCCGGGCCTGCGTCCTTTCGGCTAGCGTTCGCGCCGCCGCACGGAGGCCGCCTTTGTTCCGTTTGCTGTTGCTGCTGATCGTCATGGCCGGCGTGGGCGCCTATTTCACCAAACCCGACCGCGCCGCGCACGAGCGCGCCGCCGAGGCCGCGCTGCGCCAAGCCCGCGACGCCGCGGCGTCCGCGTTCGATATTGGCGGCGTGCTCAATCTCGGCGTCGCCGGGCTCGCCGGCGAAGGGCGCTACGAGGATTTCTATCTCGCGTCGAAATACACGCTCCGTGTCGAGGGCCGCGACGTGATGCAATGCTGGGGCGCATTCGCACAGGTTCGCTGCATGCCGGCCGCGCCGACCGCGGCGGCGTCATAGAATTGGAAGGGGAGCGCCCGCGGGCGCCAAACAGCAAGGGGACAGGTTCATGTTGAGAATATTGCTGCTGCTGATCGTCATCGCCGGCGTGGCGGGATATTTCACGCGCCCCACCGAGGAAACAATGCGCGGCGCCGCCAACGACATCCTGGGCAACCCGACGACGCTGTCGCAAGGGCTGCAGAGCATCGGCGCTTCGCTCGCCGGCGACCGCACCTACGACAATTACTACGTCGCCGCGAAATACAGCATCAAGCTGGACGGCAAGCCGGTGGTCGAGTGCTGGGGCGCCTTCCAGCAGGTCAAATGCAGCCGCGTCGGCGATGAGGCCGCGGCGAAGACGGGCTGACAGAGCCCCGCGCGCTTCGCGCGCACCTGCAATCTGGCCAAATCGTGCGGCTGAGCTTATATCGCCGCCATGGTTCGCGGCTTCACGACGACGACTACCTGCTAAGGCCGGCGGCGCGGGATCGGGCGCGCCGCAGCGGCTGCGCATGAGCCCGGTCGGTTTCATCACCCAAGCATCGCCACGCGCATTCATGTCGCCGAGCCTTCCAGCCCGGGGCCTCCTGGGCCTCATCCAGGTCTATAAATGGACGCTCTCGCCCCTCATCGGGCGCGATTGCCGCTATTTGCCGACCTGTTCGTCCTATGCGGCGGACGCGATCCGCGCGCATGGCGCGTGGGCCGGAAGCTGGATGGCGACGGCGCGCATCTGCCGCTGTCACCCCTGGGGCGGTTCGGGCTATGACCCGGCGCCGAAGGCGGTCAAACGCAATTCATGGTGGCGCCCGTGGCGTTATGGCGATTGGCGATGGACAAAACGCGATCCTCAAAGCCCTCTCCCTTGCGGAGAGGGCGCCGGCCAACGGCCGGCGGGTGAGGGGCGCGCCAACAATCCGGCGTCAGATTGAACGCCCCTCACCCCCAACCCCCTCTCCGCAAGGCAGAGGGGGCGATCGTTCTGCAAGAGTTTTCGAATGAGCATCTCTCTCACATTTCCCGACGGCGCTTCGCGTTCGTATGACGCGCCCGTCACGCCGCTTGCGGTGGCGGAGGGCATTTCCAAGTCGCTGGCGAAGAAGGCCGTGGCGGCGAAGGTCGATGGGCAGTGGTGGGATCTGACGCGCGCCATCGATCGCGATGCGAAGATCGAACTGGTGCTGCGCGACAGCGCCGACGGCCTCGAAGTCATCCGCCACGACGCCGCGCACGTGCTCGCGCAAGCGGTGCAGGAGCTGTTTCCCGGCACGCAAGTCACCATCGGTCCGGTGGTGGAAGACGGCTTCTATTACGATTTCGCGCGCATGACGCCGTTCTCGGTCGAGGATTTTCCCAAGATCGAGCAGCGCATGCGGGAGATCGTCGATCGCGATCTGCCGATCGAGCGCCAAGTGTGGGATCGCGACGAAGCCATCGCGCATTTCGAAAAGCTCGGCGAAGCCTACAAGGCCGAGATCATCCGCGATCTGCCAGGCGATGAGCCGATCACCGTCTATGGTCACGGCAAGGAATGGGCCGATCTCTGCCGCGGCCCGCACATGCCGTCCACGGGCAAGCTCGGCAAAGCCTTCAAGCTGATGAAGCTCGCGGGCGCCTATTGGCGCGGCGATCATCGCAACGCGCAGCTGCAACGCATCTACGGCACGGCCTGGGCCGACGAGAAGCAGCTCGAAGATTATCTGAAGCGGCTCGAAGAAGCCGAGAAGCGCGATCATCGCAAGCTTGGGCGCCAGATGGATCTCTTCCACATGCAGGAAGAGGGCAAGGGCATGGTGTTCTGGCACGAGAAGGGCCTGACGCTGTGGCGCACCATCGAAGCCTATATGCGCCGCCGTCTCGACGCCGCCGGCTATATCGAAGTGCGCACGCCGCAAGTGCTCGACCGCGTGTTCTGGGAAAAGAGCGGCCACTGGGAGAAGTATCGCGAGAACATGTTCGTCTGCGAAACCGTCGAAGGCGAAATGCTGTCGATGAAGCCGATGAACTGCCCTGGCCATGTGCAGATCTTCAAGTTCGGCCAGAAGAGCTACCGTGATCTGCCGCTGCGCATGGCCGAGTTCGGCGCCTGTCATCGCTACGAGCCCTCGGGCGCGCTGCACGGCCTCATGCGCGTGCGCGCCTTCACGCAGGACGACGCCCACATCTTCTGCCGCGAGGATCAGATCGTCGACGAGACCAAGACGTTCATCGAGCTGGCCTCGTCGATCCATGCCGATTTCGGCTTGCAACGCGATCGCATCGATCTCGGCACGCGCCCGGAGAAGCGCGCCGGCAGCGAAGAGTTTTGGGACAAGGCCGAACAGCAAATGCTCGACGCCGCGCGCGCCGCCGGCGTCGAGCCGCAGATCGCGCCGGGCGACGGCGCCTTCTATGCGCCCAAGCTCGATTTCCAATTGAAGGACGCCATCGGCCGCACCTGGACCTGCGGCACGATCCAGCTCGATTACGTGCTGCCGGAACGGCTCGACGCCGAATATGTCGGCGAGGACGGGCAGAAGCATCGCCCCGTCATGCTGCACCGCGCGATCCTCGGTTCGCTCGAACGTTTCATCGGCGTGCTGATCGAGCATTATGCCGGCGCGTTTCCGATGTGGCTTTCGCCGGTGCAGGTGATTGTCGCCACCATCACGCAGGACGCCGACGCTTACGCGCGCGACGTGGCGGACGCGTTCCGCGCCGCGGGGCTCAGGGTCGAAACCGATCTGCGCAACGAAAAGGTCGGTTACAAAATCCGCGAGCACTCGCTGGCGAAGGTCCCGGTGATCGCCGTCGTCGGCAAGAAGGAGGCCGAATCGCGCCAAGTGGCGCTACGCCGTTTGGGCGGCGAGGCGCAAAGCGTGATCGCCCTGGACGACGCCCTGGCGACGCTGACGCGGGAAGCGCTGCCCCCGGATTTGGCGCGCGCCCTGAGCGCGGACCTGAAACCTCGGTAATACATCGCTACGAACGCGATTTGTGCAGGGATTCGGGAGGGCCGGCCCTAGACGGGCCGCATCGCCCGCGACAGGATGAGAGTCGGACGCCCGTGGCCCGGCACGGTCGGCAGGAGACGCGGTGGATCGGTTTCCCTCCAGAGAGCGCTCGGCAACGGTTGCGCTGGAACCGCGCGTGTCCGCGGTCATCATCGCCCGTCATGTCGGCCCCTCCCTGGATCTGTGTTTGCGCAGCGCGTTGATCGAACCGTGGATCGACGAAGTGATCGTCGTCGACAACGCAAACAGCGCGCAGGTTGCGTCCGCGTTGCGCGCGTTGCAGGCGGACCGGCGCGACGTGAAAGTGACTCGTTCCGAAACCGAGCTTGGCCCGGCGGCGGCGGCCAATCTCGGCGCCGCGAAAGCGCGTGGGCGCTGGCTGCTTTTCCTCGATCCGAATGTCGTGCTGCAGCGCGGCGCGGTGGCGCGCATGGCGGCGGCCGGCGGCGGCGCGCCGGCGCCCTGGATCGTCGGCGGGCGGCTCACCGATGCGAATGGGCGCGAGCGCCGCGCGGCGCGCGTCGGTTCGCTGACCGCCTGGTCCGCGCTCGCCGTTGCGCTCGATTGGCACGGCCCGAAGCCGGTTCCGCGCCGGCGCCGGCGCAAGAGCGCGGACAGCGGCGACGAAGCGGCCACGGTGGCGGCGGTCTCCGCCGCGTTCATGCTGATCCCCAGCGCCGATTTTCACGATCTCGACGGCTTCGACGAGCGCTTCGCGACGGACGCCGCCGACCTCGATCTCTGCCGCCGCGCCGGCGAGGCGGGCGGGCGCGTGCTGTTCCAGCCGGCTGCGTCCGGCGTGCAATTGGGCGCGGTCATCCCGGCGAACCGGCGCGAGGCGCAGGGCCTCGCGCTGTTTGTCGCCAAGAGCGCGCGCACGCCGATCCAGCGCGCCTTCGCCCTCATCGCCCGCCCGGCGCTGATGACAATTCTGTTCCTGCGCGACCTGATCATCGGCCGTCCGCCGCGCCGGCGCAGGAAGCAGGCTTAAGGCGCGCGTCCCGAACCTACGTCTTCGGCGCCTCTTCCACGTCTCCCACAAACAGCGCGACGAATTGGCCGTTGCCGTAATTCAGCCCCGTCACCGGCGGCGCTTTTTGCACGAACACGAGGCCGCGCGCCGCGAGCTCGGCTTCGGTTTGCGGCAGCATCCGTCCCTCGATCAGCAGCGCGTCGCCGATGGCCGCGTCGCGTCCCGCTTCGGCCGGCGTCGCCAGCTTCGCGTCCGTGCGGGTGAGGAACACGATGCTCGTTTCGCGATAGCCGACAACCCAGAGCGGGCGCGTCGGCGTGGGCAGCCGGCGCGCGCGCGTCAGCGCCGCTTCCGCTTCGGCGCTGACGTGGAGCGAGCGCGCTTCCGGAAGCACGTGTTCGCGCAGCATGTAGGAGAAGGCCATCGCCGCGACGATGCCCGACGCGGCGCGAACGAACGGCTGCCTGAACAGCGAAAGCACGACCAGCGCCGCTGCAAGCACCCCCGCGCCGAGCAGGCCGGCCTGAATTTCGCGTCGCAAATCCGCCGCCGCGTCGCCCGGCATGTAGGTGGCGCCATAGGCCAGCAGCGCGACGATCACGGCGCCGCCCGCGCCGAACAGCACGAGCCCGATGGCTTTGGTCAGGCGCCAATGTTCGCGGCTGGCCGCGAACGCGCCCGCCCCGCACAGCAGCGCGATCGCGGGGTAGGTGGGCAGCGTGTAGTGCGCCAGCTTGGTCGGCAGCACTTCGAACGCCAGGAAAGTGGGCAGCGCCCAAGCCAGCAGGAAGCGCAGCCGCGCCGCCGCCTCGCGCGGCGTTTTCAGCGTACGCCAGCCCAGCCGCGCCGCGGCCGGCAGGGCGAACGTCGCCGGAAAGATGAGCGCGCTCAAAAGCAGCGCGTGATAGCCCGGCCATTGCGCGTGGCCTTCCTGTCCGCCGGCGAGTTTCGGGGCGATGTCGCCGCCGAACATCGCCGTGAAGAAGCCGCCATGGGTGGCTTGCGCGATGGCGATCACCCAAGGCGCCACGATCAGCGCGCAAAGCGCCGGCCCGGGCCACCACAGCAGCGGCTTCATCCAGGCGAAACGCCGCTCCCACAGGGCCAGCGCCGCGAGGCTGAGGCCCGCCACCATCGGCGTCACCGGGCCCTTGGTCAGCACGCCGGCGCCCAGCGCCGCCCAGAACGCCAGCGCCAGCAGCCTCGGGCGCCTCGGCTCGGCGTAAAGCCGCGCCAGCGCAGCCATGGCCAGCGTGGTGAAGCCGACGAGCATCGCGTCGGTCTTCGCCGTCATCGCCTCGAAGCCCATCAGCACGCCGGCGGCGAACAGCGCCGCCCCCATGAACGCGGCGCGGCGGCTCATCAGCGCCGTTCCGGCCCAGAAAGTCGCGCAGGCCGCCAGGATCGCGCCCAGCACCGAAGGCAGGCGGTAGGCCCAGATCTCGTTCAGCCGCCCTCCGGTGAGCGGCAGCGCCGCCTCGGCGGTGACGGTTTGCAGCCAGTGAATGCCGATGGGTTTCTTGTTGCGCGGCGTGTCCTGCACGCGGATGCGGATGAAATCGCCGGTCTCGAGCATCTGTCGGCTGGCCTGGGCGAAGCGCGCCTCGTCGCGGTCCATCACCGGCATGCGCCAGACGCCGGGCAGCGCCCCGGCCAGCGCGATCAGCGCGATCAGCAGATAGCCCCGCCAGCCCCGGGCGAGCTGTTCGAACAGGGCGGCGGGGGCCGGGGGCGTCGGCATCGAGCGGGTGATAAACGCGTTTGGGCGAGCTTGTCTTGCAATTGCGCCCTGCCCGGGGGGGCGCGGCGCCCGGCGGCGTTCTGACTCAGGCGCGCATTCGCGTGCAAAACCGGTATCCACTTTTGCGGAATGCGCTAAGAGAGCCGGCTTTGCCAGTGCAGGACCAATTCTTGTCCGAACCGATTGAATTCAGCGTGGTCGTGCCGGTGCGCGACGAGAGCGGCAACGCCGCCGATCTGGCGCGTGAGATCGCCGCCGTGCTCGAGGGCCGGTCCTACGAAATGATCTTCGTCGACGACGCCAGCCGCGACGACACGCGCGCGGAACTGGCCGCCCTGAAGGCGGAGCTGCCGACGCTGAGGCTTCTGGGGCACCGCAGGAACGCCGGTCAGAGCCGCGCCGTGCGCACCGGGGTCCTCGCCGCCCGCGCGCCCGTGGTTGGCACGCTCGACGGTGACGGCCAGAACGATCCCGCCGATCTGCCGCGGCTCTATGGGCGGCTCACCCGAATCGACGCGCCGGGCGCGCTGGCCATGGTCGGCGGCCGGCGCGGCAAACGGAAGGACAGTTGGGGCAAGCGCGTGGCCTCGAGGATGGCCAACAGCGTCCGCAAGGCGCTGCTGCGGGACGGCGCGGACGATTCAGGCTCCGGCATCAAGGTGTTCAAAAGAGAGGCGTTTCTGCGCCTTCCGTATTTCGACCACATGCACCGCTACATGCCCGCTTTGATGTTGCGCGAAGGCTATGCGGTTGAGTTTTTGGATGTTAACCATCGTCCGCGCGGCGCGGGGCGTTCGAAATATACTAATCTCGGACGGCTCGCGGCCAACGCATCCGACCTTTGGGGCGTGATGTGGCTGCGGAGCCGGGCCAGAAATCCCGGCGGGGCGGACGAATTCTGACGGGGGTCAGGGCGTCCACGAATTGTGGTTCTAGGCGGCGCGCGAGCGCTGTGCGGAGATGAGGGGACACTTCCGATGGGCGCGATTTTCAATGTCTTCCCGCTGATCCTGGTCCCGGTTCTGATCTACAATATCTGGGCGTTTCTCTCGACCACCGGCGCAAGCGCGCGCGAAGTGCGCGAACAGCTGCGCGCGTCGATCTTCAAGGTGCCCATGGCTTCATCCGAGCCGGCGCAGGCGGGCGTGGCCGGAGCCATGCAGTCGGTGGAATGGGCGGTTTCCTTCGGCGATCTGTTGGTGCTGATCTCGCTGCTCCTGCTCTTCATCGAGCTGCTGAAATCCACCTCCACCGGCACCTCGGCGATCTTCAATCACGCGCTGTCGATGCTGGTCTTCATCATCTGCCTGGTGGAATTCCTGCTGCACCCGGCCTTCGCCACCAGCACCTTCTTTTTCATCCTGGTGATGTCGCTGCTGGATGTGCTGGCGGGCGTGGTGGTGACCATCGTCTCGGCGCGCCGCGACGTGGAGTTCGCCGGCGGCCACTAGGGCGTCACAGGCACCAGAGGCCGAGCGCCAGCGCGATTACGAAATCAATCAGCAGGTCCAAGCGAATGCGCGGCGGGGGTGCGAGCGCGCGCATCAGGCGCGCAGATTGACGACGAGTCCGCGGCGCATCGGCATGGGCGCCGTCTCATATCCGAACGGGACCGGCGTTTCGCGCGCCGACACCTGATTCACCAAGGTCGCCATGAAGAGCGGGTCGATACGCCGGCGCGGAGCGCGGCGATCGGCGCTGCGGCGGTCCGCGCCACGGCGCTCGCCTTCGCCCGCCTGGGCGGAAGCGTCACGCAGCCAATCGGAGGAACGGCGACCCGTGATCATGCCCCCGCCGCTGCAGGAGCCATGCCAAACGCGGCGTTTACCGTGCTCGCGTTGAAATTTGGCTAGAGGCTAGAGATTGGCCGGATTTTCTGAATGGGCCGCGAGGTCGCCCTGTACGACGCCGCTGATTGGCGCCGCGCAGAAGCGGGCATGCACGTTTTCGACTTGCGGGTTCAGGCGCCCGGCTTGCGCGGCGGATTGGAGAGCGCTTCGAGCTGCTTCTGCATGGC
>DASZQK010000007.1:0-166765 GCA_035549695.1 Caulobacterales bacterium | reverse complement strand
CGCATTGGTGGCGAGATTCACCAGCACGCGTTCGAGCTGCGTCTTGTCCACCTTCACGAACGGCAGATCGCGCCCGTGGCGGAGTTCGAACTTGATCGACTCGCCCATGATGCGACGGATCAGCTCTTGGCGCTGACCAATGAAATCGGTGACTTCGAACACTTCGCGCGCGAACGTCTGCTGACGCGCGTAGGCGCGCAGCATTTCCGACAGCTCTTTCGCGTTGGTGGCGTTGTCGGTGATTTCCTTCAGCAGCGGATAATCCGCATCGCCCACCGGGTGACGGCGCAGCAGATAGGAGCAGGTCTGCATGACGACAGTCAGCAGATTGTTGAAATCGTGCGCGACGCCGGCGGCGAGTTCGCCGATCTCGCGCATCTTCTCGCTTTGTGCGAGGCGCGTCTCCAGTTCGCGTTGCTCGGACACGTTGACGAGATAGGCGATCGCCTTGCCGTCTCCGGCGCGCGTGAACTGCACATGCGCCGCGATCGGCGGGCTTGTGGCGAGCGTCAGCTCGATCGGCTCGTTCAAGCCCTGGCGCAGACGCTGCGCCAGCGCGTTCGGCCCTTCCGACGCTTCGAACAGATCGGCAAACGCGACGCCCGGCGCGGCGCGGCCCTGCGTCATTTCCATCAGCGCGGGATTGGAGTCCAATAGCGCCGCCGACGCAGGATCGGTCGCATCGAGCACGGCTGCGCCAAACGGCGCATGCGCGAAAACGCCGTCCGCTTCGACGGTCGCCGCGACGCGCGGCGCGGCTTCCTCCGCCGCTTCGCTATCGGAAAAGAACACCAAAGTGCGCGCGGTGTCGTCGGTTTCTTCGGTCGGCCAGAAGGTGAGCGTCGAAACGCTCGTCTCGGCGCCATCGAGCCCGCGGAACGTCACGCGCGAGCGCGTCGGTCCGAGCCCGCGCCGGTCGCGGCGGATCAGCCGCGACGGCTCGTCTTTCAAAATGTCGCGGAGCTTCAGCCGCGTTGGATCGTCGCCAACGCCCAGCACGGCGCGCAACGCCTGGTTCATATAGGCGATCGAGCCGTCCGCACGCGCGGCGATGAAGCCGATCGGCGCATCATCGAGAAAGAGCTGGCGATCCACGGCGGCGCCGCCTTCGCCGACGGTGAGTTCGCGCAGACGCCACAGCACGCGGTGGCTCCCCATCGGCGAGACGACCGCCTCGTAGCGCACCGGCTTGCCGCCGGGCGTCAGCGTCGTGGGCGGCAGCGCTTCGCGCCGTATTTGCCCCTGACCCGCCGCTTTCGAGAGCCGAAACATGGGCGCCGAAAGCATCGGGTCCGCACCGAACAGGCGCGACATCATCGGTGGACGATCGCTGTCGCCCAAAGCGCCCGCGGTTTCAGCGATGGCGATATAAGCGGCGTTGGCGACCAGCGGCGAGAGATTGCGGTCCGTCACCATCGCGGCTTCGTCCAGCGCTTCGACGATGGTCGCCTCATTGCGCCCCGCCGACAGCACCGCCGCTTCGATCGCGCCGCGCTCGGGGAACGCGCCGTGGCGACGGCCCGCGCCGCGCGACATCCAGAAGAACAGCACGAGCCCCGCCGACATCAGCAGGATGAGCAGCACGGCGCCGGCGCGCCCCACCGACGGGCCGGCCGTGATGGCGACGCCCGCCGCGGCCAGGCCGATCGCCACCGAGACCCAAAACAGGATCTGCAGCGGGTCGAGCCGTCCGCCTCGCCCTGGTTGATGGTCCGCCTGATCCGTCATGCCATGCCTTTGGGCCCCTATTGACGCCGATTCGGGGTGACAGACATCCGGCGTCTGCGGTTCGCCAACCGCATGACGAAGCCGATAACCTTGGCCACCGCCTCGTAATGTTCCCGCGGAATCGCTTCATCCACATCGGCGGCCGCAAACAGCGCGCGCGCCAGCGGTGGATCTTCCACGATCGGAACGTTGTGCTCCTGCGCAACCTCGCGGATGCGCAGCGCCACGTCGTCGACCCCCTTGGCGAGGCAGATCGGCGCGGGCGTTTCGCCCTGCTCGTAGCGCAAAGCCACCGCGTAGTGGGTCGGGTTGGTGATGACGACGCTCGCCTGCGGAACATTCGCCAGCATCCGCTTCTTGGCCCGCTCCTGGCGAATTTGCCGCAGCTTCGCCTTCACCATCGGATCGCCTTCGCTCTGGCGCATCTCCTCCTTGATCTCACGCCGGCTCATGCGCTGCTTTTTCATGTAGGACTGGCGCGTAAACACGTAGTCCACAGCGGCGAGCAGCGCCGCGGCGCTGGTCATGGCGATCAGCATGTTGACGACCTTGCCCTTGACGAAGGGCAGCAAGGCGGCGGGATCGAGCAGCGCGATCTGTTGCAGCTCAGCCCGCTGCGGCCAGAGCGCGAACGCCAGGGCGGCGCCAACCACGACGAACTTCACCATGCTCTTGATGAACGAGGCGAACGCCGCCTTGCCGAACACGCGGCTGAAGCCCTTCACCCGGTCGAGCTTGTCGAATTTGGGAGAGATCCGGCTCGCCGTGAACGTGGGCCTGTCCTGCACGTACCGCGCCGCAAGGCCGGCGAGCGCGAGCGCAATGGCCACGATGCCGAAAATCATCAGCGCCTTGATCGAGACGGCGATGGCGATGCGCCGCAGTGAACCGGGATCGGCGGAGAATTGGTCCGGCGCGGCAAGGAACGCGACGAAGCCGCGGCTGATCTCGGACGCGACCGGGCCGCTGACATACGAGAGTAGAATGGTGACGGCGATCAGCGAAAGCGCCGTGCCGACCTCGGCGGAGTAGATGATCTCGCCCTGCTCGCGGGCCTTCTCCAGCTTCCGCGCTGTCGGCTCTTCCGTGCGATCGTCGTCGTCGGCGGCCATGGCTCAGCGCATCCAGGTGGCGAAGCGCTGCAGGCTGTCGAGCCAGATCAGCATGCCGGCGGAGAGGCCGAGCGCGATGACCACGAAGCCGCCCATCACCTGCAGCGGCAGGGCCACGAAGAACACCTGGATTTGCGGAATGAGGCGCGAAAGCACGCCGAGCCCGACGCGGAAGATGAGCCCCGCAGCGATCACCGGCATGGCGATCTGGAAGCCGACTCGGAACGAGGTCGAGACCGCCTCCAAGGCCAGCTGCGCGCCATCGCCGATCGGCGGCGGCGCGCCGGGCGCGACGAGGTCGTAGGAGCCGACGATGCCGGCGATGAACATGTGGTCGAGCCCGGTGGCGAAAATGAGCGCAAGCCCCATCAGCCCAAGGAACACCGCCATGATCTGTCCGGACTGCGTCATGGTCGGGTCGGCGGTTTGGGCGAAGGAGAGGCCTAGCTCAAGCCCCATCGCCTGCCCCGCCGTGGCCAGCGCGGTGACGAGCAAGCGCGCCGCGCCCCCCAGCATCACGCCGATCACGGTTTCGCCAATGATCGCGCCCGCCATGCCCCACGACGCTTCCGGCGGCGCGGGCATTCGCTCGGCAAGCGTCGGCGCGAGCACGGCGGCGAGCAGCAAAGCGAAGGAGAGGCGCACGCGCGCGGGTATCGCCGGCTCGCCAAAACCGGGAAGCAGCATCACCATCGCGCCGACGCGCGCGAACAGAAGCAGCGCCGGCCAAAGTTCGATGCCGTACAGCGCCAATTGCATCAGTAGGCCGCGATGCGCGCGAACACGTCCCGCATAAAGCCGCCCAGCAGGCCGCCCATGATCGGCAAGAACAGCAGCAAAGCGAAGAAGATGGAGAGGATCTTCGGCACGAAGACGAGCGTCTGTTCCTGAATCTGCGTGAGCGTCTGCAACAACGACACGACGAGGCCGACGATGAGGCCGACGATCATCGGTCCCGCCGCGACCAGCACGGTGATCCAGATCGCCTGACGCCCGAAATCGAGAACTTCCGCGCCGTTCATGCGCGCCTCCGCGGATTTGCCCGGCAATTTCTGCCGGGCCGAATGGATCGAGCGATGCGTCGGTTAACGATCTCTTGCGGCGAGCGAGACTGCGGCGCCAAAACAACACACGGAACAATTTGGCCACGTAAAGCAGAATCCAATCGAATCGCCCCCATGTTTGGAATCACACTTGCTGGTGGAACCGCACTGGCTCCTTGCGCGTCTGTCAGCGCCTTTGGAGTCAAACTTTGGGGACCGAGCCGATGACGCGACTGTTCAAATCGTTCGCCGCCGTGGTCGGCCGGATGTTTGGCGCGCGCGGGGCCGACGATTACAAGGCCGCGCTGCTGGCCGACCTCGGGCTCAAGCACTAGCGCGCTAGCCACCGGGCGGCGGCCCGGTCATGAAGCTTTCGATCAGGCTTCCAGCAATCAGCCTCCATCCATCGACCAGCACGAAGAAGATCAGCTTGAACGGCAGGCTGATGGTCACGGGCGGCATCATCATCATGCCCATGCTCATCAGTAGCGATGAGACCACGAGATCGATGATCAGGAACGGGATGAACAGCATGAAGCCGATCTCGAAGCTTCGCCGCAGTTCCGAGATCATGAAGGCGGGTATCATCACTCGAAGCGGCATGTCGGCGGCCGCGGCGGGGCGCGGATCGAGATGAGCCAGCCCCACAAAGAGCGCCAGATCCTCCTGGCGCGTGTGCGCCCCCATGAACACCTTGAGCGGCTCGACAATGCGCGGAAACGCTTCGTCCAACGGCATTTCCTCGCGCATCACGGGTCCGATGCCGGCTTCGTAGCTCTGTTGCCAGACCGGCTGCATCACGAACGCGGTGAGAAACAGTGAGAGCGAGACGATCACGACGTTGGGCGGCGCCTGCTGCAAGCCGATGGCCGTGCGCAGGAGCGAAAGCACGACGACGATGCGCACGAAGCTCGTCGTCATGATGAGGATCGAGGGCGCCAGAGACAGCACCGTGATCAGCGCGGCGAGTTGCAGCACCCGCGCCGTCAGCCCGTCGCCCGTGCCCAGATTGATGCTCAGCGTCGGATTCGCCGCCGCCTGCGCGTGCGCGTCGCCGCCCGCGAACACCACGAGCCCGCAGAAAAGCGCGCAAAGCAGAAACCGTTTCATGCGCTGGGCTCCGGCTTGGCGTCCATCTGCGCCACCACCCGGTCGCCGGCGGGGGAGAGCAACAACAGGTGCTCGCGGCCGTCGACCTGGACGATGATCAGCCGGCGCCGGGGATCGAGCATGAGGCTCTCGCTGACCTTCATGCGCCGCGCGCCGGCAAGCCCGCCCTGCAACATGCCGAAGCGCCGCGCGCCGTAGGCCACCGCGCCCAGCAGCGCCAACGTCGCAATCAAGGCGGCGGCTGTGCGCGCCCAATCAACCCAACCCAAAGCGGCCTCCGTTCTGGAGCATCGGCTCATTCACTTGGCCGGTTTGGTAAACGAGACCTTAACGGAACCGCTGTGAGTTAAGCCCCGCTTAACCACGTCCTGCTGGGATTAGGCAAAATTTGCAGCCCTGAGTCGTTCGTCTTGGACCTTGGTCAATCGCCTTTTTTCACGCTGCTGCGGACGCGGCTGGGGCAGCTGTCGGAGCGGCAGCGGCTGATCTCCGAGAATATCGCAAACGCCTCCACGCCCGGCTACAAGCCGCGCGATCTGGACACGACGGCGTTCGAGCGCACGCTGGCCGCGCAAGGCTCGGGCGGGACGGCGCGCATGCTGCGCACGCATCCGATGCACATGACCGCGGCGGGGGCGACGCCCGGCGTGCAGATCGTCACCCGGCCCGATTCCGAAACGACCATAGACGGCAATCAGGTCGTGCTTGAGGAGGAGATGGCGCGCGCCTCGGAAACGCGAATGCAGTTCGAGACCGGCATCGCACTCTATCAGAAGGGCCTCCAGCTCTTGCGCCTCGCCGTCAAGGCGCCGGGAAAGTAAGCCATGACCGACATTCAAGCCGCCATCGCCGCCGCCGCCTCCGGCATGCATGCGCAGACCGTGCGCATGCGGATCGCGGCGGAGAACATGGCCAACGCCAATTCGACGGGCGCCGCGCCCGGGCAGGAGCCGTTCCGCCGGCGCATTCCGCTGCTGGAGAGCACCACGCTCTCCTCCGGGGCGGAGGGCGTCAAAGTGGCCGGCGCGGCGCGGGACATGACGGCGTTCCGGCGCGAGTATAACCCGAGCCACCCCGCCGCTGGAGCGGACGGCTACGTGCAGCTCCCCAACGTCGATCCGCTGGTGGAGATGATGGACATTCGCGACGCTTCGCGCGCCTACGAAGCCAATCTCAACATGATCGACGCCGCCCGCTCGATGACTTCGCGCGCGCTCGATCTCCTGCGCAAATAGGAGCGCCACTCATGACGATCGATCCGGCATCCGTCGCGCGGGCGTATCAGCAGGCGGCGCGCGCCGCGCAGGGCGGAGGCGCAAGCGCGGGCGGCGACGTCGACTTCGCCCAGCTGGTGCAGCAAGCCGTGCGCGAAGCGAGCACGACCACGCACGCCGCCGAACAAAACGCGCTCGCCGTCGCCAGCGGCCAGGGCGACATCGTCAATGTCGTCACCGCCATCGCCGCGGCCGAAACGCAATTGGAAACCGTGATCGCCGTGCGCGATCAGGTGATCCAGGCGTATCAGGAAATCCTGCGCATGCCGATCTAACGCGCACGCCAGGCGGCGCCTTGCGGCGCGCGGCGAAAGCGGGAGGGGGCGCGTGGAGTGCGCCGGTTTGATAACGATGCGCCGCTCGCGAGCGGCGGCGTGCGCGCTTCACGCACCCCTTCGCGGTTTTCTTTCCCGGGCCGCAGAGATGAGTTGTTTCACTCAAGGCGGTCGCCCGAGAGCGTGCGGGCCTCTCCGAAACGAGGCGCCGGCGGAGTGGGCGCGTCTAAAGCCTCTCCGCTTCGCCGCCGCTGTCCCGAAATCCAACGTAGGCGCCAGGAATGGGCGCACATCACACTTGGCCGCGACCCCCACGACGAAAAGCTTCGGTAACCATCGCCCTCCCGTATGGGGGTGAGAGGATTATCGGTCAGGTTTATGGGTGTGGGATAGATTTATTGACATCGCTCTCAAACGGCGAAACCAGCGCGAATCATGCAACGCTTGGTTCTCGCTCGCAGATGAGTTCACATGTCCGCAAGTCCTGATCCTATAGTCAATCCCGATTTCGCTAGGATGAGCGAGGCAGATGTCCGCGAAGAGATCATACGGCCGTTCTTACACCGACTGGGTTACCGCCACGGCGCATCGGCGAACATCCGCACGGATTACAGCCTACGGTACAGCAAAGTTCAGTTGGGTAGAAAGAATCCGCGCGACCCCGATTTGCCGGGGCCTCGCAAGCCAGACTACATCTGCGAAGTAATCTCGTATGGTCGATTTGTTGTGGAGACAAAGGCGGGCGACGAGGCCCTCACCGACGAAAGCGCATCACAAGCATACTCGTACGCGGCACATCCTGAAATAGCAGCGTTCTATTTTCTGCTGGCGAACGGGCGCGAATTTCGCCTGTACGAGTATGGCAATCCGACTAAGCCAGTCCTTCAATGGTCCTTCGAAGAGACCGATGATCACTGGGTGGCGATTCAAAACTTGATCGGACCCGCTGCAATTCAGCGACGCGCAGGAATCCTTCGACCTGATCCGGCAAAGCCTTTGGCATTGGGATTAGACTCGACTGCTGAAATTGTCGGAGGATCGCTTCTCTACCACGAGTCGTCGTCAGGCAATCCCACCCTCGTTGAGCCAGACCTCATGGCAGGCATGCAGGCGTCCGTCCTTGGACGCAGCGTGTATCGAAATAGCGATCAGCTTATAACAGCCGAACTCGAACTTGCTGGCCCTTATTCGACGTGGACAGAAATCAACAAAGCAGTTGGGTGGGAGACGTTTAAGTTCTCCTGCGCTGACGAATTCCTATCCGTTGACCGTGACCGGCCATCGATCCTTCAAAACGTTGCCGAAGCCACACTGCCTCCAGGTCTGCGGATGCGTCCGCTTCCCAACATGGACGAAATACAGGTTCCGCTTGAAATGGAATTGAAGGTTTTTACTCAAGCCGTTGGATACCTCGATGGTCGAAGGTTTGTCGGTGCGTTCGACACCATTTACGAACTCACCATCAAGTGGCCCAACCCATTCGTGGCAAAGATGGCGGCCCAACAATTCCCGGGGATCGACGGAGTAATTCCGATTTCTAACGGCGGCGAATTTGAGGTCCGCATCCGATAGGGCGCTCCGACACAGTTCCCCTTGCCCCGCCCTCATTTCCATGCCTCATAAACCCCCATGGACACGCTCACGCGCGAGCCTGGTGGGGACCGGCTCAATCCTGTTGCGTTGATCACCGGGGCCGCTTCGGGCATCGGCGCGGCCACCATGCATGCGCTCGCGGAGAAGGCGTCCGGCGGGCTGATCCTTATCGACGTCAACGAAAACGCGCTCTCGGCGACGGCTGACGCGCTGGTCAATCCGCCGGAGCGCGTCTCGACGCTCGCCTTCGACGTCGCCGATCCGATCCGCTGGAGCGCGGCGGCGGAGTTCATCGCCGACCAATACGGGCGGCTCGATTGGGCGGTGGCCAACGCCGGCGTTTCCCACGCCAACGCCATCACCGAAACCGAGTACCACGATTGGCGGCGCGTCATGGCCGTCAATCTCGACGGCGTGTTCCTGACGTTGAAATCCGTCATGCCGCTGATGCGCGCCAATGCGCAGGGCGGCGCGATCGTCGTCGTGGCGTCGGCGGCGGGCGTGAAGGCCGAGCCGGGCGTCGCCGCCTACGGCGCCTCGAAAGCCGGCGTGCTGCAGCTGATGCGCGTGGCGGCGAAGGAAGGCGCGAGCGAAGGCATTCGCGTCAACGCCGTCGTGCCCGGCGGCGTCGAGACGCCGATGTGGCGCGACGTGCCGATGTTTCAGCAGCTGGTGCGCGAGACCGGCAGCGAACGCGCCGCGTTCGACCGCATCGCGCAAGTGGCCACGCCGCTCGGGCGCTACGCCGACGCGATGGACGTGGCGCGCCTCGTCGACATGCTGCTGACCGATCCCGCCCCGATCACCGGCGCGGCGCTCTCGGTGGACGGCGGCTACACGCTTTAGCCAGCGCTCCCCCGCGGGCGGGGGGAAGAGCGATTGCCGACTGCCGACTGCCGCCCCTACTCTGGTTCCCGATTCGGGAGCCGGCCCATGCCAGAAATCGTCAAGCGCTTCTTCGGGTTCGACACGCTGCTCGGCGTGTGGCTGGTGAAGGTGGTCTATTTCATGGGGCTCGCGGGGATCGCGGGCGGCATGCTGATCGGCCTCTTCATGATGATGGTGTCGGTGGCGGGCGGCAATCTGGTGGGCGCCTTCGTGCAGCTGATTGCGGTGCCGGTGGTCGCGGCGGTGGCGCTGCTCTATTGGCGCTTCATCTGCGAGATCTTCATGGTGCAATTCGAGAACCATGACCGGCTGATCGAAATTCGCGACCGGCTGGGGAATTGGCAATTCTAGCCAGAGCCGCCCCGGAATGACTGAGCGTGGAAGCGATTTGGCGTCACGCGAAGAGCCACGCCGGTAAGGCCGCGACCACCGCCGCCGTCATCAGCGTCGCCATGAAGCCAGGCAACAGCGCTTTCCAGGCGAGGCCGAGAATTTCGCTGCGGCGCTCCGGCATCAGCACGGTCATGCCGCCGGTCATGATGCCGATGGACGCGACATTGGCGAAGCCGCAGATCGCGTAGGTGAGGATCATGCGCGTGCGGTCGCTCATCGCCTCATTCGGGATCGCGCCCAGATCGATGTAGGCGATGAACTCGGTGAGGAAGAGCTTCGTGCCGAGGATGCCGCCGGCCGCGTGCGCTTCGTTCCACGGAATGCCGATCACCCACGCCACCGGCGCGAAGACGTAGCCGAACAGGCTCTGAAGCGTCATCGGCTGGCCATCGAGCTTGGGCGCGAACGCCAGCAGATTGTTGATGATCCACACGAAGGCCACGAACACCATCAGAAACGCGGCGACGTTGACGACCACCATCACCCCGTCCTGCACGCCGCGCGTGATCGCGTCCATGGAGCTTTCGTAGTGGAGCTCCGAGCCGTAATCGTAGGCGACGCCCTTGCGCTCCTCCGGCACCATGATGCGCGCCAGGAGAATGCCCGCGGGCGCGGAGATGATCGACGCCACCAGCACGTGCCCCGCCGCGTTCGGCAGCACCGGCGCGAGGATGAGCGCGTAAGCCACCATGGTCGAGCCCGCCACGGTGGCGAGGCCGACCACCATCATCAGAAACAGCTCCGAGCGCGAGAGCTTGTCGAGATAAGCGCGGATGACGATCGGGCTCTCGACCATGCCCATGAAAATGTTGGCGGCGACCGCAAGCGCGGACGCGCCGCCCAGGCCCATCGTCTTTTCAAACAGCAATCCAAACAGCCGCGTGATCCATTTCAAAATGCGCCAATGCCAAAGCAGCGCCGAGAGTGCGGAGATCACGAGGATGAGCGGCAGCACGCGGAAGGCGAAGATGAAGGGCGCCGGCGCGCCCGCCGGCATCGCCGCGTAAGGCTGATCGCCGCCGCCCAGAAAACCGAATACGAATTGCGTGCCGTGATCGGTGGCGCTCGCAAGCCCGTCGACGGCGGCGTTCACGCCCGCGAGCACGGCGCGGGAATTGGGAATGGCGAACAGCGCCAGCACCAGGCCCGCTTGCACGGCGAGCGCGCCGAGCGTCAGCAGAACCGGAAAGCGTCTCTTGTTTTCGGAAAACAGCCAGGAGATCAGCAGGATGAGCACGAGCCCGAGCAAACTGCGAGCGTTCTCAAGCGTATAGACCATGCCGCCCCCGAAAGCCGGCGACCATGCCAAGCTTGCAATACAGTTTTGTGACTAGCCGCGTCCCGCACCGAACAGCGAGGAAATCTCCGCCGGCACGCGCTTCACGCGGCGGGTTTGCGCATCGAGCAGGCACCAGGTCGATTTGATATGTGCGGCGGCTTTGGCGCCGGGCTTGCCGATCTCGACGGAGCGACCCCAGAACGGCCCGCGCGGTTCGTCGTCGACCCAAGTGCGCGCTTCGGCGGCGTCGCCCAATTCGAGCGCGGCGCGATAATCCACTTCGTGGCGCGTCACCACCCAGACGTACGCCTCCGTCATTTCGCGGCTGGCGCGGGCGCGCCAATGGGCGATGGCGACATCCTGCGCCCAGCGCAGATAGACGATGTTGTTGACGTGCCCCAGTTCGTCGATGTCGCCGGCGACGATCGTCAGCGGCCGCGTGAAAATCTCAACCATGCTCGAAGGCGTCGAGCGCCGCGAGCGCCTCCGTCAATGCGGCATGGACGTCGGCCAGCGCGGCGGCGACGTCGCCGTCCGTGGGGTCGAACGCGGCTTCCGCGGTTTCACAGCACTCTGCGAGCACCCACAATCCGATGCCGCGGGCCGAGCCCTTGAGCGTGTGCAGCGCGGCGCGGCACGCGCGCGGTTCGCTCTCGGGCGCGAGCACCAGCGCCCAGCTCGCGACCTGCGCGCGGAACATGCCGACGACCTCGCGTTGCAGGCCAACGTCGCCGCCCGTCATGTGGGCGAAATGCTCGGGGTCGAAAACGGTCATGGGGCGCTCGCCGGGAAGGCCGGGACGCCGATCAGCGCCCCGTGGAAATATCCCACCGCCGCGAACACTAGAATAGCGATCAGCGCGCGCAGCCAGAACTCACCGATCCGCAACGTATTGCGCCCCTGCGCGATCGCCGCGAACGGCACGTTGGAGGTGGCGGCGGCGAAACGCGCCCAGTCCTCGGGATCGCGGGCGCGCCGCTTGCGGTCGATCGAGCGCGTCCCCAGCAGCGCCATGAGCCCCAGGGCGCCGAACAACATCACGGCAAAGCGTTCGCCGTTGACCAGCAGATGCCCGCAGGCCCAGAGCGCGACGCCCCACAGGAAGGGATGCCGTGTGATGCGCAGCACGCCGGTCGCCGGCTCGGGCTTGCGCAGCGCGCCCTCGAAGCCGGCGAGCGTGGGCCCCGGCGTCAACACACCCGCGACGCCCAAGAGGAAGCCAACCAACACAAATACATAGGCCGCATAGCGGAACGCTTGCGGCGGCGCCCATACCGGGCTGTTCAGCGGATTGGCAGGATCGGCGCGCATCACGCCATAAGCGTGCACAAGCCAAATCAGCAGCGCGAGCGAAGCCAGCGAAAACAATCCGCGATACGGCCCCTCGCCGATCCGGCTGACCAGCACCGCCCGAAGACCGGTCGCCGAAACGCCGACATGAAGCAGCACAAACGCCGCGAGCGCCGCAGTGAAGTCGGACATGCGCCCTCCTGTCCACTGGACAATGAGCGGGCGCGAGCGCGAAGGCAATTCGGATTGGGGCGAAATGGGGGCGAGCGCGACCGGGGGCGCGTCGCGCCGCCCGCCCATCGAACGCTGGACGCGCCAGTCGGATCGCCTTATACGGCGCTTCCTTCCGGTTCGGGTGATTAGCTCAGTTGGTAGAGCAGCTGACTCTTAATCAGCGGGTCACAGGTTCGAATCCTGTATCACCCACCATACGCAGCATGTTGAGCTGAGGGGCATCCAAGGCTTGGCGCGGTCCAGGCGCGACGCCACCGCGCCACCCCGCCCTATGAGCGGCTGGTCGATCAGTGGTATCCCGGAGGGCGGACCTAGTGGGTCCGGCATGGGCAGTCTGCAACGTCGGAGTTCCCGTGACGGCGGCGGCATTGGAACAAACGCAGCGTTTTAGCCTCGTGCGCGTGCTGGAGATCGTGCTGGCGGCGCTCGCCTACTTCGCGCTGGCGCGGATGAGCCTGCTGCTCGCTTCGCTCAACGCCAGCGCGACGCCGGTGTGGCCGCCCACAGGATTTGCCATCGCGCTCGTGCTGCTGCGCGGCAAGCCGCACCTGGCGGCAGTGTTTCTCGGCGCGTTGGGCGCGAACTATCTGACCACGCCGGCGTGGTTCCCCTCGACGGCGATCGCGCTCGGCAACATGCTCGAAGCCTATGTCGGCGTCCTGCTCATTGAGCGCCTGGCGCAGGGCGCGCGGGTTTTCGAGTCGCCGCTCGGTATCGCCAAATTCGCCGCCATCGCCATCGGCGCGGCCGCGCCGACAAGCGCGACGGTGGGCGTCACCGCGCTCGTCGCCGGCGGGCTTGCGCCCGCCGGGCAATATCTCGACATCTGGGCCACCTGGTGGTTGGGCGATCTCGCCGGAGCGATCCTGGCCGCGCCCGCGCTCGTGCTGTGGACACGATCGTTGCAGGCGCGCGAACGGCCGTATCTGCGACTGGCGACATTGGCGACTTGGGGTGCGGCGGCGCTGATCGGAGCGCTCGCCTTCAGCCCGCTGTCGCCGGCGCCCGCGAGCCTGCGCGGCGCGGTCGCGTTCCTGGTGGTGGCGCCGCTCTTGTGGTCGGCGCTCAAACTCGGGGCGCGCGACACGGCGATCACCGCGCTGCTGCTCTCGAGCCTGGCGATCTGGGGCGTGGTCGCCGGCGCCAGCCCGTTCCTGCGGGCGACGCTCAACGATTCGCTGCTGCTGCTCGTGGCGTTCATCGTCGCGGCGACATTGCCCAGCCTGGTGCTCGCGGCGGAGCGGCGCGAGAGCCAGGCCATGCTCGATCAGACGCGGGAGGAACTGGCGCAAGCGCAGAAACTCGAAGCGCTGGGCCAGATGACGAGCGGCGTGGCGCACGATTTCAACAATCTGCTGAGCTCCGTCGCCGGCGGCCTGCGCATCCTCAAGCGCCAGGACGACGAACGCGCCAAGACGATCGAGGCGCTCGAACAGGCGCTCGCGCGCGGCGGCGGCCTGACCAAGCAATTGCTCTCGTTCGCACGGCGCGAGCCGGTTCAGCTGCGAAGCGTGGATGTCGGCGAGGCGATCGCGGAGGTCGAGCCGCTGATCCGGCAGAGTCTGCCGCGGCATATCGCGTTCACGGCCGAAATCGGACCCGCCCTTTGGCGGGTGCGGGTCGACCGCGCCCAGCTCGATCTCGCCCTGCTTAATCTCGCCGCCAATGCGCGCGACGCCATGCCCAATGGCGGCGCGCTCACGCTGCGCGCGGAAAACGTAGTCGCCGACGATGTCCGCGCCGTCGCGATCACCGTGACGGACACCGGCCAGGGCATGAGTCCCGACGTCGCGGCGCGCGCGTTCGAGCCCTTCTTCACCACCAAGCCTGCGGGCGCGGGAACTGGACTGGGATTGGCGCAAGTCTACGGCTTCGCCAAACAATCGGGAGGGCGTGCGTCGATCGAAAGCGCTCGCGGAGAAGGCGCCAGCGTGTGCATCACGCTGCCGAAAGCATGACGCTGCTCAGCCTGCGATGACGTGAGGAACGAAGCGCGAGGTGTTGCCGGTGATGAGGCCGCCTTCGCGGATGCCGACGCCCGCCGGTTCGCCGTCAACGCTCCAGGCGCCGATCACGGCGTGCACGCCGTCGCTTTCGAACAGCGGCGCATATTCCTGCCAGACATATCCCTCCTCGCCGTACTCGCCGGGGTTCTCCGCCGCGATCATGCCGCGGCGCACGAGCGTGACATTGGCGCCTTCGCGCGCGAGGATCGGCTTGCGCACATAGTCCTGCGCCGTCGGCGGGGGATCCCGGCGCGCGCCGAGAATGTTCGGGTGTTGCGGAAAGAGCGCGTGCAGCACGGCGAGGATGGCCTTGTTGCTCCACAGCATCTTCCAGATCGGCTCGATCCAGAGGGTCTTCTCGGCGCTTTCGGCGATGCGCGGGCCGAATTCCTCGTGCGCGAGCCATTCCCACGGATAGAGGTGATAGAGCGCGGCGATGAGGCGGCCTTCGAGGTCGACAAAGCACCGCCGCGGCTCGGACCAGCCGATGTCGCCGATGCGGATCGGCGCGGTTGCAATGCCCGCCTGACGCGCAATGTCGCGCATATAAGCGGCGGTGACGGCGTCCTCGCCTTCGTCGTCGATGTGCGTGACGTGGACGAGCCCGGGCAGGCGCGGTGCGATTTCCTTCCATCGCGCCACCAGCGCGTCGTGCAGACCGTTGAACTGGTCAAGCCGCGGCGCGGCGTCCTCCTTCCAGTCCCACTGCACCACGGCCGCCTCGAGCAGCGAGGTCGGCGTATCGCAATTGAATTCCAGCAATTTGGGCGGCGAGACGCCGTCATAGGCAAGATCGAAGCGCCCATAATTCAGCGCCGGCGGTTCTTCGGCCCAGGCGCGCTCGATCAGCGGCGCGCACCACGCCGGGATGCCGAACTCGACGTAGAGCTTCTGCTCGATGACGTACTGGCCGGCATCGAGGAAGCGCTGGTAGAGCTCGCGCGTGGCCGCCTCCAGCGCGGCCGCGTCGGCGGCCGAGAGTACATAGCGCGCGCCCTCGTTCCAGTACGGTTCGTCTGCGGCCGAGTGCCAGGTGAGGCCGCACGCTTCGACTTTGCGCCGCCAGCCGGCGCGCGGCTCGACAATCTCGCGGCGCATCAGCCGCCGCCCGATTCGTGGGCGCTGCCGCCGAATCCGCCGCGCGACACGCCCTCGTTCGAATACGAGCCGCCCGACACGCGCTCGCCGTAGGCGGCGCGCGCGCCCGTGCCGCCATAGTACCAGCGATAATAGGCGCTGCCGCCGGAGCGGCAGTTGACCTCCGCGACGCGGCGGCTCTGCGCATCGACACAGGCGCGCGGATTCGGACCGCAGCCCGAAAGCAGCAAAGCCGCCGCCAGGCCGGGCGCGATCGTCAGTCCAAAATCGCGTTTCATGTTGCGGCCGCCTCACACGGCCCAATCGCACCGGCCATCGCGCCGGCCAGCTTGGGAGATCGCGAACAGCACAGCCGCGTGCAAGAAGCGGCCGCGTGACGCCCGTCACAGACATCGGACGGAAGACGCGTCAGCGCCGCCCGCCGCCGACCTCGTCGAGGTGGCGCAGCATGTCGGCGGGGTCGTCGTAAACGCGGATGGCGCCGGAGGCGCGCAATTCATCGGCGCCATAGCCGCCGCTCAGCAGGCCGACGCCGAGCGCGCGGCAGCGCGCCGCCGCGAGCATGTCCCAAATGGAATCGCCGACGATCATCGCCGTTTCGATCGGCGCGCCGAGCTTCTCCGCGGCGGCGACAAAAAGATCCGGATCGGGTTTGGCGTATTTCACCATGTCGCGGGTGATGACGGCGTTCTTCGCCGGATCGACGCCGAGCGCCTCAAGATTGAGCGCGGCGGTTTCCATGCGCCCGCTGGTGGCGATGGCCCACTTGAAACCGCCCGCCGTCAACGCCGCCAGCAACTCCACCGCGCCTGGAAGCGGCACGACGCTTTTGCCGAAGCGCAGGTACGCCTCGGCGTGATTGCGCCTGAGGCGCGCGATGATCTCGTCGCTGATCTCGACGCCGGTCTCGCGCAGGAGCTGATTGGTGAACAGCCCGCCCGACATGCCGATCTTGCGATGAATGCGCCAGACGGAAAGCGGAATACCTTCCGCATCCAGCGCCTCTTTCCAGGCCAGCACGTGCTGATACACGCTGTCCACCAGCGTGCCGTCGAGATCGAACAGGAAAATGGGCTCGATACGCATGGAAGCTCCGGGGCAAAACGGGCTGACAGGCTGGTGTTCAAATCGTAGATTGCCGGCAATGCAAGCGATGTGACCGGGGTCCGCGTGAAAAAGCCGATCGAAGGCGTGATTGTGACGCCGCTCAAGGTCCTGCCCAACGAACGCGGCCGCCTCATGGAAGTGCAGCGGCGCGACGATCCGGGCTTTCCGGGGTTCGGCCAAGTGTACGTGACGCAAAGCTTCGCCAATGTCGTCAAGGCATGGTACCGCCACCGCACCCAAGTGGATCAGCTTGCCGCGATCACGGGCCTGGTGAAGCTTGTGCTCTACGATGACCGGCCCGAAAGCGGCACACGGGGGGCCTGCGATGAAATCTTGATGGGTGAACTCGCGCCCAAGCTCGTTCTCATTCCGCCGGGCGTCTGGCACGGCTTCAAGGCGGTGGGCGACGCGGGCGCGTTTCTGTTGCACCTCAACACCGAGCCGTTCGATCACACGGCGCCCGACGAGGACAGATTGCCAGCCGACGACCCGAGCATTCCCTATTCGTGGTGAACGCGCCCCGCCATACGCTGACTCTGTGGACCAACGATCCCGACCGCGCCGCGTGGGCGGACGCGGCGGGCGTCGACCGCATCGGACTGGATCTCGAAACGCTCGGCAAAGCGAAGCGTCAGGAGGGCCTGCCGACATGGATCTCGCCGCACCGTTTCGAGGACCTGGCGCGCATTCGCCCCGGGCTTAAGCACGCCACCTTGTTCGTGCGCGCCAATCCCCTGCACGACGGCTCGCGCGACGAGATCGAGGCCCTCGCCGACGCGCGCGTCGGCGTCGTCATGCTGCCGAATTTCCAATCGAGCACGGAGGTCGGCGCGTTCCTGGACCTGGCGCGCGGACGCTTCAAGGTGGCGCCGCTGGTCGAACGTCTGGCGGCCATCGAAACGATCGCGCGCCTCCCGGCGCTCGGCATCGAAGAAATCCACGTCGGGCTCAACGATCTCTCGATCGATCTCGGTCTGAACAACCGGCTCGGAGCGCTCGTATCCCCCGCCATGGACCGTATCGCGGCGGCCGCGACGCATGCGGGCCTCAAGCTCGGCGTCGGCGGACTGGGACGCGCGCTCGATACGGATCTGCCCGTCGCATCCGATCTCGTCTACGCGCAGCAAATCCGGCTCGGCGCCACCGGCGCGCTGATCGCGCGGTCCTTCTTCAGCGCGAACATGGACGCCGCATCGTTTGCGCGCGAGATCGGCGCCATGCGCGCGCGGCTCGCGTTCTGGGCGGACGCTGACGCCGAAGCGCTCGAACACGCGCGCGCGGAACTCGCGCGCGTCACGGCTGGCTCGTGACGCGCGTGCACCTGCATACGGTGTGCTGGAACGACCGGCCCATGCTGGATTTCTTCTTCCGGCACTACGAACCATGGGTGGAACGCTTTTTCATCCATGACGATGGGTCCGACGACGGTTCGCGCGAATATCTCGAGGCGCGCGCCAACGTCGCTGTCGAGCGGCTGAAGCGCACCGATCCGAATTCCTGGGTGAAATCCGCCAAGCACATCTACGACACGAGTTGGAAGCGCAGTCGCGGCGCGGCGGACTGGGTCATTGTCACCAACATCGACGAGCATCTGCACCACGCGGATATGCCGCGCTATCTGGCGATCGCGACCGAACGCGGCGTCACGGCGATTCCCGCCTTGGGATACCAGATGATCGCCGACGATTTTCCCCCCACCGAGAGCCTGCTGTGGCGGGATTTTCCGATGGGCGCCCCATGGCGCAACATGAGCAAGCTGCAGATCTTCCAGCCCGACGCCATCGAAGAGATCAATTACGGACCTGGCCGTCATCTCGCGGAACCGCTCGGCGATGTCCGCTATCCGGAACGCGATGAAGTGGTGAATTTGCACTACAAATATCTGGGACTGGCGCGCACGCAGGCGCGTCACGAACAGCAAGAGCGGCGGCTGGGAGACGTCGACCGCGCCAAGAATTGGGGGCACAAATACCGCTGGACGCCGGACCAGCTCGGCGCCGACTTCGAGACCGTGCGCGCCGCGCTGGTCGATACGCGCGGGCTCGATCATCACGCGGCGCACGCCGAGCCGCGATGGTGGCGCTGATTTCATTCCGCCCGTTGACGCGCGCCTTGCGCTTGCGCCAAGTGGTCTGACCAGCGGCGCCAAGACCGCTCAGTGCAAGATCGCAGGGCGGAGGAGCGGACTTGAGCGGAAAATTCCTCGGGCTGAGATGGATCACCATCGTCCTCATCATGCTGGGGGCGCTGATCAACTATCTCACGCGCAGTTCGCTCGCCGTCGCCGCGCCGACGCTGCTGGGCGATCTGAGCATCGGGGAAAAGGAATATTCCTACGTCTTGCTGGCGTTCCAGCTCACGATCATGCTGCAGCCGGTCGTCGGCTGGATTCTGGATCGCGCCGGCTTGCGCACCGGCATGACGGTGATGGCCGTGATCTGGTCGGCCGCCTGCATGCTGAACGGGATCGCACATTCGTGGCAGATGCTGGCCGGCTTGCGCGCGGTGATGGGCTTCGCGGAGGGCTCGGCAAATCCCGCCGGCATCAAGACGGTGGCGGTGTGGTTTCCGGCGAAGGAGCGCGGTTTCGCGGCGGGCCTCTACAATATCGGCGCCTCGGTGGGGTCGCTGCTCGCGCCGCCTTTGGTGGCGACGGCGATCCTCTATTACGATTGGCAATTCGCCTTCGTCGTCACCGGCGCCATCGGCATCGTGTGGGCGATCGTCTGGTTCGTGTTCTACCGTGCGCCCGAACGGCAGACCCTGCTCTCGGCGGAAGAACGCGATTACATCGCGGCGGGACAGGAAAGCGCTTTGGAAGGCGACAAGGCGCCGCCCTTCTTCGCCAACCTCTTCCGCGTCCTGGGGCAACGCAATTTCTGGGGCATCGCGCTGCCGCGTTTTCTGGCGGACCCGACCTGGGGCACGCTGACGTTCTGGCTGCCGCTCTACCTCACCGAGGCGCGGCATTTCGATTTGAAGCAGATCGCCATCTTCGCCTGGATGCCGTTCCTCGCCGCCGACCTCGGCTGCCTGTTCGGCCCGCTCGTGGTGGCGTTTCTTCAACGGCGCGGCGTCGGCCTCATCGACGCGCGGCGCGGGGCGTTCACGCTGGGCGCGATCATGATGCTGGGCGTCGCATTCGCCGGCCTGGTGACCGATCCCTACGTAGCGATCGCCCTCATCTGCCTCGCGGGCTTCGCCCACCAGACGCTTTCGGTGACGGTGATCACGATGGCCTCCGACCTGTTCAAGCGCACCGAAGTGGCGATGGTCGCCGGCATGGCGGGCACGTTCGGAAATCTCGGGCTGCTGATCTTTTCCACCATTATCGGGCAAATGGTGCACCAGATCGGCTATTCGCCCTTCTTTGTCGCGCTCTCGGCGCTCGATGTCCTGGGGGCGGTGGTGCTGTGGAGCGTCGTGCGCGCGCCGCCCGCTTCTCCGCCCGTGCTCGCTGAAAAGACGTTCTCGTGATCCGAAACCCCATCCTTCCGGGCTTCAATCCCGATCCCTCGATCGTGCGCGTGGGCGAGGATTATTACATCGCCACATCGACGTTCGAGTGGTTTCCTGGCGTCCAGATCCATCATTCGCGCGACCTTGCGCATTGGCGCCTCGTCACGCGCCCGCTGCGGCGCGCGAGCCAGCTCAACATGCTGGGCGATCCGGATTCGTGCGGGATATGGGCTCCATGCCTCAGCTATTCGGACGGTCTGTTCTGGCTGGTCTATACCGACGTGAAGCGTTACGGCCGCGCCTCCGGGGGCGGCAACGCCGACGCGACGCTGCGCGATTTTCACAATTATCTCGTCACCTGCCCGTCCATAGACGGCGATTGGTCCGACCCCATCCATCTCAATTCGAGCGGCTTCGATCCGTCCCTGTTCCATGATGAGGATGGCCGGAAATATCTGCTCAACATGCTCTGGGATCACCGCCCCGGGCGCAATCGCTTCGCCGGCATCGTGCTGCAGGAATACGATCACGCCGAAAAGCGGCTGATCGGCGAACGCAAGAACATCTTCGCCGGCACGGAGCTCGGATTCACCGAAGGTCCGCATCTCTATAAGCGCGGGGGCGCCTATCATCTGCTGACGGCGGAGGGCGGCACATTCTGGGGGCATGCTGTGACGATGGCGCGCGCGCGCGCCATCGAGGGACCGTACGAGCTGCATCCGGACGGGCAGGTGTTGACCGCACGGGACAAGCCGGAGGCGCCGCTACAGCGCGCGGGGCACGGCGATCTCGTCGAAACGCCGGGCGGCGAGACTTACATGGTCTATCTCTGCGGCCGGCCGCTGCACAATCGCGGACGCTGCACGCTCGGGCGCGAGACCGCGATTCAGAAAATGACGTGGGGCGAAGACGGCTGGCTGCGCACGGAGGGCGGCGACGCCGCGCCGCGCCTGCAGACGCCGGCCCCGAATCTCGCCCCGCACCCGTTCCCGCCGACGCCGGCGCGCACGCGGTTCGACCAGCCCGAGCTGGCGATCGATTTCCAGTGGTTGCGTTCGCCCTGGCCGGATGAATTGTTCAGCCTTTCGGCGCGGCCAGGATACTTGCGCCTTTACGGGCGCGAGAGCATCGGCTCGCATTTCAAGCAATCGCTGGTCGCGCGGAGGTGGCAAGCGCACTGCTTCACGGCGGCGACGCGGATGGAGTTCGCGCCCCGCCACTTCCAGCAAATGGCCGGGCTCGTGTGCTATTACGGCGCGGCGAAATTTCACTATCTGCATGTCGCTCACGACGACGCCGCTGGAACACATTTGCGGGTCATGAGCGCGCTGCCGGACGCCGTGAACGCCCATGCATTCTCGCCGCCGCTGCCGATAGCCCAGCACACGGCGATTGAGCTGCGTGTCGATGTCGATTTCGAGAGGCTGCGCTTTTCCTATCGCGCCGATGGCGAGGATTGGCGCACGCTGCCGCAAATCTTCGACGCCAGCCTTCTTTCCGATGAGGCGAGCCTGCCGGGATTGCCGAACTTCACGGGTGCGTTTGTGGGCGTCGCCTGTCAGGACATGAGCGGCGCCGCGCTGCCGGCGGACTTCGCGTGGTTCGAATACCAGGAGCGGACGTGATCCCGCCCGCGCCGCCCGGGCCTAGAATTTGAAGCGCAGCGAAACGTTGAGGCTGTGGCGCGTGATTTCGTCGCCGAACTCGCCTTCGTAGCCCACCGAAATCGTGGTGTAGCCGTTGGTCGCGTCCAAACCCAGGCCGACAAGCGGAGCGCCATCGCCGGTGGTTTCATCCGTCAAGGTGAAGTCGGGGCCGCCCGAGACGAAACGCACAGTGCGGTCGGCCGCATCATCCAGCACGTTGGCGCGGTAGCCGAGGCTGAGGCGCGGCGAAAGCTGAGTGTCCGCGCCCATGCGCATGCGCGCCGCGAATTCCACGCCGACATCCGCCCATAGGCGCTGCGTCAGCGTGCCGTCCACCTTGTAATCGACCGCGCTGCCTCCGCCCTCTTCGGTGTAGCCGTCTTCCGACAGCGCCACATAAGAGAGCTGGGCCGCCGGCGTGATGGTGACGGCGCCGGCGCGCATCGGCACGGAGGCGCGGGCGATGCCGTGCCCTTCATAAGCCCACCATTCCGCCTCGGCGATCCGCTCGAAGCTCGGGCCGATATCGACGAAGCGGCGCGACCGCTCCTTGCCGACGCCGGCGCCGAGAACGAAGTCGAGATCGACGGGGCCCATCGAGGTGCCGAGATAAGCGCCGAGCTGGACGAACGAGGCGGCGATTTCGCCATCGATGCGCGCGGGCTCTTCCACTTCGGAGGAGATGAACGACGCCGACAGGCCGAACAGACCTCCGTTTTCGAGCGGGCCGTCGATGCCGCCGGCGAATCCGAAGCCCGAACCGCGATAGCGCAAGCCATACGTTTCCGGTTCGCGCTCGAGACCGTAGCCGATTTCCTGAGCCCACACCGAAACATCGTGCACCTGGTTCAGGCGCGTGGTCGAAAGGCGGTTGGTGCTCGCGCTTTGGCCCTGCTGAATCGCCGTGGTCGCGAGTTCGGCGGCGCCCGCGGCGTAGTTCGGCAGCAGGTTGTTGTAGGCAGTGAAGAATTCGTCCGCCGTGTGCAGATTGGCGAACGCCTCGCTTGCGTCCTCGTTGGTGCGCAGCGCCGTGAGCACCGGATCGAACGCCACCGTCTGGTTTGAGTTGAGGCCGAGCTGTCCCGGCGTCTTCAGCGAATAGGCGACCTGCAGCGAATTGACGTCCGTCGGAACCACCTCGATCGCCACGTTGTAAACGAAAGGCGCATCCGAACCGGTAAGCGTGCGGGTGACGAAATTGGCGCCCGTCAATCCGCCGTCAGCGGTCAAGAAGGTGGTCGCGCCGGAGACCGGCAGCCCGGCCGGCACCACCGGCGTGATGATCGCGCCGTCGTCGAACGTGATGGCGCCGGTGGCGTGCAAAAATGCCGAGGTGGACGGGTCGGTGGTCAGCGCCACGCCGAGATTGGCCTGGTCGCCGAAATGCGCGCTGGTGATGTTCGCCGTGCCGCTGACCGAACCGGCGCCGGCGGTGAGGCCGAGGAAGCCGTCGGCCACGTCGATATTGAGCGTTCCGCCATTTTGGATGTAGCCGAAGAATTGCGCGCCATTGTCGATCACGAACGAATTGACGCCGGCGCCGAACGACGCGGTGCCGATAATGTCGCCGGCCAGCAATTGCAGGCTGTCGTCGCCCGATCCGAACAGGATGTCGCCGACGATCCGGACCGGCGGCAGCGAATCGGCGTTGTCGTCCTCGCTATCGTCGTCGGTGCCGTTGCGGAGCGGATTGTCGGCGTCCGCCACTTGGCGGACCGTGACATTGATCGTCGAGGTGTGGACGTCGATGGCGATGGCGCTGCCGGTCACCGGCGGAGCGGGAATGTCGTCGGTGACGTCGCTGTCTGTGGCGATGACGGCGGATTGGATGAGGCCGCTATTGGTGATGCTGGAGAGCTGGTTCGAGAGATCGACAATGCCGACCGCATCGCCGGTTTCACCCAGCAATTGCGCGGTGATCGTGCCGGAATTGTTAAAGGCCGGCACATTGGCGCCGGCGCCGATATAGACCGCGTAGGCGTTGAAATCTCCGTCCGACACCGAGCGCGTCGTGATCGCGCCGCGCGTGACCATGGTGTTGGCGTTCAGCAAATTGCCGAGATAGATGCCGTAGGCGTTGGCCTCGTAGGCCACCGCGCCGACGGCGCCGTCATTGAGCACGCCGCCGAACGAATTCACCGCCGCCCCGCCGGCGCCCTCAATGCGGATCGCCGTCGCGCTGATGCCGTTATAGACGCCGTTGGCCCCCACCGAGCCGCGATTGACGAAGCCGTACCCGCGCCCGGTGTCGCCCAATGCGATGGCGAGCGGCGCCGCGGCGTCCGGCGTGATCAGGACGGCGGGCGCCGACCCGTAAACGCTGATGCTGGCCGAGGCGTCGTCATCGGTGTCGCCGTCCGCTTCCGTGACCGTGTCGCCGTCGTCGTCCTCGTCGTCCTCGACGCCGGGCCCCTTGAGCGTCACGCCGCCGCCGACGCTGTAGTGAACCAACACCGCCGACCCGCCGAGCAGCAGGTCGTCCGCGTCGAGCGCATCCATGACCGCGGTCGTCGTCGGACGCGATGTCGAATGGAAACCGGAAATGTCCCAGGCGCCGCTGATGACGAGCTTGCCCTGGATCGGCGCATCGGCCAGCAGGCCGGTGGCGTGTTCGCCGCGCATGCCAACGCCGCCCAGCGCGTTGACGTTGCCGGAGACGCCGCCGGCCGCGCCGCCGTTGATGGCGATGGCGACGCTATCGTCGCCGGTGATGTTGATGACGCCGGTATGGGTGAGATTGCCGGTGAGCGGCGCGTCGAGGCGGATGGCGCTGGAATGCCCCCCTTCGACGCTGATCGTTCCCGAATTGGTGATGTCGCCCGTGAAGGCGCCGAAGCCGGATTGAAGCCAGATGCCGGTGCGGTTGCTGGTCGTGCTCTGCTGCCAAGCGCCGTCGAGGTCTCCGTCGCTGTCGGTGTCGCTCAGCGTGTAGTCTTCAAGCAGGCTGATCGAATTGGTGTTGGCGATAGTGTTGCCGGCGCCGCCATTGCCGCCGTGAATGGCGATGCCGGTGGTGGTGTCGGCGTTGTTGGAGCTGATGGCGCCGCCATTGCTCACATTGTTGGGCGAGTCGACAGTGACGCCGGTCTGTCCGGCGGTGATCGTGATCGAGCCGGCGGCGTCGATGTTGACGTTGCCGGCGCCGCTGTTTGCGTTCGAGGTCGTGACCGGCTGCGTCGTCGCTGTGGAGATGGTCAGGTCGGCGGCGAACGCGTCTTTCGCGGCGGCGCCAACCAACGCCACCGCCAGTCCGGCAAGATGAACACCCCGAATGCGCATGCCGGCTCCGTTCCCTTCTGCGGCGAGAGGGTGTGCGTCGCTGATGCGACGCCAAGTCCGCCCGCGGCGCGCGGACCTTGCCGGCGCTCTAAGGCTGCTTGAAACCCCGCTCGCACATCGCCTCCCTGACGACGTGCTTTGGATGGCATGCCGGCTTTACCGAAATTTGTCCATAGCCGGGCGCATGGCGAGAAAATCCTTCTGCGGACAAGCCCCTGGCCACCGGACAAGCGGGCGAAAATAAGGCGAAAACGCACCTTCATTTCGCCCGCGAATGCGGCCGCAAACGTTGCGCCGGCGACGCTCGCGGCGCGCTATTTCTTAGCGGTGTTCGCCTGCGCCTTCTTGTCGTTCTTCTTCGGTTTGCGCTTCTCCTTGTTGGAGCGCATCTGACCTTTGGCCATGTTCGATGATCCTTCCGCTGCGCCCGCGCCACGATCTCGCGCCGGCGTTCGCGAGAATCACGTTGTTTCAGCGCAACGGCAAGTTCGATCTTAGGCGCGCGCTTCGTTCACGGCGGTGCGGCCGAGCGCCATGAGCGCCGTCGCCGCGATGGCGTCGGCGTCGAGGCCGGCTTGCGCATACATGAGGTCGGGCTTGTCCTGATCCTGGAACAGGTCGGGCAGCGTCAGCGTGCGCACTTTGAGGCCACGCTCGAGCGCGCCGGTGTGGGCGAGGTCGTGCAGCACGAACGCCCCGAAGCCCCCTTGGGCGCCCTCTTCCACCGTGATCAACACTTCGTGCTCGCCGGCGAGCCGGGCGAGCAGATCATGATCCAGCGGCTTGGCGAAACGAGCGTCGGCGACGGTGGCGGAGATGCCCATGGCCGCCAGCCGCTCCGCCGCCTTCAAACACTCGCCCAGCCGCGCGCCCAGCGACAACAGCGCCACGCAGGTTCCTTCGCGCAGAACCCGGCCCTTGCCGATTTCAAGCGGCAGCACCGCGTCCGCGCCGAGAGCGCCCGGGGCCTCGCCGCGCGGGTAGCGCACGCCCGAGGGCGCATCGTCGATCGCCGCGCAGGTGGCGACCATGCGCGAGAGTTCGTTGGCGTCCGCCGCCGCCATCAGCACGAAGCCCGGCAAGGCGCCGAGGTAACCGACGTCGAACGAGCCGGCGTGCGTCGGCCCGTCCGCGCCGACCAGGCCGGCGCGGTCGATGGCGAAGCGCACCGGCAATTTCTGGATCGCCACGTCGTGGACCACCTGATCGTAGCCGCGCTGCAGGAAGGTGGAATAAATCGCCGCGAACGGCTTCATGCCGTCGGCGGCGAGGCCGGCCGCGAAGGTGACCGCGTGCTGTTCGGCGATGCCGACATCGTACATGCGCTCGGGGAAGCGTTCGGCGAAGCGATCGAGCCCGGTCCCCGATGGCATGGCGGCGGTGATGGCGAGAATTTTCTCGTCGCGCGCGGCTTCGCGAATGAGGCTTTCGGCGAAGACCTGCGTGAAACTTGGGTGCGAGGCGGAGGCCGCCTGCTCGCCGGTGACCACGTTGAACTTGGCGACGCCGTGATACTTGTCCGCCGCGTTCTCGGCCGGCTCGTAGCCCTTGCCCTTCTTGGTGACGACATGGATCAGCACCGGGCGATCGCCGAATTCCTTGGCGTTGCGCAGCACCGGAATCAGCGTGTCGAGATCGTGCCCATCGAACGGGCCGAGATACTGAAACCCCAACTCCTCGAAGAACGTGCCGCCGGTGAACCACGTGCGCGCATATTCTTCGGCGCGCTTGGTGATGTCATGCACGGCGTTGCCGAGATGACGGGTGAAGCCCTTCGCCGTCTTGCGGATGCGCCGATACGTCTTCGAGGCCACGAGACGGCCGAGATAGGAGCTCATTCCGCCCACGGGCGGGGCGATCGACATGTCGTTGTCGTTGAGGATGACGATGAGGCGCTTGGTCGTTTCCGCCGCCTTGTTCATCGCCTCATAGGCCATGCCGGCGGAAAGCGAGCCGTCGCCGATTACGGCCACGACGTTGTTGTCGCGCCCCGCCTTGTCGCGTGCGACGCAGAAACCCAGTGCGGCGGAGATCGAGGTGGAGGCGTGCGCGGCGCCGAACGGATCGTACTCGCTCTCGGCGCGCTTGGTGAAACCGGAAAGCCCTCCGCCCTGGCGCAGCGTGCGGATGCGGTCGCGCCGGCCGGTCAGGATCTTGTGCGGATAGGCTTGGTGGCCGACGTCCCAAATCAGCACATCCTTGGGGGTATCGAACACGTAGTGCAGCGCCACCGTGAGTTCGACGACGCCGAGCCCGGCGCCGAGGTGGCCGCCGGTGACCGACACCGCGCTGATCGTCTCCTCGCGCAGCTCCTCGGCCAGTTGCGGCAATTGCTCGGGAGAGAGCGTGCGGAGGTCGGCCGGCAGGCGAACAGTGTCCAGCAATGGGGTGCGCGGCGCCATGAGCCCTCAGCTTGTCCAAGCCAATCTAGTCTGCCTGAGCCGCCAAATCGACGCCATCAAGGCGAGTTGAACAAGGACTTTCCGTGCAAATTTCGTGCGGCGGAGGGGCGCAGCCGGCTCGGCCGGCGCTCTGGACGGCCAAGGCCACCGACGCCGGAAGAATGAGGTTGCACTTATTCCGCGGCCGTCGAATGTTGCTCCGAGCGGAGCTGCTTTTGGGGGGAGCCAATGGCGCTGGCGGAAGACATCCAACTTTACAGTGTCCTGTGCGACCAGTCCGACGGGCTCGGCCGCGCGCGGCGCGAGACGCATCAATTCTTCATCACCATCAATCTCGCCGCATGCTCGGCCCTCGGCTACCTGCTGGTCACGCCGATGACCGGAGCGATCGCGCTGATCACCGGCTTGTCCGTGCTGATGATCGTGCTGAGCCTCGTGTGGATGAGCACGCTGGACTATTACCGGCGCATCAACGCCGCGAAAATGGCAACGCTGCTCCAGCTTGAGAAAGGCCTGCAAGTGCAGCCGCTGGCCGCGGAATGGGAACACCACACCAAGCAGGGCTTCAGCTTGAGCGCGGGGAAGCTGGAGCGGATCATGCCGCTCGTATTCGTTGTCGGCTATCTGGGCTTCGTGATTTTCGCGTGGCGGGAACAGCTCGGCGGCGTGTTGTCGAGCCTGGGCGTTAAGCTTTAACGGCTCTCGCTAGTAGCGCCGCTCGACGATGAAATCGACCGCGTCGAGCAAGACGCGGGCGCGCGGGCCGAACATGGCGAGGTGCCGTTTCGCCTGGTCGGCCAGCATTTTCACGCGCTCACGCGTGGCTTCGACGCCGAGCACGGTGACGAAATTCACCTTGCCGCGGCCGGCGTCCTTGCGCACGGCCTTGCCGGTGTCGCGGACAACGCCCTCGGCGTCGAGCAGATCGTCGACCATTTGAAAGGCGAGGCCGACATCGTGAGCGTAGCGGTTGAGGGCCGTGCGCACGTGTTCGCGCGCCGCGCCGATCATGGCGGCGGCGTCGATCGAATAGTTGATGAGGCAGCCGGTCTTCATCCGGTTCATGCGGGTGACGGCGATCAAATCGCTGCCGATCTCCGCCCCGGCCATGTCGGCGGCCTGACCAGCCACCATGCCGCCCGCGCCCGCGGCCTTGGCGAGGCCGGCAATCAGCAGGCAGCGCATCTGCGGGTCGGGATGCGTGGCCGGCTCCGCCAAAATCTCGAACGCCAGCGTCAACAAGGCGTCCCCGGCCAAAAGCGCCGTGGCTTCGTCAAATTGTCTGTGCACCGTCGGCTGGCCCCGGCGCAGATCGTCATCATCCATGCAGGGCAGATCGTCGTGAATCAGGGAATAGGTGTGCACGCATTCGATGGCCACGGCGGCGCGCAACAGCGCGCTCTCCTCGGCTTCCAGCAGCGCCCCCGCTTCCAGCGTGAAGAAGGGCCGCAGGCGTTTGCCGCCTCCCAGAGCGGCGTAGCGCATGGCGCTCATCAGCCGCGCCTCGGGCCCGTGCTCGCGCGGGATCAGCGCATCGAGCGCCACGTTCGTGCGTTCCGCGGCGGCTTTGAGCCGGTCTTCAAGGAGAGACATTCGCGCCGGGTTAGCAGAGCGCCCAATTCGCGCAAGCGCCTTCAGGGGCGCATCCTGTGGGGAGCGGTCTTCCCTTCACGGGCGTTTCCGGGGCATCTTGCGCATGAACGGCCGGAAAGATGCATGGGCGTCCGGCGGTCGAACCGCTCCACGTCAACTTTGGGCTAAGGATCGAGAAATATGGCGTCTGTCGTGATCGTGCATGCGGCTGAGGACACGCCGCCCGCGCGGGCCCTGGCGGAAAAGCTGCGCCAAATGGGGCTGCAGCCGGTCGTGGAGCAGACCGGCGACGCGCTCCATTCAGCCATGCGTGGCGCGAAAGCCATGGTGGCGCTATGGTCGCCGCGCTCGGCGAGTTCCAGCGACCTCGTGGAAGAAGTGAAGCTGGCCAAGGGCATGGGCCCCGTCATCCACGCGCGGATGCAGAACGCCGCCACCCCGGCAGACTTTTCCGGCGAGGCCTCCATCGACCTGACCGGCTGGCGCGGCGAGGACGGGTTCCCCGCGTGGCGAGCTTTGGCCATCGCCGTAGCGGAGAAAACCGGCGTCACCCCGCCGCCGCGCCCGCCCTCGCATTTCTTTCAGCCTGGGGCGCCGGGCGCGGCGGCCGCGGCTGTAGCGCCGCCCCGCCAGGCGCCGCCGCCCACGGCGCCAGCGCCCGATCCCGCGCCCCGCGCCGCGGACTTCAACCGGGCGGAGCTCAATCGCACCGGCCTCGAGGCCGATGAGCCGCGCAGCGGCGGCGGCAAGCTGGCCGTCATCGGCGCCATCACTTTCGTGGTCGTGGCGGCGCTCGGCGGCGGCGGTTATTTCGCCTGGACGCAAATGCAGGGCTCGCAGGCTTCGGCCGCCGCTTGGGAGCATCTCGACAAAACGAGCCCCGCGCAGCTGCGCGCCTTCCTGCAGGACAATCCGGGCGCCTATCGCGATCAGGCGCAGGGCACGTTGACCGAACTCGAACAGCATCGCTGGTCCGCGGCGCGCTCGGCCGACACGATGGATGCGCTCAACGCCTTCCTCAACGACTTCCCCCACAGCGACCACGCGCTCGAGGCGCGCGGGCGGATCGCCGAACTGCAATCGGCGCCGGCGACGACAACGCCGATTCCCGATTCATTGACGCCGCTGCCGCCCGCCTCCACCGATCCTGACCTGTTGCCGCCCGGCGTGAGCGGCGCGCCGGAAACCACCGCGCCGGCTCAAACCGCGCCTAGCCAACAGGGCCCCGTCTCGCTGACGCCGCCGCCGCAAGCGCCGCCGCCCACGCCGACGCCGCAGGACCAGCCCATCCCGAACCACTGACGCGCGCGGCGCGCGCGAGGACGTCCGAGCGCATTGCCTTGCGAAGCGGCGCGCGAGGCCACATCGTGCGCGCGAAGCATGGGGAGTTCGATGCCGCACCAGGGCATGGCGACGTCGGAAGTTTTTCTGATCGCCATGATCATCATCTTCACGGTCCCGTATCTGGTGTGGCGGATCTTGAAGCTGGACTATTACGCGCCGCTGGTGGTGGTGCAGATTGTCGGCGGCATTCTGCTCGGCCCCGGCATCCTGGGCGCGGCGTATCCCGCCTACTACGATTTCGTGTTCACCCCGCAGGTGGTCGCCGCGCTGAACGGCATCGCCTGGTGGGCGGTGATGATCTTCGTGTTCGTCGCCGGCATCGAACTCGATCTGAAAAAGGCGTGGGCGCACCGCTCCGAGACCTCTGTCACGGCCGGTCTCGCGCTCGGCACGCCGCTGCTGTTCGGCTGCATCGCCGCGCTCGGCCTGCTCTACGCCAATACGATGTGGGGCGCGGCCGCGGCGGGCGACTGGATCGGCGACAAGGGCCGGACATGGCAGTTCGTGCTCGGCGTCGGCATGGCCTGCGCGGTCACGGCGCTGCCGATTCTCGTGCTGCTGATGGAGAAGATGCAGATTCTCCGCACGCCGCTCGGCCAGCGCACATTGCGTTATGCGAGCCTCGACGACATCGCCATCTGGGCGGTGCTCGCGCTCATCCTGCTGGATTGGGAACGCGTGGGGCGCCAGGCGGGCTTTCTGTGCGCATTCGCCCTTGTGGCGATGGGCGTGCGCCGGCTCATGCGCGTGATCGCCGAAAGCGATCGCTGGTATGCGGCGCTGATCTGGCTTGCGGCGTGCAGCTTCGCGGCGGATTGGTGCGGGCTTCATTTCATGGTGGGCGCCTTCCTCGCGGGCGCCGCGCTCGACAGCGACCTGTTCGACCGCAAGCGCATGGATCTGTTCCGCGGCCACGTGCTGCTGGCGATCATGCCTGTGTTCTTCCTGTCCACGGGTCTGCGCACGAGCTGGGAGATGGGCGGCCTCGCCGTCTTCGCCTGCGCCGGCGTGCTGCTCGCGGCTTCGGTCGCCGGCAAGCTGCTCGGCGTTCACATCGCGGGCAAGCTGCTGAAGTGGCAAAAAGGCGAAGCGAACGTAATCGGCTGGCTGCTGCAGACCAAGGCGCTCATCATGATCATCTTCGTCAGCATCCTGCTCGACAAGCACATCATCTCCAGTCAGGCGTTCACCGCGCTGCTGCTGATGGCGGTGGCGAGCACGATGCTGACCGCGCCGCAGGTCGCCCCGCGCCTTGAGAAGATGCGCGAGCTCATCTTCAAGGAAGCGGCCGTCGACCTTCGCGCCGGCGCCGACCCGGCGCCTGGCGCACGCAACGAGGGCGCCGCCAGCTAGGGGCTACGGAGCCGCCGCCGCGTCCGCGGATGGCGCGAGGATCTTGTGGAACAGAAGCGCGAAGACGATCAGCAACGCCGCGCCCAGCCCCACCAAGCCGCTGTGCAGCAGCCAGAAATCGAAGCCGCTCATCTTTTCCAGCATGCCGCCGAGCACGCCGGTGCCGAGATTCGCCATCGCCAGGTGCAGATAATAAATCCCCATCACCATGCCGCCGAGCGCCTTCGGCGAGGCCCGCGAAAACAGCGCGAGGCCGACGGGGAACACCATCGCGAAGCCGAGATCGTTGACGACGTGATAGCCGACGCCCCAGAGCAGCGAGACCTTGTGGCCCGTCGCCGCCTCCTGAGCCGCGCCGAACGCGAGCATCAGCGGCCCGCACGCCGCGATCACCGAGCCGATGATGATCTTGATGATCTCGTCGGGCTCTTTGCGCGTTTTGCCGTACCAGCGCCAGAACACGATCACGCTGAACATCAGCGCCGTGGAAATGATCGCGTCCAGCGAAAGCAGCGACGTGACCGGCAGTTCGAAGCCGAACAGATCGCGGTCGTAATGGGCGCCGCCCCAAACCTCGTAGGCGTTGAAAATCTGCTGATTGCTGAGCGCGCAAAGCGCGAGAACGGGCAGCATGGCGACCAGTACGAGCAGCGTCAGCCAATCGCGGCCTGTGAGCGGGGCGCGCTCGGCCTTCTCGCGCGCTTCGCCGCGCTTGCGCTCGGCGGGCAGATATTTGCGGCCCGACAAATAGATGATGAGGCCCAGAATGCCGATGCCAGCGGCGCCGAACCCCCAATGCCACGCCACCTTCTCGCCGAGATAGCCGCAGACCCAAGGCGTCACGATCACCGCGAGCTGGATGCCCAGCATGTAGGTCTGGAACGCGTCGGCGCGGCGAAGGTCGTTGCGCGCATAGAGTTCGCCCACCTGGCTGGCGATATTTCCCTTGAAGCAGCCGACGCCGACGAAGAGGCAGGCGATGGCGATGACGAAAGACGCCTCGAACGCCATGAGAAAGTGGCCAATCACCATCAGGATCGCGCCCAGCGACACGGTCGCGGTTCTTCCCAGAACGTGGTCGGCGATCAGGCCGCCGATGATGGGAGTGACATAGACGCCGCTCGTATAGACGGCGGTGATGGCGGTGCCGATCGCGATAGGCGTCGCGAGCGGCCCGTACATGCCTTCAAGCACGCCCTTCAGCAGCCCGAAGCCCGCCACCTGCCCTACGTGCTCCGGCAGAAGCAGATACTGCGTCAGATACAGCACGAGGAGGCCGTTCATCCCGTAATAGGAAAAGCGCTCCCAAAACTCCGCAAACGTCAGATACCAAAGGCCGCGCGGATGGCCGAGAATGTCCCTCCCCGCCGGCGGCGCGCCCGCCGTCGCTGTTGCTTCCGCCGTCATGTGCGCTCCCGATTGTCCGTTTTGTAACGGCGACTATCACAGGGTTGCGGCGCCGGCTGCAAGCCGCCGCAACGGAAGCGCTGTTCGCAAGCGCAAAATAAAACCGCCCGCGTCGATCGCCGGGGAGCCAGAACCGGCGGCGACGCGGGCGGAGTGAGACGCTATCGGGGCGCGGGGCTAGACGCGCTGGGAATGGATAAGCGTCGGGAGGTCAGACGATCTGCGCGGCCTGGTGCAGTGTGGCGAGCGCGACCGGCGCGAACACCGTTGCGGCGATGGCGATGCAGAAGATGCGGGCGAAGATGGTCATGGCGTGGCTCCTTGGTTCAACTCGGCTCGCCGTGAGGCGATGAGGAGACTGTAGGAGCGTGCCGATCTGGCCGCCGTGACCTCGGGCACGGTCCCCGCGCCGGCGTCAGCGCGAGCGGGCGGTCGGGCCCCCGGTTTCGAGCGGCGTTTCGCCCTGGCCGGCGCCCGAGATCGCCGCACCGAAGGCCGCGCTCAGCTGCGCGAACAGCGATTCAAATTCCTCCGCCGAGTCCAGCTCGTGCGCCCAGGCCGGCGTCGTCGGCAAATGCACGACCTTGACGTTGAAGCCGCGCCATTTCTTCTTCGTCACCATCGCCTTGATCGCCGGCAGGCGCGAACCGCCGCCGGCGAGTACCACGCCGATCTTCGGCGTGCGCGCGCGCCGGCTGACTTGCAGCACCTCGGCAAGGCTTGCCTCGTAAACATATTCGATTTCGGCCATGCCGACCTTGAACGCTTTCTGCCGCTCAAACTCGCGCACGTTGCACTTGATCACCGCGCCGCGGAACTCGACCTGCGTGCGGCCCTTCTCGAACAATTCCTCCTTGAGTTCGCGCACTTTCGGCATGACGTGGCGCCAGAACGCCGCCCGGTCAGCCGGAGACCGCACGCCCTTCGCCTTCGACATGAGCAGATCAAGCAAGGCGGCGTCGAAATTGTCGCCCGCGACATCGATGGTGCGCCGCGCCGTGCGGATCACACGGATGTTGTCGCGCACGGATTCGCGCATCAGCCCGGCCACATCCGTAGTGCCGGCGCCGACATCGACCACGAGCAGGCAGTTCGGCGCCGACGGATCGTGGTAGTGGCAAATGCCGACCGCGCTGGCTTCGTAGATGCCGCCGTCGAGATTGTCCAATTGCGTGGGGTTGGCGCGGGCGGCGTCAAGCGCGGCGCGCGCGGCCTTGTAGCTCACGCCTTCGGCGGCCAGCAATTCGTCGCCAAGGGTGCGGCGCACGATGTGCGCCTGATTGAACAGCGAGGTCATCGCCTCATGCGCGGCGGCGATGCGGCCGGGAATCCAGCCGGGCCGCGTGAAGCGCAGACGCGAGGTCGGGATGATCTCTCCGGTGCGCTTGAATTCCCCGGCCGCCGCGACATCCACGAGCACGAGCAGGTAGGCGAGATAGAGGATGATCAGGTCGCGCAAGCGGAAGACGCGGTCCGGATCGACGCTGGGGTGCGGAAAGAAATTGAGGGCGCCTTCGAAATCGCTGACGCCCAGGATGGTTTTGAAGGAACGCACCAGTTCGCGCTGATCGAGGTCGGCGGCGAACAGGCGCTCGACCGCGCGCGCGCCGAAGTGCACGCGCGAGCGATCCAGAAACATCGAAGACGGCGCGAGGAACGCGCCGCGCTGTCCCGCCGCTTCGCCAAGACGAAGCGGCCTGATTTCACGCAACGCAGAGCCGTGTTCGAACGTCAGGCGCGTCGCCGCCGCCTTCGAGTACGCCGTCCCGAAGTCGACGCCGATCGCCCATTCGGTCGCTTGCGCGGCCCTGTCCCCCACCCCGAGCAAGCCATGCTGCAATGGCGACCCCCGCGGTTTTGCGCTGGGACCGTCGTCATACTTAACCGCGGGCGCCAGCCGGCTCACGCTGCGGGAGAAGGCCCCGCCGCGGACTCAAGCCGTGGGGGAAGAGTGTTCCCCTTTCCGGCCGCTAACCGCGGTGCAAAGCCGATGAATTACTGAGTTGAAAAAGACGGATCGGACGGCGCCCGCCGTCTAGTAGAGCCGCCCGCCCGTGCTCGCCGGCTTGTCCACGTTGAGCAGCACGACGTTGCCGTTGCGGTCGGGAAAACCGAGGCACAGAACTTCGCTCATGAACTTGCCGATCTGCTTGGGTTCGAAGTTCACGACCGCGGCCACCCGACGGCCGAGCAGCTCGCCCAGCGCATAGTTCTGCGTGACCTGCGCCGAACTCTTCTTGACTCCGAGCGGCTCGCCGAAATCGATCCAGAGCTGGTAGGCGGCCTTCTTGGCCTCCTCGAACACCTTCACGTCGACAATAGTGCCGAGGCGAATATCGACCTTGAGGAAATCCTCAAACGAAATGATCGGCAGGCGGGCGTTGGATTGTGGATCGTCAGCCATCGGTGTTTTCATTTCCCTATCCGCGCGGGTTCCGCGCGCGGGCCCTCCGGGCCCATGACGATTTGATCGACTTCGAGCTGCGCTTCCTTGAGCTGGCCCTCGCAGCGCGCTTTCAGGGCCGCGCCGCGCTTGTAGATGCGAATCGAGTCCGCCAGAGCGACATCTCCGCGCTCCAGCTGCGCGACGATTTTCTCCAATTCGGCCAAGGCCTCCTCGAAGCTCAGCGTCGCGGGATCGACGGCGTTCTGGCTCATACGAATGCGCTCCTGAACTCAAAGGTATGTAATCGACAGGGATTAGGGAATAGGGATTGGCGACACCGAGGCTTGGATCTTCAGTGGTTTCGCGCTGCGGCGGCGCAGAGCGTCACGACCGCTTTTCGTAAATGCGGTAAGCCCAGTAGGTGTCGCCGCCATCGTAAATGCAGCGCCAACCTTGTTTGCGGAGCACGGGACGCATCATCCGGTTGAACCAGCCATGCGCGCACAACATGACGTTTTCGCCACGTAAGGCGCGCGCGGTCAGCGTGGCGACGGCGGCCTCGGCGCGCACTTCGGCCTCGTTGCGGCTCTCCTCCCCGGCGTGCCGGCCGAACCACCAGAACACGCGCGACCACACGCCCCAAGCGCCCGGCGAACGCCGGCCCCAGATCGGCGGCGGCGGCAGCGGCGCCTCGACAAACACCGGGTCGGTGATGATTTCGCGGCCCTCCGCCACGGCCTCCGCCGTGCGGATGGCGCGGGGCAGCGTGGAGGCGAAGATCAGCTGGCTTTTGCGCGCCAGCTCAACCAGTTCCGCCGGAGGGCGCTCGTTCGATTTGAGACCTGTGCGATTGTAGTGCGCCCACCATTCCTGGTAGTCGCGCCAGCCGATCCGCACCGTCCGGTCGGCATCGGGCTGACCGTGCCGAACGATGACGATGGCGCCTGTTCTGGCGCCGGGGCGGCGATCAAGCGTCTCTTCGGGCGCCGTCGTCGTCATGTACGGTCCTTGAGGAACCCGCGCCCCCTCCCCTTGAGCGGCGTCAGTCCCCTGCGAGCGCCGCCGCGTAGGCATGGGCCGAGCGGGCGAGCGCGCCCAAGTCGTATCCGCCCTCCAGAGTCGAGACAAGTTTGCCCTTGCAGTTCCGTAATGAAACATCCCGGAGGCGCGTTCCCGCCCAGCCGTAATCGGCGTCTTCCAGGGCCATTTGCGCCAGGGGGTCCGCGCGGTGAGCGTCAAAACCGGCCGACACGAGGATAAGCTGGGGCCCGAACGCCTCGAGTGCGGGCAGGACATGCGCCTCCATCGCCGCGCGCCATTCGGCGCCGCCGGCGCCAGGCGGCAACGGCGCGTTGACGACATTGTTGGCCGCGCCGCGTTCATGCGCGAAGCCCGTGCCCGGGTAGAGCGGCGATTGGTGAGTGGAGGCGAACAAGAGCCTCGGCTCCACGTTCGCCACGGCTTGCGTGCCGTTGCCGTGATGCACGTCGAAATCGACCACCGCCACTTTGTCGAGTCCGTGCGCTTCGAGCGCGTGCAAGGCCGCGATGGCGACATTGTTGAAAATGCAAAAGCCCATCGGCGTCTGCGGTTCGGCGTGGTGGCCGGGCGGGCGCACGGCGCAGAAGGCCATATCGTCTTCGCCGCCGAGCACGGCGTCCACCGCGGCGACGCAGGCGCCCGCGGCGCGCCACACCGCTTCGCGCGTGCCCGGCGACAGGAACGTGTCGGCGTCGAGCGCGACGGCCTCCTCCTCGGCTTGCGAAAACGCCTCCTCTATCGCATCGACGTAATCGCGCGGATGCACGCGCTCGACTGCGCCGCGCGCAGCGAACGGCGCCTCGCGCGTCGGCAGGTCGAGCGGTTCGAGGCCACGCAGCACCGCCTCAAGCCGCGCCGGACTTTCCGCGTGGCCGCGCGGCGGCTGGTGACGCAGCATGGCCGGGTGCGTGTAGAGCAGCATGGCGGAGATTTAGCGCATCAGAACAGGTGCGCCCACCCCACAAAGAAGCGCGCGTCGTCAGCGTTGTCGTTGAGGCCGAAGTCGACGCCGGCGTCGATCTGCGTCCGCTCGTCCAGCAAGTGCGTCATGCCGATATCGAGCGTGGCGGCGGTCTCGCCGTCGACATGTTCGCCAAAAATCTCGACATAGGCGCCCGTCGCCCCGGTGAACGAATAGCCGTAGGCGGCGCCGCCCGAAATGCCGAGTTCGTCATCGTCGCCCTCGCTGACGGAGCCGAGGCCGGCGGTCAGCGTCAGCGAAGCCCGGTCGGAAATGGAAACGCCGCTGGTGGCGATGATCCCGCCTTCAAGATGATCGGCCCCCAAACCGTCCTCAGCCGTCGGCAGCGTGACATAGCCGATCAGCGCAAAGGACGGGCTTTCGCCGTCGAGGCCGCTGAATTGCTTGCGCAGGCGCAGCGTCACGTCGCCGAGACCGGTTTCGCCGTCGGCGCGATTGAGCGGCGAGACGATCGCTTCCGCGTCCCAGCTGCGTGCGAGGCCGTATCGAAACGACGTCGTGAGCGCGCTCCAGCTGTCGCCGCCGTCGCGATCGGAATAGCTCGCGATTTCGGTTTCGAGCTGCCAGTGGCCGGCGGGCGCGACGTCCGGGCTCTCGGTATTGCCTGGGCGGCCGGGAACGAAGGAAAGCTCCTGCGCAGAGGCTGCGCCCGCGCACGCCCATGCGGCCAAAGCCGCCAGCCAAATCCGCATTCCCCGCTCCGCCTTCTGCGTCGGCTTCACACAAAGCGGGCGGCGGCGCGAGTCAAGCGGACTCGCGCCGCCGTTGGATCAATGCAGCGTCGCGCTGTCGAGATTGAGATCGTCGATCTCGATGCGCTCGGCGTTGCGGCGCTGACGCCGCAGGCCGTCATAGAAGACGCTCGCATCGCCGACGACGACCGTGGTCGTCTTCGCGGGATCGAAGTAGCGGCGCGCCGCCGCCTGCACCTGAGCCGGCGTCACATTGGAAACGTCCGACACGTAGGTTTGCAGACGCTCCGGCGGCAGCCCGAACAGCGCCAGCGACGAAATTTGCCCCGCGACGCCGGACGTCGTCTCCACCGCACGGCCGAACGAACCGATCAGCGAGGCCTTGCGCGCGCTGAGTTCGTCCGCCGGCACGGGCGCGGCGCCGAGGCGCGTCAGCTCAGTTTGCATGAGGCCGACGACCTGCACCGCCGCATCGTTGCGGGTTTGCGCGGAGGCGATGATCGGCGCCGGCGCAAGGCGCGCCGCCATGCCCGAGCCCGCGCCATAGGACAGCCCGCGACGAATGCGGATCTCCAAGTTCAGGCGGGCCGAATAGCCGCCGCCCAGCACGGAATTGGCGACAACGGCCGGGAAATAGTCCCCGTCGCGGCGCGCGACGCCGATCGTTCCCATGGTCACCGCGGCCTGGCCGGTGTGCGGCAGGTCGACAACGATGGTGCGCGGACGCACGGCCGGCGCGGCGGCGTCGGGCGCGGCGGGCAGCGCTTCGGCGGGCTTGGCCCAGTCGCCGAAATAGCGCTGCGCAATGGCGAAACCCTGCTCGGCGGTGACATCGCCGCTGATGACGAGGATCGCATTGTCGGGGCGCCAATAGGCGTGGTGGAACGCAACGACGTCCTCGCGCGTGATCGCATGCAGGCTGGTCGGCGATTGCACGCCGCCATAGGGCGTCGCGCCATAGAGCGCGCGCGTCATGGCGAACGTGGCGATGCTGCGCGGCTGCTGCAGTGCGACCTGCAGACCATCAAGCGATTGCTGGCGCGAACGTTCGAGCTCTTCGGCCGCGAATGTCGGATTGCGGACGACATCTGCCATCAAGGTGAAAGCTTCGTCGACGTGATCGGAGCGCGTCTCCAGCGATACAGTGGAGGAATCGCCGCCGCTGTCGGCGCTGAGCGAGGCGCCCAGCGATTCGACTTGTCGGGCGATGTCCGTCGCTGATCGCGTCGTGGTTCCCTTAGTGACGAGATCGGCGGTGAGCGCAGCGTCGCCGGCGCGGCCCGCGGGATCGGCGCTGGCGCCGGCGGCGACGCGAAGGTCGGCGCTGATCAGCGGCAGGCGATGCGAGGATGCGATGATCACCCGCAGCCCGTTGTCGAGCGTGCGCGCGGCGGTCGGCGGGATTTCCGCGCTGACGGCGGGACCCGGTGCGGGCGGCTGCACGCGCTGCGCCACCGGCGCCAGCGTGAACACCGGCGCCTCGGAAGCGGGCAGCGAAAGCGCGCGCGTCTGGATCGTCGGCGCCGTGGCGATGGTGTCGCCTTGCGCGCCATTGGCGGTTTCCTGCGGCAGATAGCGCACGGTGACGCTCTTGCCGTCATCCAGCACGCTTTGCGCCACCCGCTGCACATCGGCGGCGGTGACGTGCTGGATCGCATCGAGCAGACGATCGGCGTAAGCGGGATCGCCGAAACGGATCACCGAGTCCGCGAGCTCCGTCGAGCGGCCGAACGCGGTTTCCCGGTTCTGCAACGCAGCCGTGACGATTTCGTTCTTGGCCTCGTCGAGTTCCTGTTCCGTCACCGGCTCGGCGCGCAGGCGCGCGCTTTCCGCACGCAAGGCGCGCACGCCTTCCTCGGGCGTCTTGCCGTCGGAGAGTATGGCGTAGAGCGAATAGAGGCCGGTATCGATGTTTTCGTCGAGATTGGTTGACGCCTGCGCGGCGACTTGCTGCTCGTAAACGAGCGATTGATAGAGCCGCGAATGCTCGCCGGTCGACAGGATGGCGTCGAGCACGGTGAGCGCGGCGATGTCGGGGCTGCGCGCGGGCGGCTGCTGATACGAGATCATCACCGCAGGCAGCGGCACGTTCGGCGCATAGACGGTGAGATCGCGCGACGCGGTGCGCACGGGCTCAACCGCGGTGACGCGCGGAATATCGCGCGCCGGCTTGGCGATCGGGCCGAAATATTGGTCGACCCATTGGTTGAACTGCGCCTCGTCGAAATTGCCGGCGACGACGACGACGGCGTTGTCCGGACGATAATATTGCGCATGGAACGCGCGCACATCGGTCGTGGTGGCGGCGTCGAGATCTTCGATCGAGCCGATGCCGGGACGCCCATACGGGTGCACGGCGTAGTTCGCTTGCGGGAGATAGAAATAAAACAAGCGCCCATATGGCGAAGCGAGCACGCTCTGGCGCAGCTCTTCCTTCACCACGTCGCGCTCGGAGTGAAACGAGTCATCGTCGACGACGAGCGAGGACATGCGCTCCGCCTCCGCCCACAGCACGCGCTGCAGATGATTGGCCGGCACGACCTCGTAGTAATTGGTGTAATCGTCATGCGTGGAGGCGTTGTTGAAACCGCCGACGTCTTCGGTGAGACGATCGAAGCTTTCCGCCGGCAGATCGCGCGTCGCCTTGAACATCAGGTGTTCGAACAGGTGCGCGAAGCCGGAGCGCCCGGCCGGATCGTCCTTGGAGCCGACATCGTACCAGACCTGCACCGCGACGTTCGCCGTGTTCGGATCGGGCATCGCATAGACGCGCAGGCCGTTGGCGAGTTGGCGGTAGTGATATTGCAGCGGCGCGACCTGGAGCGTGTGCTGCGGCGGCGCGGCTGCGGGCGCCCCCGTCATCTCGGTGGAGGACGAGGCGCACGCGGCAAGCCCAAGCGCGACAGCGGCTGCGGCGGCGATCAACAAGCGTTTCATGCGGAAAATATCTCCCTTGAGGGCACACAGCACAGCTCAGCGGCGCTGACTACCGCTTTGCGACGATTGGGCAATTTGCGTAACGCTTACGCCACGGGATCCATGCTGACGCCCGACGGGAGGGGCGTATCCTCGGGTACGAAGAAATCCGGCATCAGCGGCTTGGTGGGGTCGACACGGTATTTGTCAAAATCGCGTTCGCCCTCCCCGTAGAGCAGCACGTCGTCGATAAAGAAGTTCCCAGTGCATTCGCGCGCGGGCTTGTTGAAAATCGCATAGGCGGCGTCGGCGAGGATGTCCGTGGTGCGGCAGTGCTTCATGCCCTCCGCGCCAGCGAGCGCGAACTCCACGGCGGCGGTGGCGATGCCGGTGCGCGGCCAGAGCGCGTTAAAGGCGATGCCGTCGTCCTTGAACTCCTCCGCCATGCCCAGCACGCACATCGACATGCCGTACTTGGCCATCGTGTAGGCGACGTGTCCGGCAAACCAGCGCGGCTTCATGTCGAGCGGCGGCGACAGCATCAGCACATGCGGATTGGAGCTGCGCTGCAAGTACGGCACGCACACCTTCGACACCAGATACGCGCCGCGCGCATTGACCTGGTTCATCAGGTCGTAGCGCTTCATCTCCGTCGCCAACGTGCCGGTGAGGCTGATGGCGCTCGCGTTGTTCACGCAAATGTCAACGCCGCCGAATTCGGCGACGGTTTGATCCACCGCTTCGCGCACGCTGGCTTCGTCGCGTACGTCCACCATCAGCGGCAACGCCCTGCCGCCGGCCTTTTCGATCTCTTCCGCGGCTGAATAAATCGTGCCCGGCAGTTTCGGATGCGGCGCGGCCGTCTTCGCAGCGACTGCGATATTGGCGCCGTCCTTCGCCGCCTTCAGCGCGATGGCGAGGCCGATCCCCCGGCTCGCGCCGGTGATGAACAAGGTTTTGCCACCCAGGCTCATGCAATCGCCTCCCATTGCGGCGCCTATGCGCTGATGCAGCGCAGGCGTACCCTAGCGTCTTTGCGACGGAAACGGGCGCCGCATAAAGGGACAACGGGCATTTTAGAGGTGTTGAACATGCGTATGGTGCTGGCGGCCGCGGCCGCCCTTTCGATATGGGCGGCAAGCGCCGCCGCCGCCCCTTGGACCAGTCCCGATTCCAAGATTTCCTTTGATTTGCCAGCGGGCTGGCTCGTGGCCCCGCAGGACGCCGACGACATGACCTATATCGTCGCCGGGTCGGGCGACAAGGAGTGTGATTTCATGGCGCGCCCGCGCGCGCAGACCGCGGCGATCCCGCCCGACGTCATCCGCGAATCCGGCAAGCTGGCCGTCGCGCCGGCGGATTGGGCGCGGTTGATCCCGCTCGCTCCCGACGTGTTCGGCGGCCAAGCCTCGTTCGTCTCAAGCGAGGTCAGCACGGACGCCTTTTGGCCGGTGCAGCTCGCGGACTTCAGAGTGCAAGGGCGCATCGTGCACGCCGCCATCCAGTTCCGGCCGGGCGTCGATCTGTGGGCCTTTTGCCAAAGCCGATCGGGCGCCGATGACGTTGCGACATATCGCGCGGTGCTGCGCTCCGTCGGCGCGCCCAATGACGCGGCGCTGCAGGCCGACGCCGAACGGCTGGCCGCACAACGTCAAAGCGTCGCCCAAAACCAGAACGCACCTTGAGGCCGCAAGCGCGAAGCCTTTGACCGGTGGGTTCACGCCGCTTACAAAAGCGTCAGAGGGTTTTTGAGGGTATTCTCATGCGTAAGCTGATTTCGGCGCTCGCCTTGGGCGCGTGTGTTTATGCGTCGGCCGCGTCGGCGGATCCGTGGACAAGCCCGGACGCAAAAATCACATTCGACAAGCCCGCGGGATGGCTGGTGCAGCCCCAGCCGGCCGATGGCTTCACCTATATCCTGACCGGCGCCGGCAATGCGCAATGCGATCTGATGTCGAGCCCGCGCCCGGCGACGACCGACACCGGCGCCGACCTCATCCGTGAGGCCGGCAAGGTCGCGATCGCGCCGGAGGCGTGGTCGAGCATTGTCGGCGTAGTTCCCGACATCTTCGGCGGCGCTCAAGCCACGCTGGTGTCGCACAGCGTCAACACGGACGCGTTCTGGCCGGTGAACCTCGCAGATTTCAACGCGAACGGCCGCGTCATCCATGCGGCGATTCAGTTCCGTCCGGGCGTGGAGCTTTGGGCCTTCTGTCAGAGCAATTCAGGGGCCGACGACGCCGCCACCTATTCCGCGCTGCTACGTTCGGTGGGTCTGCCCAACGATGCCGAATTGCAGGCCACGGCCGTGCAATTGGCGCAACAGCGGGAAACCCAGCGCAACATGGCGCAGAATCAGCGGAATCAGGCCGCGCGGCAGTCCGTGGGCCAGTCGCTGGACGACATGAACACGCGCTCCGCTATCGAAAATCTGCCCCACTGACGGTACGAGAACACCGGATTTTGACCACGGCCACCTTGACGCCACACGCGCTCGGTCAAATCCTTACCGCAGAGGGCATAAGAAACCTGGAGGAACCCCTATGCGCGCATCTGCGATCGCACTGGTCGCGGCTCTGGGGCTGGCTGTCGCCGGTCCCGCCGAGGCCAGAACCTGGACCGATCCTGCGGGTCGGCTGACGCTCGATCTGCCGTCCGGATGGAGCCAAGAAACCCGCAATTGCGATGGCTGCACGTTCGTCGACGCGTTCAATCCATCCCGCGATTGCTACGTGCTGGCCAAGCCCCGGGCGCAAGCCATCCCGTCGGCGCGGGTCCGCAAAATCCTGACCGAGGACACGCCCGTCACCGACGCGGTATGGACCTCCAACGCCAACGATTTCCAGTCGGTGTTCCCCAACGATTCCGCGACGTTCGTCTCGCGCTCGCTCGACGCCGGCGGCTTCTGGCCGGTGCAGCGCGCGGAATTCACCAACGCCGACGGCAAGCATATTCACGGCGGAATGCAGATGCGTCCGAGCGTTGAGATCTGGGGCTTCTGCGTCGCCGCGGCCGGAGACGACCGCGCTTCGGATTATGATGCGTTCTTCCGCGGCATGGGCACGCCGCAGGACGCGCAATTGCAGACCGAGGTTCAAGCCGCCGAGGCCGCAGCCGATGCGCAAGCCGCGCAGGGCCAAGCCCAACAACAGCAGCAGCAGCAACCGCAACAGCAGCAGGGCGGGCGTCGCAACACGCATGGCGATCACGCCGAGGACCACTGATTAACAAAATGGAATCGTCGCGTTTACGCGCGATTCACGACGTTGCGCCATGTCAATAGGCAAAGATTGCGCGGATCGCCCGCGCGAGTCGGAGCGTATTGAATGGCGTCGGCGCGGCGCATCATACTCGGTCGGACCGCTCTCGCACTGATCGCGGCGCTGCTGATCGGCGCCGCCGCCTTGGTGGCGCCGCCGTTCGCTTTGCTCGCACTGGCCGCGCTCGGCGCTTACGTGGCGCTGCAGCGTCCATTGCGCGCAGACCTCGCCGCGTTCGCCGGACCGGTCTTCGCGGCATTGCTGGCCGGAGCGCTCGCGGGGCCGGCCGTGGCGATCGGGGTTCTGTTTGCGTGGCGGGTCTGGGCCGATGCGCGATGGAGCATCGGTGAAGCAAAACGCTTGGCGCTGGCCGCGGGGCGCCCGGGCGAAAACCGTCTCGTGGCGCTGGCGCACGCTTGGGCGACGCCGATCTTCGGCCTTTCGCTCGTCGCCTATACGTCGCCGCATATTCTGGTCGGGCTGCCGCTCGAGCTGCCGCACGTGCCGGTCTCGGTTCCGATCGCGACGGGCGCCGCGGCGGCGCTGCTCGTGTTCGACTGGGCGGTTCGCCGCGCCGCGGACTGGCGCTTGGGCGAACTCGCGCCGGGACCAGCCGCGCATCTGCTGGCGCATCACCTCGCGTTTGCGCTCGCCTACGGACTGACCATGGACATCTCAGCCGGCCTGTTCGCCGTGTGCGCTTGGCGCCTCGCGCACGCGGCGCCGCTGAAAGCCGCTCAGCTCAACTTCACGCCCGCGCGCTAAGGCAGGGCGTCGCGCCTGCCTCCTTCGCACGCTCGCGATCAGGGTGCGTACCACACCACGCCTTCCGCTTCGCTCTTGCTCGCGCGCTTGCGCGCGATAAGGCAGTTGAGGTGGGCAATGGCTTCGCCCGTGGCCATGCCAAGCAGGTCCGCGCCGATCTTGCGCGCGTATAGCGCGCCGAACAGATCGACGGCGCGCTTGGGCGCTTCGCGCAAGCGCTTCTCGATGCGGTCGAGCGAGCGTTCGTGGCCTTCCACGAGATTGTCGAGCCTCTCGTGCAGGCCTTGAAACGGCTCGTTGTGCGAAGGCAGCACCAGCACGTCATTGGGAATGGCCGCGCGCAGTTTCTTGCAGGAGGCGATCCAGTCGGAGAGCGGATCGGCGTCGGGCTCGGTCGGAAACACGGAGACATTCGAGGAGATGCGCGGCAGCACCTGGTCGCCGGAGATGAAGAGCTTGAGTTCCTCCTGCCAGAGGCAGACGTGTTCGGGGCAGTGTCCGTTGCCGACCACGACACGCCAGGGCCTCCGCCCGATCTCGATCGTGTCGCCGTCCTCGATGCGCCTGTAGGCGTCCGGCACACGCGACACGGCTTTGCCAAAACCGCCGAAGCGGACCTTGTAAGAGTCGAGCGCGTCTTCGTCCCACCCCGCGCCGCGATAGAATCTCACGCCGTCTTCCGGCGCCTCGCGGCCGGTATCGGCGACCAGCATGCGGCCGGTGACATATTCGAGCCGGCTCATCCACAGGCCCGCTTCAAATTTGCGGCAAATCCAGCCGGCGAGTCCCATGTGGTCGGGGTGCATGTGCGTGCAGATGACGCGCTTCACGGGTTTGCCGCCAAGCGTGGCGGCGAAGATCGCGCGCCAATACTCGCGCGTCTCTTCCATGGCGATGCCGGTGTCGATGATGGTCCAGCCGTCGCCATCCTCCAACAGCCACAGATTGATCCACTTGAGCGCGAACGGCAGGGGCATGCGCACCCAGCGCACGCCGGGCGCGATCTCACGCGTTTCCCCAGCGGCGGGAGGTTCGCCGAGCGGATAAACGAGCGTTGGCCGCGCCGGGCGGTCAAGCTCCTGTTCCAAGCCGTCCATGGACATGAAAGCGAGCCTAGCCCCATCGGGCGCCGCCTCAAAGCGTTGTCGGAGATGGGCAAGATCGGCTAGGTTGAAATTCGCGGTTCACGTTGGGGGACGCCATGAAGCGCTTCGTCATTTGTTTTGACGGCACGTGGCAGCAGCTGCGTCAGCCGCGACCCACCAATATCGCCATCCTCGCCCGCAGCATCGCTCACACCGCGCACGGGCCCAACGGCGAGCCGATCCCGCAGATCGTCATCTATTCCAAAGGGGTCGGCGCCAACACCGACGCCTTGGGCCAAGAAGGCTTCATCGGCGCGTTTCAGAATTGGCTGAACCGCATGCTCGGCGGCATTTTCGGCGAAGGGCTGGAAGACGAACTGGTCGAGACGTATCTCCGCCTCGCCTTCAATTACGAAGCCGACGACGAAATCTATGTGTTCGGGTTCAGCCGCGGCGCCTTCATGGCGCGCAGCTTCACCGGCCTGATCAACGCCGCCGGAATAATCAGCCGCGTGCATGCCGAACAGGCGTGGGAGGCGTTCCGGCTCTACCGCACCCCGCCGCCGCCGGATGCGCCGGATGAAGTGCGCCGCGCCCATCTGGAAGAAGAGCGCCGCTTCCGGCTGCAATACGGCAAGGGCCGCCGCGCCGCCGACGGCTCGCGCATCAAGACGGACGAGGTGCCCAACATCAATTATCTCGGCATCTTCGACACCGTCGGCCAGCGCGGCATGCCCACGGCGCTGGGCGCAATCTCGCGGATGTTCAACAAGCGCTACGGCTTCCACAGCCTGAACATCTGCCCCAACGTGCTGTCGGCGCGGCACGCCGTCGCTATCGACGAGCGCCGCCTGGGATTTCCGCCGACGCTCTGGGATGGCGTGGCGGAAGCGAACGCCGCCGCGCGCAAGCGCGCGGGCGCCGATCCCAACGGACATTATTACGCGCAGCGTTGGTTCATCGGCACGCATGGCGACGTCGGCGGGGGCGAAGGATCCACGCTGTCGGCGGCGCCGCTCAAATGGATCGCGGAAGGCGCGCGCAATGCGGGGCTGCGCTTCTACGCCAAGCATGGCGACGACGAATCCCCGCTCGACGTGTACCTGCGCGAATGCGGCCTTTCGTTCGATGGCAAGATCAGCCGCCCGAAATTCTGGGATTCGCTGTCGCCGATGAACTATCCGCTGTCGGCTCGTCGGATCTGGCGGGACCGCGTCAAGCCCACGCGGGAAGACCTTCAACAACTCGTCGACGAAGGGGCGCTGAAGCGCGCCGCGGACGCGCACATCAAGCCGCGCTATCGCCCAGCGTCGCTGAAGCCGTTCCGGCCAGCCCTCCGCGACCTCGACAAGCACGCGTGATCACGAGGCGAAATCGGCCAGACGCTTGTCCCTCAGGACGCCGGCGCTCAACCTGATGGCGCTGAGCCGCGCGGGCGCGCCCGCAAGCTGGGTCTCGGTGAAGAAATCGAGCAGCGCGGTCTGCTCCGCGTTCGGCCGGCGTTCCAATCCGCGCGCGAGCAGCAGAGCGCCGATAACATCGCCCGCGAGCGCCAAGTAGGGCGTCGCGCCGGCCAACGCGTTCTCGCGCGACTCCGAGATCACATGGCCGGTCGCGTGCAACAGCGCCTCGACGGCGGCGCTCATGATCGGCCCGCGCGAAAACACGCGCATCTCCTCGACGAACTCGCGCATGGCCGCGCCTTGGTCGGCCTGCACTTTGCGGCCGACCAAATCGATCGCCTGGACGCCGTTCGTGCCCTCGTAGATCGGAGCGATACGGGCGTCGCGATAGAATTGCGCCGCGCCGCCTTCTTCGACATAGCCCATGCCCCCGTGAATCTGCACGCCGAGGCTCGCGACTTCGACGCCCATGTCGGTGCACCAGGCTTTGGCGATCGGCGTCAGCAGCGCCTCGCGCGCGGCGGCGCCGGCGTCGGCCGCGATCGCCGTCGTGTAGCAGATGGCGCGGCCGACCTGGATCTTGGCCTTCATCGTCATCAGCATGCGCCGCACGTCCGGATGTGCGATGATGGCGGCGCCGCCTTGCTTGCGCTCCTTGGAATAGGCCAGCGCCTTTTGGTAGGCCGCCTCGGCGACAGCGACGCCTTCGACGCCGACATTGAGCCGCGCCGCGTTCATCATCGTGAACATGTGCGCAAGACCGCGGTTCTCCTCCCCGATCAGCCAGCCGGTCGCGCCTTCGTAGGCCATGGTGCAGGTGGGCGAAGCATGAATGCCCATCTTCTCTTCAAGGCCGATGCAGCGCACGGCGTTGCGCGAACCGTCCTCGTCGCGGAATTTCGGAACGACAAAGAGCGAAAGCCCTTTCGAGCCCGCGGGGGCGCCATCGATGCGCGCCAGCACGAGATGGATGATGTTGTCGGCGAGGTCGTGCTCGCCCCAAGTAATGAAGATCTTCTGGCCGGTGATGGCGAATGAGCCGTCAGCCTGGCGCGCGGCTTTCGTCGTCAGGGCGCCGAGATCGGAGCCGGCCTGCGGCTCGGTGAGGTTCATCGTGCCGGTCCATTCGCCGGAGATGAGCTTGGCGAGATAGAGATCCTTTTGATCCTGCGCGCCGTGCTTCTCGATGGCTTCGATGGCGGCCAGCGTCAGCATCGGGCAGAGGCCGAAGCTCATATTGGCCGCGTGCACCATCTCGAACACGGCGAGCGCTACGGCGCGCGGGAGGCCTTGGCCGCCATAGGCCGGATCGGCGGCGAGGCCGAGCCATCCCGCGTCGGCGAATTCCTTGTACGCCTCGCGAAATCCCGGCGCGGAGGCGACGACGCCGTCTTTCAGCACCGCGCCCGCGCGATCGCCGCTGCGATTGATCGGCGCCAGCGTATCGGCGGCCAGCGCGCCCGCGCCTTCGAGAATGGCGCCCAGCAGATTTTCGTCGAGATCTTGATAGCGCTCGGGCGCCGACCGTTTCAGCGTCCACAGATCGCTGCACGCTTCGAGCATCCAGCGCATGGTTTCGATTGGCGCGGCGTACGGCATGTTCTGATCCTATTCCGGCGCGGCGGCGACGCCCATGGATGCGCCCTTTGCTTCCGGCCCAAGATTGACCAAGAGCGCAATGTAGATCGCGGCTGCGGCGCCCACGCTGGCCAGCGCATACGAATAGGGCCAATGCAGGTCTTCCACCATCCAGCCTTGAAGATAGCCGACGCCGGCGGCCAGCAGATTGCCGAACTGATAGACGAAACCGGGAAAGGTCGCGCGCGCCTCGCCCGGCGAAAGCTCGTTCAGATGCGCCGGAACGACGCCCCACGCGCCCTGCACCATGAATTGCAGCACCAGCACGCCGATGGCCAGCGTCACCGGCGCATGCGCGAGAAACACCCACATCGGCACCGCCGGGAGGAAAAGAAGAACGGCCGCCGTGATCGCCCGCCGCCGGCCGATGCGCTCCGACAGCAGCCCAAACGTCAGGCCCCCGGCGATCGCGCCGAGCGCGCCGAAGATTGCGATCGAACTCGCCAAGCGCGGATCGAACCCCATCTGAATGCGCAGGAAGTTCTGATAGAAATCCTGCGTCCCGTGCGAAAGCGAGTTGAAGCCCGCCATCAGGAAGATCGCAAACAGCGCGACGCCCCAATGCCTTGCCACTACCGATAGCGTGTTATCCTTTTTGGGCGCCGCCGCTTGCCACGAGGGCGATTCAGGGACCTTCGCCCGGATGTAGAGCACGAGCAGCGCGGGAAAGGCGCTCAGCATCATGCAGATGCGCCAGCCGTGCTCCGGAAGCAGCCACCCTGTCAGCGCCGCGGCGATCAGGCCGCCCATTGGGTACCCGGTCTGCAACAGGCCCGAAACCAGGCCGCGCGCCTTCGGATCGATGTGCTCGAACGTCAGCGAGGCGCCGAGGCCCCACTCCCCGCCCATCGCAAAGCCGAACGCCGCGCGCAGCAACAGGAATGTAGTGAGATCGGGCGCAAACGCCGATCCAAAAGCCAGCGCGGAGTAAAGCAGCACGTCAATCTGCAGCAGCGGGCGGCGCCCGAACCGATCGGCCAAGCGGCCGAACACGAAAGCGCCAAGCGGGCGAAGGAACAAGGTCATGAACAGCGCGACGCCGATGCCCTTGGCGTCGGTGTGAAACTCCTCCGCGACATCCTTGGCCAGATAGGTGAGCAGCCAGAAATCGAACGCATCGAGCGTCCAGCCAAGATAGCTCGCGGCCACGACGTGGCGCTGTGTCGAGGTCCATCCCTTCAACGCTGCGATCATGTCCGCCCCATTTTTGTTCTCTTCTCGGTCCGACGCTTTGCGCCATCGCCCCGCGACATGAAAGCACAAATTCGCGAGCCGCCTCGAAGCCGATGCCTCGCGCTGCTACATCAGCGGCGCCGTCATGATGGAGACCCCGATGCGACGCCCCCTCCTCGTTCTCGCTCTCGCCCTCGCCAGCTGCGCCACGCCGACGGCCGTGCCGTTCCCCACGCCGACCGCGCTGGCGCAAACGCAGGCGGCCTCGCCGATACCCGCGGCTCTGCCTTCGGCCGAAGGCACGTCATTTGATCCGTCGGCCGCGCCCGCGGGCGCGTACGTGCTGGACCCGCGTCACGCAAGCGTCATCTGGCGGGTGCGCCACATGGGGCTCAGCCTTTATGTCGGCCGCTTCGACGGCTGCCTGCAGTCTCAAGGCGCGCAATGTCCGCAGCCGGGCGTCAGTTCGACCATAACCTTCAATCCGCAAAACCCCGAACAATCGGCGGTGACGGCCACGATCCAGGTCAACGCCCTCAGCACGGGCCTTACGACCGGAAACGGCGAGCGCGGATTCGATCGCGAGATCGCCAACGTGCTGTCGAACAACGGCGCCGCGCCCACGATCACCTTTACGTCGACGTCGGTCACCCGCACGGGCGACGCGACGGGGCTTATGACCGGCGATCTGACGCTGCACGGGCAGACGCATCCCGTCACGTTCGAGGTGTCCTTCCAGGGCGGCAAGGCGGTGGCGTTGCGGGGCGGCAAATACGTGCTGGCCTTCTCCGCCCGCACGATCATCAATCGCAACCAATGGGGCGCTGGCAGCCTTATCTTCAACCAATTCGCCAGCGACGAAACCGAGATCGTCATCAACGGCGAATTCGTGCAGCAATAACATTGAGCCTTCCGATGAGCACGACATCGCAGCGTTACACGGCGGTCGCGGTCCTGCTGCACTGGGCCATCGCCGTGGCGATCGCCGGACAAATCCTGCTGGGCTGGTGGATGGGCGAGGCGCTCGACAATTCGGCCCTGCGCGCTCAAGCGTTCGCGGCGTTCCAGCTGCACAAGTCCATCGGCCTGACGATCCTGCTGCTGAGTCTTATCCGCCTTGGCTGGCGGCTTCTCCATCGCCCGCCGCCGCTGCCCGAGCACATGTCCGCCTGGGAAAGGGTCGCGGCGCTCTCCACGCACTGGGCGTTCTATGCCCTCATCGTCCTCATGCCGCTGACGGGCTGGCTTTACGTATCGGCGGGCTGGTCGGCCCACGACAACCACGCGTTCGACGTGCCGACCTATTATTTCGGCCTGTTCCACGTGCCGCACCTGTTCAACCTCGACCACGGCCCGGATGCAATGCGATCGGCCCTGGCGCAGACGACCATGTCGATGCATTCGGCCATGGCCTGGATTCTGATTGTGCTCGCGGCGCTCCATGTCGCCGCCGCGCTCAAGCACCATTTTTACGATCGTGACGAAGTGCTGACGCACATGATCCCGGGACTTCGCGCGCGCAATGCGCAGATTCCCGTCCCGCCCGCGAACCCGGCGCGCCGCAATCTGCTGGCCGGCGGCTTCGCCTTGATCGGCGTTGCGGCGCTGGGCGCCATCTTCGCTTTCGTCAACCCGCCGCGCGCCGCGACGGCGCCGGCGTCGGGCGCGCCCGTCGTCGCGAGCCGCGAAGCCAGCAGCCCGGCGCCTGCGCCACCTCCCGCGGCGACGACGCCCGCGCCGGTTTCAACCGCCCAGGAAGCGCCGAGCGCCCCGCCGGCATGGACCGTCGACCACGCCCACAGCGCGATAAGCTTCGCGGGCGCGGTCGCCGGTGAGAACTTCACCGGAGGCTTCTCAAGCTGGCGCGCGGAGATTCGCTTCGATGCGGGCAATCTCGAGCAATCGCGGGCCGCCGTGACCATCGAGACCGGCTCCATTCATACCGGCGACGCCCAGCGCGACGAGGCGCTGCCGCAGGGCGAGTGGTTCGACGTCGCCGGCCACCCCAGCGCCACGTTCCGCACCAGCGCTATCCGCGCGCTGGGCGGCGACAGCTACGAGGCGCGAGGCACGCTTTCGCTGAAAGGCGTTTCGCAGGCCGTGCGCCTGCCGTTCACGCTTATCATCAGAGGCGATCGCGCGATCATGGACGGTCACGTCGAACTCGACCGCCTCGCGCTCGATCTCGGCAAGTCGTCCTTTCCCGACGACAGTACGGTGGCTCGCGCGGTGCGCGTGGACGTCCACGTCGAAGCGACGCGCGCGCCATGAGCGAAGCCTGGCGCGCGGCCGAGATCCTGCGCGCGGGCGGGCTCGTCGCGTTCCCGACCGAGACGGTGTACGGACTGGGCGCCGACGCGCGCAATCCCGCCGCCGTGGCGCGTGTTTTCGCGGCGAAGGGCCGTCCGCGCTTCAATCCGCTGATTGCGCACGTGCCCGATCTCGCAGCGGCGCGCGCGCACGCGCGGCTTCATCCGCTGGCGATCCGTCTAGCCGAGCGCTTCTGGCCGGGACCGCTGACCCTGGTGGCGCCGCGCCTTGAGAGCAGCAGCGTCAGCGAACTGGCGTGCGCGGGGCTTTCCACGATCGCGCTACGCGCGCCGGCGCATGCGCTGGCGCAGGAACTGCTGGCCGCGTTCGGAGCGCCGATTGCCGCGCCTAGCGCCAACCGTTCGGGACATGTCAGCGCCACAACGGCAGCGCACGTGCGCGAGGATCTGGGGACGCTGGTCGATTCCGTGCTCGACGGCGGCCCGGCGACGCTGGGCCTTGAATCCGCGATCGTCGCGGTTGGCGACGATGGTCGCGCCGCCTTGCTGCGCGCGGGCGCGATCGCACGCGCGGAGATCGAGGCGGTCACCGGCGAACTTGGCTCCGCCCCGGCGGCGATCGCGGCGCCCGGCATGATGAGCAGCCACTACGCGCCGCGCGCGCGGCTGAGGCTCGACGCCGAAGCGCCGCGCCCCGGCGAAGCGTATCTCGCCTTTGCGGCGCCTGCGCCGCGGGGCGGGCTCACGCTCTCCGAGCGCGGCGACCTCGTGGAAGCGGCGGCTTGCCTCTACGCGCATCTGCGCACACTCGACGCGCTCGGCGCGGACGTGATCGCCGTCGCGCCGATCCCGAACGAAGGTCTGGGCGAGGCCATTCGCGACCGTCTCGCCCGCGCCGCCGCGCCGCGCTGACTTGTTCCGACCGGCGCAGTCCCTATCCTGCGCGCATGACCGATCTGCACACGAAGCTCGCCGCGCGCCTCGGCCCCAAGGGCTATTCCACGGACGCTGAGATCATCGCGCCGCATCTCAAGGAATGGCGCGGCCGTTTCCAGGGCGAGGCGCCGTTCATGGCGATGCCGTCCAGCGCCGAAGAGGTGAGCGCCGTGGTGCGGCTCTGCGCCGAGGCTGGCGCGGCGATCACGCCCCAAGGCGGCAATACCGGCCTTGTCGGCGCACAGATTCCCCAGGGCGAAATCCTTCTCTCGATGAAGCGCATGAACCGCATCCGCGACATCGACGCGGACGACGACGCGCTGGTCGCCGAGGCCGGCGTCGTGTTGAAGAATGTCCAGGACGCGGCCGCGAAAGCCGATCGCCTTTTTCCGTTGAGCCTTGCCAGCGAAGGCTCGGCGACGATTGGCGGCCTCATCTCCACCAATGCCGGGGGCGTTCACGTGCTGCGCTACGGCATGATGCGCGACCTCGTGTTCGGCCTCGAGGCCGTGCTCCCGGACGGACGAATCTGGAGCAGCCTCAAGCGCTTGCGCAAGGACAACACCGGCTACGACCTCAAACAGCTCTTCATCGGCGCGGAAGGCACGCTGGGCGTCGTCACGGCGGCGAGCCTCAAGCTGTATCCGCGCCCGCGCAGCCGCGTCACGGCCCTTGCCGCGCCGCCGACGGCCGAGGCCGCGCTCGCATTGTTGCACCGCGTCAAGGCGGAGACAGGCGCGGTCTCGGCCTTTGAACTCATGGACCGCATGTCGGTGGCGCTCACGGCGAAGAATGTCAAAGGACAGCGCGATCCGATGCCGGGCGCGGCCTTCATCGCCCTCATCGAGTTCGAAGCGGCGTTCGCCGAAGGCCTGCGCGAGCGCGTCGAAGAGACCTTGGCCGCGGCTATCGAGGCCTGCGAAACCGCCGACGCGCTGATCGCCGAGAACGAGGGACAGGCGCACAGCTTCTGGAAGCTGCGCGAGGATCTCTCCTCCGGCCACCGCGCGGAGGGCGTGCAGGTGAACCACGACATCAGCGTGCCCGTGTCGCGCATCCCCGCCTTCCTCCCCCTCGCCCAAGCAGCCGCCGACAAGATCCTGCCGGGCGCGCGCATCGTCGCATTCGGCCACATGGGCGACGGCAATCTGCACTATTCCGTGCTGGCGCCGGAGGGCTTCGATCCCGCGCTTTTTCCGCGTGAAATGCTGAATTCGGCCATCAACGAGATCGTCGTCGCGCTCGATGGATCGATCTCGGCCGAGCACGGCATCGGCGTCGCGCGGCTGGCCGACTTCAACCGCTTCAAGGACCCCAGCGCACTCGCCCTGATGCGTCTCATCAAGGCCGCGTTCGATCCGCGCGGCGTGATGAACCCGCGCGCGTTGATCGGCTGAAGCGGAGCGCCGCTTCATGCTTCGTGAAGCATGTTGAACGCGCCGCGCATCGACTCGTCGGCGTGGATCAAGAGACGCGTTGAAAAAATTTTTTGCGTTTCGCGCATCTCGTGAGATGATGACGTCGTCATGGCGCGCACGCGCCGTCACTCAAGGAGCCAGGCAATGGCGAAGAAGGCGAAGAAGGCGGCGAAGAAGGCCGCTCCGAAGCGGGCCAAGAAAGCCGCTCGCAAGACCAGCGCGAAGAAGAAGGTCGTGCGCAAGGCCGCGAAGAAACGCGGCGCCAAGAAAGGCCGCTCCATGTGAGCGCCCCGCGCGCCCGGCGGGCGCGCAGAACACGGGATCGATAAGGATGCGCGGCGCTCAGAGCGTCGCGCATCTTCTTTTGGGGCCCCGCGTCATTCGGGCAGGGTTGAGCGGACGGCGAAAGGCCGCTAGCTCGTCTCATGACCGCCTTCCTCACCGTCTTCGTCTCAGTTTTCCTCGCCGAATTGGGCGACAAGACCCAGCTCGCCACGGCGCTGTTCGCCGGCGAGGGCGGCCGCTCGCCTTGGATCGTGTTCCTTGGCTCGGCCTGCGCGCTCGTGATCTCGGCGGCGCTCGCCACGCTGGCCGGTTCGATGCTGCGCACGTTCGTGGAAGGGCCTTGGCTCAAGCTCGCCGCCGGCGCGGGCTTCGTGATCATCGGTCTTTACACACTCTGGTCGGCGCTGAGGCCGGCGTGAGCGCGCCGGCGCCGAGCCCGATCGCCGCCGCGGGCGTCGTCTGCTTTCGCGGAGAGGACGTTTTGCTGGTGCGGCGTGAAAAGCCGCCCCTGATCGACCGCTGGTCGCTGCCGGGCGGACGCATCGAATGGGGCGAGACGGCGCGGGATGCGGCGCTGCGAGAACTCGAAGAGGAGACCGGCGTCGACGCCGACCTGATCGGCCTCATCGACGTGGTGGACGCGGTGATGACGAGCCGCGAGGGCGGCGCGCCGTGGGGCCACTACGTCCTGATCGACTTCGCGGCGCGATGGCGGGCGCAGGAACCGCGCGCGGGCGACGATGCCGCGGAAGCGCGCTTCTTCGCTCCCGACGAAGTCGCCCAGCTCGGCCTATGGGCGGAGACGCTTCGGATCATCGAGGCGGGGCGTCGCCTCGCGCGGGCAGGCGGGGAAGAACATCAAACGCCGTCTTGAACTGCGCCAGGACTAAGAGCCCCCATACCGGTTGGCCCAGAGCCATGACCAGGAAGCCGCCGCCGAGAATGGTTATGTGAAGCGCGATGATGCGCGGATAGGGCGAGGCCATCAGCATGTCGGGCGACGTCCGCCGCGCCTCGCCGCGCTTCAGGAAGAGCGCGAACTGCACGCCCTGCCAGGCCAGCACCGAGGCGAACCCCACGATCAGATTGAATCCGCGCGCGTTGACGGCCTGCGTCGCCGCGGCCAGATCGAGGGCGCCCAACGTGTCATGCCCGCCGAACATGCTGACCACGAACGCGCCGTGGACCAGACAGAACATCCCGTAGTGGACGCAGAAGAACAGACTGAGCGGAATGACGCCGAACAACGAAACCGGGCTCTTGGCCCACGCGCTCGCCAGCATGCTGAAAAGTGTTCGCACGCCGATAACCACGTTTTCCGACCAATAGAGAAAAATCAACGTGAACACGTCCCAGCGCCAAAACAGCGCGCCGGCGATCGGAACCAGATTGAGCGCAAGCGCCACAAGGGCGTCAAAACCGGCCTTTTCCTTGCGCGCGGCCGCCATTGCGGCTGTTGTGGCGGAGACGAGGTCCATCAAAATTCCCCCGAATTCGCCTCGTGCACTTGCTTCAAGGCAAACCTAACCGATTTCTCATAAGCTTATTGATGGAGGCTCACCCCATGAGCGAAAACGAGAAAACCAATGGCGGTCGGCGCATTCGCGCCAAGGCCGCGGAGATCGGCGAGGCCGCGCGCGATCAGGCCGAAGCCGCCTACCATCAGGCGGAAGCGGCGTTCGAGGCCGCCGTCGAGTACGCCGAGGACGGCCTCGACGAAGGTTACGCGTTCATGAAACGTCAACTTCGTGATCGCCCGCTCGCGGTGGCGGGCGCCGCGCTCGGCGTCGGACTGCTGCTCGGCCTCGCCCTGTCGAACAGGCGCCGTTGATGTTCGATCGCGCGGTCTCCTCCATGGTCGCTGTCGCCGCCGCATGCGCGGCGGTGGCGGTGGCCGTTTTCGCGGCTGGGTTCGCGCTCTACGCATTGACCGAGCCGCTCGTTGGCGCCGCGGGCGGCGCCGCCGTGGTCGCCGCGGTGGCCGCGCTGATCGTCGGAATCTACGCCCTCATCGCGCATGAACGCGCCAAAGCGGCCGAGCGCGAGGCGCGTAACGCGCACAACGCCCTTCTGGACGCCATCCCGGACGCGCTGGGCGGCCTCACGCGCGAGCACCCCCTCGTGGCGCTCGCGATCTCGCTGGTGGGAGGGGCGGTGGCTGTGCGTCACCCCCAACTCACGCGCGAACTGGTCACGCTGATGGCCTCGTGGGCCAGCCGCCGGACCTGAGGCGTCTCTGTTCAGCTCGAACCGTGTGATGATCGCGCTCCCGCAGCGGCAAGCGCGCGCATGCTCGGCGCTTTAGCGGCGCAGCGCGCTTTACACACGCAGCCGGGCACGGGAAAACTCGCGACAGGCTGAGCGTCGAGCGCGCCGCCAGGGAGGCCGGAATGAAATTCGTCATGATCGCGCTTGCAGCGTTTGGAATTTGCACGGGCGCGGCGGAAGCGCGTACGTGGCGCGTGCAGCCCGGCGCGACCGCCCAGCAAGACCTGCAGACCGCTCTAATCGAAGCGCGCCCCGGCGACACGGTGCGCCTCACGCGCGGGCGCTTCGAACTCACCACCGGCCTGTCGCTCAATGTCGACGACGTCACCATTCGCGGCGAGGGACAGGACAAGACGATCCTCTCCTTTCGCGGTCAGACGCGCGGCGCGGAAGGCCTGCTCATCACCTCGGATGGCGTCGAGGTGCGCGACCTCGCCGTCGAAGACGCGCGCGGCGACGCCATCAAGGCGCGCGATTGCCACGGCATCACCTTCCGCGGCGTACGCGCGGAATGGACTGGAGGACCCAGCGAGCACAACGGCGCCTACGGCCTCTATCCCGTGAACTGCGACAATGTGCTGATCCGCGACTCGATCGCACGCGGCGCTTCCGACGCCGGCATTTACGTAGGCCAATCGCGCAACATCATCGTCCGCGACTCCACCGCCGAATACAACGTCGCCGGCATCGAGATCGAGAATAGCTACAATGCGGACGTGTTCGGCAACACCGCCACGCACAACGCCGGGGGCATCCTGGTTTTCGATCTGCCGGGGCTGCCGCAGCATGGGGGCCATTCGGTACGCGTGTTCCAAAATCACAGCGTCGCGAACGACACGCGGAATTTCGCGCCGCCGGGCAACACCGTCGCCAGCGTGCCCACCGGAACCGGCATCCTCATCATGGCCAATCGCGACGTTCACGTGTTCGAGAACGAGATCGGCGAGAACGGCACCGCCAACATCATCGTCACCTCGTATCGAAACGAGATTTCCGATGCGAGCTACAACCCGCTGCCCCGCGACATCATGATCCGCAACAATACGTTCGGCCGCGCGGGCTTCGCCCCCGCCGGCGAGATCGCCGCGCTCGCACAGGCGGGCGTGCCGCTGCCTGACGTGCTCTGGGATGGCGCGACCACCTACTTCGCCGGCGGCTCGCCGCACCAGGACATCGTGCGCATCGTTATGAAGGACAATCGCGACGCGCGCGGCGGCATCGGCTCCTTCCTCTCGCTCGGCGTGCCGGTCGCGGGCAGCGATCTCTCCGAGGCGCAGCCTGATCCGAGCTTCCCGCCCGTCGTCGACCTGCCGGAGCCGCCGAGGGTGGAGATCCGGAATTGATCTTTGCCCGACTGGCCGCGGCCGTCCTGCTTTCGCTGGCGCTCGCGGCCAGCGCGCAAGCGACCGCGCCGCCGGGCGTCGATCAGAGCGCGGTGATGGGGGAGCGTCCGCCGGATCTGCTCTCGGCCTATCGCTTCTTCCGCGACCCGGGCGCGCGCCAACCCAATGCCGGCGTCACGCTCTACGATCTCAACACGCCGCTCTATTCCGACGGCGCGCTCAAATTCCGTTACTTGTATTTGCCGTCCGGAACGCAGGCGCGCTACAGCGCGACCGACACGTTCGACTTTCCCGTCGGCGCGGTGCTGATCAAGACGTTCGCTTTCGCCGAGGACATGCGCCGCCCGGAAGAGAATGTGCGCTATCTGGAAACGCGCCTGCTGATCCATCGCGCCGAGGGCTGGATCGCGCTTGCCTATGTGTGGAACGCCGAGCAGACGGAAGCGCGGCTTTCACCTATCGGCGCCGACATTCCGGTGTCCTTTACCGATACGGATGGCGCCGCGGCGCAGCTCGAATGGGCCGTGCCGAACCGCAATCAGTGCGCCGGATGCCACGCGCGCGAGGGTCACAACGCGGTGCTGCCGCTGGGCCCGACCGCGCGCAATCTCAATCGCGACGTCGAATACCCGGACTATGCGGTGAGCGGCGGCCACGCGACCGTCACCGTGCACGCCGGCGCCGCAAATCAATTGTCGACCTGGAAGATGCGGGGAATGCTCGCCGGTTTCGATACCGGCCCCGACGCCGCTCCGCGCATGGCCAACGCCTATGACGCGGCAAGCGGAACTCTCGAGCAACGGGCGCGGGCGTACCTGCAAGTGAACTGCGCGCACTGCCACAACCCCAGCGGCCCGGCGCACACCTCAGGCCTCGATCTGCGCGACGGCGACACGGTTCCGGCGGAGTGGGGCGTATTGAAGCGCCCGGTCGCCGCCGGCCGTGGATCAGCCGATTTCGATTTCGACATCTCACCCGGACATCCAGATCGCTCCATTCTCATCTATCGAATGGAGAGCACCGATCCGGGCACGATGATGCCGGAGCTTGGCCGCACGCGGATCGACCAGCGCGCGATTGCTCTGATGCGGGAGTGGATCGCCGCAATGGGGCCGGACGGGCGCGCGCGCTAAAGAAAAGGCCGGGCATTGCGCCCGGCCCTCTCGCATCAAAAAGAAGGCCGGGCGTTCGCGCCCGGCCCAACCTCCGCCTTAAGAGCGGCAGGACAGCATGGAGCAGCCAACCGGCTTGCTGGCGTGCGCGACGCTGAGCGGCGCGGTCGCGGCGGCAATGACCAGAGCGGCGGCGAGGACGGCTTTCAACTTGCTCATTCGAGACCCCCTAACAAAAAACCACTTGGATGGTTAACGAAACCAAGGTGCCGTTAGGAAGTGTTAACGCGCAAGGGGGGAAATTAACTAAATACAGTTGCGCCCAAGGTTTGGCTATAACCTTTGGTAGAGTCTCCTAGCGTCAACTACGAGCCGGCATAGGCGCGGCGGATCGTTTCGAGATCTATTTTCTTCATTTTCATGACAGCGGCCATCACGCGCTCGCTTTTGCTTTTGTCCGGATCGGCCAGCATTTGGTCCCACCCTTCCACCACGACCTGCCAGGACAGGCCGTATTTGTCTTTGAGCCAGCCGCCAATGCTGGCCTTGCCGCCCTCTGCCGTGAGCCGGTCCCAATAAGCGTCAATTTCCGCTTGCGACTTGCAGTAGATCAGAAACGAGATCGCCTCGCTGAAGGTGAACATCGGCCCTCCGTTGAGCAGCAGATAATCCTGGCCGTCCAATGAAACCGAGACGGTGAGGACGCTGCCTTCCGGCCCGTGCATGTTCGCCCCGTAGCGCGTGATGGTGTTGATCGTCGAGTTCGGGAATACCGGCACGTAGAAGTTGGCGGCCTCCTCGGCCTCCTTGTCGAACCAGAGGCATGGTGACGTGCGCGGCATGAGGCCTCCTCCTGTCTAGCCGGAATGGGCGTCGATCCAGGCGGCCATTGCGTCGAGCATGGCTTCGCGCACCTGCGCGTCCGTGCGGCCGCTGCGCGCCTGAACGTGAAAAGAATGATCCGCGCCCTCGAACAGCTTGAGCTCCGCGCGCGGTGCGAGAGCGTTCACGATCGGCGCAAGCAGGTCGAGCGATGCGAGTTCGTCGCGCGTCCCTTGCAGAAACAGCATCGGAACGTGAACGTCGCCCAGATGTTCGGCGCGCTCGATCGAGGGTTTGCCCGCCGGATGCAGCGGGAAGCCCAGGAAGATGAGACCGCGGACGTTCGCCAGCGGCGCGATCGCCTGCGCTTGCGACGTCATGCGCCCGCCGAAGGATCGCCCGCCCGCGAACAGAGGCAACTGAAAACGCTGCGCCTCGGCGACCGCGGCGCGCACGACGGCATGCGCCAGCTTCGGCGGATCGGGACGCTTGGAACCACGCTCCATATAGCCGAACTGGTAGCGCAGGCTGCCGATGCCGCGCGCGGCCAGGCCCGATGCGACGTCGCTCATCGAGCGATGCGCCATTCCGGCGCCCGCGCCGTGCGCGAACACGTACAGAGCGCGCGCATTCTCAGGTGCGTCGAGCAGCGCCGACACCGACATCGCTTCGTCGACGCGCAATGCAAGCGGCTCGGCCATCAGCGGTGGCAACACCCAGCGCCGACGACCCCTTCATATTCGTCGTGGCGGCTCACCCAATCCATCAGATTGTAGTTCGGCCCATTCTCGTTGCGGCCCTTCGGAACCATGTCGAGGTAATTGTAGGCGCCGGCCAAGGCCTCATCGCCCCGCGCATAGCAAGAATAGGCGTGGAAAACATCGCCGCCCTCGCGCACGAACACGCTGACGCCGGCCAAATCCTGCTGTTCGCCATTGAACGGGGCGTAATTGTAGCGCGCCTCGCCGCCCGCCAGCGTCTCGGGCCGGAAGGACACGTTGAAATCATAGTTGAAGTCGCTGGCGCCTGAGGACACCCAGCGGAACCGCCAGCCCATCCGCCTGCGATATGCCTCCAACTTCTCGATCGGCGCTCGCGACACCGCCGCATAGGAAAGGTCATTGCGCTCGAAATGCCGCCGCGCGGCGTCGACGTGATCGGCGCCGAACGAGCAGCCGACGCAGCCCGCCTCCCACTCGGGCGCGAACATGAAATGCTGCACGAAGAGTTGGCTGCGGCCCTCGAACAGATCGGCGAGCGTGACCGGCCCTTCGGACGCCTCGAAGACATAGCTCTTGTCAAGCTTCACCCACGGCAGTTCGCGGCGCTGCGCCGAGATCTGATCCTTGAGCCGCGTCAGTTCTTTCTCCCGGGTCAGCAGCGCCGCGCGCTCAACCAGCCATTCGTCGCGTGAAACGATCCGGTGCATGGAGCTACTCCGCCGCTGGAACAAGGATGTCGATGCCGCTGCTGACGGCCGCGCCGTCGAAATCTTCCAGATAGCGCTCAATCAGAAACGCGTCGCGCGGGGCGGTAAGTTCCGGGCGCCACTCCGCGCCGATGCGGTCCACCAGCTGCTGCATCCCCGCGATCCCGCCGCGATAGGAAAACACGGCGTAGAGCGGCGCGTCCAAGGTTACTTGCGTAAGTTCAGGCGGCGTATTTTCGAAGCTGGCGACTTCGACCGCGGCCACGTAGGCGAAACATGCCGCATCGGCGCGCATCGAGACGCCATAGACGCGCTCGCCTACCCGGTTGGGCACACTTCCGAACATCGGCATGAACCGCCGCCAAAGATCTGGAATCCGCTCGCGTTCGGCCATCGTGAAGCGGTCGCCGAGCCCGGCGAGCTTGATGTTGAGGCGCTCATAGCGGTCCGGCTCGATCCGTTCGGTCACCGCCTTGAGTTTGTCCAATGCACCGTTCCAGCCCCATTCGTGACGGTCGCGCGCCAGCTGATCGAAGAATTGTTCGTGGCGGAGCGTGAACAGCGTCTCCGCGCCCTCCTCGTCGAACGTCAGCGTCACCAGCGAAACGCGCTCCGGCGTCGAGATCCAGGCCCAATCGAATACAAGGCGCTTGTTGGGCACGACATCCAGATACGCGCCGCTGACATCGTGCGTGTCGCCCATTTCGTCGACGAAGGCGATGCGGAAGCCGCCGCCGACGCGCACGTCGGCCTCGGCGAGGATGGTGTCGGCGGCGTCGGACGGGCCCCACCAGAGCTTTATTTTCTCCGGGTCCGTCCAGGCGCGGTAGACTTTCGCGGCCGGCGCCTTGATGCGCCGCGTGAGGACGAGGCTGGGCTTGGCTTCGAGCTGGACGGACATGACTCCTCCTCAACGAATCTGACGAGCTGATCGAGTTTGGCGTTCCAGAAGTGCTGGTATCGCGTGAGCCAGAGCATCGCCTCCTCCATCGGCGCGGCGTTCAGCTCGCACGCGACGACGCGGCCGGTCTTGGCGCGCGTGACGAGGCCCGCGTCCGTCAGCACGTCGAGATGTTTCATGATCGCCGGGAGCGTGACCGCGAACGGCGCGGCGAGCTCGCTCACCGAAATTCCGGGCGCCTCCGAGAGACGCGCCAGCAGCGCCCGCCGCGTCGGATCGGAGAGCGCCGCGAACGTGCGGTCAAGCTCGGCTGCCTGATACTTTACCATGTGGTTTAGTGTCTTCCTGATCGAGACCGGAGTCAAGCGCGCCGCTTCGCGGTTCGTCGCAATTCTGCTAAGCCGCCCCCACATGGCCGACGCGCACATCATCCGCATCGACGACGCTCGCGCTCAGGTGCGCGTCGGCGTGCCCGATCCGGAGCGGGCGCAGCCGCAGGAGGTGCGCATCTCGGTCTCGCTTTGCCTCGCGGACCCGCCGAACTACGAGGAACACGACCGCATCGGCGCCACCATCGACTACGACCGCATCATCGCCTTTATCCGCAATGATCTCTCCGGGCCGGCGCATCTCATCGAAACCCTGGCCGATCGCGTGGCGGCGCATTGCCTCAAACTTTCCGAGCGCGCGCGCTGGGTCGAAGTGACGGTGAAAAAACCGTCCGTGCTCAGCGGAGACGGCCTCGTCTCAGTAACGATGCGGAGAGAGGCGTGAGCTGGGCGCTCGTCACCGGCGCGGCGCATCGCTTGGGACGCGCGGTCGCGCTCGACCTGGCGCAAGCCGGCTGGAGCGTGGCGATCCATCACCACAATTCGGCGGACGCGGCCGAAGCCGTCGCCGCCGAGGCGCGCCGGCGCGGCGTTCGGGCCGCGACATTGCGCGCCGACCTTGCCGACACGAACGCCGCCGCCGATCTCATCGCCGCCGCGACGCAGATCGCGCCGGCGGCGGAATTGCGCGCGCTGGTCAATTGCGCCGCCATTTTCGAGCACGACGCCATCGCCTCGCTGCAAGAGGACCGCTTCTTCCGCCACATGGAGCTCAACGCGCTCGCTCCGTCCTTGCTGGCGCGGGATTACGCCGCCGTCCTGCCGGACGACGCGCACGGGGCCGTCGTGAATTTCCTCGATTTCAAGCTGGCGAACCCCTACCCTGATCATTTCTCCTACACGCTCTCGAAATACGCGCTCGCCGGCGCAACAGATCTGCTCGCGCGCGCGCTTGCGCCGAAAGTGCGCGTCAATGCGGTTGCGCCCGGTTATGTGTTGCCCGCGCCCGGACAGGCCGACGCGGACTATGCGCGCCTGCATGACGACACGCCGCTTAATCGCGGACCGAACCCGGAAGACATCGCGCACGCCGTCCGCTTCCTGATCGAAAATCCCGCCGTGACCGGGCAGACCGTGTTCGTCGACGGCGGCCGCCGCTTCCGCAGCTACGATCGCGACATGGCGTTTATGTAGCGCGCGGCGGTGTTCGCTCAGCCATTCGCTGCCGAAGCCGCCGATTGGCGACCCCGTGACACCCGTCACAGCAAGAGGGTCAACGGGTCCTTAGGTTCTGGGCGTCGGTTCGATGGTCGATCCGATCAAACCAAGGAAGCCAGTCATGCCCAGCATGTATTCTCTTCTCGCCGCGGTGGTCGTGTTCGCGCCGTTTGCCTACGCCGTGTTGCATCAGGCTGCGCAAATCCTCTGAGGCCGAGCCACGCGGAAAATTCCAATGACAATGCTCAATCGCTGAAGGGCGCTGGTTCAACCGGCGCCCTCTTTCATTGTGCATCCTCTATAACTTTCGTTCTTGTTTTGTTCGCTTTTTAGGATTAAACTCCTTGGATGGACAAGAGCCCCTTGCACGGCCGCGGCGCGCGCACGAACGCCAGCGGACGCTACGAACGCTTCGCGCGCGAAGCCTTTGACGACGGCTGGTCGGCCGAGGAGGTCACGCCGCTTGAAACCATCGTCACGATGGAAGCGGCCAAGAGCATCATCGCCCGTAACACCAGCCCCGACATTTCCTTCGATCAATCGATCAATCCGTACCGGGGCTGCGAGCATGGCTGCATTTATTGCTATGCGCGCCCCAATCACGCTTATGTCGGCCTTTCGCCGGGCCTCGACTTTGAGACCAAGCTGTTCGTGAAGGCGAACGCCGCCGCGCTGCTCGAACAGGAATTCTCCAAGCCGAGCTATCGCCCGCGCACCATCATGATGGGCGGCGTCACCGACATCTATCAGCCGATCGAGCGCGGCTACGGCGTGACGCGCTCGATCCTCGAAGTGATGCTGAAATGGAAGCACCCGGTCGCCCTCATCACCAAGTCGCAGCTCGTGCTGCGCGACATCGAACTGATCGCGGCGCTGGCGGAGCGCGGGCTGGCGAAAGTGGCGATCTCCGTGACGACGCTCGACCGGCGCATCGCCCGCGTGATGGAGCCGCGCGCCGCAGCGCCGCACCGGCGCATCGAAGCGATCCGCGCGCTTTCCGAGGCCGGCGTGCCGACCGCGGTGATGACCGCGCCGATCATCCCCGCGCTCAATGACAGCGAGATCGAGGCCATTCTCGAAGAAGCCGCCAAGGCCGGCGCGAAACAGGCGGGCTACGTCGTGCTGCGCCTTCCGCTGGAGATCAAGGATCTGTTTCGCGAATGGCTCGAGCAGCATTTTCCGAACCGCGCAACGCGCGTGATGAGCCTGGTGCGCTCGATGCGCGGCGGGCGCGACTACGATCCGGAATGGGGCAAACGGCAGAAGGGCGAAGGGCCGTACGCCAAACTGATCGCCAATAGGTTCAACGCGGCCTGCAAGCGCTTGGGCTTGAACGTGGAACGCAAAGAGCTCGATCACACGCAATTCGCCCGCCCGCTTGCTCTGGCCCATCAGCCGGACCTGTTCTCGGAACTCGCCGATCCGCGGATCGAGACGAAGGAGCAAGCCCGCGGCCCATGAGCCGCAACGGCGTCATGTTTGTGCTTGCCGTTCGATCGTTTGCGGTTATGGCTCCCGGGCTCGCCGCCGCCGGGCCGCCTGAAACGGGTGATTGAGGTCGTTGCAATGCGTCAGCCCGGCAAACATGCCCTGGCGTTCATCTTCATCACCGTGCTGATCGACACGATCGGCTTCGGCATCGTGCTGCCCGTCATGCCGGATCTCATCGTTTCGATGACCGGGCGGCCGATTTCCGAGGCGACGATTGTCGCCGGGCTGTTGCTGACGACGTACGCGCTGACCCAATTCGTGTGCGGGCCGGTGATGGGCAATCTCTCCGACCGCTACGGGCGCCGGCCCGTGCTTGTCGCCTCGCTCGCCGCGTTCAGCTTCGACTATCTCCTGATGGGCTTTGCACCGACGCTGACGTGGCTCTTTCTCGGGCGCGCAGTCGCCGGCGTAGCCGGCGCAGTCTATTCACCGGCGATGGCCTACATCGCCGACATCTCTCCGCCCGAAAAGCGGGCGCAGAGCTTCGGCGTGATGGGCGCGGCGTTCGGCGTCGGCTTCGTGCTCGGCCCGGCGCTGGGCGGCCTGCTCGGCGGCCTGGGTCCGCGCGCGCCCTTCTTCGCCGCCGCGGCGCTCGCGGCGCTCAATTTCCTCTATGGCCTGTTCGTCTTGCCGGAGAGCCTTCCCCCCGAGCGACGCCGCGCATTCGAATGGAGGCGCGCCAATCCGCTGGGCACGCTGGCCGCGCTCAAGCGCTATCCCGGCGTCGTCGCTCTCGCCGGCGGCATGTTCCTTTGGCAGCTCGGCCATCAAGTCTATCCCTCGACCTGGGCGTTCTTCGCCAAGATCCGCTTCGAATGGCCGTCTTGGGCCATTGGCGCGACGCTCGCTTACACCGGCGTGATGATGGCGCTGGTGCAGGGCTTCCTGACCGGGCGCATCGTGCCCCGGATCGGCGAGCACCGCGCGGCGATCCTGGGGATTTGCTCGGGCCTGGCTGCGTTTGTGAGCTACGCCTTCGCCACGCAGGCGTGGATGATCTACGCGATCATGACATTGGGGGCGCTGCAGGCGCTGGCCTATCCGTCGCTCAACGCCATCATGTCGAAGCAGGTGCCGCCGACCGAGCAAGGAGAACTCCAGGGCGGAATGGCCAGCATCATGAGTCTCTCGACCATCATCGGCCCCTTCATCATGACGCAAACGCTCGGTCGATTTTCGGGCGCCGGCGCGCCGATCGCCTTCCCCGGCGCGGCCTTTCTGCTGGCCGCGGCGCTCGCCTTCGTCGCGCTGCTCCTCGTCCTGCGCGTGGCGCGCGGCGCCGGGATGGGGGCCGACGCGTTGCCGACGGAGGGCGCGCCCGGCTAAGCTCGCGGCGAGCAATTCAAGGAGGCCCACATGCGGCTCGATGACCAGCGAGAGTCGAGCAATTTCGAGGACCGCGGGCGCGGTTTCGGCGGCGGCAGCGCGGCCGGTCTCGGCGGCTACGCGCTGTTCGCCATCTTCCGCCTGTTGGGCCTGCGCGGAATTTTGATCGTGGGCGTGCTGCTGGCTGGGCTCTATTTCTTCGCGCCCAATCTGTTTCAGTCACTGCTCGGCGGCGGCGCGCCGACCCAGCAGGCCTCCGGGGAAGGCAGCGTTTGCGCAACGCAGGGGCAAGCCTGCAGTTTCGCGCGGCGCATCCTGGCGTCCACCGAAGACGTCTGGCGGCAGCAATTCGAGGCGGGCCGCTTGCCGCGCTACGGCGTGGCGCCGGGCGCCTATTCCGATCCGACGCTCGCCGTATTCGCCGACGCAACGTCGACCGGTTGCGGCGAGGCCTCCGCCTCGATCGGCCCGTTCTATTGCCCCGCGGATCACAAGCTTTATCTCGACCCCTCTTTCTATCAGGTGATGACCGAACGGCTCCACGCGCCGGGCGATTTCGCGCAGGCATATGTCATCGCCCACGAGGTCGGACACCACGTGCAGGCGTTGATCGGCGCGACCGACGCCGGGCCGCGCGAGTCGCAGAACGAGCATTCCGTGCGGATCGAACTGCAAGCCGATTGCTTTGCGGGGGTATGGGGCCATACCGCCGCCGCGACGCTGCAGATTGACGACGCCGATTTGCGCGAGGCGCTCAACGCCGCGCACCAGATCGGCGACGATGCGCTGCAGCAGGGCGCGCAAGGGCGTGTCGACCCCAACCAGTTCACGCACGGCACGAGCGCGCAACGCATGCGCTGGTTCCGACGCGGCTTCGATTCAGGCGACGCGCGCCAGTGCGACACGATGCAGGGGCGCTACCAGGATCTGTGACGCCAGGGACGGACGCGCCATTACATCCGCTCCGGCACCTCCATCCCAAGCAGGTCCAGCGTCAAGGTCAGCTGCTTGAGCGTCGCTTGCGCCAGGGCGAGTCGCGACGCGCGGACCGCGCCCTCGGAGGGAAGGATCGGGCAGTTCTGGTAGAAGCCTGAGAACGCGCCGGCCAGCGCATAGGCATGTTCCGCGAGGAAATGCGGCGCGCGCTTGTCGACGGCGGAATCGATGGCGCCGTCGAACGCATCGAGCGCCAGCGCGAGCGTTCGTTCGGCGGGCTCGCCAATCGAGATCGCACCGGGTTCGACGCCCTGCTCATCCGCTTTGCGCAGCAGGCTTTTGATCCGCACGGCCTGGTACAAAAGATAGGGGCCGGTCTTGCCTTCGAAGCTCATGAAGCGATCGAGGTCGAAAACGTAGGATGTGCCGCGAAAATTGGAGAGATCGGCGAACTTGATCGCCGCGATCGCCACCTTGTGGGCGACGTCCTCAAATTCCTGCTCGGAAAAATCGGCGCCGAGATCGGCCTCTCGCAGGCGCGCGCGCGCCTTCGCTTCGGCTTGGCCGATAAGATCCTGCAGTTTCAGGACGCCGCCGGCTCGGGTCTTGAACGGCTTGCCGTCGGCGCCGTTCATAGTGCCGAAACCGATGTGTTGCAGCGCCTCGCGCCTGGCGTAGCCGGCGCGGTCGGCGGCGCGGAACACTTGCTCGAAGTGATCGGCCTGGCGCTGATCCACCGTGTAGAGATAAAGGTCCGGCGCAAAATCGCGGGCGCGCTGCACGATGGTGGCGAGGTCGGTCGTGCCGTACATGGCCGAACCTTCGGACGAAACGACAAGCAAGGGATCGGGGCTCTCGACCTCGACGACGCGGCCATCGTCGAGCTTCTTCTTTTTCGTCTCGCCAGGCTTCGCCACGCGCAGGATGCGCGCGCCTTGATCGGTTTCGAGCAGCCCCTTCTTCTCGAGATCGGCGATCATGTCGGGAATCAGCGGATCGGCGTCGCTTTCGCCGAGCCAGAGATCGAAATCGACGCCAAGCGCATGGAAGTCGCGCTTCTGCGCCGCCATAGACACGTCATGCATTGCCTTCCAGATGGTGCGGTGCGGCTCCGCGCCCGATTGCAGCGCCGCGGTGGCTTTGCGCGCACGATCGCGGAAGCCTTCATCGCTGCGCGCGCGGGCGGCCGCTTCGGGATAGGCCGTTTCGAGAAACTCCAGCGTCAGCGATTTGAGCCGGGCGTCGAGCTTGGCTGCGTCGGCGAAGCCGCCGAGCTGATCCTCGATGGCGCAGATCATGAGCCCCATCTGAAAGCCCCAATCGCCGAAATGCGCGTCGCCCCACACCTGGTTGCCGCGAAAGCGGAAAATGCGCTTCAGGCTTTCGCCGATAATGGAAGCGCGCAGATGCCCCACGTGCATGCCCTTGGCGACATTCGGGCCGCCGTAATCGACAATAACGCGCTGCGGCCTCTCATCCGTGCTGGCGCCGGCGCGCGGATCGTCGGCGACGGCTTGTGCGCGCGCCGCCAGCGCCGCAGGCGTCACGGTGAAATTGAGGAAGCCCGGGCCGGCGATGTTCGGATTCGGCGCGAGGCTCGGCGCGCCCCATCGGGCCGCGACTTCGCCGGCGATCTCATGCGGCTTCCTGCCGACGGCCTTAGCCGCCGCGAGCGCTCCGTTGCACTGAAACTCGCCCAAGTCCGGTCGATCCGAACGGCGCACCTCGGCGAAGCGAACTTCAAGCCCCGCCGCCGCGAAAGCCTGCTGGTTCGCGAGCGTGAGTTGATGCGCCAAATCTTTCATGGGCGGGGGATGGGGTGTTGAAGCGCCTACGTCAAGGGCGCGGCCAGCTTCCGCGTCTCACGTGCAGCGGCGTGGGGTGAATTCTATTGCCCGCTATTGGCGCTCGTGCCGGCGTCGATCCGGAAGCGCTTGCCGGCGCGGTTGAACGCGATCTGATCGGGGGTCAGGTCGAAGCCGACCAGCACTTCAAAATTTTCCCCCGACGTATCGGCCTGCGCGCGCGGAATGACGATGCGCTCGATGTCCTCGGTGTGCGTCACCACGGCCTGGCCGCGCCGGAACTGAACGTCGATGTCGAAATATTGCTTTTCGATCGGCGCGCGGTCGCGGCGCGCCACGGCGACCCAGTACCGATAAACTTTGTGCTCCGACGTGCCCGCCGGGCCGCGGCCGAACGCCATGTCGATCCGCATCGACATGGTGATGGGATCGCTTTCGACGTACCGGCACAAGCCGCTGACGCCCTGCATCTCGGCCGTATAAGCGATGTTGGCGTAGCGCTCCTGGCCCGGCGCGTTGAATTCGACCAGGCGCGACGCGTCATAGAGCACGCCCATCAGCGGGCAGGGGCCGACGTTCGGGCGGTTGTCATGACCGGTCATGCGCTCGAAAAAATTGGGCTGGTCGGCGGTTTGGGCCCGCTCCTGTTCAGAGGGGCCCCCGCCCGGCAGCTCCACCGTGCGGCCGCTGCTGGCGCAGGCGCTCAGTGAAAGCGCGCCAAGCGCAATCGTGGCGGCGTGCAGGAACTTCATTCTGGCCTCGTTTCCCCGCCGACGGCATGAAGGGGCGCCCGTGCGCCTCACCGCCCGTTTCCGGCTGCGTCGTGATAGCGTAGAGCCCGCTTGCGCCGCAATGATGGCGGGCGCCCGAGATTTCACCAGGCCCCTGGACCCGATGCTTCCTCCTGAAAAGCCTCAAATTACAATTCTCCTGGCCGCGCCTCGGGGATTCTGCGCCGGGGTGGACCGGGCCATCCAGATCGTCGAGCAGGCGCTCCGGAAATGGGGCCGGCCGGTCTATGTGCGCCATGAGATTGTCCACAACCGCCACGTGGTGGAGCGGCTAGAAGCGATGGGCGCGGTATTCGTGGAGGAGCTGGAGGACTGCCCGGTCGACCGGCCAGTGATCTTCTCGGCGCATGGCGTTCCCAAAGCCGTGCCGGCCGAGGCGCGCCGGCGGCGGATGATCTATGTCGACGCCACCTGCCCGCTCGTCTCCAAGGTGCATGTCGAGGCCGAACGCCTGCACGCTGCGGGACGCGAGATCGTGCTTATCGGCCATGCCGGGCATCCCGAGGTGATCGGCACCATGGGCCAATTGCCGCAAGGCGCGGTGGCGCTCGTGCAGACCGTCGCCGACGCCGAACGCTTCACGCCCCTCGATCCGTCGCAGCTCGCCTTCGTGACGCAGACGACGCTGTCGGTCGACGACACCGCCGAAATCGTCGCGGCGCTGCAGCGGCGCTTTCCCGACATCGCCGCGCCGCACAAGGAGGACATCTGCTACGCCACGACGAACCGTCAGGACGCCGTGAAGGCGCTGGCCAAGCGCTCGGAACTGGTGCTGGTGATCGGCTCGCCTAAATCGTCCAACTCGGTGCGCTTGGCGGAGGTCGCCCGACGCGCCGGCGCGCGCGACGCGCGGCTTGTGGCGAGCGCGGACGATGTGGACTGGCGCTGGTTCGACGGCGTCAGCGCCGTCGGCGTGACGGCGGGCGCCAGCGCGCCGGAGGATCTGGTCGAAGCCCTCGTCGCCGCCATCGCGGCGCGGTTCGAGGCACGCGTGGAAGAGGTGCGCGTGGTCAAGGAGGATGTCACCTTCAAGCTGCCGCGCGTGCTGGCGGAGTGAGCAACCGCGAGATCATCGCCGGTGTGATCCAGCGCGCCATCGACGCCGCGCGGGAAGCACGGCCGGACCGCGCGCCGCTGATCGGCGTCGCGGGCGCGCAAGGGTGCGGAAAAAGCTTTCAGTGCCGCGCCTTCGCCGCGGCGCATCCCCGCGTCGCGCACTTTTCGCTGGACGACGTGTATTACACGCGCTCCGTCCGCGAGCGCATCGCCAACGCCATCATCGCCGCTTTGCTCGAAAACGGCCATCAGCTCTATCCGACACTGTCCGAGGCGGATCGGCGCCGCGCGGCTGAGCGCACACGAAACTTGCTCGTCACCCGGGGCCCGCCAGGGACACACGACATCACGCTGCTGCGCGGCCTGATCGCCCGCCTTCAATCCGATCTCTCCACGCCGCTGCCGCGCTTCGACAAAAGTATCGACGACCGTGCGCCGGAGACGACGTGGCCGCTCTTTCAGGGGCCAGCCGATGCTATACTGATCGACGGCTGGTGCCTCGGGATGCTGCCCGTCCAGAAAGGACCGCCGATCAACACCGTAGAAGCCGAAGACGAGCTTATGATCTGGCTGACGCGCGTCGCGGGAGAAGCGTCGGCGTACGACGTCGCGCCCTTCGATGAAATCATCTATTTCCGCGCCCCGAGTTTTGAGATTGTGCGGCGCTGGCGTGGGCAGCAGGAGGAAGAGATGCTGGGGCGGGCGATGACGCCGGACGAGCGCCGGAAGCTCGACCGCTTCATCCAGTTTTATGAGCGCATCAGCCGCGCCATGATTGACGGCCATCATCGCGCGCGCTGGATCGTTCAGCTTGACGAAGAACGGAACGTGGTCGGAGTGGAAGAGCGATGAGCGCGCGGGCTCTTACGTTGTCCGGACTGGCGTGCGAAGCACGCGTGGATCCGGGGCGGGGAACCTAACCGATGGCCGTCTATACCGATCTCACCGACGAAGAGCGCGACGCGGTGATGGCGGCGTACGATCTTGGCGCGCTCAGCGCCTTCAAGGGCATCGCCGAAGGCGTGTCGAACTCGAACTTTTTCATGGAGACCGAGCGCGGGCGCTTCATTCTGACCATCTTCGAATTCCGCTTCGTCGAAGCAGAACTGCCCTTCTTCATGGACGTGATGGCGCGCCTCGCCGAGCGCGGCTTTCCCGCGCCGCAGCCTCTGCCGACGCGCGAAGGCGCCCTCCTGACTCGCGTTCGCGGCAAGCCTGCGGCGATCGTCACCTTCCTTTCCGGCGTTTCTCCAAAGCGCCCGAATGTCGCGCAATGCCGCAATATCGGCGCGGCGCTGGCGCGTATGCACCGCGCGCTCGAGGGATTTGTTCAGACGCGCGCCAATGCGCTGGGGCCAGAGGGTTGGTCGCCGCTGATCACGCCGCACCTGTCGCTGGCGGAGACGCTTCGGCCCGGCCTGGCGGCCTCGGTTCAAGCCGATCTGTCGGACGTCCGTGCGCGCTGGCCGCGCGATCTGCCAACGGGCGTGATCCATGCCGATCTCTTTCCCGACAACGCGCTCTTTGTGGACGACCGCATCGGAGGCGTGATCGATTTCTATTTCTCATGCACCGACGCTCTCGCCTACGATCTCGCCGTCTGCCTCAATGCGTGGTGTTTCGAGGATCGCGGCGAATACAACATCACCAAAGGGCGCGCGCTGTTCGGCGGATACGAAAGCGTCCGCGCGCTGAGTTCCGGCGAACGCCAAGCCCTGCCCCTGCTCGCCCGCGGCGCGGCGCTGCGCTTCTTCGCAACGCGCCTAGCGGATTGGAGCGAAACGCCTCCCGGCGCACTGGTGCGGCCGAAGGATCCGCTCGAATATGCCGACAAGCTCGATTTCCACCGCAAGGCGCTGAGCGCAGGGGACTATGGCGCCTGAGGGCGCATCGCCGGCGGCGGTTCCGCCGCCACGCCGACGGGTGCGCAAAAGATGGCGCGCAGCCATCGCCCTCGTTGTTCCCTCGATTGTTATGGCCGCCGTCTATGTTGGCCTCGTCAACCTGCTCTACCGGCTGGCCGACCGCCCGCCGCTCGATTTCCTTTCCGGCTGGGCGGGGGTGTCGGTGCTCGGACTGCTGGTCATGCTGTTGTTGGCTTGGCCGTTCCACGCCTTCGCAGTTTGGCGCAAGTGGCGTCTGCTCCTGCACTATGCGTTGGGCGCGCTGGTGATCGCCGCGATCGTGTCCGTCGGCGCCGCGATCGGCATCGCGCGCATTACGCCGGCGGCGGACACGCCCATGCGCGTCGGGATCGGCCTTGCGTGCCTCGCGCTCCTCGGATTGCCGACATTCTTAATGGTCGTGCTGTTCTGGTTCATTCGCCGCCCCGATCGCGACTCCAGGGGCGAGGCGGCGATGGTTTTCGAGTGAGCTCATGGGCAAGATCGTCGACATTTGGACCGATGGCGCGTGCAGCGGCAATCCCGGGCCCGGCGGCTGGGGGGCGGTGCTTGTGTATGGCGAAGCGGAGAAGGAAATCTCCGGCGCGGAAGCGGCGACCACGAACAACCGCATGGAGCTCACCGCCGCGATCCAGGCGCTCAGCGCATTGAAGAAGCCGGCGCAGGTCCGCCTGCACACGGACAGCCAATACGTCAAGAACGGCGTTACGCAATGGATCCACAATTGGAAACGCAAAGGCTGGCGCACCGCCGAAAACAAGCCTGTGGCGAACGCCGATCTCTGGCAGGCCCTGGAAGCAGCGGCCTCGCATCACACGGTGGACTGGAAATGGGTGCGCGGCCACGATGGCGACGAGATGAACGAACGCGCGGATAAGCTGGCGCGTGACGCCATCAAGACGTTGCGCGCTTGACGCGCGCCGGGCGCGGCGCGAAGGCTTGCGGCATGAAAAAGCTTATCGCTCTCGCCGCCCTCGCCTTCGCCACCACCGCCCAGGCGACGACGGTCGACGATCTCTCGTGGCTCAAAGGCTGCTGGCGCGGATCGAGCGAAGATACGCGCGCGTTTTACACTGAAGTGTGGACGGCGCCGCCGATCGGGGCGCTGCTGGGATTCGGCTATACGTGGCGGGACAATCAGCTGCGGGAGTGGGAGCAATTGCGCATCGACGCGGTCGGCGGAACGCTCGGCTACGTGGCGATGCCGGGCGGCGGAGACCCTGTCCGGTTCGCGCTGGTCGAGGGGGACGAAAGCCATGTGGTGTTCGCCAATCCAGCGCATGATTTCCCGCAGCGCATCGAATACGCGCGCCACGGCAACGAACTCACGGCGACAATCTCCGGCGGCGCGGCGCCGGCGCAAAGCTTTCATTTCCGCAAGATCGATTGCCCGGCGAACTTGCGCGCCGGCTAGGCTTTGCCGACCGTCACGGTCGTCCCTTCGACGGAAAGAACCTCGACGACGGCGCCGGCTTCGATGGCGTCGGCGCTCTTGGCGCGCCAGACGCTGTCATTGATCTTCACGGCGCCGACGCCGTTGATGAAAGTCTCGGTGGCCGAGGCCCGCGTGCCGACGAGGGAAGCGGCGCGGTCGTTCAACACCGGCGCGCCCGCTTGGCGCTGCAACAACCACGCGCGCACGATCGGACGCGCGAACACGACGAGCAGAATCGTCATCAGTGCGAAGACGCAGATCTGCGCCACCAGCGGCGCGCCCATCGCCGCGAACAGCGCCGTGACGGCGGCGGCGACGGCGGGCCAAAGCAGATAGGTGGTGCCGCTCAACAGCTCGGCGATGAGCAGGACGAGCCCCAGCCCCAGCCAAAGTTGCGGCGCGGCGATCAGGTGTGACCATAGGACGGCCATGTGATCCCTCCTCCCTCTTTATATAGGAAGTCGCGGCCGGCGTTCGGCAAGCGCGACCGCCAGCGGGCGGTTCAGCGCGCCATGGGCATCGGGCTTTGCGCATTGAGTGTGCGCAAGCTCTCCACGAGGCCGGCGAGACCGCCGAAATCAGCCGGCACGACCACGGTGCGCTGCTGGTTCGAAGTGGCGAGCTGGCCGAACGCTTCGACGTATTTGAGCCCGAGAAAGTAGCGGATGGCGTTTACGTCGCCCTTGGCGATGGCGGCGGAGACCACTTCGGTGGCTTTCGCTTCGGCCTCGGCTGAGCGCTCGCGCGCTTCGGCGGTGCGGAAGGCCGCTTCGCGTTGGCCTTCGGCTTGCAGAATGGCGGATTGCTTCGAGCCTTCGGCGCGCAGAATCGCCGCCTGCTTCTCGCCCTCGGCCTCGAGGATGAGCGCGCGGCGTTCGCGTTCCGCTTTCATCTGCCGCGCCATCGCGGCGGTGAGATCGGCGGGCGGCGTCAAATCCTTGATCTCGATGCGCGTGCATTTGATGCCCCACGGATGCGTGGCGCCGTCGATCACGGTCAAGAGACGCGCATTGATCTGCTCGCGCTCGGAGAGCACGGCGTCGAGTTCAAGCGAGCCGACCACGGTGCGAACATTGGTGAGCGCGAGATTGAGGATGGCGGAATTGAGGTTTTCCACCTCGTAGGCGGCTTTCGCCGCATCGATCACCTGGATGAAGACGACCGCGTCGACGGCGACGATGGCGTTGTCCTTGGTGATCACTTCCTGGCGCGGCACGTCGAGAACCGTTTCCATCATCGACATGCGCCGGCCGACGCGGTCGACGAAAGGAACGAGAAACGAAATGCCGGGCGAAAGCGTGCGGACATAGCGGCCGAAACGCTCCACCGTCCACTGCCGTCCTTGCGGCACGACCTTGATGGCGCTGAACGCCAGAACCACCGCCAGGAACGCGAAGATCAATGCGACATTCATGTTTCGACCCCCGCCCGCTTCTGCGGGCTTAAGCCTTGATCAAGAGATTTGACCAAGCAGATACTCGGCGCTCGACACCTTATACTCGCCCGGCGCTTCCACGTTCAGGTGCTGTACCACGCCGTCCTTAACGAGCATCGAATACCGCTTGGAACGCGGCCCCATGCCAAACTTTGTGAAATCGGCGTCAAGGCCGATCGCCTTGGCGAAATCGCCGTTGCCGTCGGCGAGCATGGTGATGGTCTCGGTGACGTCCTGATCCTTGGCCCAGGCCTTCATGACATGGCCGTCGTTTACCGCTGTGCAAGCAATGGTGTCGACGCCCGCCGCCTTGAGGTCGGCCGCCTTGTCCCGGAAGCTGGGAAGATGGCGGGCCGAGCAGGTGGGCGTGAACGCGCCAGGTACTGCGAACAGCGCCACCGTTTTGCCGGCGAATATGTCCGCCGTGGTCATTTGCTGCAGGCCATCCGGCGCCGGGACCGTGAAGGTCGCTTCCGGCAGCTTGTCGCCGATTTGGATCATGATCTGCGTCTCCAAAGATTAGGGCGAACGTGATGTAGGCGCGCTGCTCCGCTCTGGCGAGCCATTCCCGGGCGGGCCCCTCTTGCCTAAGCGCGGCGCGAGCGCCAGCATTGGCGGCGATGGACGCGACGCTCTCCGGCAAACTTCTGGTGGCCATGCCCGGCATCGGCGATCCGCGCTTCGAAAAAAGCGTGATCGTGATGTGCGCGCATACGCCGGAGCACGCCATGGGACTCGTGATCAACAAGCCCAAGGACGAACTGACGCTCGGGGACGTGTTGGATCATCTGGGCATCGCCGCCGGCGCCGACGTGGCGCCGCGCAGCGTACTCGATGGCGGCCCGGTCCGTCCCGACCGCGGTTTCGTGCTGCATTCGGAGGATTTCGACGCTGGCGACGGAACCCAGGCGGTCGCGCCCGGCATCCGGTTAACGGCGACGCGCGACGTGCTTGAGGCGGTGGCGGGAGAGGACGCGCCGGCGCGGTTCGTGCTGGCGCTGGGGTGTTCCGGCTGGGGCGCGGGGCAGCTTGAGGACGAACTCAAGCAGAACGCCTGGCTGGTCGTGGAGGCCACCGACGCCATCGTCTTCGGCCTGGCCTACGAGGACAAATGGAGTGCGGCGATCCGCACGCTCGGATTCGACCCCTCGCAACTTTCCAGCGACATGGGGCGCGCCTAGTTTCCTCCGCGTCCCCGGGAGGCTAAACCGGACGGACCATCTTTCGAGAACGGGAGTGCGGCTCAGATGAAACCGATGATCCTTGGGCTGACAGGCGCGGCTCTGGCGCTGGGCGTCGCCGCGCTCGCCTGGTCGCAGCCGGCCGCTCCGGCCCTGACGCCGGAACAGCAGCAGGCGCGCAGCGCCGCCGTGATGACCGCGCTGCAGGAACAGCGCACGCGCTTCGCGTCCGCGCCGGCGGCCACCAACGCAGACGCCGACACGCTTTATCAGTTCAGCATGGAAGGCTTGAGCCTGCCGCGCATCCCAATGACGGCGTTCCGGGGCGAGGTTGTGCTTTTGGTCAATACGGCGTCGAAATGCGGATTCACGCCGCAATATGCCGGGCTGCAGCAAATCTACACGGAATATCACGCGCGCGGCTTCGAGGTCGTCGGCGTGCCGTCGGGCGATTTCCACGAACAGGAATTGGGCAGCTCCGAAGAAATCCAGCAATTCTGCGATCTCAATTTCGGCCTGACCTTCCCCATGGCCGCGAAAGCCGACGTGATCGGCGACCATCGGCTGCCGATCTACGCCTGGGCGCAGGCGAAACTCGGCGACAGCGCCGTGCCGCGCTGGAACTTCCACAAGATTCTGATCGGTCGCGACGGACGGCCCATCCGCGCCTTCCCCACGCCTACGCGTCCGGAATCGGATGAAGTGCGCGCCGCGATCGAAGCCGCCCTGGCGCAAGCGAGCTGAGGCGCTAGTTCCCCGCCGGCCTTAGCTGTACGTGGAAGCGCGCGGCGCAGCGTTGCACTAGATCCCCTTCCGGGGCCGCGATGTCGTGATCGACTTGGGCGCGCTGCAATTGCATGCAGGCGTCGCGTGTGCGGCCGCTGCGGTCGAGCGCCCGGACGAGCTGCTGCGCGTTCAATTGCAGGGCGGCGGAAGCCGCCTCGTCGGCTGAAGCCGCCACGGCCTGCTCGCTGGCGCGATACGCCGCCGCATAGCGTGCGCTCGCAGAGGTGAAATCCTGCCGCTCCTCGGCCAGCTCACCCAATTGCGAAGCGACGAAAGCCCGCACCGTCGGCTCGGTCGCCCGTGGCAACGCCTGCGCGAAGGATTGTTCGGCGGTTTGCGCGTCACCATCCGTGCGGGCCGTGAGCGCTTCGCTGATCAGCGCGGCGAGGATGGCGTCATTGGTCTGCCCAAGGCGGTTGTGGGCGTGCGCCAGCATCAGCCAATTGGCCGCGTTCCGTGGATCGACCTGCGCGATGTAGGCCAGGGCTTGGGGCGCCAAGGCATTGCCGTTGGCCTCTCCGACGACGCCGCAGGCGAAATAGATTTGCCGGCGCAGGTCCGGATGCGCTTGGGCGTAATCCCACAACGTCTGGATCGCCGCGTCGCGCTGAGCCGGATCGGCCATCTGCACGGCGGCCTGCCGGACGCGCGCCTCGGGCGCAAGCAAGAGCGCCGCCATCGCGTCGGTGTAGCTCGCCCGCGCGACCGATGCGAACAGGGCTTGCGCCGCCGGAGACCCGTCCGCCGCATTGACGCGAACCTGCGGGTCGGCTGGAAGCGCCTGGTCCACGCTGACCGTTTGCAGGCCGCCCAACGCCTGCGGCTCCAGGATGTGCGCGAGTTCGATCGCCTGGTCGGGCGTCAGCTTGCCCTCCTCGAGAAGGCGCAGAAGCTGGACGCGGGGGTCGACGGCCTCGGCGTGCTGAGCCGGGCCCTGCATGATGAGCTTCGCGCCGACCGCGATGCCCACCAGCAGGAAGACGACCGTCAGCAGCGAAATCACGCGGACCCGGGCCATGAGCCGCCGGCGCTTATGCGCGATCTTCGCACTGTCGACATCGCGCCCGGAGACGCGCGCCCGCAGAGTTTCGTCGAGAATCTGAATTTGCGGCGCGTTGCCCGCGCCGGTCCAGCGCGTGAAATCCTCCGCCTGATAGGAAGCAAAGCCGAGCGGCAGCTCGACGCGGTCCATCAGCACCGGCACGATGCGCCCGCTGTCGCGCGCGCGCGCCGCTTCGTCGCGCACGAACGTCGAGGAGATGGAGCCCGCCGTCCAGACGACGACGACCGCCTTGGCGGCGTCGAGCTCCCGCTCGATCACGGCGGTGTAGTCTTGGCCAGCCGCCAGCCCCCGGTCCCACCACACCTTGAAGCCGCGGCGCCGAAGCGCGTCGGCCAGGGGCCGCACGCGCTCGCGGTCCTCGCTGGCGTAGGAGATGAAGATGTCCGCCATCGCCCCGTCCCCGACTTTTCCAACCGCCCCCGCGTCGTTCGATTCATACGGCCTCTGCAACGGACCGAAAAGCGGACGCTCGGCGCCGCGAGTGCGAAAAAGCCAGCCCTTCCAAGATCGCTGCTCAAGACACGGAATTGTGCTTGCCGCTGGGTTTTGGCCCGACCTAGTATGGTAGCGCAACCAGACGCGCCTTTGGGGGAGGCCGCAAACAGGCGGCGTTTGTTTTTCTCCGCATTCGGGAAATGATCAGGGGGCGGGCGTGAATCCGCCGGGCTCAAGAACAAGCACGAACGTGCTGATAGGGTGAGGATATGCCAGGTACCGGAGTTGCATTCTCGACGCTCGATTGGGGCATCGTCGGCCTCTACTTCCTCGTCAACACGGCCATTTGCATCTGGGCCGCGATGCTCAAGGAGAAGGACACAACCGACTACTTCCTGGCGAGCCGCAGCGCGACCTGGTGGCTGATCGGTTCGTCGATCTTCGCATCCAATATCGGCGCCGAGCACTTGATCGGCTTGGCCGGCTCCGGCGCGCAGAGCGGCATGGCCTTCGCGCACTGGGAGTTCCACTCCTATGTCGTGCTCTTGCTGGGCTGGGTGTTCGCGCCCTTCTATCTCCGCGCCAAGATTTTCACGACGCCGGAATTCCTCGAGAAGCGCTACACGCCGGCGACGCGCACGATTCTCTCGCTCATCTTCCTGGTGAGCTACATCCTGACCAAGGCTTCGGTGACCATCTTCGCCGGCGCTTTCGCCATCCAAACCATCCTCGGCTGGGAAAACCTGCCAGGAACCCAGATCAATTTCTTCTGGTTCTCGGCTTTCTTCCTGGTCGTCATCACCGGCGTGTTCACGATCATCGGCGGGATGAAATCGGTGCTCTGGACGGAAGCGATGCACGTGCCGGTGCTGCTGGGCGGCTCGCTCGTGCTGCTGATCGTCGGCCTCATCCAGATCGGCGGCCTGCAGCCCCTGCTCGACGCCAACGAGAACACGCGCCATCTCTGGGCGCCGCTCCAGGACGCGCAGGGCCCGACTTGGCTGCCGCGAGACCTGAGCTTCCTGTTCGATAATCAGACCGAACATCTGCCATGGCTCGGCGTGCTGTTGGCGTCGCCGATCATCGGCACCTGGTATTGGTGCACCGATCAGTACATCGCCCAGCGCGTGCTGACTGGCAAAACCCTCAAGGAATCTCGGCGCGGCACCATCTTCGCGGCGTATTTGAAGCTCGCGCCCGTTTTCATCTTCCTGCTGCCGGGGATGATCGCGGTCGCTCTGTATCGCCAGGGCTTCCATGGCTTCGAGCAGATCGGGACCAATCCGCAAGGCGCGTTCCCGATGCTGGTCTCCAGCCTCCTGCCGGTCGGCCTGCGGGGCCTCGTGCTCGCCGGCATGCTCTCGGCGCTGATGAGCGCGCTCGCTTCGCTCTTCAACTCGACGGCGACGCTGTTCACGGTCGACTTCTACAAGCGCATCCGTCCAGAATCTTCCGAGAAGCATCTCGTGTTCGTCGGCCGCGCCGCCACGGTCGGCGTCGTTATCATCGGCATGCTGTGGATTCCGTTCCTCGAAAGCCTCGGCAAGGGCTCGCTCTACTCCTACCTGCAGCAAGTCCAGGCGTTCCTCTCGCCGGCGATCGCCGCGGTGTTCATGCTGGGCATCTTTTCCAAGTTCGTGTCGCCGAAGTCGGGCCTCGTGGCGCTGTCGGTGGGCTTCGTCCTGGGCCTTGGGCGCCTCATCCTGCAGGCGACGCACGAAGTTGCGAACATGGACTACGGCCCGTTCTTGAACGGCCTCGTCGAGATGAACTGGCTCTATTACAGCTTCGGCCTCTTCGTCTTCAGCTGCGCGCTGATTTTCGTGGTCAGCGCGGTGACGCCGAAAGCCGCGCCGGCGCAGATCGAAGGGCTGACCTACGGCTCAATCACGCCGGAGCAAAGGGCGGAAGACCGGGGCAGCTACGGCTTCTGGGAAATCTTCCATACCATCGTCATCCTCGGCGTTCTTGTAGCGATCTACATCTACTTCTGGTGACGGCGCCGATGGGCGCGGTTTGAACTCGCGGGGGGCCGCGTTCCAATCGGAGCGCGGCCCTTTGCCTATCGGAGGATCGCATGATGAAGCCGCTGTTTGCCGCGTGTGCGTTTGCGATGATCGCGCTCAGCTCGCCGGCCTTTGCGCAGACGCCGCGCCAGCCGGGCGATTATCCGCTGACGGAGGACTCGCAAGTCCACGCCAATATCCGCCACGGCCAATTGCTCGGGCCGTTCGAGTTTCACTCCGCCATCATCGCGGGCACGGTGCGGCGCTATTGGATTTATGTGCCGGCGGGCTATTCGGCGCGGCGGGGGCCGGCGCCCAATCTCCTGGTGTTTCAGGACGGCCAGCGCGCCACCAATCCGGACGGGCCGCTGCGCATTCAGGTCGTGCTCGATAATCTCATCGCCAAAGGCGACATCCCGCCCACGCTCGGCGTGTTCGTCACGCCCGGTAATCTCTCCGAGCACTATCCGGACAATCTCGGCATGAGCAATCCGAACCATCGGCCGGAAGAGTATGACGCGCTCAACGACAATTACGCGCGCATGCTGATCGATGAGCTGTTGCCAGAAGTCGCGCGCTCCTATCGCTTCAGCGACGATCCCACGCACCGCGCCATCGGCGGCACCTCGAGCGGGGCGATCTGCGCATGGACGGTGGCTTGGCATCGGCCGGACGCGTTTCGCAACGTCATCAGCATGATCGGCAGCTACACGTCGATCGGCTATCAGCCCGCCACCGCCGAACACGGCTTCATTCCCGGCGGCGATACCTATCCCGGGCAAATCCGCAAAAGCCCGATCCGCCCGATCCGCATCTTCCTGCAGGACGGCTCGAACGATCTGAACAACGAGCACGGCAATTGGTTCTTGGCCAATCAGCAAATGCTCTCAGCGCTCGAATGGGCCAACGCACATGCGGACGAAACCCACGACACGGGCGCGCGCTACGACATCAATCACGTATGGGGCGACGGCGCGCATTCCGATCAGCACGGCGGCTCACTCTTGCCGGAAATTCTGCGCTGGATCTGGCGCGATCAGAAGCCGGCCCGCGCGCACTAACATCACATCAGACAAAAGGGCGCGCCTTTCAGCGCGCCCTTCTCACGTCCCCGCCGCGTATGGCCTACGCGTACTTGCCGACGATGTTTTCCAGGTATTCCTGGCGGCCCGATTTCTGCACCGGATTCACGTCATCCTTGATGGCCGCATCAGCGATGGTTTCGAGCGTCGCGTTCTTGTCGAAGAAGAGCTTGCCGCGCGCGCCGTTCCAGCCCGCATAACGCTCCTCAACGAATTGATCGACGCGGCCATCCTTCACCAAAGCCTCGACGCCCAGAAGCGCGCGCGCGAGTTGGTCGAGGCCGCCGATATGGCCGTAGAACATGTCCGCCGGATCGATCGATTGACGGCGCACCTTCGCATCGAAGTTGAAGCCGCCGAGCCCCAAGCCCCCGCCCTGCACGATACGGCGCATGGTGAGGATGAGATCGAGCGGATCGTTGTGGAATTGATCGGTGTCCCAGCCGTTCTGCGGATCGCCGCGATTGATGTCGATCGAGCCGAGGATGCCGAGCGCCACCGCCATCGCCACTTCGTGTTCGAACGAATGGCCGGCGAGCGTGGCGTGGTTGGCTTCGATATTGACCTTCACGTCCTTCTCGAGGCCGTACTTCAGCAGGAAGCCGTACACGGTCTGCGTATCGAAATCGTACTGGTGCTTGGTCGGCTCGTGCGGCTTCGGCTCGATCAGGATCGGGCCTTTGAGGCCGATCTTGTGCTTGTGCTCGACCACCAGCGACAGGAAGCGGCCCATCTGGTCGAGCTCTTTCTTGAGGTCGGTGTTCAAGAGCGTGTCGTAGCCTTCGCGGCCGCCCCACATGACGTAATTCTCGCCGCCGAGGCGCTTGGTCGCCTCGATGCACTGGCGCACTTGCGCGGCGCAGAAGGCGACGACGTCCGGATCGGGATTGGTGCTCGCGCCCGCCATGTAGCGCGGATGCGAGAACATGTTGGCCGTGCCCCAGAGCGGCTTGATGCCGATTTCGCTCTGCTTCGCTTCGAGGCGATCCACCGCTTCGGCAAAGTTGGAGGTGTGTTCTTTGAGGCTATTGGCCGCCGCCATCACGTCCACATCGTGGAAGCAATAGAAGGGCGTGCCCATTTTTTTGAAGAACTCGAACGCCACGTCCATCTTCGCGAACGCGGCTTCGCGGGTCATCGCGCCTGCGAGCCACGGCCGGTGGAAGGTGCCGCCGCCGAAAATATCGGTGCCGTCCCAGCAGAACGAGTGCCAGTAGCAAATGGCCGGACGGAGGTGCTCCTCCATGCGCTTGCCCAGGACGACGCGATCCTTGTCGTAATAGCGGAAGGCCAGCGGATTATCGCTGTCCTTGCCTTCGTAACGGATGGTCCCCACGCCTTTGAAATATTCCGTGCGTGATCCCGGCGCGTCAGCCATTTCATTCTCCTCGAAAACGCGGGCGCAGGTCCTGATAGAGCCGCGCGAAAAGGGTCCGTTTGCCGCTCAGGGCTTCAATATCACGATCGCTCGGTTCGATCACGGCGCGAACGGGCGGCGCTGTGCAAACATCTTCGACCGCCTCGCCGGTGAGGCCCAAGCGCGCAAGGCGCGCCGCGCCGTAAGCCGGCCCGACTTCGCCGCCTTCGCGGTACGCCAGCGGACGCTTCAGCGCCGCGGCCAGCACGCGGCCCCACCAAGCCGAACGCGCGCCGCCGCCGATGACGGAGATTTGCCCAACCTCGGTTCCCGCCTCGATCAGCGCATCGAGCCCGTCGGCAAAGGCGAAGGCCACGCCTTCAAGCACGGCCTGGCCGATGGCGGCCGCGTCGGTCTCGTGGCTGAGGCCAAACAGCACGCCGCGCGCATGCGGATCGTTGTGCGGCGTGCGTTCGCCGGAGAGGTACGGCAGGAAGATCTCGGAGCCGTCGAGACGGCCGCGCGCCTCCACCTTCGCCAAGAGACCTGCCGCATCGCCCGAGCCGGTGACGTTGGCGGCCCAATCGACGCAGCTCGCGGCCGAGAGCATCACGCTCATCTGGTGCCAGCGCTTCGGCAGCGCGTGGCAGAACGCATGCACAGCGCGCTTGGGGTTCGGCAGATACCGGTCATTGGCGACAAACAGCACGCCCGACGTGCCCAACGAAAGAAACGCATCGCCCGCGTCGATCACGCCCACGCCGACCGCGCCCGCCGCATTGTCGCCGCCGCCGGCGACCACCGGCACACGTTCCATGCCCCACGCTTCCGCAAGCTCGGCGCGCAATTGACCCGTTTGATCCGGGCCTTCGCAAAGTCGCGGCATATTCTTTTCGCTGAGGCTCGTGGCCGCCAGCATCTCGCTCGACCATTTGCGCGCGGCGACGTCGACCCAGAGCGTGCCGGCGGCGTCAGAGAGATCGCTCGCCTTCTCGCCGGTCATGCGCAGGCGCACGTAATCCTTCGGCAGCAAAACGGTCGCGACCTTGGCGAACACGTCCGGCTCATGCTTCTTCACCCACAGCAGCTTCGGCGCGGTGAAGCCCGGCATGGCGATGTTGCCGGTGATCTGGCGGCTCTTCGGCTCGGCCTTCTCAAGTTCGGCGCACTCGGCTTCGCTGCGGCCATCGTTCCAAAGGATCGCGGGACGCAGCGCTTTATCGTCCGCGCCCAGCAGCGTCGCGCCGTGCATCTGGCCGGAGAGGCCGATGGCGCGCACGCCACGCCGCGCCTTCGCCGGCAGCGCCATGACCGCGCCGTTAGTGGCTTCCCACCAATCGGCGGGGTTCTGCTCGGACCAGCTTGGGTGCGGGCGAGAGATCGGCAGCGGCGCGCTGGCCTGCTCGGCCACGCCGCCGGCGTCGTCGACCAGCACCGCCTTCACCGAGGAGGTGCCGACATCAATCCCTAGAAACACGCGGGTCCTCCCGGCGTATGGCCAGCGTTGTCATGCGCAACCCCGGCAAAAGTGGCAAGACCAATATTGCAGAACGCAAACCGGCCCGGCTCGCCATGACGCATTGGCGCGCCGGGGCCGGACGCCGTATCGTGGATTACGTCATGCAAAATCGTAAACGGCTCGCCTGGGCGAGGCAGTGTCATTGCGAAATCCTCCCGCCGGGCGGCGCCTCATTGAGCGCCGCCTCGTTGGGCCTGTCGTAGCGGCAGGACGAGCATCGCCGCAAGTCTTAGTCACCGATCCAACCCAGAACCGCCATGCCCACTCCCATTCCTGAACGCGCCAACGTCACCGCCGAGGTCTTTGAAAACGAGATCCTGCCCGCGGCGCGGCCCGTGGTGTTCCGGGGACTGGTGAAGGATTGGCCGGTTGTGCGCGCGGGGATCGAGTCGCCGCAGGCGCTGTGCGCGTATGTGCGCCGCTTCGATCGCGGCAATTCGGTAAGCACGATGCATGGGCCGCCCTCGATCAAGGGCCGCTTCTTCTACAGCGAGGATCTCAGCGGCTTCAATTTCCAGCAGGGCACGGCCAAGCTGATCGCTTCATTCGACTACCTGCTCCAGCAACTGGATCAGGATCAGCCCGCTTATCTCGCCGTTCAGTCGGTGCCGACGCGCGCGAACCTGCCGGGCTTTGAAGCCGACAATCCGATGCCGCTTCTCAACGACGTCGAGCCGCGCGTGTGGATCGGCAATTCGGTGATCGTGGCTGCTCACCACGACCCATCGGAAAACATAGCCGCGTGTACGGCTGGGCGACGGCGCTTCACGCTGTTCGCGCCGGAACAATTGCCCAATCTCTACATGGGCCCGTTCGAGATGACGCCGGCGGGCGCGACGATCTCCATGGTCGATTTCGACAAACCCGATTTCGAGCGCTATCCGCGCTTTCGAGATGCGCTCGAAGCGTCCCACACCGCCGATCTCGAGCCGGGCGATGCGATTTATATTCCCTATCTGTGGTGGCACCACGTGCGCTCGCTCGAGCGCTTCAACATGCTCGTGAATTATTGGTGGGCGCCGCCCGCAAACGGACGCGGACGGCCGCAGGATGCGTTCCTGGTGGCGGCGCTCACGATCAAGGCCTTACCGCCGCCCCATCGCCAAGCGTGGCGGGAGATCTTCAACTATTACATCTTTCAAGACGATGGCCCGCCCGGCGCCCATCTCCCCGAGGAACGCCGCGGCATCCTCGGCGATCTCAGCGCCGAAGCAATTCGCGCCATTCGCGCGCAACTTGCACGGACGCTTAGCCGCAAGTGAAGCGCACGCCGAGGAACGGCGTGCGCCCCATCCGGCGACTAGAGCCCCTGTGCGTTCAAAACGTGCGGATCGACGCCCAGCGAATAGAGATAATTGCGCCGCTCCTCGCTGCCTTCCGGCAAGGTCTTCAGGTGCGCGGCTTGGTCTTGCGTCAATCGGAACTCGCGATAGCCGCGCGAGCGCAGGCACTCGCCCACTCCGTTCACTTGCGCGCGCCGCTGCGACATCTCGCGCCGGCGCTGTTCAAGCGCGGCCTGGTTCACCTCATCAGCAGGAGCGCTGCCCGAATAAGAGATCGCCCCGCCCGTTGGACTGCTGCCCGAAGCGCCGGCGTTCACGCCCGCGCCGCTGGCCGCGCCGCCGCCCCCGCTGCCTCCCGAACCGCGGTCCGCCTGACCGCGATCCTGATTTGACGCGACGGCGGTCCCGGCGCCGGCCCCCGATGCTTCAATGATGCACTCTGCGCTGTCGATGCGATATTGAACCATCGTGACGCCGGGCTTTCCCCAACTCGTGGGCGCCGTGGTCGCGCATGCGGACAACCCCAAAATCAAGGCCAGAGCCGTGGTGGTGCGAAGCATGCGTTCCTCCCAAATGAAATTGTCGTTTCACTTGAAAACTACGACCCAAGGCGCGGCGGTTTCAACCCAAGGCAGGCCAAAATCACGAGAATTTCAGCCGTTCCAGGGGGGTTCCGCTCGCCTTTGTTGGTCGTGCTTATGGCCGGTTCGGACCCAATCGGCCCACCGCGGCCGGCGGGCCTCAGGCGAAGGTCGCGCCATCAACTCGGCATGGGCGGCGGCTGCGCCGCGCAGGTCGACGCGATGAACGCCTGGTGATTGGGCATGCCCCTCACGCGCTCGCTAACGCCAGTGCGCACATTGGACATCCGCAGTTTCAAGTCTTGCTCGGAAACAACATCAGCGACCGGGTGGTGGTCCTCCGGAATGAGTCCTTGCCCATAGAGAACGGCGAACCAGCTCGTTTCCTTGAACAATTCGGCTCGCGAAGGCATGACCTCTCCGCGCCTTTGGAACAGGTCGAGTTTCGCCCTCAGCGTGTCGGGGATGTCCATGTTCTTGCAGAATTTCCAGAACGGCGTGTCTTCGCGCTCCGTGACCTTATAGTGCGCGATAATGAAATCCTTCACGTTGTCGTACTCGAAATGCATCTCATCGTTGAACTTGTCGACCAGCGTCGGGTGATAACCCTGACGCGGAAAATGCGCCAGCAGCTTGGAAATCGCCACCTGGCCGAGATGGATGCTGGTTGACTCCAGCGGCTCAAGGAATCCGCTGGACAGGCCGATGGCGACGCAATTCTTGATCCACGCCTTCTTGCGCACTCCGGTCACGAATTTGAGCAGGCGCGGCTCGGCCAGCTTCTCGCCGTCGAGCCGTTCCGAAAGCTTCTGCATGGCTTCATCTTCGCTGATGAATTCGTTGCAGAACACGTAGCCATTGCCGATGCGATGCTGCAGCGGAATGCGCCATTGCCAGCCTGACTCGCGCGCCGTCGCGCGCGTATAGGGGATAATGGGATCGACGCTCTTGCATGGCATGGCGGCGGCTCGATTGGCCGGCAGCCAGCGGCTCCAGTCGTGATATCCGGCCTTGTAGGTCTCTTCGATCAGGAGCCCGCGGAATCCGGAGCAATCCACAAAGAAATCGCCTTTGATGATCTGACCATCCTTCAGGTCGAGCGATTCGATGAAGCCGGTTTCCGGGTGCAGATTGACCTTGACGATCTGGCCTTCGACGCGCTTGCAGCCGTTGCGTTCGGCGAGGCGGCGCAAGTAAGCCGCGTAGCGTCCGGCGTCGAACTGAAATGCGTAGTTGATGTGCGGCAGCGTCTGTTGGGCCATCTCGGGCGTGCGCATGAATTTGTGCTGCGCGGCCGCCTCGCTTTCGGCGTTGAACTTCCAGATGTCGGCCGCGCCGCCAAATTCCTTTCTCCAGCGCGCCCAAAAGTGCATGAAATTGATGCCGTCCATATCGACGCCGAACACGCCGAACGGATGAAAGTATGAGTGGCCGAGCTTGCGCCAGTCCCGAAACTCGATGCCGAGCTTGAACGTGGCGGAGGTCTCGCGCACAAACTCGTTTTCATCGATCCCCACAACGTGATTGTAGAGGCGGATCATCGGAATCGTGGCTTCGCCGACGCCCACAATTCCGATGGCGTCGGACTCCACCAGCGTCACGCTGTAATTCTGCGAACCCATCACCTTTGCGAGCGCGGCGGCTGTCATCCACCCCGCGCTGCCGCCGCCGACGACGACCAGGTTTTTGAGCGGCCCCTGTTGCATGGCTCAGAACCTCGCTCCGCGCATGGGCGCATGCAGTTCGATGTGCGATTCGAGCGAAGGCATATCGCCGACCTCGCTGGCGATGAAGCGCAGCATGCGCTGAAAATTGTCCATTTGATCCTGGGGATCGACCCCGTCCACGAGCGGATTGTACGCGGCGGGGATGAGGCCATGACCGATGAATGAGGAAATCCAGTTCTCTTCCTGGAAGCTTTCGTGATCGTAGATCGCTGGAATGCCGGTTCGCGCGAACAGGTCGATCTTGTAGCGCAACGGCGCTGGCGCCGGCGCGGCGGCGGCCTTGTCCCAAAACGGCTCGCCGCGCCGATCGTTGAGCAGATAGTGGGCGAGCTGGAAGTCGCGGATGTTGTCCGTCCAGTTCGGCACGTCGGTATTGTAGATCGTGGCTTCCTGAAGATTGTCCGCGTCCACTGGAAACAGCGCAATGAGATGGGCCAGCGCAACTTGCAAGCCGCGATGCGGCGCCCCGTCGAGCGGCTCGAAAACCGCCGCGCTCTCACCGACGGCGACGCAATTGCCGATCCACGGACGGCGCCGCGCGCCCGGGTTCAGCGGCGCGACGAAGACGTCCCCGTCAAGGGCCATGCCGACCGCGGCGGCGGCCTGGCCCGCGAGCGCTTCATCTTCGCCATGCGCCGAAGAGAACGCCGCGACGACCGCGGTGCGATCCTGCAGCGGATGGAGCCCCGCCCAACCAGCGCCGAAAGCAGTGATCTCGGCGAAGGCCGGCAAGGGCGAGAGCGCGCGGCCGGTGGCTGACAGCACGCGGTCGCAAAGGAACATGTCGCGCCAGGGCGTGAGCGAATCGCCGGGCATCTCGCGCATCAGCGCGGCTTCAGGCCCCGTAGCGTCGATGAAAAGGTCGCCCTCGATTTCGCCGTCCTTCGTCGCCACGGCGAGAATGCGCTCGCCCTCGCGGCGAATGCCCGTCACCGTTCCACTCCGATGTTCGACGCCCGCTTTCAACGCGCGATGACGCAGCACCAATGCATAAGCCAGCGCGTCGAAATGATAGCCATGAGCCGCGTGCGAGTAGTTTTGCAATTCTTCTGAATGGACGATGTGGCGGCCTTGCTTCGCGGCGACGGCGCCCAACGAAAAATCCTCAAGCGCCACCGTCAGCCCGCCCTCGCGCGCCTTCAGCCAATAGTCGATGAACTCAACCTTGTTGAGCGCAACGCCGTGCCCGTCATAAGCATGTATGAAGGCGGGCCGGGATTTCGACCAATTGGAAAAGCGCTGCCCCAGCGGGTACGTCGTGGCGCAAGTCTGGAGCAGCAGATCCTCATCGAGGCCCAAGAGCGCATTGAGCGCAGCTCCGTCCGGCGTCGCGATCCAGGCGTCGATACGAGGTTTCAGGAGGCTGGGTTGTTCAAGCACGGTGACGCGCACGCCCGCCGCGCTGAATGTGCGCGCCAACGCGAGCGCCGAAAGCCAAGCCGCGACGTCGCGGCCAACGACAACGACGCGTTCGACGCTTCGGCTCATGCCGGGGCCCCCGCCGCGACGCGTGCATCGCCCGACGCGCAGTAGTCGCGCACGAACGCGTCATGGCTCGGCATGAGCGCAACGCGATCGGCGATCTTGCGCTTGAGCGCCTCCATCTCCGCGATCGCCGCATCGAGCGGCATGTTGTCGACCTGGCGCTCGTAGCGCCTCGGCGCGGCGCCCTGACCGATCAGGACGGACAACCAGCTCGCGGGCGAGAACAGGCCGTCCTTGTACTTCTCGATATAGCCGCGATGGCGGAACTGCTCGACTTTCTGCTTCAGGCTGTCCGGCACATCCATCGCGCTGCAATATTTCCAAAGCTCGGAATCGGCGCGCGAATTGAGGTGATAGTGAAGAATGAGGAAGTCGCGCACGCGGTCATATTCCGTGTCGACGCGCCGGTTGAACTCTGCGGCGAGCGCGGGATCGATCGGCGTACGCGGAAACATCTTGAGAAAATTGAGGATCGCCATTTGCACGAGATAGATGCTGGTCGATTCCAGCGGCTCGAGAAAGCCGCTGGAAAGACCGATGGCGACGCAATTCTTTGTCCATGACGCCGAGCGGCGGCCGGCCTTGAAGCGGATCGGCCGCGGCTCCGCCAACGCCTTGCCGTCGAGCGTCTTCAACAGCGTCTGAGCGGCCTTGTCGTCGCTGATAAAGCTCGATGAATAGACGTAGCCGTTGCCGGTGCGGTGTTGCAGCGGAATGCGCCATTGCCAGCCGGCCTCACGCGCGGTCGAACGCGTGTAAGGTGTGAAATCGCCGCCGCGCTCGCACGGCGCGGCCATGGCGCGATCGCACGGCAGCCACTTGCTCCAATCCTCATAGGGTCCCTTGAGGGCCTCGCCGATCAAGAGCGCGCGGAACCCCGAGCAATCGATCCAGAGATCGGCCTCGATGCTCTGCCCGGATGCGAGCTTGACGCTGGCGATGTCGCCGCGCTCCGGATGCAGCGCGACTTCGACGATCCTGCCTTCGATGCGTTCCAGCCCGCGCGCCTCGGCGAATTCGCGCAGGAAACGCGCATAGAGGTGAGCGTCGAAATGGTAGGCGTAGCTGTAGGTCGAATTGATCGCGCGATCGTCCTTGGCGGGGAAATCGAACTTGTTGTTGCGGCTCGCGACGATGGCGTACGAGAAGTCTTCGAGATTGTAGGCCTTGCCGTTCTGGATCGCCCGGACCCAATGCTGGTGAAACGGCGCGCCGCCGATATTGTGGCCGTGAACGCCGAACGGATGGATGTAGCGGCGGCCCTTGGCGCCCCAGTCGACGAACTCGATGCCGAGTTTAAACGTTGCGTTTGCCTTCCGCATCATGTCGGGCTCAAGCACGCCGATATGCTCGTTGAAGTCGCGGATTTGCGGCAGCGTCGCCTCCCCGACGCCGACGGTGCCGATTTCGTCGGATTCGATGAGACGCACGCGCGCGACGTTACGAGCGAGCACGCCCGAGAACGCGGCCGCGGTCATCCAGCCCGCCGTTCCGCCGCCGACGATGACGATCTCCAATGGCTTCGTCATCCGAACTCCCGCCGCGCGCGGCCGCCCGCGCGCCTAGCCCACAGTCCTTTTCGCATCTTGTTGAAGATGATCAATCCGGACAACGCAGAGCTTGCCAAAGATTGGCCGCGAATTTCAGCGCCGCAAAGAAAAACGCGCCGCTGACGAGGCGGCGCGTTTCCTTTGACGTTCAGGACGATCAGAACCGGAAGCGGATGCCCGCCACGAAGCGCCGATCCTGTTGGATCCACGCATTCGGCATGAGCAAGCCGCCCTGGTCGGCGTCCGTGACCTGCTGCTTCAGCACCGTCTCGGTATTGAGCAGGTTGGAGCCTTCGAGGCTGATCTCCATCCGGTCGTTCACGCGATAGCGGATCGAACCGTCCAGATAGCCGGCATCGTCTTCCCAGACCGGGAGATAGACGCAGCAATCGAATGCGGTGACCAAGTGCTTGGAGCGCCAGTTGTAGGCCAGGCGCGCCGCCCACGGGCCATGCTCGTACATGCCGATGATGTTGTACGAGTTCTCCGAAAGGCCTTCGAGCGAGTCGACCTGCACCAGCGTCGGGTTCCCGGCATTGGTTGTGCCGGATGTGCCGTCGCCGGACACGATCCGCGCGTTGCCGTTCGTGACCCCTTCGTTCTCGAGATACGTGTAGTTGGCCTGCACGCCAAGCCCGCTCAGCGGTCCCGGCAGGAAGTCGAAGAAGCGCTGGTAGGAAACCTCGGCGCCCCGGATGCTTCCGCCGTCCGTGTTGATGGGGCCGCGCACCTGCACCGTCCGCGTCACGCCGTTGTTCGTGACGTCGACGTTGTACTGGCCGTATTGGATGTAGTTGTTGAACTTCTTGTAGAAGATCGCCAGCGAGAACGACCCCACGTCGGAGAAGTAGTCCTCCAGCGAGATGTCGAAATTGTCGGCCTCGGCGGGCTCAAGATAGGGGTTGAACGCGCTGGCCGTGTAGGTCGGCAGGACGCCGGTCGGCGGCGACGACGTGCCATTGCCATAGACCCAGCGCGGATCGTTGGGCGCCGAAAGCGCCGGGAACGAAGGCGCGCCGATGGCCAGATAGTTCTTGAGGTAGCCAAGATCGGGACGCGCTATGGCGCGCGACGCCGCGAAGCGCAATACCCATTCGTCCGTCAGGTCGAGTTTCAGATTGAAGCTCGGCAGCCAATTGTTGTGCTCGGCATGCGCGGTCGACAGGTACGTCGCGCCATTGTTGAAGGCGATTTCCCCTGCCCCGATGTAGCAGCCCACCGCGCTTCCCGGCACGTTGCCGGGAGGCGGAGGCGGAGCGCCTGGCGGCGGCGACGGACAGGCCAGCTGCGCACCCGACAACGCAGTCGGGATCGACACGCCGCCGGTGCTTTCGTTGATTGTCTCGACGTATCGCACACCGATGTTTCCGGAAACTCGGAAACCGCCGATCGTGGCGTTGTCGCCGCCGAATTTCAGCATGATGTAACCCGCACGGGTTTCCTCGGTGAGGTCGGCGACTTCGACTTGCTTATAGCAGCCGTCCACCTCTCCTGCGCGATCGCCAACGTTCGAGCAGATCGGATCCCACCCAGTGAGGCTCGACGGGATGCCAAGAGCCGAATTGCTCAAGGTGCGCGCGAGGCGTTCACGGTCGGCGATGAGATCCATGTTCGCGTAGACGAACTGATGCGGCGCGAGATTGCCGCTAAAGAACGTGTCTCCGCCAAATCCCTGCACGACGTAGGCGCTTTGCGGATAGCCGTTGAACTGGAACGCCGGGCCGGAATAGCCGCACGCCGCCAGCGCCGGATCCGCCGTGCTGACCGTGGACGGGCCGCGCGTGATGTTGCGGATCGGGTAGTCGCAGCTCCAATTGTTGGCGACGTTCTGCCAATTGTAGTTCGACCAGCGAACGGTCTGATCGCGATTGGCCCAGCGCACGCCGACGCGGATCGCGTCGAGCCAGTCCGTATCGAAGCTATATTGCAAATCCAGCCGCACCGCGTCCTCGGTGCCGTCGCTGTCTTCGAGGTGGTCCATGATGGAGCGGTAGTAGTAGTTCGCCGGGTTGCTGAGACCGCCGGCGTCTTCCCGCACGTTCTGCATCTGCGCAGTGTCTGTCGACAGGGTCATCGTCGGATGATCGCCAGCCAGATTCCACGTGACGCCAGCAAACGAGTTCAGGTCAACTTCGATATCGTAGTTTCTGACCGTCGACTCGACGTGCTGAACGTCGAAGTTGAAGCGCAGGCGGTCGGTCGCGTCCCATTTCACGTTCAGCGACATGTCCTGGGTCATGTTCTGATTGTGATTGAAGCGGGTCGCGGTTCCGATTTCAGGCGGACGACGATTGCCGTCGCAGGCGAACGGCAACGGATCGGCGCCCCAATTGTTGTCCTCGTTGTTGTAGCAGGGAAGCACCAAAGCGCCGCCTGACGAGTTTTGCGCGTAGCCTCGGGCCGCTTGCATGCCGCCGCCCCACCAGCCGAGGTCGTTCGTCATGACGCCAGTCTGGAACAGACCGTTGCTGTCGAAGGTGAAGTTGGGCGTGCCCACCAGAGGCTGGGGCGCGCCTGCGGTCGTCGTCGAATCGACGGTGTAGTTCTTGTCCTGTCCGTAGAAGATGTCGGCGGGGAAGCTGCCGACCGTGCGCTCGTGCCATTGGTTTTCGTAGGTCGAGCGATTGAATTGAGCAGTGACCAAGAACTTGTGGTCCGGATCCTGCCACTGCAGCGCCGTCGCAAACCCGTTGCGTTCGCGGTCGTACTCATTGTCGCGGAACGTCATGGACGAGGGAATGTATTGGGTCGCCGCGCTCGTGCCCGGATAGCCGGTGAACTTGCCCATCCGGCCGAAGAAGATGCCTTGCGAGGCGGTCTGCACGTACGAATAAGCGTAGTCGGCCATGAAACCGAACTCGCCCGCGTCGGTCATCCAGCGATTGCTGTAGATACCCGAGAGCTCCGGCGTGAACTTCTCCGAGATGTCGCCGTAGTTCACGCGGCCGGTGATGGCGATGATTTGGCCCGCGGCGTCGAACGGAACGCGCGTGCGCATGTTGATCGAGCCGGCGATGCCGCCTTCGATCAGCTCGGCGGTTTGGTTCTTGTAGGTGTCGACGCCCGACATCAGTTCCGGCGAGATGTCCGACCAGCTCAGGCCGCGGGAGGAATTGGCGCTGAAGCTGTCGCGGCCGTTGAACTCGGAACGGACTTGCGGGAGGCCGCGGACGATAACGCCCGAGGGTTCGGCGGAGAAGTGCGCCGTGTCGTCGGAGGCGGCGAAGCGGTTGACGGTGATGCCGGCCACGCGCTGCAGCGCTTCGGCGACCGACTTGTCCGGGAACGCGCCGATGTCCGTCGCCGTGATGGAGTCGACGACCGTGTCGGCGTCGCGCTTGATCTGATTGGCGTTGCGCAGCGACTGGCGGACGCCGGTGACGACGATGACGTCTTCGTCCGCGCTGTCATCGGTCGATGCGCTGGCGGCGGCTTGGGCGTGCGCCGGCGAAGCGAACGCCACCACGCCAAGCGCGCCCAGCGCAATGGCCGAAACGCCCCGCAAGAGCAGCGCGCCAAATTGCGTGCGCGATCCGCTTTCGACGGAATCCGGTCCCAGATTTAAAGGCATGCGCTTTCCTCCCCGCTTATTCCACGCCGCATTGCGGCGGCGCCTTCCTCACCCCTCCCCGGCAATCGCCGGGCTGGATGACAAAGGCGCAAATCTTGTTGCCGCCATATTTCACTGGGGCCAAGCGTCGCGCAAGCTCTTTCGGCAAGCTTTGCCGACCCTCTCGTCAAGAGAAAGTAAGCGCTTTCTCTTAGCTTGTTCTAGGAATTACGGGCTCATGGTTGCGCTAACATTGCAATAATTCCAATTTCGGCCAAGCAATCACATGGATTGATCTCGATCTTGTCCGCAGCAGCTCCCGAATTTGCCATAGATTGTTCTGTCATTTTTCTTTAATGGCCTAACCTCAAGAGATCGTCATGCTTGCGTCCGACCTGACAACGCTATCAGCGGACCGGAAAATCTCGCTCGCGAAAATGTGACAAAGAAGCCGCGCTTCACTGGCAAAATCGGAAAACATGACAGCGCAGGACTTTTTGTCCGGCGCCGACGCTTGCGGCGGGCGCCGAGACGGTGGCGCGGCTTCATGCTTAGATCGCCGCCAAGGCGGCGGCGCAGGATCTTATGGACGACAGACGGATACGCAGCATCGTCATCGTCGGCGGCGGGACGGCGGGCTGGATGGCGGCCGCCGCCTTCACCCGGCTGCTGCGCAGCCGATGTGACATCACCCTGATCGAATCCGAGGAAATCGGCGTCATCGGGGTAGGCGAATCCACCATCCCGCAGATTCGCCTGTTCAACCGCATGCTTGCGCTCGACGAGGATGAATTCGTCCGCAAGACCAAGGCCACCTTCAAGCTGGCGATTGAGTTCAAGGATTGGGCCCGGCTTGGGCAATCCTACATCCATCCCCTGGGCGCCATCGGTTTCGACATCGAGGGGGTTTCGTTTCATTCCTATTGGCTCAAACTTCGCGCCCAGGGCCTCGCGCCCAGCTTCGAGGAGTATTCGCTGCAGGCGTCGGCGGCGCGGCGCGAGCGGTTCATGCGCCCGATCGATGCGAGCGGTTCGCCGCTCTCGAATATCCCCTACGCGTTCCAGTTCGACGCCTCGCTGTATGCACGCTTCCTGCGCGATTACGCGGAAGCCCGCGGCCTGAAGCGGCGCGAGGGCAAGATCGTCAAGGTGACCCAGCGGGGCGAGGACGGCTTCATCGAATCCGTCACTCTCGAAAGCGGCGAAACCATCGCCGCCGACCTCTTCCTCGATTGCTCGGGCTTCGCCGCGCTGCTGATCGGAAAAACGCTCGGCGTGGGCTATGAGGATTGGTCGCACTGGCTGCCCTGCGACAGCGCCATGGTGGCGCCGTGCGAAAGCCAGGGCCCGTGCGCGCCGATGACGCAAGCGATCGCCAGCCCGTCGGGGTGGCGCTGGCGCATCCCCCTGCAGCACCGCACCGGCAACGGCTACGTCTATTCCAGCCGATTCGTCAGCGATGACGAGGCGCAGACACACCTGCTCTCGCAGCTCGACGGAGCGCCGCTGACGGAGCCCAAGGTGCTGCGGTTCACCACCGGGAAGCGGCAAAAGTTCTGGGAGAAGAATTGCGTCGCGTTCGGCTTGGCGGCGGGCTTCATGGAGCCGCTGGAGTCGCAAAGCATCCACCTCATCCAGAGCGGCGTCGCCGATTTCATCACCATGTTCCCGGACCGCGCGTTCGCCCAGGCCGAGATCGACAGGTACAATCGCGTCACCAGCACGGACTGGGAGCGCATCCGCGATTTCCTTGTGCTGCACTACAAGGCCACCGAGCGGGACGACACGGCCTTCTGGAATTATTGCCGCAACATGGACATTCCCGACTTCCTCGCCGAGAAAATCCGCGTGTTCGAAGGCCATGGGCGCATCTTCCGCGAGGGCGAGGAGCTGTTCGCCGATTCAAGCTGGTTCGCGGTGATGACGGGACAGGGGCTGCTTCCCACCAGCTACGATCCGCTCGTCGATGTCCTGGACGATGACGAGATACGCGCCCGACTCGCCGCCGTGCGCGCGGCGATCTCCCGCGCCGTGGAGCTGATGCCCAGCCACCGCGATTTTCTGGACCGCATCACCGGCCAAGGCGCCGAACCCAAGCGCCGCCGCGCGGCCCACGCCTAGTTCGCGGCCCGCGCGCGATAGTGCTCGGCCAGAACCGCGAACGCCTGCTTGCGCCCGCCAGTGGGCGACACCAGGCCCTTTCGGTTCCAGCCTTGCTGATAGACGGGATGTTGGCGCCGGGGCGACCGGAAATCCTTCAGGATCCATGGCGACATGCCGCGCAAGAACGGCACCTTCGCGGCCATCTCCAGCGTCCGCCGATAGTATTCCGCCTGAAATTCTTCGGAGAATTTGTGCGTTCCCTCGGCGTCGTGAAAGCCGGATTTCGCGTCCGCGCCGAATTCCGAGAAGATCATCGGTTTGCCGTAGTCGGAACGCCAGGCGATGCCGGGGACGTCGGCCAATGCGTCGTTGCTGTACCAACCGTTGTAAGTGTTGACGCCCAGCACATCGAGATGCTCGGCGAGCGGATCGTTCAGGACCATCAGCGGCTTGCCGTCCTGCGTGCGGCGCTCGGTCAACAGCGCGGCCGTCACAAGGCGCGTGTCGTCGAGCGCGCGGACGTCGGCGGCGAGTTGCGCCAGGAAACGCAGACGCGCCTCGCCGAGCGGTGTTTCGTTGCCGATGCTCCAAAGCGCGATGGCGGCGCGATTGCGATCGCGGCGGATGTTTTCCGCCAGCATGGCGCGCGCGGTCTCGAGCGTGCGCGGGTTCTCCCAATTGATCCGCCAGTAAACCGGAATCTCGCTCCACACCAAAAGGCCGAGTTCGTCGGCAAGGCGTGTGGTGATTTCGGAATGCGGATAGTGCGCAAGGCGCACGAAATTGCAGCCAAGCCCCTCCTTGGCAAGCGTCAGCAGGGCGCGCGCGTTTTCCGGCGTAATGATGCGCGATGGCTCCGCACCAAGTTCTTCTTCGTGAATGCAGATCCCGCGCAGGAAAATCGGCTCGCCGTTGAGCAGAATCTGATCGCCGCGCGTTTCGATGGTGCGGAACCCGACGCGCTCGCGCAGCGTGTCGCCGGCGGTTTCGACGCGGACGGCGTAGAGCTGCGGACGGTCCGGGGACCAGCGCTCCAGATTGCGCGGCGCGGCGGCCTCGCCGGTCCACACGCCATCCCCGTCGGTTCGCCCATGCAGCGTGAGACCCAGCGCCGCGATGCGCACGCGCACCTCCGCATTGCGCGCGCGCGCGCCGTTGAGCCGCACCGTGGCGGCGACGCGGCCCTCGCGCGTGAGGCGAATCCAGGCATCGTCGATGAACGTTTGCGGCGTCAGCACGATGTGCACCCCGCGCGTGATCCCGCCATAGTTTTCCCAATCGGTGACACGCGGCGGAACGGTGTCCCAAGTGGCTTCGGAATCGACGCCGAGGGTGATCTGGTTTTCGCCCTCGCGCACCAGCGCGGCCGGGATCTCGAACGCAAAGGGCGTAAAGCCGCCTTCGTGGGCGCCGATCTGGGTCCCGTTGACGAACACAGTCGTCGCGTAGTTCGCAGCTCCGACGTGCACGAACGCGCGTTTTCCCGCCGCGCCGCTCAGCGTGAATGTGCGCTTGTACCACATTAGCCCGACATAGCGTCGCAACGTCGGCTCGTGCGTCAGCCACGACGATGGCAGGTTGGCGGTCGGCGAGAGCTCCATGTCGTATTCGATGAGCGCGTTGGGGTTGGCGCGCATCGTGGCTTCCACATTGAACGTGTCGTAGCGGCGGTGTCCGTAGCCCGCCTGCTCGCCATGAAAGCCGGCGGCCCCGTCGCGATAGGGATCGATCGAATAGCGCCAATCGCCGTCGAGCGAGAGAACGTCGCGGGCGGCGACGTTGACGAGCGTCAGGGGCTTCGTCGGCGCGCCGTGGGGCGTTTGCGCCTGCGCTTGCGCCGCGGCTGGGGCCACGGCCGCCGCGGCGACGCCGCCGGTGAGAATTGTACGCCGGTTGATGTCCACGCTGACCTCCGTTAGCGCCGCCGGCCCAGCGCCCAGCGTATGCCTCCGGTGATGTGGGCGACCGGCAGCGGCTCGCTGAACGTTTCGGGCGTATGGCCCATGGCGGTGTAGAACACGCGCGCGCCCTCGAATTCATGATGCCATGAAATCGGCTTGGGATTGGCTTCGGGGAAGCGCAACCGCGTCGGCGTGTTGGTTTGACTGGTGTACCATTGATTGTTGAGCGGATCGGAGCCAGACTCGTACACCGATCCGACATCCGCGACGATCAGCATGTGGACGAGCGGATTGAAGTCGCGGAACAGATACCATTCGTCGCTGCGGTCGATCACTTCGGGCAGCGCGCGCGTCGAAAGATCCGTGCGGTCGACGACGCGCAAGCGCCCCGCGCGCACATTCGGGCTCGCCGGATGCCGATCGAAATAGCCGCCGATCATCTGCCCGTACCAGGGCCAGTGATGATGCGAGTCCGCAGCCGCGTGGATGCCGACCACGGCGCCGCCGCCGTGCACGAACGCCTGCAGCGCGTCCCGGCGCGGCCCCACCAGCCATTCGGAATCCGCATGCTGGCTGTCCGTGGTTGAACAGAGCAGCACAAGGCCATTGAACCGCGCCATGTTCGCGGCGGAGAAAATGTCCGGATCGTCCGTGGCTTCGATGTCGTAGCCGTCGCGCTGAGCGATGCCGCGCAGCATCTCGATGCCCGGCTGGATCGAAGGATGCACGTAGCCGGTCGCCTTGTGGAACACCAGAAGGCGTGGCCGCGCGGCGAAGGCGAAAGCCGGCGTGGCGACAAGCGCTGCTGCAGCGCCCGTGACGAGCGCGCGCCGATCGATCTTCATTTGACGTTCCTCTCCCGTTTGCAGGCGCCTAGTTGGCTTTACGCAGCGCCCATTTCAGCCCGCCTTCGACGTGGCGGATGAACACGTCTTCGCTGTAGGTCTCGGTGGTGTGGCCCATGCCGGTGTAGAATATGCGCCCGCCCTCGAACTCGTGGCGCCACGAAATCGGGTGCGGGTTGGCCTCGTCTTCGCCGTAGCTCTGCGGATCGTAGGTGGCGATCACATGGATGCGCGGATCGATGTCGAAGAAATGATACCATTCATCGGTGCGCGTCACCGTCGCCGGCAGGCCGCGCGTCGAGGGATCGTTCCGATCGACAAAAGTGACCACCGCGGTCGGCGTGCCGGGGGGATGGTGGTCGAATGCCGCCCCGATCATTTGGCGGTACCACATCCAATGGTAGTTGGAGTCCGAGGCCGCATGGATGCCGACGACGCCGCCGCCGCGATGCACGAAAGCCTGGAGCCCCTCACGGCGCGCACCGACCAGCCAGTCCGTGTTCGGATCGGTTTTCTGGCTCGACGAACTCAGAAAAATAATCGCGTCGTACCCGTCGAGCCGGCCGGGCAGGAACATGTCCGGATCTTCGCTCGCGTCCATCACATAGCCGTCGCGCTCGCCCATCGCCTTGAGCGCGGCGACGCCGGGTTCGATCGAGGCGTGCCGATACCCCGTGGAGTACGAAAAGATGAGCACATGCGGCTGAGCGTGCGCGCCCACGGTGGCGCAGGCGGCCAAAGCCAAGCTGGCGAGCAGCGCCAGCCATGTCGCGATCCCCCTCATCCGTTCCCCTTCGTTTTTGTCAGCGTACGGAGAACTTATACACCGAGACGTGCCGGTAAAGCTCGCCGGGATCGAGCCGCGCGCTGGGGAAAGCCGGCTGATTGGGCGCGTCCGGGAATTCCTGCGGCTCAAGGCAGAAAGCGCCGCGTCGGACATAGCGGGCGCCGCCTTTGCCGACGAGCGAGCCGTCCAGAAAGTTGCCGCTATAGAGTTGCAACCCCGGTTCCGTGGTGAACAGTTCGAGCACGCGCCCACTCCGAGGCGCTTCGACACGGGCCGCGAATTTCGGCGCAATGCTTGCGCCGCCGCGCAAGACAAAATTGTGATCGTAGCCGTGGCCGAGCTTGAGCTGCGGATCGTCGGCCTCGATGCGCTCGCCGATTTCGCGGGGCGCGCGGAAATCGAACGGCGTGCCCGCCACCGCGCGTATTTCACCGGTGGGGATGATGGCGTCGTTCACCGGCGTATAGGCTTCGGCGTCGATCGTGAGACGGTGCCTCAGCATCGTCTCGCCGCTTTGGACGCCGTCCAGGTTGAAGTAGCAATGGTTCGTCATGCTCACGACGGTCGGCGCGTCCGTCCGCGCATCGAACGTCGTCACCATGCGGTTTTCGGCGTCGAGCGCGTAAGTGACGCGCGCCTCCACGGCGCCGGGAAATCCCTGGTCGCCGTCTGGACTCAGATAAAGCAACGTGACGCGGTCGGCCGCGGCGCTCTCGATGCGCCACATCACCTTGTCGAAGCCGCGCATGCCTCCATGCAGCGTATTCGCTCCGTCGCTCTTCACGAGTTCATACGCGCGCCCGTCGAGCGTGAAGCGGCCGTCGGCGATTCGATTGGCGAAGCGGCCCATCGTGGCGCCGACATAGAGCGGCGTTTCCACGTAGGGGCGCACATCGTCATGCCCGAACACGATGTCGTCGACGGCGCCTGTGCGATCGGGAGCGGACAAACTTTGCACGCACGCGCCAAGCGCGAGCACGCGGACGCGCAACGCGCCCGCCGCAACCTCGACCGCCTCAACCGGCGCGCCGTCCGGCGTCTCGCCGAAAACAGTCACGACGCCCGCACTCATGACGCGCGCGCCGCTGTGAAAGCGCTTTCCGTTGCGTCATCGCCAAGCGGCCAGCCTAAGCTCGTTGCACTCTTACCGATGGAAGCGCTTTCCATTCATCGCACCTGTTGAACGTCAGTTTGTGATTGATATGATTTATCGAACGGGCGTGGGTTGATAACGCTATCATAGAGACGACTAAAGCCGGATTCTGCGAAAGCTGAAGCGAGAGCGGGTAGAACGCGTATCCGGTGCGAGGTGGGAAGTGGCGAGGACGAGCAGGCGCGGAGGGAAGGCGGCGACCGCCGAAGACGTTGCACGTTTGGCGCGGGTTTCGCCGATGACCGTGTCCCGCGTCGTCAACGGCGAAAAGAACGTGAGCGCGACAACGCGGGAGGCGGTGCTCGCGGCAGTGCGGCAATTGAGCTATGCGCCGAACTTCGCCGCCAAGAGCCTGGCCAGCGCAGAGCAGCCGCGTGTCGGCTTGCCCTTCGCCAACCCGAGTGCGGCCTACCTCACCGAATTCCTGATCGGCATGCTCGATCAACTGGGGCGCGCGGGCGCGCAGCTCGTCCTGGTGCGCTGTGAGCCCGGCGAGGCGCTTTCGGAGCGCGCGGCGATGCGCCAATTGCTCGAGGGCCAGGTCTCGGGCGTGCTGCTGACGGCGCCCCTGAGCGATTCCGCGTCCATCCGCCAAGCCATCGCCGAAGCCGAGACGCCGGCGGTGGTTGTGGGCGCGGGCCGCTTTTACGGCGACATCTCGCACGTGCGTATCGACGACCGGCAGGCCGCGTACGACATGACGCGGAAGATCGTGGCGCTCGGCCACCGCAAGCTCGGCTTCATCAGCGGCCATCCCAACCAAACGGCAAGCGCCGCGCGCACCGCGGGCTTTCAGGCGGCGGTGCGCGATCTCGCGCCCGATGCGCGCGTGTGGATGGAACAAGGCTATTTCACCTTTCAGTCCGGGCTCGGCGCGGCGGAGCGCTTGCTGAGCGGCGAAGAGCGCCCGAGTGCGATCTTCGCCAGCAATGACGACATGGCCGCCGCGGCGGTGTCGGTGGCGCACCGGCGGGGCCTGGACGTGCCGCGCGATCTCAGCGTCGTCGGCTTTGACGATACCGCGATCGCCACCACGCTGTGGCCCGAACTCACCACGGTGCGGCAGCCGATCGGCGACATGGGCATCCAGGCCGTCAATCTGCTGCTCCAACAAATCCGGGCGCGGCGCGACGGCGTCGCCTTCAAGCCGGCCGACATCGTCATGCCGCATGTGCTGATCGAGCGGCAGTCTTCGGCGCGCTACCAAACCGGGATGGATTGAGACGAAAACAAAAAACAGGGATGGAAACTTCGAAGGGGTCAGAACATGAAAAACGTGCGCCGCTTCCTCGCTTGCCTTGCTCTCGCCGCCGCATTGCCGGCCTCAGCCATGGGGCAAGGCGATGACGATATCTTCGCCCACCAGATCAACAAGCAAACCGCCGGCAATTGGTCGGTGCGCCCCGATCGGCCGCGGCCGCAGACCGTCTCCTCCGACAATCCGCAATTCAATCAGGCGCTGCGCATTCATGTGGCGCGCGCGACGGCCAATTCCTGGGACGTGCAGGCCAGCTCTCCGACCGGAGCGGCGATCAAAACGGGCGACGTCGTGCTGGTCGTGTTCTTTGCGCGTGCGCAGCAACCGGCCGAGGGCGGGAGCGTACTGCCCGCTTCGATCCAGCTCGCCGCCGCACCCTACACGACGCTGATGAACGTGGAGCGCCGGATCACGGGCGATTGGGCGCAATATTGCTTCTCAGGCGTGGCCGGCATCGACCTGCCGGCGCAAGCCAACGTCAACGTCAATCTTGGCCAGGCCGCGCAAACTGTCGATCTCGGCCCGGTCTTGGTGTTCGACTTCGGCCCCGATTTCGACCAGCATCGCCTGCCGAACTGCAACCAGTAACGGAGCGGGCATGAGCGACATCGCACGGCGCGGCGTGCTTCAGGGCGCCGCCGCCCTCACCGCGCTTGGCGGAGGCGCGTTCGCCGCCGAAACGCGCCGGCCCTATCGCGTCGGGCTGATCGGCGCGGGCTGGTTCGGCAAACTCGACCTGTTCGCCCTGATGCAGGTCGCGCCGGTCGAGGTCGTGGCGCTGTGCGACGTCGACAGCGCGATGCTGGCGCAGGCGCGCGACAAAGTGATGCAGCGGACGGATTCACTGACGCGTCCGCGGCGCCGTCCAGCGATTTATCGCGATTTTCGCGAGATGCTGGGCGCGCATCCGCTCGACATCGTCATCGTGGCGACGCCGGACCACTGGCACGCCCTCCCTACGATCGCTGCACTCAACGCCGGCGCGCACGTCTACATGGAGAAGCCGATCACGGTGGACGTTCGCGAGGGCGAGGCCGTCCTGGCGGCGGCGCGCGCCAAGAACCGCGTCGTGCAGGTGGCGACGCAGCGGCGCACCTCGCCCTTCACCAAGGAGGCGCAGCGCCGCGTGCTCGAAGCCGGCCTGCTGGGCAAGGTCGGCCACGTCGAGGTGTATTGCTATTATCATCAGCGCCCGCCGCGCTTTCCGCCGCCGAGCGCTCCGCCGGCAAATCTGGACTGGGATTTTTATTGCGGTCCGGCGCCGCGCGTCGACTACATCCCGGGGATGCACCCGCGCGATTGGCGCGCGTTCGAAGTGTTCGGCAACGGCTACATGGGCGATGTCGGCATCCACATGATCGACCTTTCGCGCTATCTGTTGAACCTCGGCTGGCCGAAGAGCGTGGCATCGACGGGTGGGATCCTCGTCGATACGCAAAGTGCTGCAACCGTGCCGGACACGCAGAACGCCACGTTCATGTTCGACGACGTGATGATGACGTGGACCAACCGCCAATGGGGCGATCCTCCCGACGCCGGCGAGCAATGGGGAACGACGCTGCATGGCGAACATGGCGCGCTGCTCATGTATAACGCCGGCTACGAGTTTCGCCCGCACGAGGGCGCCCGTTTCGGCGCGCGCCTTGCCTCGGAACTCGACGAATATCCGCTCGACGCACAGATGCAGGATTGGGAGCAGCCGCTCGCGGCGATCACGCGTCACCATCTGCGCGATTTCCTCGCGGCGATCGAGAGCGGCGGACGCCCAACCGCGGATATCGAGGAAGGGCACAAATCGACGGCCTGCTGCATCCTCGCCAACACGGCGCTGAAGCTTGGCCGCACGCTGCATTGGGACGGACACGCCGTGATCGGCGACGACGAAGCCGACCGCGTCCTCGCGCGCCCGTACCGCGCGCCTTGGGCGCATCCCGCGGCCTAGCGGACAGGCGCACCTTCAAAGGCCTCGGCGATGGCGGCGTGGAGCGGCGTCGGCTCGTAATTCTCGTCAAACGGCAGCGGGCGCAGCGGCAGGCCGTCTTCGCGCGGCGTGAAGCGCTGCAGCCAGGATTTCGGATTCACCACGCCCCACGTCAGCACTTCCTTGACCCGCGTGTAGCTCAGCGTGATGTCGAGATAGCGCCTCGCGTAGTCGGCGACGGCCCGGTCCCGCTGGGGGATGTCGCCAGTGATCGTGCGGTCGTTGACGTCGAACTCGGTGATGAGCAAATCGAAGCCCATACCGGTCACCTCATCGAGAAAGGCGCGCCACTCGCGCTCTTGCGGAGGATTGAACGACCCCTGGGGCGTGCCCCGATTGGCGCCGATGTGACTCTGCAGGCCGAGCGCATCGACCGGCGCGCCGCGCGTCTTGAAATCGTGCAGCAGACGCAGCACGCCCGCGCGATGGTTCGCCGATCCGGCTTCCCAGCCCATATAATCGTTGTAGACGAGCTGGGCGTGCGGCGCGGCCTCGCGCGCGACATGAAAGCAGAAATCCAGGACCTCCGGGCCCATGGCGCGAGTCAGTACGGTTTCACGCAGGACGCCGGTTTGCTCATCGATGCTCTCGTTGATCACGTCCCATGACGAAATGCGCGTTCCGTAGTGTTGACAGATCGTGGCGATGTGTTCGCGCAGCAGCGCCTCGGCGGATGCGCGCGGATTGGCGCCGAAATCGTAGGCCGTCACCCAGGGCGCGAGCCAGCGCGGATGCTGCCAAAGCAGATTGTGGCCCCGCGTGCGGATGCCGGTCCGTTCGGCGAACGCCACAAGACGATCGCCCGGCGCGAAATCGTACACGCCCGGCGCGGGATGGATCACGGGCCATTTATGATCGTTCTCGGCGACGACGACGCCGCATTCGCGCCGCACCACGTCGCAATAGCGCGCGTCGTCGAGATCGCGCCGTCCGACGGCGGCCCCGAAGCGCATGCCTTTCGCCCGCGCCAAACTGTCGAGGGACGGGGCCCCGACGCCCGCCGGCGAGGCGCATCCGCTCGCGGCGGCGCCTAAAGCCAGAGTCAGATATTGTCTACGCGACCACATGGCCTTGCCTCTACTTCATAATCTTGCCCTCCAGCAACGCCGGCCCAGCGCCTCGGCCAAGGCCGCCAGCCGAGAGGCGCGCAAAAAACAGCCGTTCCCGCTTCGCGTTGCGTCAGCTATGCGCTAGCAAAGGTGGTCGGGAGGCGAGGCGATGGCGGAAGGCGGCGCGAAAGTGGAGGCTATGGGCGTGGCTCGGGAGCGCGAGATCGTCTCCGCGCGCGTGATCGTCACCTCCCCTGGCCGGAATTTCGTCACGCTGAAAATCGAGACCCGGTCGGGCGTCGCCGGCATCGGCGATGCGACGCTGAACGGCCGCGAACTCGCGGTCGCGTCCTATCTGACGGATCACGTCATTCCCAACTTGATTGGCCGCGACGCCGGCCAGATCGAGGACATCTGGCAGTTCTTCTATCGCGGCGCCTATTGGCGGCGGGGTCCGGTGACCATGACGGCGATCGCCGCCGTCGATGTCGCGCTCTGGGATATCCTGGGCAAGATGGCGAACCTGCCGCTCTATCGCCTTCTCGGCGGGCGCTCGCGCAACGGCGTGCTTGTCTACGGTCACGCCAACGGGCGCGACATCGAGGAGACGAGCGCCGAGGTCGGGCGCTACATCGCCGAAGGCTACAAGGCCGTACGAGCGCAAAGCGGCGTGCCGGGCGTTGAGAAGCCCTATGGCGTCTCGACGATGAAGACCGGATACGAGCCGGCGGAAAGCGCCCTGCCCGCCGAAACCTATTGGTCGACGCCAAAATATCTGCGCTTCGTGCCGGAGCTTTTCGAGCGCCTGAGAGCCGATCATGGCGCTGAGATCGAACTCCTGCATGACGTGCACCACCGGCTGACGCCGATCGAAGCGGCCCGCCTTGCCACCGACCTCGAACCGTACCGCCTGTTCTGGCTCGAAGACGCAACGCCGGCGGAAAACCAGGACGCGTTCCGCCTGATCCGAGAGCATTCGACAACGCCTCTCGCGGTGGGCGAAGTCTTCAATTCGCTGTGGGATTCCAAGTCTCTCATCGAAAATCAGCTGGTCGACTATATCCGCTCGACCATCGTTCATACCGGCGGCGTCACGCATGTGCGACGTCTCGCGGATTTCGCCAGCCTCTATCAGGTTCGCACCGGCTTCCATGGCGCGACGGATCTTTCGCCGGTGTGCATGGGCGCGGCGCTCCACTTCGACACCTGGTGCCCGAATTTCGGCATCCAGGAATACATGCGCCACTCGAAGGAGACGCTGGACGTATTCCCGCACGACTACACGTTCAGCAACGGGCTGCTGCATTGCGGCGAAGGCCCGGGGCACGGCGTCAGCATTGACGAGGACGCCGCCAAAAAGTTTCCTTACAATCCGAAGCAATTGCCGATCGCCCGCCTCGAAGACGGAACGATGTGGAATTGGTGAACCGGCTAACGCCGGCCCGACAGAACAATCGTGAAATAGTCGTCGGCGTAGCTAAGGAAGTAGGGCCAGTTCGGGCCCGGCGTGTGGCCGCCGCTGTGCTGACGGTACGCGATCGTGCTGCGCACCAGCGCCGTTTCGATCGGCGGAAACGCGTCCGTCGGCAAACCTTGCGCGCCCAGCATGCGATAAACCGGCCCCGCCGCGACCGCCGCCATGAACATGCCGTGCGCATCAACCCAACCGTCGCCGCTTTGAGCGCCCGCGCTGATGAATACCGGCCGCGGCGCGCAAAGCGCGATCAGTTCGTGCGCATCGACCGGCATGTCGCCGGCGTTCAGCGGACCGGCATACTTGATGTAATTGCCGGCCATCCAATGATACTCGCCGCTGCCCGCGAGGTTTTCGACGATCTCGCCCCAATTGCGCCGCGCCAGATTGGCGCCGCCCATGCCTGACGAAGAAATGAAGCCGATGGCGAAGCGCCGGTCGTAGGCCATCGCCACCAGCGCGGCTTTGCCATAGCGCGAATGTCCTTCGACGCCGACGCGCGTCGCGTCGATCGCGGGATCGGTCTCGAAGAAATCGAGCGCGCGGCTCGCGCCCCAGGCCCAGGCGCGCAGCGCGCCCCAGTCATCGAGCTTGCGCGGCTGGCCGCGATTGCAGAGGCCGATGACGCCGCGCGTCAGCCCCGCGCCATTGTCGGCTTGAACGCTGGCGGGATCGAGTTCGGCATAGCCGAAGCCGTGCGCAAGGATTTGTTCTTTCCAACTCGGCCCGGGCTCGGCGGGCGGGCGGAAGTTCGGCGGTAAGTGAATCCAGTTGAGGCAGAGGATCACCGGCGCGGGACCGCGCGCGTCCGCCGGCAAGGTGACGTGCAGCTCGATGTCGACGCTGATCTGCGGATAGGCGCGATTGTCGACGCGGCCCGTCATGTGGCGCGTGACGCCCCGCTGAGCGCCGAAGGCTTGCGTCTCCGTGCTGTTCACGACCCAAGCGACGCGCGGAGTATGCGCCGGGACGCGGCCGTAAATCTCGCGGTCGAAATCCTCGACGATCTCGGGACGGCGCAAGGACCACCATTCTTGCGCCGTGGCGACCTCACGGCCGCTCTTCAGCCTCAGCGGATCGGGCAAGTCGGGAAACGGATTGGCTTTGCTCTCGTCATAGTTCGCGTAGTTGGGATCGTTTGGATTCATGCCGTTGCGGCCGGGACGGATCTCGCGGATGCCGAGCAGCTGCATGAGGCGCGCGTGATCCTGCTCGGCGGTGAACTCAACCGGCGGCGCGGCAGGCGCCGGCGTCACGCAGGCGGCAAGCGACGCGCCTCCCAACAGAACGGCGCGACGACTCCACGCCGGCACCGCTATTGGCCCTTGAACGGCGCGGCGGTGTCGCCCGGATCGCCCGGCGCGTAGCGCGTGCGGATCGCCTCGTAATACGCAAGCGGATGCGCGGGCGGCGCGAAGCCCGCCGGCAACGGGCGCTGCGACAGCGACTGGAAGTAAGCGATGCTGGCGTCGCGCCACCACACAGCGTCATTTTCCTGCATGCGCAGAAAGGCGCTGATCTGAGTGAAGCGCTCGGCGTCCACGTAGGGCTGCATCTGCGCCCAAGTCGCACGGAAGCCGCGCACTTCGTCGACGCCGTGCGAATAGTGCGTGACGAGCCCGTCCCAAATGGTTTGGCCGTTCTTCAGCCGGTAGTCCCACGGCACGTGATGGAACCAGAGCAGGAATTTCTCCGGCGTCGTGTCGATGTTCTCATACTCCGCCGCGAGACGCGGCGAATACTGGCTGACGGCGTCGCTGCCCGTGTGCGTGCGGTCAAAGCCGATGCCTGAGGCGTCGGCGTGATTGTAGTAGACGGGATTCCATTCCGGGCGCGCGAGATCGTGGATCCAGGGGCCGGGACCATAATGGTGTCCCGTCGCCATCTGGTGAGCGAGGCCAAGCGGGGTCATGTAATCCACCACTGCTTCGCGCGATTGCATCAGCATGGCGACGACGGGGCGGACGAAGCGTTCGTCATTGGTGAACGTCATCCGCGTCCATTCTTCGGCAATCTGCTCCGACGTGAGTTCGTGATCCCAGGCGAGGCGGCCATAAGCGTACCAGTTCGCCTGCTCCATCACCCCGCCGGTCCAATTGCGGTTGTCGCCGACATTGGAGACGCCGGCGATGGCGCTGAGGCGATTGTGGAAGAGCGAGCCGTCGGTGACGCGCGCAACCGTCGAGCCCTCGCCTTGCGCATAGGTGTCGGTGTCCATCGCTTCACGCCACATCGGCGCGAGGTACGCAAGGTTGGTCGCTTGCCCCAGATATTCCTTGGTGATCTGCACTTCGAGCGCGACCGCGGTGTGCGGCATGGCGCCGAAGATGGGATGGATCGGCTCGCGCGGCTGGAAGTCGATGGGCCCGTTCTTCACCTGCACGATGACGTTGGGCAGGAACTTGCCGTCGAGCGGGACGAAATCGTCGTAAGCCTGCATGGCGCGGTCACGGGTGTTCTCCGCCGAATACACAAACGCGCGCCACATCACGACGCCGCCATGCGGGGCGAGCGCTTCGGCCATCATGTTGGCGCCGTCGGCGTGCGTGCGCTGATAATTGCGCGGATTAGGGTTGGCGCCCGTCGTCGGCGCGCCCGCCGGAATCGGTCCGTGATAATCCTGCGGGCCGGGCTGGCCTTCGGAATTGGCCTTCACCAGAAAGCCGCCGAAATCCGGGATGATCGAGTAAATCTCATCGGCCTTCGCGCGCCACCAGGCGCGCACTTGCGGATCGAGCGGGTCCGCTGTGCGCAAGCCGCCGATCTCGATCGGCGCGGAGAAGCGCGCGGTCAGGAAGATGCGGATGCCATACGGGCGGAAGAGATCGGCGAGCGCCTTGGCTTTCAGCAGATATTCGTGCGTGAGGCTCGTCGCGTTGGCGGCGACATTGGTGAGGCACACCGCATTGATGCCGATGGAGGCGTCGGCGCGCGCGTAATCGGTGTAACGCGGATCGAGATAGTCCGGCAGCTTGTGCCAATCCCAGATCGAGTGGCCGGCATAACCGCGCTCGATGGTGCCGTCGAGATTGTCCCAATGATCAAGCGTTCGGAGCGCAATGCGCGGCGCGCTCGCGATGTCGAGGTGGTCGAGCGGCTGGCGCGTCTGGACGAGGCGCAGATAGGCGTAGGCTCCATAGAGCACGCCAACGTCCGAGTTCGCCGTGATCACCGTGACGGCGCGGCGCTCCAGCGTAACGCTGCGGATCAGATAGCCCTCCGCGCCGAGCGCGGAGAGATCGAGATTGAGCGCGGCGATCGCCGGCGTGTTGGTAGGCGTGCCGATCACCACGGCGCCGGCGCGTGTCGCGCTCGCCACCGCATCGGGCGCGCGTCCCAGCATGCCGCCCAAACCACGCGTCAGTTCATCGCGCGCAATGACGAGTGTCGGCGACGGCGTCGCCGGCGCGACGATCTGCGTCGCCGCGGCGCGACCGCGCGCAAGATTGGAGGCTTCGATCTGCGGATAGCGCAGCCAAAGTTCGTAACCATCCTCGGCCCGCGCAAACGGCGCCGAGACGACAACGAGCAACAGCGCAAGAAGTCCGAGCCGCACCTGGATCCACCCTATCGTTTTGATTTTCCTGTGAGCGCTATCTTAGCGGCCAGAATTGGCCTGACCACCCATTTCGCGCCGGGCGCGCTCACGAGGCGGTGAGGCTTAGCGGCGCGCCGGCTGCCGGATCTGGCTGGCCTGCATGCTCTCCGGCGGGCCGAGATAGCTCGGCGGCAGCGGCCGCGTGGCGACGATGATGCGTTCGAACACGACGCCGGCGTCGATCAGCCAGAGTTTCAACGTGTGATGGCCGGGCGCCGCGACGTGCACGGTCACGCTTTGCGTGTTTTCGTTGTGCGCCACCCAGGCGTTCCACGCCGCTTGCGATTGATCCGCCGCCATGTCGACGACGTGAGGCGCGCCATCGTCGATGGACACGGCGTAGCGCAGGCCATTGTGTCCGCGAAAATCGAGCGAAGGCGCGGCGGTGACTTGCACCTGCACGTCGCCAGCGTTGAAGAGGTGCATTTCGTATTCGAGCCGTGCGCCGTCGCCGCCCGGCGTCTGCGCTGGCGCCGTGACCGGAAATGCGGTGACGGCCCCCGCCGCTGGCCCGAGATTTGGAATCTGCGCCCACGTGACGCCGCCGCCGTTGACGGCGCGCGCGTAGTGCATCGCCTGCATGGAGACGTAGCCGTTCGCTTCGACAAAGCCGTCGATCGCCTCGCGATTGGGCGGATTGAAAACGTCTGCGTAGACAGTGATCGGGCGCGCATCCTGGCCGCGAATGACGATGGGAACGCGTGTGCGCCCTGGAGGCGCCGCGGACCAATCGACGCTCACATTGAAATGCATGTCGATCGGGAAGCTGGAATCCGGCCCCAATGGAACGGCCTCATCCACGCTTTCGATGTGCAGCCAAGGCGCGCGGGCTGACGCCGTGGCGTCTCGTGCGAAGGGCGGGCTGCCCGTGCGTTGGAAGGCAAAAATCATTCTCTTCTGCGGTCCAAACGGACTAAGTTCCGGCAACACCGTCGGCGCGCGCGTATCCAGCCACACGCGCGCGTCACCTTCGATGGCGACGCCAAATGTTGACTGCACGCGCGCGGCTGGCGCAATCGCCGGCATGATATTGCGATCGGGCTGCTGCCACGTCGTGTAACCGATATGGGTCTGGTCCATCTGGTGGTTCCAGCGGCCGCCCCCGAGCGCGTGATACTGCACGGCAAGCTCCGCGTCCCGGTGAAACAAGTACTGGGCCCACGAACCCCAAAAACCCGCGGAGTCCCGCCCTTGCTGGGCGAACAATCGATTTCGCGCCGCCGCGTCATACATCTCGTTGAGGTTCGCGCTGGCGAGAATGGGGTACAGCACAAGCTGGAAATACGCGTCGTGATCGGCAGCGGGCAACGCGGCGCCGATCCGCTCGGCACGTTGCGCCAGCACGCTCCAATCCGCGACGACGCGCTCCGACTCGCCGAAATTCACGACACTGAACGTCGACGGATCGATCAACTCCGGCTTCCGCCGTGCATTATATTGCGTGTAGCGCGTGAGCAATTCGCCGATCTCGTCCGCGTGCTCCGGCCCGAATTGCTGCGCCGCCCAGCGCGAAGGATAGGTGCGCAGGCATTCGAGGTCGCAGGCTTCCGGATTCCAAGCGTAGTCGAGGAAGAAGCTGATCGGAAATTCCATCGGCTTCAGATCGCCGACATTGACGATCCAGATGCGGTCGGCGCCATAGGCGCGCGCGAGGTGCATCTGCTCCCACACGCGCTCGATCTGGTTGGTGTTGATCCATTTGTAGTTCCGCGGGCCGCCGACATAGTCGAAATGGTAGTAAATCCCGTAACCGCCGGCGCGCGGCGCCGCGCCGAGCGTCGGCAAGCGACGGATATTGCCCCAATTGTCGTCGGAAAAGAGCAGCGTGACGTCGTCAGGCACGCGCATGCCCTGGTCGTAATAATCCTGCACTTCCTTGTAGAGCGCCCAAAGCTGCGGCGTTTCCGATGCGGGCCGATGGGTGGTTTCTTCGATGATCTGCCGCTGATCATGGACGATCTGCTCCAGCAATTGGATCGCTGTGCCTTGGGTCATCGGGCGATCGCCGTCGCCGCGCATGCCGATGGTGACGATGGTTTCGTGGCTGCCGCGGCGGACCATCCCTTCCCGCCAGAATTCGCGCAGCGCCCGCGCGTTGGTCGTGTAGTCCCATGCCCCGCCGTGACCGTAACGCTCCCACTCCACGTGCGAACGCTGTAACGGCTCGTGGTGCGACGTGCCAAGCACGACGCCCATTTCGTCGGCGAGATCGGCGCTTTGCGGATCGTCGTCCCAGAGCGATTTGCCCCACATGGCGGGCCAGAGATAATTGCCGCGCAGGCGCAGGATCAGATTGAAGACATGCTCGTAGAATTGGTGATTGAGCCCGCCGAATTTCTCCGTCGCCCATCCCTTCAACGCCGGATCTTCGTCGTTGAGGAAAATGCCGCGATAGCGCACGCGTGGTTCGTCGACGCGCCGCCCGGCCGTGACGTAAAGGTTCGCTTGCTGGCGCACCGGAACATCGGCCCACCATGTCCAGGGCGAAACGCCGATGCGCGCCGAAAGATCGTAGAGCCCGAATATCGCCCCGCGCTTGTCCGCGCCGGCAATGACGAGCGCGCGCTCGACCCCCGGCATGGGATTGTCGACGACCTGCTGCACGAACGCTTCCCAATGGCCGGTGACGCCGGTGACATCGAGCTTGCGCGCCCGCACAAGCCGATCGATCAGCGCGCTATGGCCGATCACGCCGACGATGACGACGCGCCGGCCATTGGGACGCGACGTGCTGAGCCGCGCATCGGCGCCCGCAACCTGGCCAAGATCGTCAGCCAAATCGTGCGCGGCGCGGAGCACGCCAGGAAAATCGCCGCCATCCGCATAGACCGTAACCGGCCGCCCCGCTTCGATCAGCGCCATGTCGTGGCCCGACGCGGCGCCGGGACACACGGTGGCTGCGCCCAGGCACTGCGCCGCCGCCGGCGCGGCGAGGCCAAAGACCAGGGCGAAGACAAGGATGAGTTGGCGCATGAGCGGAGCCCTTAGCAGCGTGGTGGCGTGCGGCCAAACCCCTTCTCCGCCGCACGCGCCGCCTTCCCGTGCTTGCCTCGGCGGCTTCACTGGCTATGCTGACAGCGAAAGACAAAAGCAGGGAGGCGCGAGTGCAGCGCGTGCGCTACGGCATGGTCGGCGGCGGCGAAGGCGCGTTCATCGGCGCCGTGCATCGCACTGCAGCAGACATCGCCGGGAACATGGCGCTCGTCGCCGGCGCCTTCAGCGCCGATCCCGCGAAAGCCAAACGCTCGGGCGAGGCGATTGGCGTTCCGCGCAATTACGGCTCGTACCAGGAGATGATCGAGCGCGAGCGCGAACTGCCGGCGACCGAACGCATCGAAGCCGTCTCCATCGTCACGCCCAATCACATGCACGCGCCCGTCGCGATCGCCGCGTTCGAGGCCGGTTTTCATGTGATTTGCGACAAGCCGATCGCCGACACGCTGGAGGCGGCCAAGGCGATTGATGCGGCGCAAAAGAAAAGCGGCAAAATCCTCGCCGTGACTCATACCTACACCGGCTATCCGTTGGTGAAACAGGCGCGCGAGCTGGTGGCCGGCGGCAAGGTCGGCAAAGTGCGCCGCGTCATGGTGCAATACACACAAGACTGGCTCTCGCGCGAAAGCGACATCAGCGGCAACAAACAGGCCGAATGGCGCACCGACCCCAAGCGCTCCGGCGAGGGCGGCGCGTTCGGCGACATTGGCACGCACGCGGCCAATCTGGCGGAATACATCACCGGCCAAAGCATCACGAAACTCTGCGCCGAGCTGGGGCATCTGCCGGGCCGCACGCTCGATGACGACGGCTCCTGCCTCTTCCATCTCGAAAGCGGCGCCAAGGGCATGCTGGCGGCGAGCCAAGTCTGCACCGGCAACATCAACGAGCTGGCGATTTCGGTCTATTGCGACGAGGCGGGCCTGCACTGGCGGCAGATGGAACCGAACACGCTGCGGGTGTCGCGCCGCGATGCGCCGGAAGAGATCTGGCACGCGGGCGGCAACCGGCCGTACCTCGCGGCGGAGATCCGCGCGATTCAGCGCACGCCAGCCGGGCACCCCGAAGGCTATCTCGAAGCGTTCGCCAATCTCTACCGCGCCTTTGCCGACGACGTGCGCGCCGGGAAAATGAGCGCCGCCCCCGGCTACGCCACGATGGAAGATGCGCTGGCCGGCATGCGCTTCGTCCGCGCCGCGAAACGCAGCAGCGATGCGGGATGTGGTTGGGTCAATCTCGATGACATGTAATCCGTCATCCCGGACGCGCGGAGCGCGATCCGGGACCCAGGTGCAGCCGCTTCGCCCTACGATCACCTGGGTCCCGGCTCTCCCTTCGGTCGGCCGGGATGACGGAGTGCAAGGACGAAAGGACGAGGAATGAAAGGCCCAGCTATCTTCCTGGCGCAGTTTGCGGCGGATACGCCCCCGCACAACTCGCTCGACAGCATCACCAAATGGGCGGCGGCTTACGGCTACAAGGGCGTGCAGATCCCGACCTGGGATTCACGCATCATCGATCTGGAGAAGGCCGCCGAAAGCCAGACCTATGTCGACGAGTTCAAGGGCGTCTGCAAACAGAACGGCGTCGAGGTCACCGAGCTTTCTACGCACCTGCAGGGCCAACTCGTCGCGGTGCATCCGGCATATGAGGAAATGTTCGACGTGTTCGCGCCGCCGCAATTGCGCGGCAATGCCCACGCGAAGCAGCAATGGGCGGTGGAGCAAGTGAAGCTGGCGGCGAAAGCCTGCCAGCGCTTCGGCGTCACCTCACAGCCGACGTTCCCCGGCGCCCTCCTCTGGCACACCATGTATCCATGGCCGCAGCGGCCGGCGGGCTTGGTGGAAGAAGGCTTTGCGGAACTTGGGCGGCGCTGGAAGCCGATCCTCGACGTGTTCGAGGAGAACGGCGTCGACGCATGCTACGAACTGCATCCCGGCGAAGACCTGCATGATGGCGTCACCTACGAGCGCTTCCTCGACAATGTCGGCCAGCACAAGCGCGCGTGCCTCCTCTACGATCCCTCGCACTTCGTGCTGCAGCAGCTCGACTATCTGCAATTCATCGATTTCTACCACGAGCGGATCAAAGCCTTTCACGTGAAGGACGCGGAATTCCGCCCGAACGGCAAGGCCGGCGTCTATGGCTCATATTCGAATTGGGTGGATCGCCCTGGCCGCTTCCGTTCGCTCGGCGACGGGCAAGTCGATTTCAGCGCGATTTTCTCCAAGCTGACGCAATACGGCTATGACGGCTGGGCCGTGCTCGAGTGGGAGTGCGCATTGAAGGATCCAGAGCAAGGCGCCCGCGAAGGCGCGCCCTTCATCGCCAAGCATCTCATCACGCGCGCCGGCCGCGCTTTCGACGATTTCGCCGGCGGCGCGGGCGATACAGCCCGCAATCGGCGAATATTGGGGCTCGACGCAATCGTGTAGTGCTACACACAATACGTCATCCCGGCTCTCCCTTTGGTCGGCCCGGATGACGGAAGAAAAAGAGACGACGGGGAGAGAGTGATGGCGGAAGCTCAGCCGGCGGACGGCTACAAGCGCGGCGTGTTGTTTTGGATCGGCGTGCTCGCGCTGTTCACGGCGGCGATGGCCAATGCATTGCGGGTGGCGACGTCCGGCGCGATCCAGCACGGCGTGTTCGACGCGATCGATGCGGCGCATTCCGGCGAGATGATCGGCGGCGCGCTGGGCGCGGCGTTCGGCGGCTTCGCCCTTTCGCTGCTCGTCGTCAGTCCCCTGCTCGACATCATCGGCGTGAAACGCGTGTTGATTGTCGCCTCACTGGCCTATGTCGCCGGTTCCATTCTGATTATCGCATCACCGAGCCTCGCCAATGGCGCGGAGGTCGCCAATTTGATCACGGCCGGCATGGCGCTCACCGGCATCGGCTGGGGTTGCACCGAAGGCTCCATCAATCCGATGACGGCCGCGCTCTATCCCGAAGACAAGACGCACCGCCTCAACGTGCTGCACGCCTGGTGGCCAGCCGGATTGGTCGTGGGCGGGCTGCTTGGCGTTTTCCTGAACGGGCAGAACATCGACTGGCGCATCGAAATCGCGCTCATCGTCATTCCGGGCGCCCTTCTGGGCCTCTGGGCGGCGACGCAAAAATTCCCCAAGACGGAGAGCGCCGCCATGGGCGTCAGCTTCGGCGACATGCTGATGGAGCCGTTCAAGCATCCGACCTTCTGGATTTTCTTCGGCATCATGTTCTTGACTGCTTCGACCGAACTCGCGCCGGGCGCGTGGGTCGATGTGGCGCTGACGCATGTCGTCGGCATGCAGGGCGTTCTGCTGCTCGTCTATGTGTCGGCGCTGATGTTCGTGATGCGCCACTTCGCCGGCGCGTTGGCGCACCGCATCTCAGACATGGGGCTGTTGTGGTTTTGCACGCTGCCGGCCGCGGGCGGACTCTATCTGCTGAGCGTCGCCAATTCCCCGCCCACCGCCATTCTTGGCGCGACGGTGTGGGCGTTCGGCGTGTGCTTCATGTGGCCGACCATGCTGGCGGCGGTTTCGCACCGCTATCCGCGCGGCGGTTCGTGGACCATCGGATTGACGGGCGTCGCCGGCGCGGGCGCCATTCAGTTCGTCTTGCCGAAGCTTGGCGCGATCTACGATCAGGCCAAGGCGGCGAACGGCGGCAGCGAAGTCGCGGCGGCGGCGCAATCCTTCCAAACCGTCGCGCTCATCCCCTGCGTGCTGTTCGTGATTTTCGGGATCGTCTGGTTCCTGGAGCGCAAGAAGAAGTTCGGCGACGCGACCGCGGCGAGCGTAGCGGCAGAATAAAATGATCTGGCTTGAGCCGGGGAATGCTTGGTGTTTCCCGGCTGACGCCGATCGGCGTTTCAGAAGTCCATTTGGACCGCTTCTGAGAACCATCCGATGGCGATCACGCGCCCGTCTCGAATCTCAAGAAAGACCGTGTCGTGCCCCAACCCTCGATGTCGATCATAGACATCGAAAATCTCACCGGGTTGGCAGCCTATCTCTAAGTGCAGGCTGCTCGCCTCGCACTCCCTGTCCACGTTGACATCAAAGCCCCGCCGCGTCAGCGCGCCGAAGGCCGCTTTTCGATCAGCGCCCACCGATACGCCAAACCTGCTCCCCTCTCCCACATATCCATAGCGTCCGCCATCGACGACGAGTGCAATTGGGTATTGCGGCGACACGCACGCCAACAACGCGACACAAGCTAAAAACACGGATGCAAGGCGCGAGCCGCGATCAACCATGTGTCAGCGTGCGGATGCGCGCGAGTTTGTGTTGCGCGGTCAAGAACAGCGTCTTGCCGTCCTGACCGAACTTGCAATTGGCGATCGGGCGGCCGGCGCCAGCCTCGATCATCCCGAGCAGCACGCCTTCCGGCGAAATGATCATGATCCCGCCCGGGCCGCTGGCGAACAGATTGCCCTTGTGATCCACCGTCATGCCGTCCGGCAGGCCGGCGACGCCCTCCCCCATCAGCGGCGCGGCGTTGAAAAACACGCGCGATGATGTCGGCATCCCGTTCTCATCCAGCGCATACGCCATGATCACGGGCCGGTTCGGATACGAGCATGCGACATAGAGCGTGCTTCCGTCCGGCGAAAACGCAATGCCGTTCGGGAACATCAGTTGATCGTCGATCACCACGACCTCGCCGTCCCCATTGATGCGATAGACGCCCATCCAGGGCGTTTCGCGCAGGGGCGACGCCTCGACGCCGGTGAGCCCGTAGGGCGGATCGGTGAAGTAGATCGCGCCGGAGCGATGCTGGATCACGTCGTTTGGGCTGTTCAGACGCTTGCCCTGATAGCGATCGGCGATCACCTGCCGGCTGCGCCGGTTGAAATCATAGCGCGCGATGCAGCGATTGCCGCTATCGGCGATCAGCAGCCGCCCATTGCGGTCGAGCGCCAGGCCGTTCGATCCGCCCTCGCGCAGGAACGGCGCCTCCGGACCGGCATAGCCCGACGGATGCATGAATTGCGTCACGCCTGCACTCTCGGTCCACTTGTAAATCGTATTGCCGGGAACATCGGAGAACAGCAGAAAGCCGCGGCTGCGCACCCAAAGCGGCCCCTCGGCCCACATATAGCCGTCGCCCAGTTCTTCCACGACCGCGTCAGCGGCGATCAGCTCGTCGAGTTCCGGACGGATGCGGCGCACGCCGCCCAGCGGATTCGCAACAGCGCGCGCGTGCGCGCACGCGCTCACGACAGCGGCCGCGCCTGTCGCCACCATGGATCGCCGCGTCCATCCCTGTTCCATGACGTCTCCCCACGTCTCTTTGTGAGCCGACACTAGGGCCTCCGCCCGGTCACGCAAGAGTGTAGGCGATTGGCGCCCCGCCGCGTTTGCGCCAGTCTGTGCGGCGGGAGAGAAACGCGTTGCCAATGAATGACCACGACGCCCTGCCCGAGGATGCCAAAAGCGCAGTGCTGCTTGGACGCGCTTGGAGGCCCGGCGTCGGGCCGTGCCTGGTCACGCTTCGCGGCCGCGACCTCGTCGACATCACCTCCCGCGCCGCGCCGACCGCGCGCGACATCTGCGAACTGCAGCGCCCCGCCGATTTCGTGCGCGACGCCGGCGGCGATCTTCTTGGCGCGGTGGACGACGTGCTGGCCAATTCCTGGGAGGATCGGCGCGACGAGGCGAAACCCTATTTGCTGGCGCCGATCGATCTGCAGGCGGTCAAAGCCGCGGGCGTAACGTTCGCGGTCAGTCTGCTTGAGCGCGTGATCGAGGAGCAGGCGCGCGGCGATCCGCGCCTGGCGGCGGCCGCGCGCGCGGAAATCACGGCGCTGATCGGGCTTGACCTGTCGCAGCTCAAGCCGGGCTCCGAAGAGGCCATGCGCGTCAAGGCGCTGCTAATTGAGCGCGGCGCGTGGTCGCAATATCTCGAAGTTGGCATCGGTCCCGATGCGGAAATCTTCACCAAGGCGCAGCCGATGTCGGCCGTCGGCTATGGCGCCCATGTCGGGGTGCCGCCGTTTTCGCAATGGAACAACCCGGAACCCGAAATCGTGCTGATTTGCGGCAGCGACGGCGCGATCAAGGGAGCGACGCTCGGCAATGACGTCAACCTGCGCGACGTCGAAGGCCGCTCGGCGCTGCTGCTGGGCAAAGCCAAGGACAACAACGCATCGGCCGCCGTGGGTGCCTTCATCCGCCTCATCGATGAAGGCTTCACGCTCGATGATGTGCGCGGGCTCGACGTGAGCTTGCGCGTCACCGGCGAAGACAATTTCGTTCTCGACGCCGTGAGCTCGATGCGCCAGATCAGCCGCGACCCGCTCGATCTCGCGCGCGCCGCCTGCGGCGCCCATCATCAATACCCGGACGGGTTCGCGCTCTATCTCGGCACCATGTTCGCGCCCGTGCAGGACCGCGACGGCGCCGGAAAGGGCTTTACCCACAAGCACGGCGACCGCGTCGAAATCGCCACGCCGCGTCTCGGCGCGCTCGCCAATATCGTTCGCGGGACGGCCGACGCAGCGCCCTGGCGCTTCGGCGCGGCGGCGCTGATGCGCAACCTTGCGGACCGCGGACTGATCTAGGGTTTCAGCGCATATCGGAGGAAGATGCATGAAGCAGCTTGTGTTGGCGGTTTCGCTGTTGGGGCTCTCCCTGGGCGGCTGTGCGACGCCGTCGCAAAGCACGGCGACGGCCCCGCAACACCATGTCGTCGACGCCGCCGCCACGGCGCGCATCAATGACGCGCTGAGCCGAATGACCGCCGACGGCGCGATCGTCGGGGCATCCGCCCTCATCTATGAGCATGGCCGCGAAGTTTATTACGGCGCCTTCGGTTACGCCGACCGCGAAGCGCGGCGTCCCTACGCGCGCGACACTATCGTGCAGATCTTCTCCATGACCAAGCCGATCGTCGGCGTGACGCTGATGACGCTCTACGACCAAGGCAAATTCCAGCTCGACGATCCCTTGTCCAAATACCTTCCCGAATACGCCAATGTGCGCGTCTACGCTGGGCAGGACGCCAACGGCCAGCCCATCCTGGAAGCGCCGCATCGCCCGATCCTGGTGCGCGACATTACCCGCCACACCGCCGGCTTCGCGAACGGCGCCGGCGACGACGGCGTCGGGCCGCTCTACGCCGCAGCCGATCCCGGCAATTTCAACAACACGCTGGCGCAGCTTTCGCAGAAACTCGCGAGCGTGCCGCTCCTCTACCATCCGGGCGAACGCTGGCGCTATTCCAATGGAGTCGACATCCAGGCGCGGCTGGTTGAAGTGCTGTCCGGAGAGCCGTTCGCTCAATACGTGCAGGAGCACGTGCTGACGCCGCTCAAGATGAATGAGACCCGCTACTACGTCCCCGAAGGCGATCGCGCCCGCATGGCCGTCATCTATGACCGCGCCGACGACGGGACGTTCTCGCGCCGGCCCGACCAGTACCGCTTCAACACCAACCACTGGCCGCTGACGCCGGGGAGCTTCGGCTTCACCTCGACGCTCGACGATTACATGCGCTTCGCGCGCATGCTGCAGAACCAGGGCGAACTCGAAGGCGCGCGCATCCTTCGCCCCGAGACCGTGCAGCTCATGGCGACGAACCAGCTGGCCGACAGCGTCACCGAGCGCTGGTGGCTGCCGGGCAAGGGACAGGTCGGGTTCGGCGTCGATTTCGCCGTGCGCGTGCGCCCGCCGCAGACCTCGGAAGAGAACAACGGAGTCGTGGGCGAATTCTTCTGGGACGGCGCGGCGTCCACCCTATTCTGGGTTGATCCCGTCAACGATCTGGAAGCCGTGCTGTTCACGCAGATGATGCCGTTCGACAAAGTCGGCCTGCACAAGCGTTTCCGCGACGCCGTCTACGGTCCCGCCGCCATCCCCCCGCCCGCGGGGTAGCGCCCTTGAAACACGGGAGGGCCCCCTGTATAGGGGCGCTCCGCGCGGCGCCCGTAGCTCAGCTGGATAGAGCACCAGACTACGAATCTGGGGGTCAGGAGTTCGAATCTCTTCGGGCGCGCCATCTAACTTATTTAATTTCAAGTATTTTTCGCGAACTCAGCCGCCAGCGCGGAGGGCCGAAAGAGGCCCGAGACACCACCGAGACACCACCGCGACGGTGAATCCCTCGAAATCCGCTCAATTTAACTTTGGCCTCCTTGACGAGCGCGACTCGCGCTAGAACGCATAGGGAACGCGCAGAGGGTGCAGCGTGTCGGCAACATTGAAGGACCAAAATCGGATCGGCCTCTACACCGCCATGGCCGCGAATCTGGCGCTGTATTTCGCCATGTCGCGGTGGGGCGTGCTTTTTGCCGGCGACTGGGCCGCCCTGGCCGGCGGCTGGCTATCGCTACTGCCTGCCGGGCTGGGCCTGATTGTTGTCGGCGTATTGAATGCGCAGGTCGATGCCATCACGAAGGCGCAGCTAGTCTTCCTGCGACGGCGCGATCCGCTGCCCGCGAGCGAAGCCTTCACTCGCTGGGGTCCTGCGGACCCGCGGGTGGACATGGCTGCGCTCGCGACAAAATTCGGTCCGCTGCCCACAGACCCAAAAGGTCAGAACGCACTTTGGTATAGACTCTACAAGTCTGTTGAGGATGCGCCTGCCGTCGAACACGCGCATCGTGAATACCTCTTCACGCGCGACTTCCATTTTCTGTCGGCATTGATGCTGATTGGGTTCGGCATCCTCGCGGTAGCGACATTCGTCGGCGTCGGAAAGACACTGCTCTACCTTGCGATCCTGCTCGCCCAATTCCTCATGACCGGCCAAGCTGCGCGCAACCATGGCCAGCGACTCGTATGCACCGTCTTAGCGCGCAAGGCGGCCGAAGAAGATCGGGCCAAAAATGAAACTTGATGTCTTCAATGTCGAACATGGAGCATGCGCAGTGCTCCATTGCGACGACGGACAGCGCTTTATGTTCGATTGCGGGCACAACGCTTCGACAGGCTGGCGCCCCGGCGACTACCTTGCCGCCAATGGCATTCGGTCGCTGCGCACGCTGTTCGTCACCAACTACGATGAAGACCACGTGAGCGGCATTCGCAACCTATTCGAGAAGACCAATGTCGAGACCATCTTCCGCAACACCAGTGTTTCGCCGCAAACCATCAAGAATCTGAAAACGGACGATGGCATGGGCTTGGGGATTGAGTTCCTTGTGGCCAAACTCATTGAATGGTCGAAGAATCCGGGCCTAGGCGTCGGCGACATCGGTTTACCGCCCGGCGTATCAGTGAACCTCTTCCACAACCGCTTCGGTGAGTTCGAGGATGAAAACAACCTCAGCATGGCTGTCGAGCTGGTCGCCAACGGGCTGAGTTTCATGTTCACTGGCGATCTCGAAAAGGCCGGATGGGTAAAACTTCTGGAACGCGCCGACCTGCGCGCGGCGCTGGCGCGCACGCAGGTCTTCTTCGCTTCACACCACGGGCGGGAGAGCGGTTGCTGCCCTGAGGTCTTCGACTACTGCCGGCCTCGCTTCGTGGTCATTTCCGACAAGGCGAAGGGATTTCAGACCCAGGAAACTCATGCTTTCTATCATGCGAAAGCAACCGGGGGCCGGATCATCGGCGAGGATGATGCACGGTTCGTGCTGACCACTCGGCATGACGGCGACATACGCTTCGATGTGTTCCCCAATGGGAGCTACGATGTCTATACCTCACGCGCGAGCTTTCGGCGTTCGCGTTAAAGCTCCATCTGAACACTCGACTCCCAGGCACTATACGAACTCAAACCGCCGAACCTGTTTGATGGCGATTTTGTCGATGTCTGTCTCCGGAGAGAATTCGACGATCCAGACGGAGCCGGCTGCATCCTTCCAAAGCCCGATGCTGCGCACCGCCAAGTTGGGCACTCGGGGCTTCTCTGCCCCGTAGGTATTGAGGTTGAGCACTTGCGACCACGATAGTTGGTCACGGCCGCCCTTACCGGAAATGGGCACGATGCAGCCTTTGTTGCCTTGCAAGCCAGCCTGCACTTCGTCGATCTCGATTTGGCCGTAGCTGACGGTCGTCCGGTGATGGCCCTGTATCGGCCAAGCTTGGAAGCCCAGCACTTGATTGATGAGCCCGGCATTGCGCACGCGCGTAAATGTCGCCTGTTCGTCCTGGCCTAGAAGCTGCGTCACGAACTTGGGCGTCTGATCTGCGATTTGCTCGATGGTCGGCGAGGGCATCAGGGCAGTGTCCAGGTCGAGGAGATTGCGGCGCACCGTGCGCTGGAGCTTATAGGAGCCCTTCGACACTTGGAGCCAAGTGATAGGCCCGCACTGTTCGACTTCGGACGGCATGTGGCGGCGAGCGTCGAACGTGTATTTGATGTCAGGTATGTTCTTGATAATTCGTGGAATCAGTTGGTCGCGGTGGGCTCGATGGACAGCGTCTCTGATGTCGTCGAGGTCGAACGGGAGCACATTGGGAAACGAGGACTTCGTGATGCCCGCAGTGAGCTTGCGGAACAGATAGACCAACACCCGCTCGTAGAGCGTGATCTTCCCGAGTTGCTCATTCGACAGGCGGTCCAACATCGCGCGCGACTGTAGCGAGTCGAAACTGAGTCGCTAAGGGACGCTCAGGATACGGCTTGCCGCCCGCGCTCCCGCTCGATCTCCCACTGCTTCCGCTTTGTGGCGCCGCTCTTTTTGTCTCGCCTGCCGATTGGATTGGGAATGCCCCAGTAGGCTGCCGCCGATGCGACCTCTAGGCGCAGCAAATCGGGGTTCTGGGGCTGCAATATTTCCGCCGGACGAACCGGCTCCGCATCGAGCGCGGACATGATGGCGCTTGCGACGGCGCGGGCCATGGGAGGAGGTACGGAATTTCCGATTTGGCGGGCGCCGTGCCACTTCGTAACGTGGAAGCGGAACCAATCTGGATAGCCGTGAAGGCGAGCCATCTCTCGCACGGTGACGCACCGGTGATAGCGGTAGTGGATCGGCCGCGGGCTTGTAAATGCGCCGCGCGCACTGTCGGTCCCCGCACGAAGCGTGTTGCTGATGCCGCTTTCCGAGAGCTTGAAGAAGCGACTTATCGGTTCAATCGTCCCCGGCTCAGTTTCTTCAAACCGGCGTCGCGATATCGGCGTGTGATCAGTGCGAGCGCTCGAAGTCAGTTGCCACGGGTTCCAATTGCGCACGTAGCCATAGTGCCAGCTCACATTCGACAGGCACCGAAGTTCGCGCGCGTATGCGCTCGGCTCGCCCCAGCGGCCCGTCTCGGCAACGTCGCCGTTCAATAGTTCGGAAAACTCTTCGGCATCCGGCAAGTCTCCGAGGGCATCGCCGCACGTAGGGCCCGGTAGAAGCGTGCTCAATCGACCCGGGGCGACGAACTCGGGCTCGGGGTACTCGGGCAGCGGAAGACCTTTCCTCGCGCCCATCAGAATTAGACGCTCACGACTCTGCGGGACTCCGAAGTCGGTGGCATTGAGCACGCGCGCTGGGCCCTGAACGCGATAGCCGGCCGCTTCGAATTCCTCGATGAGTTGCTTCAAGAACTCTTTGTGCTTTCCGACCGTGAGCCCTTTGACGTTCTCGAACACGAAGTACTTCGCCTTAAGCTCCGTGACGATGCGCACGAACTCCTTCACCAGAGCGTTTCTCGGATCGTCGATGGCTCGTTGTCCGATCATCGAAAAGCCTTGGCACGGCGCGCCGCCGAAAACGACATCGACGCTCCGACGCCCAAGCCCGGCGGCGAGGCGGATTTCCTTTGCACTCAGGCCCGCGACCGACCGCGGGATGACCTTCGTATGGGGGAAGTTGTAAGCATGCGTCGCGCAATGCACGGGGTCGAGTTCAACGGCCGCGGCGATGTCGAAGCCGGCTTGTTCGAAGCCGAGGCTCATACCGCCTGCGCCTGCAAAGAGGTCTATGCCTATTGGTCTCGCCATCCCCAGCCCCTCGTTTCAGGCCCGCAACCGTATCCGGAGGCGCACGGAAAATCGATCGGATTTTTCACGTTGATGCGATTCGAGTCACCAGCTTGTGCAGAAAGCCTGCCTTCCCGATGTCGCACTCCCAAACCGTGATTGCGGTCCAGCCCAACCGCCGGAGCCTACGCACGTTTCGGGCATCGCGCTCGCGATTTTTGGCGATCTTCGGCCCCCAGTAGTCGATTCGGCTCTTCGGCATGCGCCCCTTGGAGCACTTATGGCCGTGCCAAAAGCACCCGTGCACAAATACCGCCACCCTACGGCTTGCAAAGACAAGGTCTGGGCTTCCCGGCAGGTCGCGTCGATGGAGCCGGAAGCGAAGGCCGGCGCGATGCAACGCAGAGCGCACTATAAGCTCCGGGCCGGTGTCCTTTGTGCCCACCGCCTGCATAATACGTCTGCGCTGCTCAGGTGTTCGCGTATCAGCCATTGGCCTTCGCCAAGCCCCCTTCGCCGTATCGTTGCCTGAGTGTGTCGTGCAGTAGGAACCAGCCCCATTGCACCAGACGACGATATTTCGCAGATTGTTCGGCCTCTCCCACGACAGGGACGAACATATGGCTGATCTCAGCAAGTTAGACGGCCCCGTACAGCACATCCTGGACGGTACAGCCACACTTTTCCTCGGGGCAGGCGTGTCGTTCCTGTCGAAGAACAAGGACGGCTTGCCCCTGCCTAACGGCGATGAGCTGAAACTGCTGCTTGCGAGCGAGTTGAAGATGTCAGCCGGAGGACATGCACTCGACAAGCTCGCCAATCACTTTAGGAAAAAAAGGGGGCCGGCACCCCTCTATGATTTGCTGCAAGATCGCCTCACAGCAGTCGAGGTCGATCCGCGATTTTCAGAGTTCTTATGTGCGGACTGGCGGCGCATCTACACAACCAACTACGACAATGCCGTCGAGAAGGCGTGCAAACAACGCAAGGCACGTCCCCCATACACTCCGGCAGATAGTGCGGCAGCTCTACCAGACGGGGCCGTAATCCATCTCAATGGATACATCGAAAAGCTCGCACCGATCTCAATCGATGCCGACATCCGATTGACCGACCGCAGCTATGCGACTTCAACCCTTTTGCAGAGCCCGCCTTGGCGAAATGTTTTCGCTAACGACCTCCGCGTCTCTCGTTCAATTGTTTTCGTGGGATATAGCCTCGCTGACTTAGATATTGCACGCATTCTGATCGACGAACAATCGCTGCGTCGAAAGCTCTACTTCATTGTCGCGCCCGATGCCGACGAAATCGATACGGATGCGCTCGCGTCCTATGGCGAGGTGTTTGCGACGGGTGTTGAACCGCTCTTCACTTTGCTTGAGGCGGCACGGAAGACGTATAATCCTAAAAATCGACCCGCGGGGTTCACATCCATCCTCGACTTGGCGCAGCGAACCTCGGCACGCTCGTCGGTGCCTGCAACCCTCGTCGACAATCAACTTATTTTCGGCGAACCAGCACTTGCTCAAATTATTTCTGGCGCCACAGTCTTTGACAAAGTGCCCTATCTGGTTCCGCGCGATGATGTCACCCAAGCCGTAAGCGCAATAATTGAAGGGCACGCGCGCGACCTAGTTATTGCGGGTGGACTTGCATCGGGAAAGTCGTTTGCGGCCCTCCAAGCAGGGCAGCAACTGCTCCAGGCGGGCTACAAGGTCTACGATGTTGCAGACGGGCGTCGCTTGCAAGCAGACCTCGACAAGCTACGGCGCAGCTCTGATCGAATTTGCTTGGTGGTAGACGGCTATCGTCAGTACATCGATGAGATCAAATTTTATCTGACACAGCGCCCCACGCTTCACACGATAATTCTCACCGAGCGCAGCGCCAGCCATGAAATCGTCTGGTCAAGCCTAAGCCCGCAGCTTGCGGACTCCTCTATCGAGGTTGTCTTGGACGACCTGTCGGACAAGGAAATAGATGGGTTCGATGCGCTCATCAATTTCGCGGGCCTGTATCCTGAGAACGTGGCGGGACGGCCCGCCGTGTCTCGTGCACACTACGTGGCACACGATCTCGACCGCAGCCTCTATCGATTGTTGCTGGAAATAATCAAATCCAAGCGGGTTCAAGCGGAGATCGAACGGCTCTTGTCGCCCCTGCGGCACGACCCAGACACTCGCGATTTCTTCACAACGGCATTCATCATCAGTGCACTCGGATTACCGTTCTGGATCAATGATTGGCAGGCCTTTTACAAGCTCAAGAATGCCCGTGAAATGTTTCGAAAGCATGCCGACGAGGTTGGGCACTTCGTCGTCATGGACACTGCATCGATACGTTCCCGTCCTGGAGTTACCAGCCTCTACATGCTTCGAGAATTCATAGACGACGACACAATTGCCCAATGCCTAGCAGACATCTACGAGGTCGCCGTGAAGAACTCGGATGACTCCGAGTTCGAAAGGGTGCGGTACGATTTGATCCGCTACAATACCGTTGAACCGCTCTTCTCTGACCACAGAAAACTTGAGCGGATCGTGGATTACTACGACGAGATTCGGTCAATCGGCGACACTCGAAACAATTCCGATTATTGGCTCCAGCTCGGTATCGCGTGCACAATTCATCGGGACTTCGAGCGCGCGGGGGAGGCATTTGCACAGGCTTATGCCAGGGAGCGGGCGCGGGCACGACCGAACACGAAGAAGATCGACAACTACTTCGCTCGATATCAAATCGACAAGGCTGCGGACATCGGGGACGCGCAGGAAGCATTTGCGCTTGCGCAAGCCGGAGTTGCTGCGCTCCTCAAACAAATTTTTCAAGCCGACAATCGACACTATCCTTTCAAAGCTGGCCGTGCCCTCACGAGCGTCGCCTCGAAGCATTTTGAGCACTGGGATGCCGCACAACAGAAGCAGTTTCTCGGCACTTGCACGAGCCTGCGTGACAAAGCACTCGCGTGGAAGGCTCACCACAAGGGCGACAATGTTGACGTGGATATCCTCATTAAAGAGGTGAACGTGATACTAAAGGGTGCCCAAACCAAGCTGACCTGACCCCGTCCGAATTCCAGTGCGGTCTATGCTCTTGGCAATCCAATGCAAGATCGCCGGGCAGAAGGCATTGCCGAGCAAGGCGGCGCGCATGCGATACGAGGCCGGAGCCTCCTTCCACTCGAAATCCGTCCAACCGTCCGGGAAGCCCATGCAGCGCTCAAGCTCGGTCATCGTGAAGCATCGCAGCTCGCACTCGTCGATCAAGACGGCCGCATAGCCGGGTGCCGACCTGCGCAGCGTGGGCAGGAAGTCGCCGAGCTTCTGATTGTTGTGGATGTTGATCGCTATCGCGCGCGCTTGGGAGATTTCTCTACCACGCGCCTTGCGATGCTCCGTGGCAATTGCTTCCGCCGGATGAGGCCATGCAGCATGACGCGGCTCAAAGAGGGTGCAGTACGCGGCTTCCGGCCTTCCAGAATGTCCGACAGCAAAAAGGCGGCGCCGGCGAGCGGGGAGTCCGAATTGTCGAGTGTCGAGAACTCGCCACGCGACATGAAACCCGCACTCATCGGCATGTCGGAGGCATCGACGCCACGTCTCCCGCCCTTCTTGGGTTTCAACGAGACCGGGGACATTCTCGAATACAAACCAAGGCGCGCCAACAGTTCGCGCAAGGTCGATGAACTCGACAGCAAGCTCTGTGCGGGGGTCTTCATCCGGGTTCCTCTTTCCGATCCGACTCCACGGCTGGCAGGGCGGCCCGCCGACAAGCACGTCAACACGACCGGCCTTAGCTGGGGTGATCTTGCGGAAGTCGCCGTGCAGCTTCGTCGCGGGGAAGCGTTGGGCGAGGAAGGCACGCGCCTTGGGGTCTATTTCCGCCATGCCGGCGCACCGCCACCCGAGCGACTCGAAGGCCAGCGACGCCGATCCGATGCCGGCACAGACTTCCAGGTAGCGAATGGGCGACACGGCATCTGCGCCGGCCGCAAGCGCGATGCGGCGCGCATCGGCGAGCGACATGGCCGGCGGTTTTCCGATCACGCGGCCGTCCAGCGTAAAGGCAGCTTCGCCGGCAGGCGTCACACGAAGGGCGAGGCCGCGGACTTCGGAGTCGTAGAAGCGACGAAGGCGGCCGTTCGCGCGGGGCGGTCGCGCGAGGGCTTCGGCTAGGGTCTTTTTCTGCGCTTTGGGGTTCGGCATCCAACTGTCACGGTGACAGTTCCGCATTGACGCTTTCTAAAACTCTAAGAGGCCTCTCCGAAGCGTGCGGCGAGGATGCGGTGAGCGACAGCCTCGTCCTCTCCCACGGGCTTCCTAGGCCCAGCGGAGGCCGACCGGGCGACGGCAGGCGGCGCACCGAAGCTAGCTGCGAGGATGCGAGCCGTGACCGCCTCGTCCGGGTCCACGGCTGAAGTCGGTGCAGGGGCAGGCGGCTCCTTGATCGTGTGTGCTGGCGTCGCCGGCGCCCCTGCGACCGCGGGGCGAACAATGTTGTCAGATGCAGGGACGGCAGAGGCGAGCGCAGGCCGGGTAGACACGGCGGCGACTCTCCCTGTCCGAAGCTCGGCATGGCGGCGGGCTTCCGCATCTCGGGCCCACTGATTGGCGAGCGCTGCCTTACGGTCGAACTCAGCCCTCTGTGCTTCCGTCATTTCTTCGGTCATGGCGCCGGGCCCTTTCACGGGCAGATCATCTCATGCTGGTGCACGCGACACCACGGGGCAGTGAACATTGCGGACCATGCGACCGCTCGCGATGTCGCGCGCACCGTCGCTCTGGGCCCCCTCTTCACGGTGGGGCTGCCGGGGGTGGCGCAGAGCCCCGGTTTCTGCAAATTTTCTGGGGTTCTCATACAGCTTCACATGGCAATTCCATTTCCATGAGCAAGATTCCGCTCGCCGCGTTTCACCGCAAGCGGACAAGCGGACAAATGTCCGCAATGTCCGCGTGTCCTCCCCACGTCCGCAAGCGCGCCTATAGGCGCTAGCGAAGCGGACAAACGGACAAAATCCCTAGGGGGCGTGTCCGCTTGTCCGCTCACTTGCACATCTCCAGCACGTCGCCAGCGATCACTCTGACCACGCCCTCGCGCTCCAGCTTGGCGATGAGACGCCGGAAGGTGCGATTCCAGGACGCTTTGTTTAGTTCGTCGCACCAGCGGGCCTTTTCGAGCGCAGCGCGAAATTGCCCCCTGCTAGGTGGCCCGCTGCGGCCGAGCTTCACCGTCAACCGCTCCAGCACGCCAATGGCCTCGCGGTCGCGGCGGGTAAGCTGGTGCTCGCGCGCGGCCGTTTCGGCATCGGGCTCTTCCTCTGGCGGCCATTCCTTGAAGTGTTCGGACTCGTCCAGAGCGGGTCGAGAGATAGGCCGGCCACGGGCGTCCATGGTGGCCGTCTCGCGCAGCGTGAGCACAAACCGAAACTCTAGCCCGCCTTCATCGTCGCGCTGCTTCTTGACCTTCGCCGAGCGCGGAGTGCCCAGCTTCACCGGGTGTTCGATGATGCGGACCTTCTTGCCTTCCTGCTTCGTCTCTTTGTTGTGCACGAGGATTTCAATGCTCGTGTCCACGTTGCCCAGCTTGGAGCTATGGCCGCGCGCGCCGGCTTTCTCATTTTTCCCAGTGTGGTCGATAGCGACCACGCAAGCTCCCGTTTCGCGCTTGATCTTGTGTAGGGCATCGAGCACGAGCGACATGTCGCGGCCGGCGATTTCATCGACGCCGACCATCGCCATGGACAAGGTGTCGATGACCACGAACTGAGTCCCTAGCTCCTTCATGTTTTTGATCAGGCCGTCCACAGAGCCTTCATCGTCCAGCAAATCGAACGAGCCCAGTGCGTAGTCGATAGGGTTCGAGTCGACTCGATGTTGTGCGCACCATGCTTGAATGCGCGCCTTGATCGCGCTTTCGCCCTCTAGCCCCACATACAGCCCGCGCCGTTCGTCTGGCTGGCGGCCGAACACGGGCAGGCCGAGCGCTGCGCAGCAAAGCAGATGGATTGCGAGGAACGTTTTCCCGCTCCCCGGCGGGCCGTAGATGATCCCCACGGTCCGGTCATGGAGCAGGCCGGGGATGAAGTCGAACGAAGGCGCGAGCGAGTCGTAGCCGCCCGCTGCGATGTAGAGCAATCCGCCTTTCGGGATTTTGTCGGCACGCGGTTTCATTGGTCGCCTTTCCGTCTCCGCAGGTGGCGGGCGCGCTCGTGTTTAGGTGGAACTCGGCGCCCACGCATCGCGCGATAGTTCTGGCGCTCGCGACGTTCACGCCGGCCGAACTGCGCCTCTATGGCGTCGATGGTGCGGATCGCGCGGCGCATCTCGAAAAGCCAAAGGGCCTTGCTGCACCCCAGCTCGCGCGCTCGCTCCAAGACGGGCTTGTCTCGTTTGGAAATGCGGACGCCGCTCGCGGCGCAGAACTCCTCTTCGCCCTCCGCGTACATGCCGTAGCAAAATCGGAAGGCGTCGCGCGTCAGCGTGAATTGTGCATGCGCGGCTTTTTCGGCGGCTCGTAATTTCAAAAGAGAAGATGTGCCGGGGTGTTGTGCTCCCGCGTGCACTGACCTAGTTTTAGTCATGACGTGACTTTCCGGTTGCTCATGTCAGGCCGCGTCCAACGGCCAATCCAGTCGAAGTACAAAGCATCCGAAGCCGTCGGGTTAACCCCCGGCGGCTTCATGTTGAATGCGGCGCCTCAGGCTCTCGCCCGGATTACCTGCTTGTCCTTGAAGACCTCGCGTGTGGTCGGGTCCACGACGACCGCGGCATCCGCGGTGCGCACGCCGATCAGAGCGCCAGCTTGCTCCGCGATGAATCGGCGGGCTTTGCCCGTGCCTTTGCCGGCGGCCTCGCCCCAGCGAGGGGCGAACATGCCGCCGCCCTGGAGAAATGCCGAAAAGCCGAGGGCTGGGCTTCCGGCGAGGGCATAGATGCCGCCAAGCGACGCCAGTTCTTCGGCGATATCGTCAGCCGAGGCATCCGGCGGAATGGCGGCGAGCGCGGATTCCACTTTGTCCTGGAGGTTGGCCTTGGGCACACGGGGGATGAAGCGCTGAACGATCTGGCTCATCGTGTGCCCCCCACGACTCGCGCCGCCATGAAGTCGAGGAGGTCGCTGCGACGATACCGGACGACGCGCCCGATCTTCATGAAGGCGGGACCATCTTCGGGCCTATAGCAGCGCCACTTTTCGAGGGTTTGCGGGCTCACGCCGAGAAAGCGTGCGGCGCCCGCAGTGTCGAGCATCAGAGGCTCTACAAGTTCAGTGATTGTCACGGTTCAGCTCCAAAGGGCACGACGCCCTAGAAGCGAAGGTGATCTAACCTAGGCGAACAACCAACAGATCGGCCGTCAGTCTTCGGCAGTGGCAGCAACTCTTAGACAGTCTGCAATTGCACGCTGTCACTCTGCGTCTCTCGCAAATGTGCCCATTCGCGAGCCTTTGTCGCGACATGGCGTGCGCTAAGACCGTGCTCTTTCGCCATACGCTTCCCAAACTTGCCCGCGCTCCACCGAGTCCAGCCCCCATGTGCGACTTCGCTCTCGTAGAACGAGGGAAAGTTCTTTTCCGCGACGTTCCGCATAGCCCGGGCTTTGGCATCGCCTTCGCTCTTTTTGCGACCGCCGGCTTGCCCGCGCCGTTTGCCCTCGATGATCACCTGCGCACGCTTGCGCCATTCATCCGGCAGGCGCGCTACACACTCCGAATCTCGAAGGGCAGCCGACAACCACGGCACGCTCTCACCATCACCCTCGATCTTGAATTTCGCTGCACGCTTCATCCAGTCGGCCGGCGAGCGCGCCTCGCCATCGAACAGGCCACACAGAATGTCCAGCGAGTCGGCGATCCTGTTCTCGCGCACCTCGTCATTTGGGTAGGCACTGCGTCCACCTGGAAGGAATGTGGTCACTCCCCATTTGGCATCGCCGGGATGCACGCCCGCGAATACGTGCACAGCTTGGGCGGCCGTCCAAAGCGGCTCGGCGAGAAGATCGCGAAGCCGCTGCAATTCGACCTTAGCGAGATAGGCGTCGGGATCGCGTGCGCGCTCGGCTTCGCGTTCGACTCGTTCGCGGGCGCGGGCCTCGCGGCGGGATTCGCGAGCATCGCTCATTGGTCGCGCCCCTGCATCGAAACAACCTTGCCAAGCATCTTAGCTTGAATGTCGGCCGCATTCGCATCGCCATCGCGGCGCACCGGATCATCGGCAAGGTGTGCGTATTTCTGCGTTGTGCGCAAATCCTTGTGGCCAAGGAGCTTGCCCACCGAGAGTAGGCTTTTGCCGCTCGAAACGGCATTGCTGGCGAAGCTGTGACGCAAGTCGTGGATTCGCAGCCCGTCCAGCTTCGCGTGACGGGTGATGCGCTTCCAGGGCCGGTGCAGATCGGCGCGCGGGCGCTCGTCTTCCAGGCCGGCCGTATCGCCTGCGATAACGTACCGGTAGTTCGTCGGCTGAAGGTCAGCGAGAACGGCGAGCGCCGACGCCGAGAGAGGAATAGGCTTCTTGCCTGTCTTCGAGTCCGGCAGAAAGAGCGTCTTCCGCTCAAAATCGACGTGCGCCCATTCGAGGTTCAAAATCTCGCGCAACCGACAACCCGTCAACGCCAGCAAGTGAATGCACGCCACCGCGTGCTTATCGACCATGAGGTTTTTCTTCGGCGCGTGCTTCGCCTTCGGACCGGGCTTCGGTTCATCGCGCGGCAGGCCCACTGTCTCGGCGAGCACCAACGTCTCGCCAAGGCGTTCCCATTCTTCGTCACTCAAGAAGCGCTCGCGCGACTCCTCTTTGAAGCGCTCGATGCCCTTCGCGGGGTTCGCATGGTCTGCCGAGATTTCATCGTTCTTCGCACCCCATGTGTAGGCGGACGCAATCAGCGTCACGACCGCGTTTGCGGTGCGCTTGTGTGTCTCGCCGATGTCGCGGTGCAACTTCGCCACTTCGCGCCGGCTGACGGCGATAGCCTTCTTGGCGCCGAGCGCACCCGCCTCAAACGGGCTCTCGTGGTCGTCCTTGTCCTGCCGCGGCGCGATCCAATTCCGCAGATACCCTTCATAGAGTTCCAGCGTGGACGCCTTGCGCTTCGCTTTCACATGCTTGTCGAGATACGCGCGGACCAATTCGTAAAGCGTTTCGGCTTTGCGGGCGGCCGTGCGCTCCTTCGCGGGGTCCGCGCCCTCGCCCGGCTTGGCGATGCGGATTCCGGCCTTGAGGTCGCCGGCCTCCTTCCGGGCGGCTTCCAGGGTCATGTCGCCGACCGGGCCGATGGTGAAAAGCTGCTTGGGCGTGCTCCGACCGCCGGGCTTGGGGCGGTAGTGCAGAACGTAGCTCGCGCCGCCGCCGGGGCTGAAACGCACCCCGAAGCCGGGCATGCCTTCGTCAAAGAACGTCGCCGCCTTGCCGGGCGGGGCGTCCATGAGCGCCTTCAACTCGCGGCGGCCTAGCTTGATCGTCGGCATGCGTTCCACTCGCTCCGGGTCGGTGGTGTCTCAAGGGGCCGAGACACCACCGAGACACCACCGATTCATACAAGCAAGTAGTACGCCGTCTAACCCCCTACAACATAACTGACTGAAACAAGGCCATTTATCTAAGGCGGTCCAAGAGGGTCGAACTCCGTAAACGATAAAAATGAGACTACGAATCTGGGGGTCAGGAGTTCGAATCTCTTCGGGCGCGCCAGGCATTTCAATAACTTAGAGCCATTTTCCAACCTGGTCGTTTTCCAAAATAATCGCCCAGTCCAATCGCCGTACGAGTCATTGAAGATTGCGCGACCGTTCGTCGCCCTCGAACGACACGGTGCGTGGCGCTCCTCCCGGACGGTCCAGGCACGCATGGATCGGGAGTGACCGAGCCTGCAAACGCAGCCACCCGCGCCGCGAACGGGCCCGGCGCCGGGCCGTGCAATGCACGAGATTGACAGGACGATGTTCTGCAGATCTCGGGTAAAGGGGAACAAGCGTGGCGCGATCCGATCGCGAAGAGCGCAAATCGGGGCGGCGCAAGCGCCGCCTTTTGCCCTGGCTCGCCGCGCTATTCGGCATCACCAACATCGCGATGATCGCCCTGATCGCGGCCTCCGATAGCACGGCGGCGCCGACGCTGATCGCGCGCGTCGACAATGTGCACGTGGTGGCCGACATTGAAGGCCTGGCCATTGTCCCGCGCGGCGCGCTGGTGGCCTCCAGCCAAAACAACAACACCTGCGCCGCCTACGATCTGGAGACCTCAGCCTTCGTGCGGCGATTCCAGATCGTCGGCGCCGAAAGCATCGACGGCGTCTCCGACACGGACGGCGTGGAGTTCGCGCCCGGCGATTTCGGGCCCCCGTTCCGCGCCGGCGTTTTCATCGTTCAGGACGGAGACAACAGTCCCGAGAACCAGAATTTCAAGCTGGTTTCGGGGCGCGATTTGAAGCGGTTGCTCGGATTGCGATGAAGCGCCGTCCGCGCCGCCGCCGAGGACGATGCCTACGAGGCTGACACGCCCGATCACCGCAATCTTGGGCGATCTTGCTCACGCTGCGCGTTCAAGATGTTGTCAGTTGCCAAGCGCCGCGATGCGCCCAACTCTCCGAGCATGACGCAGCGCGAGGCTTGGTGGCCGCTTTCTCCACGTTCGGGCGAAAACGCCTCGCCGCTTCACTGCGTGCGCGAAGATCAGTGCGCCGCCGATCCCGCGGCGTCGCCGCGCGGTTGGGTCTATCGCGAGGCGTCGATCGGCTTCGTCGTGTCGGGCTGTTTCGAGTATCATGGCGAGGCGGGATCCGTGCTGGGCGCGCCCGGGCTCGCGCTCTTCGGCAACGCCGGCGAGCACTTTCACGCCCGCCATCTCGATGATCGCGGCAATACGCGTCTGGTGGTCTGCGTGGACCACGCCGTCCTTGAGGAAGCCGCGGCCGCCCTCGGGCTCGATGAGGCGCGCTTCCCGGCGCTGGCGCTGCCGCCCAGCCGCAGCACCACCGCCATGTTCGGCCTGATGCGGCGCCTTTCGCTGGAGCGCGACGCGGATCTCGAGTCGATCTATGGCCTTGTCGGCGCCGCTCTGGCGGCGATGCATCCCGGCGCCGAGGACGAACGCGTGTCGCCGCGCGATCGCCGCCGCCTGCTGCCGGTGGTGCGCCATATCGAGGCGCATTATGACGAGGCGTGCGGCCTGGATTTGCTGGCGGGGCTGAGCGGGCTCAGCCGCTTTCATTTCGTCCGCGCGTTTCACCGCGCGACCGGGCAAAGCCCGAACCAATTCGTCATCAACACGCGCCTGCGCGCCGCGGCGGATATGTTGCTGATGAATGACGCGGCCATCACCGAGGTCGCGCTCACCGTCGGCTTCAACGACGTCTCCCACTTCTACTCTTGCTTCCGCTCCGCTTTCGGCTGCACGCCGCGCCAATGGCGCCTTCGCCGGGCGAGATGACCGCGCAAAAGAGCGGGCGCCTCAATCGAGGCGGCCGCCGGGCGACCGCGGAGGCCACGCCAGCGAGGATGAGGTGATCGCGCCTAGAACTTGTAGCGCGCGCCCAGGAGGTAGCGCGCGTCAAGTTCTTGCGCGAACCAGAGGTTCTGCCGCGGCCGAACGTGTGCAGCGGCGCCTCGGTGATGTTAATTCCGTCCAGCATCAGCGAGATCGCGTCGCTGATGTCGTAGTTCACGCTCAAGTCGAGCTGCAACAATCACGAGGCGCGCCTCCCGAAGGCGGCGCCTTGCACGCTTCATACGAAGCGCTTCCCGAAAAGTTTTCTTGGGCGACATTGCCGCCGGCGCGCTTCGGTTCAGGCGGCGGCGACGCTGGCGTAGAGCGGCAGCGTCAATTCAAAGCACGCGCCTTTGCCCTCAACGCCGTCGGCGATGATGTCGCCGCCCATGACGCGCGCGATCTTCCGCGCCATGGCTAGTCCCAGGCCCAGGCCGCCGGCGGAACGCGTCTTCGACCCGTCGGACTGGGCGAAGGCTTCGAAAATCCTGGCGATCTCCTCGGACTTGAGCCCGACGCCGCTATCCTGAACGCGGATGCGCACGAGATCACGGTCATTCAGGGCGCTGATGCGGATGACGCCGCGACGCGTGAACTGCACGGCGTTGCCGACGAGACATTCGATGCATTGCGCGAGGCGCGCGCGATCGGCGGTAGCGATGACGTCGTCTCGCATGTCGAGGCTGATGATGTTCTGATGCGCCTGCGCCAGCGGCATCGCCGCCGCCACGACCCCGCGCACGAGCTCCGGCACGTTGACGGACACCAGTTCGAGGCCCGCGCGCTCGGAATCGAGCATGGCGTAGTCAAGCACGCGGTCGATCAGGCCCAACAAGTGCTTGGCGGATCGATCGATCCGCGCCGCGTCCTCCGCGATGACGCCGTCGGTATCCTCGGCGATCATCTGCGCGTAGTTGATCACCGCGTTCAAGGGCGTGCGCAATTCGTGCGTCATGGCGCAGAGAAATTCGGATTTCACCAGACTTGCCCGTTCGGCTTCGCGCCGATGAACTTCCGCTTCAGCGCGCTTCTCTTCCGCCTCCGCGCGGCGCCGCTCGGCCTCTTCCTTCGCATCGGTGATGCCGCGGAAAAGCGCCGTGTGCTGCACGGCGATGCGGACCATGTGGCTGGCGCAGCCAATCAGTGTGACATAGACGCCAACAATGGCGATCGGCGGCGAGGCGCCGGACGGCGGCAGCAGCGGCAGCGCCCCGAGCATCAGAGCGCCCGGCGCAGCGCAGAGCACCATGAAGAGCGGCGCGTCCACCATCATCGCCATCACCGCCACGAGCGAGCCCGTGGCCATCAGCGCCGCGACCAGCTTGCCCGCGGCGCCTCCATAGATGGCGCCCGTGAGCGCCAGCCCCATGAAGGCGGCGATGGTGGCGACGGGCGCCAACACGAAGATGACGCGGCGCACATTGCGCGAGTCCGGCTCGCGCTCGGCCAGGAACGCCTCCCCGGCCCAGACGTCGCAATACATCAGCAGGAGGATGAGCGGATACCATGTCGCCGGAATGATCCAGGACTGGGTCGCGAGCCCGACGCCCAGGGCGAAGGCGGCATTGTGGACGGCGCGCGACACGAGCGTGCGCCGTCGCGCGCCGACAGCGCCCTCTAGCTGGCGATCCGACAGGCCCCAGAAATTGGAATGCGCTTTTTCCGCCACGCAGCGAGCTTAACTCGCGAACCCTTGTGGCCGCTTTAACGCAGCGGCTCGCTCAGGGAATTTGAAACGTCAAAGTCGTGTCCTCGCGGCCCACCTGCGCCACGACAGCGCGGGACACCGGATTGGTGGGCGTCAAAAGCGGGGGCCCAAGCGGTAATCGATCGTAAACCTGAAACTGGATGGCGCGGCCGCCTTGCAGCCGCGTGCTGAAGATGAAGGCGCCGCTCGCGTCTCTCACGAGTGGGGCCACGAAGTCGCGCGCGCCGAAGAAATCGGCCCATAGATAGAGCCGTTCCGCCGTGCTCGGCGCGTGCTCGAACCGAAGCGTGACGTTCACGGGCCAAGTGTAGGCGTGCTGGGCGAACGACGCCGCGGGCAACACGCGGCCGCGGAAGTCGAAAAAGGCCGCGTTCTCCCAGCTTGAGCCGCGTCCCCAGCGCGTCGTGCAATGGGTCGAGACCCAATCCGGCGCCCACGACACGACGCCGACGCCGCCGGCGTTGATCACCGCCTGGGTGAAGTCGATGAAGTACTTTTCCTGGCCGCGCTGCGTGGCCGGATAACCCTCCAGCAAAGTCTCGGGCGGGCCGAGGATGTTCGGCAGCGGGTCGTTGTACGCCGTCGTCCACGGATATGCGGTCTCGACGGCGATGATGCCGACGCCGGGATAGCGGAAGCGCAGCCGGTTGATCACCTGGCCGAGGCCATCGAGGCCCATCGTCGACCATTTGCGATAATAGGAAATGCCGATGAGATCGAAGTCGCGCACGCCCGCCGCGGTCGCCGCCTGAAACCAGGGCTCGACGTTTTCGGGTTGAGCGATGTGCAGCATCACCAGCGGCTTCACTGCGGCGTGCGCCGAAGCCTCGCGCACGGCGCGAATGCCGGCATTGATCAGCGCCGCATTGCGCGTCCAATTGATCGGCCTTTGCTCTCCTTGCCACTCAGCCGGCGCGAGAATCTCCTTGTTGATCTCATTACCGACCTGAACCATCTCGGGCATCAGTCCGTCGCGATCGAGCGCCGTCAACGTGTCGAACGTGTAGCGGTAAAGCGCTTGCTCGGCGTCGGCGTCGCTCAAATCGGCCCAGGCGGCGGGAACGATTTGCTTGTCGCCATCCGCCCAATCGTCCGAATAGTGGAAGTCGAGCAGCACCTGCATGCCCGCCGCATGCGCGCGGCGGATCGAGCGGCGCACATCGTCCAGATTGGAATAGTGCGTCCATGTCGCGTTGTTCCAGATGCGGATGCGCGCGAGGTTGTGCCCGGCGGCGCTGAAGATCTCGTAGACGTCCCGCGGCCCGTTGCGATCTCGATAGACCGCCCCGCAATCGTCCATCTCGTTGGCGAAGGAAAGATCCGCGCCGAAATAGAAACGCGGCGCGGTTTGCGCGTGCGCGCCGTTGGCGAGGCCCATGACAAGCGCCAACGCCACGATGACGGTCCTCAGCATCGACGCCTCACAAAGAAGGACGCGGGATCGCCCGCGCGCTGGTGATGCGGCACGCGCCGGCGGCAAGCCCGGGCGATGTCGCGCGCACATTGATGGCGCCCGCGCTCTTCGTTCCTTGCACGATCGCCATGCAAAGCCCGTTGAAGGCTTTGCGCGCGGAGGCCTTGTCGGGTTCAAGGCTGGTCGGATCGCCATTGCCCACGCCGATGACCTCGGCGGGGCCGGAAACGCTGAACGTCACCTGATTGTCCGCGGTCGGCGTCGCCCGCCCTTGCGCGTCCTGGATTTCCGCGACGACGACAACGCAATCTTCGCCGTCGGCGCCGATGCGCGCACGATCCGGCCGCAGCACGATGCGTTGCGGGGGGCCCGTCGTCTCGCGGCGCTGCGACAGCACCATGCGCCCCTCCTTGTAGCCGCGCGCCTCGATGCGCCCGGGCGCATAAGCCACGCGCCACTCCACATGGCCGTTGCGCTCCACCTCGCGGACGCCGGCGCTGGCGCCGTTCACGAACAGCTCGACGCGATCGAGATTGCTGTGGCACCAGACTTCGATCTCTTGGCCTTCGCGTCCGTCCCAGTTCCAATGCGGAAACAAGTGCATCACCGGCTCGGCGGACCACCACGCCCGGTAATAGTGGTAATTGTCCTTGGGAAAGCCGCACGTATCCATCACGCCGAAATACGACGAGATCGAGGGAAGCTGATTGAACGGCGTCGGCTCGCCGCGATAGTCAAAACCGGTCCAGATGAACCCGCCGGCGATATAAGGCCGCGCGGCGACGATCTTCCACCAGAATTCCGCCGTCGTCGCCCACCACGGATGTTCCTTGTCGTAGGCCACGACGATGTGACGCGCGTCGTCGTGCACGTATTCGCCGCGCATGGACACCGTGCTGCCCGTCTCGGTGCCCATGACGGGCTGGCGCGGAAAGCGCTGATGGAATCCCTCCATCTGATCGGTGCGATAATTGTAGCCCATGATGTCGATGACCGAGGTGATGCCGGCGCCCCAGCCGCCGTCCATCGCCGCCGTCAGCGGCCGCGTTCCGTCGAGCGCCTCGATCACCGGGCGCATGCTGTGGGCGATGCGTTCGCCGCGCGGCGAACCTTGCTGGCCCTGCTCCTCATTGCCGATCGACCACGCGATGACGCAGGGATGATTGCGGTCACGACGCACCATGCGCGCAAGTTGGCTCAGCGCCTCGGGCGACGAAGACATCGGCCGCGTCTCGTCCAGAACGAGCATCCCCAGCCGGTCGCACGCGTCAAGCAGTTCGGGCGTCGGCGGGTTGTGCGAAGTGCGATAGGCGTTCGAGCCCATCTCCTTCAGCCGGCGGATGCGGAAATCCTGCAGCGCGTCCGGCAGCGCCGACCCCACGCCGGCATGATCCTGGTGATTACAGGTTCCCTTGAGTTTCACCGGCTCGTCATTGAGGAAGAAGCCGCGCTCGGGGTCAAAGCGCGTCGTGCGGACGCCGAACCTGGTCGATACGGCGTCGACCACCGCCCCGTCCACGCGCACCTGCGTGCGCAGCTCGTAAAGATGCGGATCCTCCAAGCGCCAGCGCCGCGCCGCCGCGATGCCGGCGCGCTGTTCGACCGTTCTCGTTTCGCCCGCCGCGGCCGAGGCGCTCTGCGTTTCGCTCGCCACGACGCGCCCCTCGGCGTCACGCACGATCGAAACGATCTCGAAGGTCTTGGGTTCGCTGCTTTCATTGGCGATTTCGGTGGAGATCAGCAGACCCGCCCCCGCGCCCGAAGGCGCCGCGCGTACGAACACGCCCCATTGCGGCACGTGCAGCGGGTCCGTCTTCGTCAGCCAGACATGGCGATAGATGCCGGCGCCTTCGTAGAACCATCCCTCGCCCAGCGTCGCGTCGACGCGCACCAGCAACACGTTCGCGCCGCCATAATTGGCGAAATCCGTGACGTCGACACGGAACGGCGCATAGCCGCTTTCATTGCGCGCCAGCGCGTAGCCGTTGAAAATCACGCGGCAGTCGCGAAACACGCCGTCGAATTCGATGGCGATGCGTTTGCCGAGATCGGCGGCCGGGAGATCGAACGTCTTACGATACCAGCCGATGCTGGTTTCAGGAAACAAGCGTCCGAGCGGCTTGAAGCCGTGATCGTAGAGCGGATCATCGCCCTTGCTCGCATCCCAGCCGGGCGTCGAAGCGAACGGCAGCTCGACAGCCCAATCGTGCGGCAGGCGCACGGCGCGCCAGCCCGCATCGTCGAAATCCGCGGCCGCGGCGACGGCCACGCGCTCGCCTTGCTTGGCGAACGTGCGCTGGTTCAAGCCGAACTCGAAATCGCGCGCGGGATCGCTCGCGTGGCCGAACGCAAAGCGCCAGCCGAAATCCAGAAGGAGCCGCTCGCGCACGCCCTCGCCGTCGCGCGCCTCGGGCGCGCCGCTTGCGCCGCCATGCGCCGCGTTGGCGAAAGCACTCGCCGCGCCCGTCTCCAGCAAGCCGCGCCGCGTGATTTCCACGACACCCTCCCATGCTCGTGGCTGGACGCACGGAACCCGCATCCGTTGATCGGCTGTCGGCCCGCGCGTCGGCGCTATCTAAAACAGATTGGCCGGCGGGCGGTCAAACATTTTATCATATAATTCGCCGCGCCCGCCCGATGAGGGTCGAAGCGGGGTCATTGACCGGCTGGCGGAGGAACCGGCAAATTGTATGATGAACCCACAGAAAGCATCACATGCCGCCCTCCCACGGCCATAACCTGACCTCGAGCATCGTGCGCGACCTGGGCATCGCCATCGTCACGGGCGAGTACGCGCCGGGCAAACCGTTCCCGGTCGAAAGCGAACTCTGCCGCCACTACGGCGCAAGCCGCAGCGTGCTGCGCGAAGCGGTGAAAATGCTGACGGCCAAGGGGTTGCTCAGCGCGCGCCCGCGCCAAGGCACGCGGGTCGAGCCGGAGGAGCGCTGGAACCTGTTCGATCCGGACGTGCTGCGCTGGATGCTTGAGCGCAAGTTCTCGCTGCAATTGCTGATCCAGTTCACGCAAGTGCGGATCACATTTGAACCATGCGCCGCCGCGCTCGCTTCGCACGCGGCGAGCCCCGAACAGCGCGCCAAAATCACCGCCGCGATCGACCGCATGCTGGCGGCGGGCCGCGGCGAGGACGATCCCCTCGAATCCGACATCGCCTTTCACGTCGCCGTGCTTCAGGCCAGCGGCAATCCGTTCTTCCTGCAGTTGCGCGAGCTGATCGAGACGGCGCTGCGTTTCTCGATCCGGCGCACCAATGCATACAAGGGCGTGCCGCTCGCCAGCGTGCTCGATCACAAACGCGTCGCCGACGCGATCCTTGCGGGCAACGCCGCCGCCGCCGAGCGCTTCATGCGCGCGCTGATCCAGGAAGCGCTCGACCTCATGCTGGCGGAACAAAAGAAGGCGCAGAAGCCGCGGCGCGCCGGCGGGCGGAAATAAACCCTCAGTCCTCGAACGGCTCGACCAATCTTCGCGCGCCTACGAAAAATGCGTCCGTCACCAGCTGGAACGGCCGCGCGTCGACGTCGCACGCGCCGGCGCGGATGAGGTCCGCGAAGCGACCATAAAGGCGGGGATACTCCTCGGCCTCATCCGGCACGGCAATCTCTTTGCCGTTGATCGTCAGATCGGCCCCGCCATTTTTGAGTTCCAGCACGCCGGCGTCCGTGCTGAGCTCGATCGTCCATATCTGATGGCCTTCCTCGCGGAAGTCGAATTCAGCGACGATCGCGGCGCCCGCATCCGTGACGAACGTAATGTCGGCGGCGATCGGCGACTGACAATTGCTCGGAACTTGCAGCATTGCGCTGCGCACGAACACCGGCGCCGGCGCGATCTCTGTGAGGATGGAAATCGCGTTGATGCCGGGATCGAACACGCCGAAGCCGCCCGCAGCCCAGATCCAGCTCTGGCCCGGATGCCACTGGCGCACATTTTCCTTCCAGAGCACGCGCCCGCCTCTCAGCGTGCGGTCCTTGAGCCATGCGCGCGCGGGCGCGACGGCCTTGGCGTACCGCGAATGCCAAGTCTGGAAGAGCGTGCGATTCGCCACGCGCGCCAGCGCGACCAGTTCCTCGAACTCGCGCAGCGTCGTGCACGGCGGCTTTTCCAGAAAGACGTGCTTGCCCGCCTTCAGCGCCATCTTGACGGCCTCGTAGTGCGCCTGCGGCGGCGTGCAAACGGAGACCGCGTCGAGGTCGGGTCTGCCCTCCAGCATGGCTGCGAGATCGTGGAAATTGGCGACGCCCTCGACCGTCGCATTGCGGCTGGCGCAGGCGACGAGTTCGAAAGCGTCACTCCCGCGCAGCGCGGGAATGTGCTGATCGCGCGCGATCTTGCCGACGCCTTGAAGGCCGATGCGAAGCCGTTTCACGCCCAATCCTCCCGTTCGGCGCATTTATATGATCATTTAGGAGGATGCAAAGCATCAAACGAAACCGATATTGGGGCTGGCGAAATTGCCGATGCGGGGCAGCACCGTCGGCAATTCGCCGGCGCTCACGCCAAACCATGTCGCCAAGGTGGCGGCGAACTGATCGACCGACGTTGACGGCAACAGCCTGCCCTGCCCCACCTGATCGTCCGTATCGAGCGAAACGTGCGGCGCGACGCCATAGAAGCGCCCGCCGTTCACCGCCCCGCCGACGATGAAATGGTGCCCGCCCCAGCCGTGATCGGAGCCATCGGCGTTGGAAGCGAACGTACGGCCGAAATCGGAGGCCGTGAACGTGGTCACCTTGTCAGCCACGCCCATTTCCACTGTCGCGGCATAGAACGCGCCAATTGCCTGATCGACGCGCTGCATCAAGCCCGGATGGTCTTGCATCAGCAGATTGTGGTTGTCGAAGCCGCCCAGCGAGACGAAGAACACTTGGCGCTTGGCGCCCAAATCGTTGCGTGCGCCGATAAGCCGGGCGACGATCTGCATCTGCGCAGCCAACGGATTGCCGGCCGGAAACGCCGTCGCCAAATGGACGTTGGCCAAGGCGCCGTTGACGACGCCTTCGAGCTGGATCGAGCGGCGCGTCACGATGGTGAACTCGTTCTCCATCACGTGCGAACTCGTACTCGTGACAATCGAGTTGAGCGCGTCGCGAATCTGCGTCGAACCCCAGGGCGGGTTCTGCAACGCATTGATCTTGATCGCGCCGGAAGGGCTGATCTGATATTGCAGCGCCGTCTGCCCGGACACGAAAACCGCGTTGCCGGCCGCGGAAATGCAAGTGAGCAGCGCGTTGCTGTTGCTGGAGAGGGCCAGGTCGCCGAAGCGCCCGCCCCAGCCCACCGTCGCGCCCTCGCTGCCCAGCGCTTGCCACACGGATTGCTGGTCATTGTGGGAGAACAGCTTGGGCGGCAGCGGATAGAGGTTGCGGTTGGGATTGTTGTATTGCGCGAGCGTCAGCGGCACGACCAGCGGCCCGACATTGAGCTGCACCGCGGCCCGGCCGGCGTTGAACAGCGCGGCCAGATTGGTGAGATTGGGGTTGAGCGCGTACTGAAGATCATCCGTCAGCGTCTGCGGAACAACCGGGGTCAACACCGTGCCCGCGAGTTCGCCATGCCCGTAGGCGATGCCGCCGCGCGTGCGCCCCGGCCCGGCCCCGCGGATCAACGCATAGCGATCGTAGTTCGGCAGATCGTAAGGGATCAGCGTGTTGCCGAAATCGTTGCCGCCGAACAGAAACACGCAAACGATGGCGCGATAGTCGGAGCTGTTGAACGCCGCGGCCTCGCCCATGGCGGCGAGGCTCATCGCCAACGGCGTCGCCGCTCCCATCGCCGACAGCTGCGCGGCGCGCTGCAGGATCGCTCGCCTCGTCCACGATCCGGAGGAAGGGTTGGTCATGCGGTCCCGATCACTTCTGGACGAGATATTCAGGCGATGCGAGCACCAGGAGACAGGCGGTCGCGAGCAGGTTCTTCTTGTTGTCCGCCGAGCTCGACGCGGTGACGCCAAGGCTGCCCAGCGCATTCGCCATGGTGGTCAGCGTAGCGCTCGAAATCTGGTTGCCGGCCATGTGCAGGTTCAGATAATTCACCACCTGAACCGGATCGTGCGCGATGCCCAGCATGGCCGTGTAGCTCGGCTGCACGTCATTGTAGCCCCAACGCGTCATCCATTCGAAGAAATTGATCGTGCCCGCCGTCGTGGTCTCGTTGTGCAGCTGGAATTCCGGCGCCGTTTTGTTGTTGTCCGCGAGCACGGTGTGCGGCGGCACATAGCCGGGCCGAAAGAAATTGAACACCGAAGGCGAGCGCAACGGACTCTGTCCGAGCGCCTGATCGCTCAAGGAAAGATCGTACATCTCCCAATGGCCGTTGGTGCTGGCGACGCCGGCCGTGCGTGCCCAGGAGACAAACCGCACGACCGGTTCGCGCAGTTTGCCGGCCATGGTTTGGCTCCCATCCGGCGCCGCCGTGGCTTCCGGATCGGTCAGCACCGCGCGCCAGACCGCCCTCAGATCGCCGCGCACGCCGGCGCCATTGTTGGCGAATGCGCTCGCGACGCGCCCGACATAGGCGGGACTTGGGTTGCTGGTCACCAGGCGCTGGATCATCTGCTTGCCGAAGAACGGTCCGACGTTCGGATGATTGAACAGCGTATCGAGCGCCATCTTCAGGGCTTGGGCGCCCGGCGTATTTGCCGGAATGTGCGTCCCCAGGAAATCGACCGCTAGGTTGGAATGGTTCGCCGGATCGAACGCCATCGGGTCGACGGCGAAATTGAAACTGGGAATCGAATAATTCACCCAGGCCACGGGCGTCCACGTGGTGTGCGAAAAGTTGTAGTCGTAGCCGGTGAACACGCGCGCGAGATTGGTGATATCGCTCTGCCCGTAGGTCTCGATTGGCTGGCCGCCGCCATCGAGTTTCTCCGAGCCGTCGCTGTTCAGTTCATAGAGGCCGATGGTGAAAAGCTGCATCACTTCGCGTGCGTAGTTCTCGTCGGGCTCGCGTCCGCTCGCCGGGTCCTCCTTGAGATTGCCCTTGGTGTTGAGAAAGAAGCCCATCGCGGCGTTGAGCGTGACCGCCTCGAGCAGCGTGCGGAAATTGCCGAACGCATTGGCGTTCAGCAAATCCCAATACGCCGCGATCATGTAAGGCGGATAGAAACCGTCGATCGGCGAAAGCGAGACGACGAAGAATTCCGAGAGCGCCAGCGACAGGCGCTTGCGGAATTGATCCGGCGCCGCGATGAGCTGGTTCCAGATCATGAAGTCGCCGAACTGCGGCCAGAAATAGCGCTGCTCCGACGTGATCGCGTTGTGGCCCTGGGACGTCAGCCAATCGACGCCGGTCTGGCTCGACGGAACCGCGAACTGCGCATCGAGCCAGGCGCTCATGCCTTGCGCGCGCACATACGAGATGTCGCCGTCCGTCGCGCTGAATTGCGCTTGCAACAGGAAACGCGCGGCTTGAGTTTCCGTGAGCATCGGCGCGGGCGGAGGCGGCGGGCTTCCGCCGCTCGCGCCGCCTCCGCCTCCGCCACCGCCCCCGCAGGCCTCCAGCGACAGCGCGCCGGCCAGGGCCGCGCCGGCCAGGACGGCGCCGCTCTCCGACGACTTGTCCGCCTGCTGTTCCGTTTCGATTGGCGCGAGCGCGCTGTGCTCGGAAGCCACGATCCCCCCTTGTTTTGCGATGAACTAAGCGCCGCGCCACGGTTCGGCGCAAGCCGCAAACCGCGTCCGACTGCGTTCGCGCGGCGAGTCGCGCGGATTTCCCCGTCGGCGCGAAATCACCCGCGCCGTTGATAGCCCGCGAGCACTTCGCAAAACCACCGGGCCGCGGTCAGCGCCGACACCTGGCCCACGTCCAGGCTCGGGTCGAGCTCGGCGAGGTCCACGCTGGCCACACGGGGATGCGCGGCGACGACGCGCGCCGCATCGAAAAAGTCCTGCGCCTCCACGCCGCCGGGACGCGCACCCGGCGCGCCCGGAAGCTGCGACCTCGCAATGACGTCGATGTCGAAATCGACATGGATGCGTTCGGTGCGAGCCGCCAGATACGACAGCGCCTCGGCCGCCGCCCGCGCGAGGCCCCATGCGCGGCATTGCCGCGCCGTGACGACATGGATGCCGGCCGCCTTCGCCTTCTCGTGCGCGCGCCGCGTATTGGCGAAAGGCAAGAGCCCAAGCTGCGCGATGTTGGCGCCGGGCAGCCCGTCTTCGAGCAAAGCCTGAATCGGATTGCCGTTGGTCAGACCGCAATCGGTGTCGCGCAAATCGAAATGCGCGTCGAGCGTCAACACGCCCACCGAGCGCAGCGATCCGAGCGCGTGCGCGGCCGGGCGCGTCACCGCGTTGTTGCCGCCGATGAGAAGGGTGAGCCCGTGTTTGCTCGTGAGCTCGCGCATGCGCGCCTCGATCGGCGCGAAAGCATCCGCGGGGGAAAGTTGTTTCAAATCGAGATCGCCCGCGTCGAACACGCGCAGCGGCGAAAGATCCGCCTCGGTTTCAAGGTCATAGACGCTCATGCGTTGGAGGGCGGCGCGCAGCGCCGCCGGCGCGAGATCGCAGCGCCCGGGCGTAAGCGAGCCTTCCGCCAAGGGCGCCCCGAGAACGGCTATGGGCGCCGCAGCGTCCGCGCCCAGCAAATCGGCGGCGGACCGCCACGATCGGCAATCGGAGTCTTCGCGCATGCGCCGAGATTGGCGTGGCGCGCGCGCAACGTCTATAGAGCAAACCCATGTGGGACACGCTCTGGCTCGACGCGAACCTCGCCACGATGACGGCGGGAGAGACGCCGTACGGCGCCATCCCCGACGGCGCGATCGCCGTGCGCGACGGCGCCGTCGCATGGGTCGGCGCGCGCGCCGAACTGCCGGGCGCGCCGGAAACGCTGGCGCGCGAAGTTCGCGAATGCGCCGGCGGGCTGATCACGCCGGGCCTGGTCGATTGCCACACGCATCTTGTCTTCGGCGGCGACCGCGCGCTCGAATTCGAGTTGCGGCTCGAAGGCGCGAGCTATGAGGACATCGCCCGCGCCGGCGGCGGCATCCTCGCCACGGTCGGCGCCACGCGCGCAGCGAGTTTGGGCGAACTCGTCAAGAGCGCGGCGCGCCGCCTTGCGCCCATGAAAGCGCAAGGCGTGACGACCATCGAGATCAAGTCCGGCTACGGCCTCGATCTCGAGACCGAGTTCAAGCAGATGCAGGCCGCCGCCATTCTTGGCGAGCGCGAGAACGTCCGCGTGCGCCGCACCTTCATGGCGCTGCACGCCGTGCCGCCGGAATTTCGCGCCGACCGCGCGGCTTACGTGCAGCTCGTGACGGATGTCATGCTGCCCGCGCTCGCGGCCGCCGGCGCTGTCGACGCCGTCGACGCCTTTTGCGACACGATCGGGTTCACCGCCGAAGAGACGGACTTTCTGTTCTCCGCCGCACGCGCCAATGGCCTGCCGATCAAACTGCACGCCGAGCAATTGTCCAACCAACAGGGAGCGGCGCTCGCCGCGCGTCGCGGCGCGTTGTCCGCCGACCACCTCGAATGGCTCGACGACGCCGGCGTCGCGGCGATGGCGGAGAGCGGCGCCGTCGCCGTGCTGCTGCCCGGCTCGTTCTACTTCCTGCGGGAGACGCGACTGCCGCCGGTGGAGGCTCTGCGCGCCGCCGGCGTGCCGATAGCCGTGGCCACCGACTGCAATCCCGGCACATCGCCCATGACCTCGCCTCTCCTCGCCATGCAGATGGCCTGCACGCTGTTTCGCCTCACTCCCGAGGAAGCGCTCGCAGGCATGACCCGCAACGCCGCGCGCGCGCTCGGGCTGCAGGACGAGATCGGCGAACTGAGGGAAGGCAAGGCCGCGGATCTGGCGATATGGAACGTCAAGGAGCCTGCGGAACTCTGCTATTGGCTGGGCGCCGACTTGCTGCGCGAGCGCGTGTTCGCGGGAAAGGTCTGCGCATGAACTCCCGTCACGACCCGGCGCGCGTCATCCGCGCGCCGCGCGGCGCCGCGATCAGCTGCAAATCGTGGCTGACGGAAGCCGCGTTGCGCATGCTGATGAACAATCTCGATCCGGATGTCGCCGAGCATCCGGAGGATCTCATCGTTTACGGCGGCATCGGCCGCGCCGCGCGCGATTGGCCCGCCTACGACAAGATCGTTGAAACGCTGCGGCGTCTGGAAGACGACGAGACGCTGCTCATCCAATCCGGCAAGCCGGTCGGCGTGTTCAAGACGCACGCGGATGCGCCGCGCGTGCTGCTCGCGAACTCCAATCTCGTGCCGCGCTGGGCGAATTGGGAGACGTTCGACGAACTCGATCGCAAGGGTCTCATGATGTACGGCCAGATGACGGCCGGGTCGTGGATTTACATCGGCTCGCAGGGCATCGTGCAGGGCACGTACGAGACGTTCGCGGAAATGGGCCGCCGCCATTTCGGCGGCGACTGGCGCGGACGCTGGATCCTGACGGCCGGGCTCGGCGGCATGGGGGGCGCCCAGCCGCTGGCGGCGACGATGGCGGGCGCATGTTGCCTCGCCATCGAATGTCAGCCCGACCGCATCGAAAAGCGCCTGACGACGCGCTACCTGGACAAACGCGCCAACACGCTCGACGACGCGCTGGAGATGATCCGCGCCGCTTGCGCCAAGAAGGAAGCGATCTCGGTCGGACTGTTCGGCAACGCCGCCGAACTCATGCCCCAACTGGCGGCGCGCGACATCATTCCCGACGCCGTCACCGATCAAACCTCCGCGCACGATCCGGCCAACGGCTATCTGCCCATCGGCTGGAGCCTGGAGCGCTGGCGCGCCACGCGCGAGCAAAATCCCGGAGAAGTCGCCGAAGCCGCGCGCGCTTCGATCGCGCAGCACGTGCGCGCCATTCTGAACTTGAAAGAGCGCGGCGCGATCGCGGTCGATTACGGCAACAACATTCGCCAGGTGGCGAAGGACGAAGGCGTCGCCGACGCCTTCTCCTACCCCGGTTTCGTGCCGGCCTATGTGCGTCCGCTGTTCTGCCGCGGCGTCGGCCCCTTCCGCTGGGCCGCCCTCTCCGGCGATCCCGAAGACATCGCCAAGACGGACGCAAAGGTGAAGGAACTCATCCCCGACAATCCGCACCTGCATCGCTGGCTCGACATGGCGCGCGCGCGCATCGCGTTTCAGGGCCTGCCGGCGCGCATCTGCTGGGTGGGGCTTGGACAGCGCCACCGCCTCGGGCTCGCGTTCAACGAGATGGTGGCGAAGGGAGAGCTGAAAGCGCCGATCGTGATCGGGCGCGACCATCTCGACTCCGGCTCCGTCGCCTCCCCCAATCGCGAGACCGAAGGAATGCGCGACGGCAGCGACGCAGTCAGCGACTGGCCGCTGCTCAACGCGCTTCTGAATACGGCTTCCGGCGCGACCTGGGTGTCGCTGCATCATGGCGGCGGCGTCGGCATGGGCTATTCGCAGCACGCCGGCGTCGTCATCGTCTGCGACGGCAGTGAAGCGGCGGCAAAGCGCATCGCCCGCGTGCTCTGGAACGATCCCGGCACGGGCGTCATGCGCCACGCCGATGCGGGCTACGACGATGCTGTCGCCTGCGCGCGCGAGATGAAATTGGATTTGCCGAGTTTGGAGGCGTAATGCGCATCGTTCGGCGCTTCGCGCCACCTTCTCCCGCTCACGGAGCAGAAGGGATCCAAGCATGAAGCGCCTCGCGCTCGCCGAGCTGCGCGCGATCTGGGCTGGCGCGGGCGAGATCACGCTGGACAGCGCGGACTATGCCCGTATCGACGCGAGCGCCGACACCGTCGCCAAGCTGCTGCAAAAAGGCGGCCCGATCTACGGCGTGAACACCGGTTTCGGCCTGCTCGCCAACACGCGCATCGGCACGGACAAGCTCGAAGAATTGCAGCGAAATCTCGTGCTCTCGCACGCGTGCGGCGTAGGCGCGCCGCTGCCGGAGCGCGTCGTGCGCCTCACGCTCGCGCTCAAGGTGCTGACATTGGCGCAGGGTCGCTCCGGCGTGCGGCGCCTCGTGGTCGATACCCTGCTGGCCCTGCTCAAAGCTCGCGCGTATCCGCAAATCCCCACGCAAGGCTCCGTCGGCGCATCCGGCGATTTGGCGCCGCTGGCGCATCTCACCTGCGCGCTGATCGGCGAAGGCGAAGTGACGATCGGCGGCCTCGTCGTCAGCGCAGGCGATGCGCTGAAGAGTTTGGGGCTCCGCCCGATCGCGCTCGGCCCCAAGGAAGGGCTGGCGCTGCTCAACGGCACGCAAGTCTCCACCGCGCTCGCGCTGGACGCGCTGTTTCAAATCCAGGACGTGTTCGACGCCGCGATCACGGCGGGCGCGTTATCGGTCGACGCGATCAAAGGCAGCGACGCCCCGTTCGACGCGCGCATCCAGGCGGCGCGCGGGCACAAGGGGCAGATCGATGTGGCGGAGCGCCTGCGCAATCTGCTCGCCGGCAGCGCCATCCGCGCCAGCCATCTCGTCGGCGACGATAAGGTGCAGGACCCCTATTCGATCCGCTGCCAGCCCCAAGTCATGGGCGCGTGCCTTGATCTCATCCGCAATGCGGCGCAGACGCTCGAAATCGAAGCGAACGCCGTCACCGACAACCCGCTCGTCTTCGCCCAAGACGGCGCGATCCTTTCGGGCGGCAATTTTCACGCCGAGCCGGTCGCCTTCGCCGCCGACATGCTGGCCATGGCCGCGAGCGAAATCGCTTCGCTGAGCGAACGCCGCATCGGCGTGCTGATCGACACGCACCTTTCCGGCCTGCCGCCCTTCCTGGTGAAGGAAGGCGGGCTCAATTCCGGGTTCATGATCGCGCAGGTTTCGGCCGCCGCGCTCGTCTCCGAGAACAAAACGCTTGCGCATCCGGCCAGCGTCGACACCATACCGACGTCCGCCAACCAGGAAGATCACGTCTCCATGGCCACCTTCGCCGCGCGCAAAGCCGGAGACGTCGCCCGCAACGCCGCTCATGTCGTCGCCATCGAGCTGCTCGCCGCCGCGCAGGGCATCGATTTCCACGCGCCGCTCAAGACCTCCGCGCCGCTGCAGCGCGCCCACGAACGCATTCGCGCCGTCGCGGCTTTCCTCGATCACGACCGCGCCATGGCGCCCGACATCGCCGCCGTGCGCGGCCTCATTGAAAGTGGCGCATTCGCATGAGCCAGAAGCGCGTGTTCGGCTTCTGGAGCCTTGCGCTCTACGCCACCTCGATGAACCTCGGCATACGCTGGTTCGCCACCGCCGCCGCCGCCGGACCCGCCTCGCTGCCGATCTGGATTCTCGCCGCCATCGGTTTCCTCATCCCGCTCGCGCTGGCGACGTGCGAACTCGCCGGGCGCTTCCCGGAAGAAGGCGCGATCTATGCGTGGACGCGGGAGACGTTCGGGCCGTTCGCGGGCTTCATCTGCGGCTGGATCTATTGGGTTTGCAACCTGCCCTATTTCTCTGGCCTCTTGGTGTTCACAGCCAACCTCGTGACGCAGATCGCAGGGCCCGCACATCCGGAGTTCAGCGGCACGACCTTTATCATCGCCTTCTCCATCGCCGGCTCGATCGTCGTCGCGCTACTCAATTATCTGGGCCTCAATATCAGCAAGTGGCTCGCCAGCATCGGCTCGATCGCCGGCTTCGCCATGATCGCGGTGCTGTTCGGCGTGGGCGCCGTGATCGTCTCGACGCACGGTTCGGCGACGGATTTTGCGCACGCCGACTACGCCCCGCCGTTCGACGCCAATGGCGCCATCCTCTGGTCGACCATGGTGTTTGCGTTTGGCGGCGCCGAGGGCGTCGCCATGATGCGCAACGAGGTGCGCGGCGGCATGAAGACCATCGTCGCCGCGCTGCTGCTTGTCAGCGCCGTGCTGGCGCTGCTTTACATGCTGGGCACGACGCTCATGCTCTCCATCATTCCCGCGAGCGAAGCGACGCGCCTTTCCGGCATCGGCGATGCGTTCTCGATCGCGCTCGGCAAGCTCGGCCTCACCGCGATCTTCCCTTGGGTGCTGCTGGCGTTCGCGATGAGCCAAGTCGGCGGCTACAGCTCGTGGTTCGCCGTCGCCGCGCGTCTGCCCTACGCCGCGGGCCTCACGCACGCATTGCCGGCGGTGTTCGCCAAAACCGACCGGCGCACCGGCGCGCCGATCGCCTCGATCGTTCTGCAGACGGTGTTCGTGATTGTGCTGGTCGCGCTCAGTCAGGCCGGCGAGAGCACCAAGGGGGCGTACGACTTCCTGGTGGCGATGAGCGTCCTCTCCTACACGCTGCCGTTCGCTTTCCTGTTCGCGGTGTACCTCAAAGTGCAGGGCAAGCCGTTGCCCGAGGGCGCCTGGGCGACGCCCGGCGGGGCCCGCTGGGCGCGCGTCATCGGCGTTGTCGGCTTCGTCGTGACGGCGAGCGCGATCGTCTGCACGCTCGTGCCCAGCCCCGATGCGACGGACAAGACCGAATACGTCGTCAAGCTGATCGTCGCCTCGGCGATTCTTCTTCTCTCGGGCGCCGTGGTGTACGCGCTCGCCTGGCTCGGGCGGCGTCTCGCCAAGGCGCCGGCATGAGCGCTGCGGCCGAAACGCTGCCCGCCGCCTGGTACTGCGACGCCGCGCTTTGGCCGCGCGAGCGGGCGGCGATTTTCGCCAGGAGCTGGATGTTCGCGACGCACGTGGAGGCGTTGCCCGAGCCGCGCTGCTGGCGCGCGGAAACGCTCGCCGGTTATCCCATCGTCATCGTTCGCGACGAAATGGGGGCGCTTCGAGCCTTCCATAATGTGTGCCGCCACCGCGCGGGTCCGTTGACGCAAGGCGAAAGCGGGCGCTGCGACGGCGCGCTTGTGTGCCAATACCATGGCTGGCGCTATGCGCTCGACGGACGGCTGCGCCTCGCGCGCGATTTCGGCGCCGCGGACGATTTCGATCCGCGCGCGTTCGCGCTGTTTCCCCTGCAGATCGAGATTTGGCGCGGCCTCGTCTTCGTGGCGGTCGATCCGCAAGAGCCGCTTGAGCGCGTGCTCGCCCCGCTCGACCGGCGCCTGGGCGAAACCGATTGGACAGCACAGCGCATCGCATTGCGGCGGACGCACGATCTCGCCTGCAATTGGAAGACGTACGTCGAGAATTACCTCGAAGGCTACCACATCCCGCTGATCCACCCCGCCCTCGACGCGGACGTGGACAGCGCCCGCTATGCGGTTCATGTCGAACAGCGCGCCGTCGTGCACGAAGCGCCGCCGCGCAAGAGCGGCGCGGTGTATCAGGGCCTGTGGGCGTGGGTATGGCCCAATATCGCGTTCAACATCTATGCGCGCGGGCTGATGATCGAACGCATGGCGCCGCTCGGCCACGGCCGCACGCGGCTGGACTATCTCTACCTCACGCCCGAAGGCGAAGCTGTCGCCGATGCGACCGTCGCCATGTCGGACGCGGTCGTCGCCGAAGACAAATGGATCGTCGAACGGGTGCAGGAGAACCTCGACGCCGGCGTCTATGCGACGGGCCGGCTCTCCCCCAAGCATGAATCGGGCGTCGCCGCGTTCCAGAGCATGGTCCGCGCGGCGCTGGGCTAAGCCGGGCGTTGTGCCAAAATAGGCCACTTTTGCTGCGTTTTCGGCGCAATTCCGCCAGGCGTTAAACGCGTTGAAACACCACCTGGGTTATGCGTGTTCGGTCTGCGGACACGGGACTCAAGATGCAGAACGCCGCCGCCTATCACCGCGATACGCTCGCCACGCCGCAATGGCTGGCGCGCGCCTACGCGCTGTTGGCTGCAATCGCCGAAGCGGCGATGAGCCCCCCGCCGGCCCCGCCGATCGACGTCGAAGCGGCGGCGCGAGCCAAGCGCCGCGCCCATCATCGCCGCCGCCGCGAAATCCGCCGCCTGGTCCGCGCGCACGGCTAGGCGAGATCGCGCCAGGCCCGCAAGCCGTACTCGCCCTTGGCCTCGTAGACCCCGCGCGCAATCGCGCGCGTCAGGCAATCGGCGGCCAGCGCGCCGATGCGCGCGACGCTCAGCGCCCGCGCCGCCGGCGGCTCGCGCGCGGCGGTGGAAAGCGCGAAAACGATGTCGCCGTCGAACGGCGCGAACACCGGGCGGATCGCGCGCGCCAGTCCGGCCGAAGCCATCTGCGCCACGCGTTTGGCCTCGGCCGGCGTCAACGCGGCGTCGGTCGCCACCAGTGCGAGCGTTGTGTTGGCCGCGGGCAGAGCCGCCATCTTGGACATGCCCCAGTCTTCGTGGTCGAAACTGGCGTTCACATCGGGGCGCACGCCGCCGAACTCGCCGTCGATCTCCCACGGCCACGCCCAGAAACAGCGCGAATTGGGCATCGTCGTCGCGCCCCAGCAATTGACGCATGCGAGTGCGCCGACGGCGACGCCGTCTTCGGCGATGGCGCTGGCGCTGCCCTGTCCGCCCTTCAACGCGCCGGCGATGGCCCCGCGGCCCGCGCCTGAATCCCCCAAAGGCAGCACGAGGTCGCGCGCGGCGTAGGCGCGCCAGCCAAGCTCGTTGTAGGGCGGCGTATCGCCCCAGTCCTTGCCGCCGCCATTGGCCAGATCGTAGAGGATCGCGGCGGGCACGACCGGCGACTTGGGAACGTCGGCGCGCTGGACGACGCCGAAACCCTTGCCCTGGGCGCCCATAGCGGCGACCACGCCGTCCGCCGCGCCCAGCCCATAGACGGAGCCGCCCGAGAACACGACGGCGTCGACCGCATCGACCAGATTTTCCGGCTGCAGCGCATCGGTCTCGCGCGTTCCCGGCCCGCCGCCGCGCACGTCGACCGCGCAAACCGCACGCTCGTCCGGCACGATGACGGTGACGCCGGTCAGCGCGGCCGCGTCCTCCGCGCAGCCCACCGTCAGGCCCGGAACATCGGTCAAAAGGTTGCGAGGGCCGGGACGCGCCAAGAAAAGTTCCTATCTATGCCCCGCTTGTTCATAGCGCGTCCGCACACGCGAGACGAGCCGACGATTGGCCGCGCCGGCGGCTCATGGCAAGGACGACGAATGATGCTGTTCCGGCGCCGCGCATGGCTGTTCTCGCTGTTGGCTTTGACGTTGGCGGCGTGCGTCAGCGGCTCGGCGGCGCGACATCGCGGCCAGGCCATGGTCGCCGCCGCCGATCCCCGCGCGGCGGAGGCGGCCCTGCAGATGTTGCGCGAAGGCGGAACGGCGACGGACGCCGCGATCGCCGCGGAAGCCGTGCTGGGTCTTGTCGAGCCGCAGTCTTCCGGCGTCGGCGGCGGCGGCTTTCTGCTTTTCTACGACGGCGCGACACACCGCATCGACGCATATGACGGACGCGAACGCGCCCCCGCCGGCGCCACGCCCGACATGTTCCTCGACGCCGCGGGCCATCCACTGCCCTTTGTTGACGCTCAAGCGAGCGGGCGATCCGTCGGCACGCCATCCCTGTTCGCCATGCTGAAACTGGCCCACGAACAGCATGGGCGCTTGCCCTGGGCGCGCTTGTTCGAACCGGCGATCCAGCTTGCGGAAAATGGTTTCGAAGTATCGCCGCGGCTGGCGCGCTCCATCGTCATCGCCACGGCGCAGGGGCGCCTGCGCGAGGATCCCGCCGCGCGCGCCTATTTCTATGATGAGACCGGGGCGCCGCGTCCCGTGGGCTATCTGCTCAAAAACCCCGCCTATGCGGAGACGTTGCGCCGCATCGCCGCGCAAGGGCCAAGCGCTCTGAGCCACGGCGAAATCGCCGAGGCCATCGTCGCGGCGGCCCGACGCGAACCGCGCGCCGGCACAATGACGCTGGAGGATCTGCAATCGTACGCGCCGCGGCGACGCGAGGCCGTCTGCGGCGCTTATCGCACCTATCGGGTCTGCGGCGCGCCGCTGCCAAGTTCGGGCGGAGAGGCCGTGCTCGCTGTCCTTGGCCTCTACGAGCGCGCGCGGCCGCATCCCGAGGGCGCTTCGAGCGCGGACGACTGGTCCGCCTTCGCCTGGGCCAGCCGTCTCGCCTACGCCGATCGCGACCACTATGCCGGCGACGACGAGTTCGTCCCTGTTCCGATCCGCGAAATGACCGCGTCCGGTTACCTCGATCAGCGGGCGCGCATGATCGACGTCGCGCGGGCGCCGGCGGGTGCGGTCATTCCCGGCCAACCGGCCGGCGCGGCGCTGTTCGAGCGCTGGGGCCGCGATCAGAGCGGCGATCATCCCGGCACCACGCACATGTCCATCGTCGACGGCGAAGGCAACGCCGTGTCGCTGACGGCGACTGTGGAGAGCGTATTCGGCGATCAGCGGATGGTCGCCGGCTTCGTCCTCAATAACCAGCTCACCGATTTCTCCTGGATTCCCAGCATCGGCGGCCGGCCCCTCGCCAACGCCGTCGCGCCGCGCAAACGCCCGCGTTCCTCCGTCGCGCCCACGATCATCACGGACCGCGATGGACGCCTCGTCATGGTCGTGGGCTCCCCGGGCGGTTCGGGCATCATTGCCTATGTCTCGCGCACGATCATCGGCGTGCTGGACTGGAAGCAGACGCCGCAAGCCGCGATCGACACCGGCAACGTGGTCGCCGCGAACAGCACTGTCCGCGTGGAGAGCTCGCGCCTGCCGCGCGGCGTTGCGGCCGCGCTCGCCGCGCGCGGTTGGAGCGTGCAGGAGATCGCCTCCGAGCAGAGCGGACTGCAGGCGATCCTGGTGACGCCGCAAGGCTATGTCGGCGGCGCCGATTCGCGTCGCGAAGGCGTGGCGCGCGCGCTGCCCTAGGCCGCGCGCAGCGTTACCTGAAACACCGCGCCGTCGCCGTCGGAGCGCATCAGCACCACATCGCCGCCCATGGCGCGGGCAAGTTCGCGGGCGATGGCGAGGCCAAGTCCGGCGCCGCCGCCCTGCCGATCGGAAGTCACGAACGGCTCGAACAGCTCCTCGCGCAAGCGCTCCGGCACGCCAGGACCGGTGTCGGTGATTTCGATCCGGCACCACGCTTCGCCCGCCGCGCCGCGCACGACGATTTCTCGGATGGGCGAACGCGCGCCCGTCATCGCCTGCGCCGCGTTGCGAATGAGATTGACGAACAGGCGATGCAATTGCTCGGGATCGGCCCGGGCGGCGACCTCTTCCCCGACCTCGACGCGGCACACCACGTCGGGAAAGCCGGCGAGCGCATCGCCGGCGGCGTCCGCGGCCGCCCAGGCGATTTCGACCACCTCCATCACCGGCGCGGGCTCGTCGGCGCGGCCATAGCGCAGCGTCGTCGCGGCAAGATCGGACGCGCGCCCGATCGCGCGCTCGAGCCGCGGCGCGATCTGGCGCACTGCAGGATCGTCGGACTTCGACAACCGGTCGGTGACCAATTGCGCCGTCGCCAGCATGTTGCGCAGATCGTGTCCGATCCGCGCCACCGCCGCGCCCAGCGCCGCCAGGCGCTCGCGCTGGCGCAAGCTCAGACGGATCTGCTCGGCCATGTCCGCGGCGGCGCGCTCGGCGCGGCCGATCTCGTCGGTGCGGGCGCTGCGAACGAAGGCGATGGACGCGTCCTCCGGCCGGTCGCGGAAATGCTCGATGGCGCGCGTCAGATCGCGCATCGGGCGCACGAACGCCAAGGTCAACGCGCCGTAGACCAAGCCCCCCGCCGCCATCAGCACCAACATCGAGAGAAACACGAAGTGCGCCGAGAACTGGCCCATGGCGTGCTTCAACGGCGCTTCGCGCAGCACGATTTCGATGAAGTCGCCCGCCTCGAAGCGCGGTTTGGCCAGCACCCGCAGCACGCGTCCGTCGGCGGCGAAGAACGTCTCCATCGCCCAGCCGAAACGCCGCATGGAATTGGCGTTGGTGTAGTCATAGGTGCGCAGCGCTCCCACCTGCGCCGTCTCGTCTTCGATCACCAGCTGACGCTCGCCCTGGCGCTGCATCGCCACCCGCAGCACGCCGGCGTTCTGCAACAGCTCGTATTGCAGCTGGTCGTTGACCTGGCGGTCGGGTTCGCCTTCGCCCGCGAGCGCGGCGATTTGCGCCAGGCTGAAGCGCTCCCGCAGCCAGCCTTCGTGGAATTCGGCCAGCGCCGGCACGAAGATCAGCAATTCGCCGGTGATGACCACGGCGGCGGTTAGCGCCAGCAATCGGCCGGCGAGGCTGTCCCAGAAGCGCCGCACGCGCGTCAGGATGCGCCCTTCGTGCGAACTCTGCGTTTCGTCGCCCAAATACATGCACCGACCGGACCTACGCCTAGCCCGCGCCGCCGCCGCTGTCCAAATGAGACCGACGGATGGACAACGCTGTCCGCCGTTCCAAGCGCTTCGGCTTGACCGGAGGCGCCCCTTGGGCTAAGCCCCGCCGCTTCCTGAAGCCGATGAGCAACGAGGCGCGACGTGGCGACCAAGCGGACCTATCAGCCGAGCCGACTGGTGCGGAAGCGCCGTCACGGCTTCCGCGCGCGCATGGCCACCAAAGGCGGCCGCAAGGTGCTCTCGCGCCGCCGTGCGAAGGGCCGCAAGCGCCTTTCGGCCTGACCGTCGCGCGCCTCAAGCGCCGCAGCCAATTTCTCGATGTCCGCAAGGGCGCGAAAGCCGTGCGGCCGTCGCTCATCGTCGAGGCGCGCCGCCGCGCGCCCGAGGGCTTGGTCGGCCTGGGCCTGACCGCCAGCCGCAAGGTGGGAAATGCGGTGGCCCGCAACCGCGCCCGCCGGCGCATGCGCGAAGCCGCGCGCCAGCTCTTCCCCAGCCTCGCCAGCCCGGGCGTCGACTACGTGCTGGTGGCCCGGGCGGCCACCCCCGATGCCCCCTGGGCTAGCTTGCTTGACGATCTTGGAAACGCGCTGATAAGGCTCCGCGCCGAGCTCGAACCGGCCAAACCGGCCGGCAAAACCGCCCGGAAGCGCCAGCCGGCCAAGTCTTCTCCGACCGAAAGCGACTGAAGCCCATGCATAACCGCGGCCCCAACGCGGAAGACACGCGCAACATGATCCTGGCCGTCGTCATTTCGGCGGCGATCCTGATGCTGTTCCAGTTCTTCGTGGCCGGCCCTCAGCAGCGCCAGGCCGCGGCTGATCGGGCGCGGGTGCAGGCCGCGCAGCAGGAAGCTCAGCACAGCGCCCAGCCCGGGCCCGCCGCGCAGCTCTCGCGGGCGGACGCGCTGGCCCAGACCAGCGATGCGCGCGTTCGCATCGACCACGGCGCCCGCGGCGGCGTGGACGGTTCGATCCTGCTGGCCGGCGCGCGCCTCGACGACCTGCATCTGACGCGCGAACGCGAAACGGTCGCCCGCGACAGCCCGGAGGTGACGCTGCTTTCGCCGACCTCGGCGCAATACGGCTTCGACGTCGTCATGGGTTGGGAGGACCGCGATCCCAGCGGCGAGGGCGTGGGCCGGGAGTCCGTCTGGCGCGCCGCGTCCGGCGCGCGGCTCGCGCCGGGAACGCCGCTGGTGCTGACCACCACGAACGCCGACGGCCTCGCCGTTACGCGGACCATCACTATTGACGACAATTACATGATCACGAGCACCGATGAGGTGCGCAACACGTCGAGAGCGCCGCGCGAGGTGCGCCCGTTCGGCGTCGTGCGCCGCGACGGCTTGCCCCCTGGGCTGCTCAACGTCGCCAACGTTCACCAGGGGTTCGTCGGCGCCTTCGGCGAAAACAATCACCTCGTCGCGGTGAACTACAAGGACGCGCAAAAATTCGCCAACGAGCGCGATCAGCACAAGGTCGACGAACACGCGCGCTTGCGCCAGGAGAATGGCAGGGGCGGCTGGGTCGGCATCACCGACCATTACTGGCTGACCGCCATCATTCCAGATCAGAACGAAGCGAACGTCTCCTGGTACGACGCCGCCAACGGCCAAGGCCCGGCAAACCCGGACAACGCCACTTATCGCGCCGCCTATTCCGGCAATTGGCGTTCGCTCGCGCCCGGCGCGTCCGTCACCTACACCCAGCACGTCTTCGCCGGCGCCAAGCGCGTCGAGATGCTGCAGGACTATCAGAGCGCGCTCAACATCCCCCGCTTCGACCAGGCGGTGGATTGGGGCAACATGCTGTGGTTCCTGACACGGCCGTTCTTCGCGCTGCTGCACTGGCTCGCCATTCACGTCGGCGACCTCGGCGTCGGCCCCAATTATGCCTTTGGCGTCGCCATTATTCTTTCCACCGTGGTGATCCGCGGCGCGCTGTTCCCGCTGGTCTACACCTCCTTCAAGTCGATGGCGAAGCTCAGGACGCTGCAGCCGAAGATGAAGGAAATTCAGGAGCGCTTCGCCGCCGACAAACAGCGCCAGCAGCAGGAAATGATCCGTCTCTATCAGACGGAGAAGATCAATCCGCTTTCCGGCTGCCTCCCGCTTCTGTTCCAGATGCCGGTGTTTTTCGCGCTCTATAAAACGCTCTCGGTGACGATCGAGATGCGGCACGCGCATTTCTTCGGCTGGATTCTCGATCTGTCGGCGCGCGATCCGACTTCGCTCTTCAACCTGTTCGGCCTGTTGCCCTTCAATCCCGGCGCCATTCCGATCATCGGCGGTTTCCTGATGGTCGGCGGCTGGGCCATCATCTACGGCCTCACCATGTGGGCCTCGCAAGCTTTTGCGCCTCCGCCCACCGATCCCATGCAGGCGCAGATCATCCGCATGCTGCCGCTGATCTTCACCTTCGTGTTCGCCGGCCTCCCTGCCGGACTCGTGATCTATTATTCGTGGTCCAATTGCCTCACGGTGCTGCAGCAATACGTCATCATGCGCCGGCAAGGACAAAAGACGCAGCTCGATGAATTCATCGAGAAGCGCTTTCGCAAGGCAGCCGAGACGCCGGCGGCGGAATGATGCGCGGCGGCGGCGGCGGCCGCGCCTAAGCCGGTTCGTCTTCCAGGCAGTGCGCCGCGAGACCGCGCAGAACCGCCATGTCGTCGCGCATGAGCCGCACCGGCACGTCGGCGACGTAGAGCGTCATCGCGCCGCGCCGGCGGAAACGGTTGAGGAATCCCTCTTCCATCAGGAACGGCTCGAGCGCGCGCGCCACGCTGCCGCCAAGGATGACGCCGCCGCGCGCTCCAGCCGCGAGGCACGCATTGCCGGCGAATGTCGCCAGCGAGCGCGCCACGATCTGGCACGCCTTCACCGCCGCGCGCGAGGAGCGATCCCGCGCCGCCTCGACCACGGCGGCGAAATTCTGCAGCGCCGGCGGCGAACCCGACACGCGCGAAAGCGCGCGATAAGCCTCGAGCACGCCGGCCTCGCTGACGATGTCTTCAAACGAGACGTAGTGCTTGGCCGATATCTGCTCCTGCCAGAGCGCCATTTCGTCAACGTCCGCGGGCGCGAAGGCTTGATGCCCGCCTTCGCTCTCGAAGGCTCTCCAGCGTCCGTTGATCATGCGCACCGTCGCCATGCCGAGGCCGACGCCCGGGCTGGCCACGACGATTGCCGAGCCCGGATCGCCGTCGCCGGGAATAATGTGCGAAAACGCATCCGGCGGCGTCTCGACCGCGCCGCGCGCCGCCGCCACGCAATCGTTCATCAGCGTCACGCGCGCGAAATTATGCTGGCGCTGCAATTGCCGCGCGGAGACGACAAAGCTCTCCTTGGTGGGGCGCGCGTGCTTGCCTTCGATCGGCCCGCCGACGGCCAGCGCGGCTTCGCGCACTTCGGCCGTCGAAGCGCTCAGATATTCGCCGACATGTTCTTCGAACGAGCGCGCTTCGCCCAGGGAGAAGCGCTTTTCGTCGGCGACCTCGAAGCCGCCGCCTGGCTTGCTGCGCGCGCGCGCCAAACGCGCACGGCGCCCCTCGATCTCGCCCACAATCAATTCGCGCACGGAAGAATCCCCGCAAGAAAACCCGCAAAACCATGCGTCATATGCGTGCGAGGTTAGGTGCGAATCTCTGACGCCACAACAATAACGCGGATTAATTCTACAAACCGATGTAATCGTTACGACACTTACCGATTTCATCCGCTAATCGTTGGACAGCCACAGAGTCTCCGATGTCTTTTGATGACGCAGCACTTGAAGCGGGGCGTTTGTTGTTCGCGAAACCCGTGGCCTTCGAGCGCGGCGTCGCCGCCATCGACGCCCTGCCGCCGGCGAATCTCCCGGAAATCGCCTTTGCCGGCCGTTCCAATGTCGGCAAGTCGAGTCTCATCAACGCCTTGACCGGGCGAAAGGCGTTGGCGCGCGCGTCCGCCGAGCCGGGCCGCACGCGCGAACTCAATTTTTTTCTGCTGGGAGAAATTCTCCGCCTCGTCGACTTACCGGGCTACGGCTACGCAAGGGCGCCGAAGGGAGAGATCGCGCGCTGGACGGCGCTCATGCGCGACTTCTTGCGCGGACGTCCGTCGCTCGCGCGCGTCATTCTGCTGATCGACGCACGGCACGGGGTGAAGCCCGCCGACGAAGAGGTGATGGCCGCCTTGGACCGCGCGGCGGTCGTGTACCAGGTGGTGCTGACCAAGGCGGACAAGATCAGGCCCGCTGAACTCGCCGCTCAAATCGCCGCCACGGCGAGCCGCCTCGCCCCGCGCCCCGCCGCCCATCCCGACCTCATCGCCACCTCCTCCGAGACAGGCGCCGGGCTCGACCTGTTGAGAGCCGAAATCGCGGCCTTGGCGTAACCGGCGCAAGGCCTTAGAGAGCGCGCGTGTCAAAGCTTCCACCCCAAGATCATCTGGCGGCGCTGCAAAGCGGCCTGGCCCAGGCCAAGACGTTGGCCGAGGCCTTACCGTTCATCCAGATTTATGACCGCGAGACGGTCGTGGTGAAATATGGCGGCCACGCCATGGGAGACGCCGAAACTGCGCGCAAATTCGCCGCAGACATCGTGCTCCTGAAGCTGGTCGGCATCCATCCGGTGGTGGTGCATGGCGGCGGGCCGCAGATCAGCCGGATGCTGGAG
>DASZQK010000006.1:0-80429 GCA_035549695.1 Caulobacterales bacterium | reverse complement strand
GATCGGGACGCCAAGTGCGTGATAGAGCCCGCGCAATCCGACCGGGTCCGCCCTTGGCGTATGATGCACGCATCTCCTCACATGGGAGGCTGCGGTCGACCAACAGCCAACAGCGTGGGAGATGCGGTTGAGCGTGATGCGGGTAGTACGGCGACGTGATCGCTCGCAGCTTCGGGGCGGAAAGACCCGAAGGTTCCGGTTGGAAGAGTTGGTCTTTCTCCGCGCGCCGTCCGGGAACGGAGATCAAGCGCCAAGCGCGCTCGGAAACCCAGCGTCGTGGGAGATCGGCGGCGGTTGAGCCGGCAACGAGTGAGGAGTCTCGCCGATCGGCCTTTCCCATCTGCCCGAAAACGCATGGTGCCCCGAGGCGCCCTGAACGCTTCAGACCTCCGCCGGCGCAAGAACAGCCGCGCGAGGCGCGCTTCAAGCACACCTCAACATTTTCGCTTTCGCGCAAGCTTAAAGCGCGCCTCGCTCTCCCGCCCTTTCATCGGCGTGCACGCCGGTGCGTGCGACGACGCGCGCCTGCACATCGCCACCCACACTCCGAGATCGAAAGGCTCGTGACCCCAGGGTTCCGCGTTCGGTTTCGCCGCCCCCGAACGACGGAGGAGGGGTCGGCCTTTCGTTTACTCAGCCGCGCCGCACGCTAAGTTCACCGGCATGCGCCCTTTCCTGTTCGCCGCCGCGTTCCTCGCTCTCGCATCCTGCAATCCATCGTCGGGTCAGGAATCCCGTCCCGATTATGGCGCACATCCCAACATTAGCGCGCCCAATGCGGGCATGCTGCCGACCGTGAACGCCGCGCGCGCCGTGGGTTGGCCGCAAGGCGCCAAGCCGACCGCGCCGCCCGGCATGGAAGTCACGGCGTACATGAGCGGGCTTGAGCATCCGCGCTGGCTCTACGTGCTGTCCAATGGCGACGTGCTCGTCGCGCTCGCCAGCACCGAAGCGGAAACAGGCGGCGGCATCGTCGGCTGGGTGCGCAACAACGTTCAGCGCGACGCCGGCGCGATTGGCGCGGGGCCGAACGCGATCGCGCTGCTGCGCGATGCGAACGGCGACGGCGTCGTCGACGCGCATGCGCTCTACGCGCAGAATCTGCGCCAGCCCTTCGGCATGGTGCTGCTCGGAGATTGGCTCTACGTCGCCGATACCGATGCCGTGCTGCGTTATCGCTACGCCCCGGGCGACATGCGCGCCGCCGCGCCGCCGGAAACGGTGATCCAGCTGCCGTATCGAAGAGGCGGCAACGGCCATTGGACGCGCAATATCGTCGCCCGGCCCGACGGGCAAAAGCTCTATGTCAGCGTCGGTTCGTCCAGCAATATCGCCGACAACGGCATCGAAGCGGAGCGTGATCGCGCGGCGATCTGGGAGATCAATCCGGACGGCTCGGGCAAGCGCATCTTCGCTTCGGGCCTGCGCAACCCCAACGGCATGGATTTCGAGCCGACGACGGGCGCGCTGTGGACCGTCGTCAATGAGCGCGACATGCTCGGCGATACGCTGCCGCCCGACTATCTCACCTCGGTGCGCGACGGCGCGTTTTACGGCTGGCCGTATTCGTACTGGGGCGCTCATGTCGATACGCGCGTCACCCCGCCGCGCCCCGATCTCGTCGCCCGCGCCATTGCGCCGGATTATGCGCTCGGCGCGCACACGGCGTCGCTTGGGCTTCTGTTCTATCGCGCCGCGCTGTTGCCCGCGCATTATCGGGGCGGCGCGTTCATCGGTCAGCACGGCTCATGGAATCGCTCGCAGCGCTCGGGCTACAAGGTCGTGTTCGTGCCGTTCGCCAACGGCCGCCCGAGCGGCGATGTCGAAGACTTCCTCACCGGATTTCTCAACGCGCGCAGCCAAGCGCAAGGCCGTCCCGTCGGCGTCGCGGTGGATCGCACGGGCGCGCTGTTGGTCGCTGACGATGTCGGCGGCGTGATCTGGCGCGTCGCGCCGGCGCGGTAGCGCGCCGGGGCGTCGCGGCGATGCGGCCGGACTAACGCCGCTCCGAGGCCTCCTTCGGTGTGCAGCGCCAGACGACGCGCTGCGCCGGATCGCCCTGGGCGTAGCGGATGAGGCTCTCGTTGCGCCGGGCGACGGTTTCGCGCGCCATGTCGCCGTCGCAGCTTGAGGGCGAGGAGGCGCCGACCGCCTGCGCCGCCGCCGCGAAGTCGGCCGCGCTCATGGCGTAGCGCTCGCGGCGGAATTCGCCGCTGGCCGGATCGATGGTCAGCACGTCGAGCGTCTGCTCGCCGCCGGAGAGGATGGCGCGCTGGTAGCGCTTCCCATCCGGCGTCGGCGCATAGAGCGTGCGGCCGTTGACGCAGATGGCGCCGGTGACGGTGAAGCTCGTATCCTCCGCGTGCGCGTCGTCGCTCGATGCGTCGCGGTCGAGCGCGCAGGTCATCTCGCCGCGGAATTGCGCGACGGCGGCGGGACGCGGGGGGTGCTCGTTGCGCTCTTTCAGAAACACGATGCCGCCCAGCACGACGATGGCGGCGGCGACGGCGGCGCCGCCGACCACCGCGGCGATGCCCAGCGCCCGCGGATGATGCGGATGCGCGTGCGCCGGCGCCGGCGTTTGCGCCTCTTCATGATGCGGCTCGGGCGCCGGATGCGGCGCGTGATGGCGGCGCGAAAGCAGAAGCCCGCCCAGCACGAACACCGCCACGAACAACGCCGCCGTACCCGAGAGCAGCACGACAACGGCGATGTTGGTCAGCCGCGTCGCGTCATCTATTTTCTTGGCGAGCTCGCGATTCTGCTGCTGCAGCGCATCCACCGTCTGCGCCCGTTCCGCCTCGATGCGTTCGGCGAAGGAGAGGCAGCGTTCGTCGGAGAGCAGGGGCGTGACGCCGGCCTCGTCGAGGAAATCGATCAGCACGCTGGCGCGTGTCGCCACGCCGCGGCTCTCGAGCGTATCGGTCCCGCGCGCGTGCCATGTGTTGACGCCGATGACGCGGCCGCATTCGTCGAGCAGCGGCCCGCCGGACGAACCGGAACTGATGGCCGCCTCGTGATTGATGATCGGGATCGGATCGCCAGTCGGCGCGCGATCGCGCAGCGAGGCGATCGAGCCCGACGAGCGCGACGGCGGCGTCGGGCGGATGAGATCGACCGCCGGGCGCTGCAGATCGTCGATGTCGGGATAGCCGAGCGCGACGATGGCGTCGCCGGCGTGCGGTTCAAGCGTGGCGATGGTCAGCGCGGGAAGATCGGGGCCGCCGACATATTCGAGCAGCGCCATGTCGGAGATCGGCGAATATTTGATGATGTGCGCCGCGACGATGCTGTTGCCCGAGGGCGGGATCACGGCCAGCGAATAGTTCGGCTGCTGGCGCGCCGCCGCCACGACGTGGGCGTTGGTGACGACGAGGCGCGGCGCCACGATGAAGCCCGAGCCGGTGCCGTACAGCATGCGCCCGCTCGGGTCCTCGACGATGACGGCGATCCGCACGGTGGAGCGCTGGGCGTCGTTAACGCTGACGCCGGATTGCTCCGCCGCGGCCGGCGCGGCCAGCGCGACGAACAGCGCCGCCGCCAGCACTTTCAAGAGCCGAACAAACACGCCCATCCCCGCCCCGGCTTCGCGCCGATCATCGGGCGCCGCCCCAGACCGGGCAAGGGCGTCCAGCGCGCGGCGCGCCATCTGGGGATAGATATGCACAGGGCGGCCTTTTGAAACGTGTTTGCGCCCGATTCAGTACCTGGCGATGGGCAAAGGCGCCGCGATTTCGCCTCAAAATGCGGGCGCCGGGTACGCACGGGCGCGCCGGCTCACGCTGGTTGTGCACATCGTTGGGGCGAACTCGTTCCGCTAGCGGCCCGGCCCTTGCATCGCCGCGCGCATCGCGGCAAGTCCTGTCTCGTCGGCGACGGGGGCGGTCGGTCGGCTGAAGCGCGGGAGGCTGCGAGCCCGCGAATACGCCCCCAAACGCCCCTGATCCGGCCTCGAGCCGGCGCCGTTCTTAGGATTGTTAAGGCTTGTTGCGATAAGTCCGAATGCGAAATCGGGCTGATTCCAGCGGATTGACGACACGGCGAGGGCGTTAAACAGCATGTTCGGCAACTTTTTTGGTTTGGTCGCGCCGGATCTCGCCATCGATTTGGGCACCGCCAACACGCTGATTCACGTCAAGGGCAGGGGCATCGTGCTCGATGAACCCTCGGTCGTCGCCTACGTGAACGAAGGCGGCCGCAAGGTCGTCTACGCGGTCGGCACCGAAGCCAAGACCATGCTGGGCAAGACCCACCGCAACATGGAAGTCATCCGTCCGCTCCGGGACGGCGTCATCGCCGACTTCGACGTCGCCGAGGAAATGATCAAGCAATTCATCCGCAAGGTGCTGCCGCGCCCCTCGCTGATCAGCCCGCAGATCGTGATTTGCGTGCCGACGGGCGCGACGCCGGTCGAGCGCCGCACCATCCTCGAGAGCGCGCAGGCCTCCGGCGCGCGGCGCGTGAAGCTGATCGAGGAGCCGGTGGCGGCGGCGATCGGCGCGGGCCTGCAGATCGACGATCCGTCGGGCTGCATGGTGGTCGATATTGGCGGCGGGACAACGGAAATCGCGGTGCTCTCGCTCGGCGGCCTGGTGTGGTCGCGTTCGCTGCGCGAAGCCGGCGACAAGATGGATGAAAGCATCATCCAATATCTGCGCCGGGTGGAAAACCTGCTGATCGGCGACTCGACCGCCGAGCGCATCAAGAAGGAAATCGGCACCGCGCGCGAGCCGGATGAAGGCTCGGGCATGTCGATGCCGATCAAGGGGCGCGACAATCTCTCGGGCGTGCCGAAGGAAATCACGGTGACCGAGCGCATGGTCGCGGAAGCGCTGGCCGAGCCTGTCACCCGCATCGTCGACGCCGTCCGGCAAGCATTCGAACAGATGCCGCCGGAGCTCGCCGCCGACATCTACGATCACGGCCTCATGCTCACCGGCGGGGGCGCGCTGTTGCGCAATCTCGACGTCGTGCTGCAGGAACGCATTTCGATCCGCGTTTCGGTGGCGGATGATCCGCTGCGGTGTGTGGTCAAAGGCTGCGGAATCGCTCTCGAAACGCTAAACTCGTCGGAAGCGCGCCGCCTGCTCACGGAAGAAGTCTAGAGGCGGCGCTAGAAGGCGAGGCTCGCAAAGGTGGCCAGACGCAGAAGCCTGGTGCGGCGCGCGGGCGCGGGGCGAAGCGTGACGCCGGCCGTGATGCTGGCCGTGCTGTTCTCGATCGGCAGCGTGGTGGCTGCGATCGGCTATCATTTCGGCATCGCGCCCGGCCCCGGACAAGCGGCCATGCATGCGGGCGATGACGGCGCCGCCGCGGCGGGGCGTGTCGCCACAGGCCCGTTCCGCGCCGGACAGAACGTGTTCACACGCTTCGGCGAGATGTGGACCGAGACGAGCCGCGTGCAGCAGCTTGAGGCCGAGAACCGCGACCTGCGCGCATGGAAGGCGCTGGCCGAGCGTCTGGCCGAACGCAATGCGCGCTACGAGGCCCTGTTGCGCATGCCGCCCGACGCGTTCGGCGAGGGCGCCGATATCGAGCATGCCATCGCCGCGCAGCTTGTGCTGGATTCGGGAGGCCCGTTCACGCGCACGCTGGTGGCGAACGCCGGCGCCGATCACGGCGTGCGGGTCGGCTTCATCGCCGTCAACGAATATGGCCTTGTCGGCCGCGTCGTCTCCGTCGGTCGGCGCAGCGCCCGCGTGCTCATGCTCGACGACTACAATTCGCGCATTCCGGTGATGGGTGAAGCCTCGCGCGTGCGCGCCGTGCTCGCAGGACAGGCGACGCAGCCGCCCGAACTGCTGACGCGTCCCTTCGAAGTGGAGACGCCGCGGCTCGATTTCATCGTCGGCGCGCAAAGCCTGCGCGAGGGCGAACGCGTGGTGACCTCGGGCGACGGCGGCCTCTATCCGCGCGGCATTCCCGTCGGCGTCGCGCATCGCTCGTCGGACGGGGTGTGGCGCGTCGCGCTGGCGGCGAGCCGCCGGCCGATCGATTTCGTGCGTCTCATGCCCTATGCCGGCGTGGAAACGCCCGAACAGGCGCCCGTCGCGGACGCGGGTCCGCCGCCTGATCTGCGTTCATCGGTGGCGACGATTGGCCGTGAGACCGCCGCTCCGCCGCCGGCGCCGCCGCGGACGCCGGCCGCCGCCGCTGCGCAAAGCCCCATCCCGCCGCGCCTCACAGCGAGCGCGCCGGAGCCGAACGCCGAAGGGCCCACGCCGCCGCCCGACGACGCGGCGGCGCGCCCGCCGCAGCAACAACCGCAACAACAACAGCAACAGCCGGCGCCGCCGACGAACACCGCCGCTCCGCCGCCGGGGCAGCATTGATGGCGCTCGTGTTCACCGCGCCGAGCCGCGGCGTGCTGCGGGCCTGGGGATTTGCGCTTGCGGTCGCCAGCGTGATCCTGCCCGCGCTGCCGCTCGGTCCGTTGTTCGCGCAGCCGCCGATGCCGCTCGCCGTGCTGTGGGCCGCCTATGGCTGGGCCGCGGAGGATGAAAGCAATTGGCGCGCGCCGACGGCGCTCTTGGTGCTCGGCCTCGTGCACGATCAGATGGCGTACCAGCCCTATGGCTTGTTTCCGGCGCTCTATCTGTCGGCGTTTCTGATCGGGCGCGTGTTCGCGGTGCTGATGAGCGCGCCCAACATCGTCTCGCTGTGGGGCGGCTTCATCGCGACAGCGCTGATCACCGTGCTGCTCGCCGCCTGGCTCGCGCCGCTGGCGGTGGGGGCGAATTTTTCCGTGCGCCCTTACGCGGAGGCGGCAGCGATCACGGCCGTGCTGTTTCCGCTGGTGCGCCCGCTCTATATGAGCGGGGGCGTCGCCCAACGCGCCACGGGGCTCAAGCGATGAAAACGCCGAAGCCGATCAATCGCCCGAAGCGGGTGGGCTCGACGCTGCCCAAGCGCGACGTCAACGAGATCTTCACGCGCCGCGCCGCGCTGCTTTCGCTGGCCGGCGCCGGCGTCATGGGCGCTATCGGCGTGCGCATGTTCCAATTGCAGGCGACCGATTGGATCAGCCGCGAATACACCGAAGCCGCCGACGAGAACCGCTTCGACACGCGCATCGTCGCCCCCCCGCGCGGCGTCATCTACGATCGCTTCGGCACCATCCTGGCGCAAACCAGCAAGGACTATCAGGTCGCCATCATCCAGGAGCACGCCGACGACGTCGCCGCCGTGATCGGCAGGGTGGCGGAGATTCTGGGGCTCGACGCGGAATGGGCGCGCCGCGCCGCGATCCATGTGCGCGAACATCCGCGCTACGAGCCCGCGCAGCTCAAGACGGGCCTCACCTGGGAAGAGTTCAACGCCATCAATGTGCGTTTGCCGGAATTGCGCGGGGTGGTCGCGGAATCATCCGATGTGCGCGCCTATCCGTACGACGTCGTGTTCGCGCACCCGATCGGCTACGTGCAAAAGCCGTCGCAGCGCGACATCGACCAAGCGCTGCGCAATCCCGAGCAGGGCGAGGGGCGCGCGGTCTATCTGCGCAACCCGGATGTGCGCGTCGGCAAGGCGGGCCTCGAGGCGTCGCTGGAGACCAGGCTGCACGGCGAGGCCGGCTGGCGCAAAGTCATCGTCAACGCCTTCGGCCGCGAAATGGGCGAGGATGAGAAGGAGCGGCGCGATCCGGTTCGCGGCGCCGGCGCCGTGCTCACCATCGACGCCGACTTGCAGCGTATCGCGATGGAGAATTTCGGGCAGGAATCCGGCGCCTGCATCGTCATGGACATCTACACCGGCGACATCCTGGTGATGGCTTCGGCGCCCGGCTTCGACCCCAACCATTTCGTCAATGGCATCAGCCAAACGGAGTTCGCGCAGCTCAACAACGACGAGATGAAGCCGCTGTTCAACAAGGCGGTCACCGGCGCCTATGCGCCGGGCTCCACGTTCAAGCTGACGGTCGGTCTCGCCGCGCGCGAGGCGGGCGTGGAAGCGGATTGGCACGTGAGCTGCCCCGGCTATTTCAGCTATGGCGGGCGCGACTTCCACTGCTGGAAACGCGGCGGCCACGGCTCGATCGACATGCACCGCGCGATCCAGCAATCGTGCGACGTCTATTTTTACAACGCCGCCTTGCGCGCGACGCCCGAACGCATCGCCGCGGTGGCGCGCCAACTGGGCTTCGGCCAGGCGTTCGACGTGACGGTGCCGAACGTTGAAGACGGCGTCGTGCCCGATCCGGCCTGGATGGAGCGGGTGCGTCATCAACCGTGGACCGGCGGCCTCACGCTCAATTACGGCATCGGCCAGGGCGACCTGCAGGTGACGCCGCTGCAGCTGGTGACGATGGTCGCGCGGCTCGGCAATGGCGGGCGCGCGGTCACGCCGCGCCTCGTCCGCGAGGCGCCGGGATTCGGTCAGGCGCCGCCGCAGCCGCCCGTCATCGCCGGCATCGCGCAGGAGCATCTGACCGCCGTGCGGCAAGGCATGTTCTCCGTGTGCAACGAGGGCGGCGGCACGGCGACGCGCGCGGGTTCGCTGATCAATCTGAAGCGCCGTCCCGACGGCGTCATCGTCGAGGCGGCGGAGGCCCCGCCGGGATCGACGCCGGTGCAGATCGCCGGCAAGACCGGCACCGCGCAAGTGCGCATCATCACCGCGGCGGAGCGCGCGCGCGGCGTCATCGGCAACGCGCAGCTGCCGTGGAAATTGCGCGACCACGCGCTGTTCGTCTGCTTCGGGCCCTGGGACGATCCGCGTTACGCCTGCGCCGTCGTGCACGAACATGGCGGCCACACCTCGACGCTCGTCGACGCCCCGCTGATCGCCGCCGCGGTGATGCGCGAGGCGTTCAAGCGCGATCCCTCACGCCGTCAGGCCGCGTCGCTGGCGCAGCTCGAGGCGCGGCTCCAGGGGGACACCGCATGAGCATCGCCTCGCAGGCCCCGCGCACGATCGCCGAAAAGGTGGTGCGGCTGAATTGGGGCGTGATCACGCTGCTGTGCGCGCTCGCGTTCATCGGCGTGCTGATGCACTTCTCGGTTTCGTCGGGCGTGTGGGACGACATGCCGCTGACGCACGCCATGCGCTTCGCCGCGCTGCTGCTGATCATGATGCTGGCGGCCGTGTTTCTCGACACGCGCTTCTGGCAGACGATCGCCTATCCGCTCTATCTGGTCTCATTTCTGGCGCTGGTGGCCGTCGAGGTCATCGGGCAGACGCGCATGGGCGCGACGCGCTGGCTGAGTCTCGGCCCGCTCTCGCTGCAGCCGTCGGAGCTGATGAAGGTCGCGGTGGTGCTGGCGCTTGCGCGCTATTACCAGCAGATCGATCCGCGCAAGACCGGCACCGTGTTGTGGAGCGTGCCGCCGCTCATCATGATCGCGTTGCCGGCGGCTCTGGTGATGAAGCAGCCCGATCTCGGCACGGCGATGCTGATCGCCATCACCGGCATCGTCATCATGTTCCTCGGCGGCCTGGCCTGGCGCATCATCGGCGTCGGCGTCGCCGCCGCGATCGGCGGCGCCCTCGTCCTCTACAAGCATCTGCACGGCTATCAGAAGGCGCGCATCGATACCTTTCTCGGCCTGCAGGACGATCCGCTCGGCACCGGCTATCACGTGCTGCAGTCGAAGATCGCCGTCGGCTCGGCCGGGCTGTTCGGGCGCGGCTGGATGCACGGCAGCCAGGCCCAGCTCGATTTCCTGCCGGAGAAGCACACCGATTTCATTTTCACCATGATCGTCGAGGAATTCGGCCTCGTCGGCGGTTTGTTCGTGCTTGCGCTCTACGGCGCGCTGATGGCGCTCGCGCTCCGCATCGCGCTCCGCAGCCGGTCGTCGCGATTTGGCAGATTGGCGGCGGGCGGCGTGGCGGCGATGCTGGCAAGCTACGTGTTCATCAATACGGCGATGGTGATCGGCCTTGCGCCGGTGGTCGGCATTCCATTGCCGATGATCAGCTTCGGCGGCACGGCGATGACGACCTTGATGGTCGGCTTCGCCATCGTCCTCAGCGTGGACTTGCATCCATCACAGCAGGGCGCGCGCGGGTTGCTGCTCTAGCGTGCCCGGCGGCGGGGGCGGCCCCTACCAGCGCACATTGTCCGCCATCGCATCGGTTCCGCGCACCAGCGCGTCGACAATGCCGGGCTCCAGGCTCGAGTGGCCGGCGTCGTGGATGATCTCCAGCTCGGCTTGCGGCCACGCCCGCTTCAGCGACCAAGCCGAAGCCAGAGGCGTGCACATGTCGTAGCGGCCGTGCACGATGCGGCCTGGAATTGCGTGAAGTCGGTGGGCTTGCTGCAGCAGCCAGCCGTCGCGGTCGAAGAAGCCGCGGTTGACGAAATAATGACACTCGATGCGGGAAAACGCCTCGACGAAGCGATCCTCGTTGAACCGCGCGGGCAGCGCGCTGGGACCGGCGAGCGAAATGGTTTCGCCTTCCCAGCGCGCCCAGGCGCGGGCGGCGCGCAAGCGCTCATCGCGATCCGACGAGGTGAGGCGCTTGTGGAAGGCGGCGACGAGATCGCCGCGCTCCTTTTCGGGAATGACGGAGACGTAGCGCTCGAAGGCGTCCGGAAAGACATTGCCGGCGCCGTTCTGGTAGAACCAGTGAATTTCCGCCGCGGTGAGCAGGAAAATGCCGCGCAACACCAAGGCGGACACGCGCTCGGGATGTTTCACGGCGTAGGCGAGCGCCAGCGTGGAGCCCCACGAGCCGCCGAACACCAGCCATTTCTCGATGCCGAGGCGTTCGCGCACGCGCTCAATGTCGGCGACCAGATCCCAAGTCGTATTCTCGCGCAGCTCCGCGTGCGGCGAGGAGCGGCCGCATCCGCGCTGGTCCAGCAACACGACGCGATAACGCTGGGGATCGAAGAAGCGGCGCATCTCCGGAGAGAGGCCGCCCCCAGGCCCGCCATGCAGCGCGAGCGCGGCGCGCCCGTGCGGATTGCCGCATTGCTCGTAATAAATCGTATGCAGGTTCGAGACCTTGAGCATCTCGCTCTGATAGGGCTCGATCGCAGGGTAGAGATCGCGGCGGGGCGGGGGTGTGGGAGCGTTCATCGGCCTTGAGCGCGGATGGATGGGATTGGCCCAAGGGTTACGGGGCTCCGCGCCAAGGAGCAAGGGGAGGGCGCCTTACAGGACGGGCAGGTAGAGCGCGCGCCGCTCCGCGCCCGTTTTCAAAATGTCCCAGATGCGGGCCTCCAGCATGACGGCCCAATCGAAATGTTCCGCTTCGAGCATCTCGAGCAAATCCATCAGCAGCCGCTTCAGCTTCGCGTTTTGTCGTTCGAGGTCCGAAAGCTTGAGACTGGGGCGCGTGTCGTCGGCGGCGGCGGCTTTGAGCCGCAGCGCCAGATCGCGCGGCAAGGGGGCCTTCGCCGCATCGGCGAACAACCCGCGAATGGCGTCCTGTTCGCGAACCGCGGTCTCAACCGCGCGATCGGTTTCCTGCGCCATGCACGCGAGAATAAGTCCGATCGTTCCGATATGGCCGATGGCGACCGGCTCGCCGTCGTCGACGTGCGGCGCCACCTCCCTGCTCAAGGTGGACGCGGCGCCCATCAGAAGCTCGCCGAAGGCCGGTTTCATCACAGCCCTCCGCGCGGGGCGGCGGCGAGACGCTGGGCCAAGATCTGATTGTGCCGCGAGGCGCAATACCAGCCGGAGAAGGCGCGCATCGGATCCTTGCTCTTGCCCTCGGAATATTGCCGCGCGGCCGTCGCCCAAATGGCGAGGCCCTTGACCCCGGAGAACAACGACCACCAGCGGAAGCGTTCGGGATCGAAGCTCATGCCGGAGGCCGCTTCCCAAAGCTCGATCGCCTGGCCGCGCGGAATGAGGCCGGCGGCGAGGTCCGGCTCGCCTTGCGTCCATAGCGGATCGAGCGACCATGCGAGGTCCTCGATCGGATCGCCGAGATGGGCCATCTCCCAATCCAATACGGCGGTGATTTTTCCCTCGCCATTGTGCAGGAAATTGCCGTGGCGGAGATCGCCGTGCACGATCGAGAGCCGGCGCGGCGGCGGCGGCGGATTTTTCCGCAATCGCCGGATCGCCGCCTCCGCGATCGGCTGGGGTTCGAGCGCGTCGATCTCCAGCACGCGGCTCCAATGATCGAGTTCGCGAACCCAGCAATCCTCCAGATCGGGGATGACGCAGATGTTGGCGAATTCGGTCTCGTAGGGATCGATGCGCGCGAGCTTGCCGAGGATGCTGAAAAAATCGCGCCCGATGCCCGAAGCGTAGATGCCGTAGGGCTGAGGGCGGAAGGGGCTCGCGGCATAGGCGTCTTCCACGCGCTCGGCGAGCATGAAGGGCGCGCCCAGCACGCTTTCGTCGTCCACCAGCGCAACCGGCATCGGCGCAGGAACGCCGCGGCCTTGCACGGCGCGGTAGGCGGCGTATTCAAGCGCGCGTTCGGCGTCCATGAATCTGCCTTTGGCGTCGAGGCGCAGCACAAATCCGCGGCGTACGGGGCCGTCCTTGCTGTCGTACAACGCATCGAACGAGTAGGTGTTGCGGCTGGTTCCGCCGTGCAGAAGCGCCAGATTGGCGATGCGCAATTGGGGCGCGTGGAGCGCGGCGTCGAGATGACGGGCGAGACGGACTTGATCCTGGTCGGTCAGCATCAACACGTAGCACTGCCCCGATGCGGCGCGGCGATCAAGGCGAAGTCATGGCCGAATGAGGTTGGCGCCGAGAAGTGCGACGAATCACGTGACTGTGAGGCGATGGCTGCGCGGAAATCCGTCCTGTGAACGCCGTCGCGCCGCCGCGCGCTCGCCGGCTCACCTCGCGCGTCGTTCGCGTGACGGCGGTGATGTGCGCGCTGTTCGCGGCCTATGGGCTGGTCTTGCCTTATCTCGGACGCTGGCTTGAGAACGAGCGGCATCTGAACGGCGCCGAGATCGGCGCGGTGCTCTCGCTCTCGCAGCTGACGCGGATCGTGGTCGGGCCGCTGATCGCCTTCTGGGCCGACGGCGCGGCGGACCGGCGCACGCCGATCCGCGTGCTGGCCGCGGCGGCGGTCGTGCTTTTCGCGGCGTTCTTTTTCCTCGCCCGCGATTTTCCGATGCTGCTGGCGCTCGGCTTCCTGGCGCTGACGTGCAGCCAGGGGCTCTCACCCTTCGTCGAAGGCGCGGTGCTGCGCGCGAGCGAGGAGGGGAAGGTTTCCTACGGGCTCGCGCGCGGCGTCGGCTCGGCGGCTTTCATCATCGCGAACATTCTTGGCGGCCTCGCCATCGCGCGCTTCGGCATCGGCGCGCTGGTGGTTTGGGTGATGAGCGCCTACGCGCTGATTGCGTTCACGTCGTGGGCCGGACTGAAGCCGGAAGCGGCCCCGCCGGAGGCGCGCGCCTCATCGCCGCGCCAGCGTCTAAGCGGCGCTTTCGCGCTGATGCGCACGCGGCGTTTCATCATTCTCATCACCGCCTGCGGGCTGATCCAGGCCGCGCACGGCTTCTACTACGGGTTCTCGACGATCCTCTGGCGCGGGCAGGGCGTGCCGGCGGACACGATCGGCCTGCTGTGGGGTTTCGGCACGGGCGTCGAGGTGGTGTTTTTGTGGAGCCTGCCGCTGATCGAACGGCGCATGGCGCCGGAGGCCCTCATCTTGTTGGGCGCCGGCGGCGCGTGCACGCGCTGGATCCTCATGGGCCTCGCGCCGTCCGGGCTCGCATTGTGGCCGGTGCAGGCTCTGCACGCGCTGTCGTTCGCTTCCACGCATGTCGGCGCGATGCGGCTGCTCTATCGCGAAACGCCCGCCGCGGCCGCGGGTCTGGCGCAGACATTGTACGCCGCTCTGTCGAGCGGGCTGTTCATGGGGCTCGCGACGCTGGCCTCGGGCGTGCTCTACGACGCGATCGGCGTGCGCGGCTATTGGGCGATGGCGCTGGTTGCGCTCTGCGGCGGCCTCATCGCGCTGCTGCTCGTGTTTAATAAATCGACAACGGGAACTCTCCCAACAGGCGAACATCGCTCCTGACGCGCCAACAGCTTCTTTGCCCGATGTTTTCTGTTACGCGTTACACTTAGGGGCGTGGGCTTTGCTGGAGCTGGATTGGGATGGCCGTCGCGGCCGCTTTCGAACTTCGCGATGAGGGAGAGGCGTCGGTCTTGGCGCTGTCCGGCGATTGGACCATCGATACAATCGCCGAACTCGACGCGCGTTTGCGGGAACTCTCGCCGCAGGTGAAAGCCGGGACCATGGTCGACGTGGCCGGCCTGGGCCGCATCGATGTCGCCGGCGCCTATGTGATTGACCGCACCTTGCGCGCCAACGCCGAAACCGGGGCGCTGCCGGTGCGCGGAGAGCACGCGCCCGCCAAACGGCTGCTGGAGGCGGCGCGCCGCGCCTCTGAAACGCCGCCGGCGCCGGCGCCGCCGCATCCGATCTGGGAATTGTTCCTGGCGCGCATCGGCGCCGCCGTCGTCGATATCGGCGAAAGCGTGCTCGTGATCCTCGCTTTCCTGGGCGAGACGCTGACAGTGCTGGGGCGCCTGATCGTCAACCCGCGCCGCATCCGCTGGGTCTCGATCGCCCATGTGATGGAATATTCCGGCCTCAACGCGCTGCCGATCGTCTCGCTGCTGTCGTTCTTCATCGGCGTCGTTGTCGCCTATCTCGGCGCGCGCATTCTCGCCGACTACGGCGCCTCGGTGTTCACCGTGGAGCTCGTCGCCATCTCGGTGATGCGCGAGTTCGGCATCGTCATCACCGCGGTGCTTCTGGCGGGGCGCACGGACAGCTCGTTCACCGCCGAAATCGGCGCGATGAAGATGCGTCAAGAGATCGACGCGATGCGCATCATCGGCGTCGATCCGATGGAGGCGCTGGTGGCGCCGCGCGTCATCGCCATGCTGGTGATGACGCCGCTGCTGACGTTCGCCGCGGTGATCGCGGGGCTGTTCGGCGGTTTCCTTGTGGTCTGGTTCGATCTGGGCGTCAGCCCGGCCATGTTCATCAGCCGCATCTCCGAGAACGTGCCGGCGCAGCATTTTTGGGTGGGCATGTCGAAGGCCCCGGTGTTCGCGTTCGTACTCGCGGTGGTGGGGTGCCGGCACGGGCTCTCGGTCGGCGGCGACGTCGCCTCGCTCGGCCGGCGCGTCACCTCATCCGTGGTGGAGGCGATCTTCCTTGTCGTGCTGATCGACGCCCTGTTCGCCATCTGGTACCTGGAACTGGATCTGTGAGCGAGGACGTTGCGATCCGCGTGCGCGGCTTGACGTCGCGCTTCGGCGAGCAGGTCGTGCACGACCACCTCGATCTCGACGTGCGGCGCGGCGAGATCCTCGGCGTAGTCGGCCCTTCCGGTGCGGGAAAATCGGTGCTGCTGCGCGAAATCGTCGGCCTCGATCCGCCGGCGGAAGGCGAAGTGGAGTTCGTGCGGGTCGGCGATCGCGAGCCGCGCATCGGCGTCATGTTCCAGGACGGGGCGTTGTTCTCCAATCTCACGCTGCTCGAGAACGTCGAAGTTCCGCTCAAGGAGCACACGCGCCTGCCGGGTCAGCTGCGCGAGGAAGTGGCCGCGATCAAGCTGGTGATGGCGGGGCTGCATCCGGACTCGCATCACAAGCGGCCTTCACAGATTTCCGGCGGCATGCGCAAGCGCGCCGCCGTGGCGCGCGCGCTCGCGCTCGATCCCGAACTCCTGTTCCTCGACGAGCCGACCGCCGGCCTCGATCCGATTTCAGCGGAACAATTCGACCGGCTGGTCCGGGAATTGGCGCAGGCGCTTGGCCTCACCGTGTTTCTGGTGACGCACGATCTCGATACGCTGCACGCCATCTGCGATCGCGTCGCCGTGCTGTACGACAAGAAAATCGCCGCGGTCGGCACGATTCCCGAAATCACCGAGACGGCGACGGGATGGGTGAAGGACTATTTCTCGGGCCCGCGCGGGCGGGCCGCAATTCGTGGAAAGTCAGCGGGGCGGCGGCGTCCCGCTGGAGGTTGAGCGATGGAAACGAAAGCCAATTACGTGCTCATCGGCGCCGCGACAATCGCCGGATTCCTGCTGATGCTGCTGTTCGCCCTGTGGATGGCCAACGCCTCGTTCCGCACGGCCTATTCGACTTATGACGTCGTCTTCGAAGATCCCGTGCGCGGCTTGGCCGTCGGCGGCGAAGTGCGCTTCAATGGCATCAAGGTCGGCGAAGTGAAGGACCTGCGCATCGATCCCGACAACACCAACCGCGTCATCGCGCGCATTAATGTGTCCTCCGACGTGCCGGTGCGCGACAACAGCGAGGCGCGGCTTGAGCCCGTGGGGCTGACGGGCGTGACCCTTATTCAGCTCTCGGCCGGTTCGCCGAGCGAGCCGCTGCTTCATCCGCGCTCGTTCGGTCCGCCGCCGCGGATCAAAGGACGTGGGAGCCAGATCGATCAGCTCGTCGCGCGCACCGAGGATATCGCCCTGCGCGCCAGCGAAGCCATGGCCGCTGTGCGGGACCTGCTCACCGACGAGAACATCGCCAAGGTCACGGCCATGATCGCGGATCTGCAGCAGGTGAGCCACCGCCTCGCCGACCAGCGGTCCGTGATCTATCGTTCCGAGCGCGCCGCGGAATCGCTGGACGAGGCCGCGCGCTCGATCACCGCGCTCTCAAACCAGGCGCAATTGGACGCCCAGCACCTCGATCAGGTGCTGCAGGAATTGCACGGCGCTTCGCAAGTCGCCTCCGGTCAGACGCTGCCGCAGATCACGCTGGCCGCGGAAGAGATCCGCAGCGCCGCCACCGAATTGCGGCGCGTCGCCGCCAACCTCCAGCAAAACCCATCCGTTCTCACGCCGCGCAGCCCGCGGCCCAGCGTGGAATTAGACAAATGAGAATCATCACCGCACTTCTATCGGCGCTGTTGCTGAGCGCCTGTGTGAGTTTGCTGCCGAAGCCGGGCCCGGCGCCGGCGATGTTCGTGCTCGAGGCGGGAGGCGTTGCGCGCGCCGAAGGCGGGCCGGTGAACGTGGTTGTCGCCATCGCACCTCCGCAAGGGCCGCGAACCATCTTGGGCAGCGATCTCGTCTGGCGCGACGGCGATCAACTCGCCTTCGTCGCCGACACCCAATGGGCGGCGCGCGCCGACGACGCGCTGCAGACGCTGGTGACGCAGACGCTCGCGCGTCAGGGCAGGGTGGCCGCCGCGGTGGAGTCCGGGCAGGCGCGGGCCGATTATGAGGTGCGCTGGAACGTGCTCAATTTCGAAATCGACGGCGCGTCCATGCAGGCGCGCTTCAACGCGAACGTAACCCTCGTCGAGGCGCTGTCGCGCCGCGTCGTGGCGTCGGAGCTGATCAGCGCCGAAGCTCCCGTGGCGAGCCGCTCCGCAACCGTGGCGGCCGATGCGCTGACACGGGCGGCCCGTGAAGGGGCGTCTCGCATCGGTCTGTTCGCGGCCGACTCCGCGGCGCGCGCGGAAGCGGTGGTGCAGCGGCCGCAGCAATAGAAACGCGAACGCCCCGGACTTGCGTGTGCAAGTCCGGGGCGATGCGCGTTTGGATGAAGCTTAGGCCAGCGCGGCGTCGATCAGAAGATAAGCGCGCACCAGGTCCGAGGCCTCGCCCTTTTTCTCGCTCTTGGCGAGGTCGGGGCGGGCGCGGAATTCGCTGGCGACCAGCTTGGCTTCCGTGTCGCGGCGGATATGGCGGGCGATGCGATTGACCGCACCGGGCGCGGCGTCGGCGACGGCGCGGCGGCGGGCGACGGCGCCAAGGCGCGAGCTCTGCGCGATCTGGTCGAGGTCGCTGGCCTTGAGCGTCGCATCGAGATCGACGCCGGCGTCGAGGCAGAGATTGACCGCGTCGGCCTTCAGCGTCACGTCGGGATCCTTGCGCGGCGCGCCGAAATCGACGAGCGCGAAGGCGTCGGCCGCTTCCGGTTCATTGGCGGCGCGCGGCATCGGCGCTTCCTCGCGGGACGGGAACAGATTGGTCCAGCCGCCGAAGCCCTTGAACGAATTGCCGCGGGCGCGCGTGTCGCTGGCGGGCGCGGATTCGACGCGGGCCGTGGTCACCGGGCGGCTTTGACCGCGGGCGACCGCAGCTTGCGCGGCGACATAGAGGCTCTCGTCCTCCTTGCGCGCCTCGTCGCGACGCACCGGCGCGGGCTGCGCGGCGAGGCGTTGCTCTTCAACGCGCGAAGCGGTTTGCGGCGGCGCCGCGCGCTTGGCGCCGGCGGTGGTCGCGAGCGCGGCGAGGCGCTTTTCGATCTTGGCGGCGTGCGCATCGGCGGCGGCCTGCGATTCCATCGAGGCGGCGCGCGCGGCCTCGGCGGCTTCGCGCAGCTTGTCCATGGTCGTGACGGCCGCTTCCTGCAGCGCGCTGGTTTCGGCGCGGATCGCTTGCGCGGCGCGCTTGGCTTCGAACACGGCGTTGCGCGTCGTTTCGCGGACCGCGTTGGCGGTTTCATTGGCGGCGAGCGTGGCTTGCTCGGCCGACTGGCGCGCAGCGTCGGTCAAGCGCGTCGCTTCGCCGAGACCGTCCAGCATGCCGACCATGGTGTTGTTGAGCGAAGCCGTCGCGGCGGCGGCGCCGTCGGCGGCGTGATGGAACGAGGCGGTGTTGTCGGCCATCGCCGTCGCGGCCTGGCCGAACGAGTGGAGGTGCGCTTCCAGCGCGTCTTCAGCCGCGGAGAGCTCGGTCTTCACCAGTTTCGAGGCTTCGCGCATCAGGCGCACCTGGCGGCCAATCGATTGCGCCATGGTATCGGTCTGACCGCGCAATTCGCCGTTGATGTCGATCAGCGCGTCGCGCTCGTTGGCGAGGCGGCTGGTCATGTATTCGGCGTTCTCGCGCGAGGCGGCGATCGCGTCGTCGAACAGCGCCGCGTTGCGGCGGGCCGAGGCTTCGAGGTCGGACAGGCGCGCGAGAGCGGCGCCGACGGCGTCATTCAGCGCTTCGATCTCAGCCTTCACTGTGTGCGTCAGGCGTTGCGCCTGCAATTCGCCGGTGGCGATGGCGGGCAAGGTCTGGCCGTCGCTCGACATGCGCGTCAGCGCGGTGGCGATGCGGCGCGCCTTGAACGCTTCGGCGGCGGCGGCGGCCGAGAGCCAGAACAGCACGGCCGGACCAAACGCCAGCGCGACAAGGCCCGCTTGCAGCGACGGATCCATGCGCATCACGGCGTCGAAACCATAGTAAGACAGCGGACCGCCGATCGCGGCGCCGATCCAGGCCAGCGCGGCGAGGCCGCCCATGAAGCCGGTCCAGGAGAAGCCGGGCTTCACCTTGGGCGGCTCCGAGGCGGCGATCTGCGCGGTATCGATGTTTTCCACCTGCTCGATCACGCGCGGGGGGTTGATCTCGGTGGTGTCGACGGCATGCGTCTCGATCGGCGAAAGGTCGATCTCGCGCGCTTCGCCGGCGTCGCCGAACCCTTCGAAAGCTTCGAACGGATCGCGTTCGTGTTGGTCCAATTCCATGGCGCAAGGCTCCAGGCGCAAGCCGCAACGCGGCGTTCGCGGGAGCGGGCTGCAACGGGCGTGCCAGCGACGCGAAAGCATCTCGCGCGCCGGGAGTGCGCCAAATTGGGGCGCCGTCGGCGCCGCAAATACGTAAACGCGATTTCTACGCGGGCGGCGCGAACGAAGCGCCGGTTATGCTCGCGCGTGAGGGGCCGTGGTCGCCCGGTTGGTGAAACATGGCGAAGCGCCGAGCGGTTTTCGCGTGCCGGCGCGGCGCCGTGTTTACCCTGCCGCGGCGTCGAGCAGCAGGAACGCGCGCGTGGCCTCCGCGCCCATGGCCGCGCGCCCGCGCGAGAGCAATTCGGCGATGCGCGCGCCCTCGCTCTGCAGAAACAGCATCGCCTCATGGTTAGCGGCGCCGTCGCGGGCGAGGTATTCCGACAGGCGGTCGACCGCGTGGGGCGCGGCGTCGCGCACGGCGCGGCGGCGCGCCTGGGTGCCGTTGCGAGCGCGCTGGGCCACGCGCTCCAGTCCCGATGCGCTGAACACCTCGTGCACGCGCAGGCCCGCGCGTTCGATCACTTCGGCGGCGGGCAGCGTGTTGGCTGGATGCGGCTCGGACACGGCGCGGGTGAGACGGGCGACGGCGTCCTCGGCGGGCGCCGTTCCACGCCGCTGGCCGGCCGAGGCAGGTCGCGCCGGCTCGCTCGCTTGATTGTCGTCGACATTGGCGAGCAGGTCGCGCCACGTCCAAGCGCCGCCGCCGGCCGGCGCCTGCGGGCGTTCGCCGAAATCGGCGGGGGGATCGCGCCGCGGCGGCTGCTGCGCGCGGTGCGGCTCGGCCTCGGGCGTGCGGCGATGCGGCGGCTGCTGGTAGGGGTCGGGCTGCGGCGCGCGCCATTCGGGCGGCGCCGTCGGCGCCGGGCGCATGCGCGCCTGATCCTCGGCGGCGACGCGCGCGCCGATTGCCGCGGTGCGCGCGGCTTCGGCCGCCTCGCGCAGCTTTTCCAGCGCGATCTCGGCCTCTTGTTCGATGTTCGCGGTCTCGCCGCGAATGAGTTCGGCGGCGCGCCTGGCCTCGTCGATGGCGCGGATCGTGGTCTCGCGCACCGCGCCGGCCGTCGAATTGGCCGCGAGCGTGGCTTGTTCGGCCGATTGGCGCGCCGCATCGGTGAGGCTGGTCGCCTTGCTGAGAACGTCGAGCGCGTTGGACAGCGCGTTTTCCAGGCGCAACGCCGAATCCGCGCTGGCTTGCGCGGCGCCCGCCAGGGATTGGGTGCGGTCGGTGATCAGCGAGGCCGCGGCGCCGAACGAATTGATGCGGTGATCGAGCGCCTGGTCGGCCGCCTGCACCTCCGCCTCGGCAAGGCGCGCCGCTTCCGCCACGATGCGGGTGTGGCGCGAGATGCTGTCGCCGATCGCCTGCGCCTGCGCGGTCAGGTCCTGCGAGATCTTCATGAGATCGGCGCGTTCGCGGTCCATGCCCAGGATCATCTGGCCGGCGCCGGCGCGGGCCTTCTGCGCCATGTCTTCCACCGCCTCGGACTGCTTGCCGATGACGCTGTTGATTTCGGCCAGCCGCTTCATGGTGTGTTCGAGGGCGTTGTCGAGCGTGTTGATCTCGTTGCGCACGGTGGCCGCGACATTCTGCACGGATTGCTTGGCGCTCGGGTCCGGCGCGAGCAGACGCTCGGCGGCGTAGGCGAGGCGGGACGCCTCCGCGCGCGCCCGGGCGCCCTCGGTCGCCGCGGCGCCGGAAAACCAGACCATGACCGCCGGCAGCAACGCTCCCGCCGCTATGCCGGCCCAGACCAGCGGCGGCTGCGCCATGAATTGCTCTGGACCAAGCAGCGCGAGCGCGCCGATCGGCGCCGCGACCAGCCAGATCAGGCCGACGAACAGCGCCAGCACGCCGATCAACGAACGCCCCTCGCGCGGCGGCGGCCTGGCCTCGTCGTCTTTATCGAACGGCTGAAAATCGAAGGGATTGGAGGAGGGCACGCGCTTGATCTCCGCAACGCCTCCAGCGCCCGCGCGTCATCGCGGTGACGCATGAAGATCGTTCATGCTTAATCCAACGGAACAATGATGACCTTTGCAGGGCGAGGCGCGCCGAGGCCAGTGAAAACAAGGAGAAGACGAGCAGAAGCTCAGTCGTTACCGCAATTAAGGGCATTGAATGCGGGTTTGTCCGTGGCGCAGGCGCGGGTTTCTCCCCCACAGGCAGGCGCAGCTCCCACCGGCGTGGCCATCGGCGCCTCCGACCGCTGAGGTTGCTCCAGAGTAAAGCCGACCCAGCTCAAGGCCAGCGCGAGAAGCGCGTCGCGCAGCGCGACCAATACCGCCAACATCGCCCGTTCACCCAAATAGCGCTCGCCCCACTCTGTGCGCTGTTTTCAATGAACCGACAAGCTCGCGCCGGGGCCCGTGCGACGAGCGGGAGATGAATTTCACGTTAGACCCACGCGGCGTCTTGACCTGTCCAACGGCCCGGCTAGTTTGCTTGCAATGTTACAACATAACGGAACCAGCGCGGGCGACCGGGCCCATATCGCGCACGCGGCCATGATCAGCCTGCATGCGCTGTGTTGCGGCATGCCGATCCTGGCCCTGACGCTGGCCGCGTTGTCCGGGGCGTCATCGGGCGCGACCGCCTTTTTCGTGGCCACTCATGATCTGCACGAGGCGCTCCACGCCCATGAAGTCTGGATTCTCGCCGGCTCCGCGGGGCTGGTCGGCACGGGCGGCGTATTGGAGTTCGCCGCCCGGAGACAAGGTCTAAGACACGGGTTTCCTTGGCTTTTCTGCGTTTCGGTGGGCTGTTTCGCGCTGAACCTCGCGATTATCTGGCTGCACCGCCACTAGGGCGCCCCATGGGCAACTTTACGCTGTTCGATTTAGCCTAAATTCACCCCGTTCTGGCAGATTTGGCGCGATTTACCCTGCCGGGGACAGCGTTTTCATGGGGTTTTTGCCGCCTTCCGCGCTTGCGAGCGCCGCAGACACGCGCCGTCGCGAGCTGCCGGCGGCGATCGCGCTGATCATCCTCACGGGTGGGTTGGCGGCGGCCATCATGGGCGGCGTCGATCCCGTGGGATGGGCCGCGGCGATGGCGCTTCTGCTGATCGCCGACACCGAAATTTACCGCCGTCTGGAACGCAGCGACGCGCCGGTTCGTCCGCGGATGGAAGCGGCGCTGGCGGCGTGGGCCTTCTTCTGTTCGGCCGCCTATGCCGTACTGCCCGCCGCCCTATGGCTGAACGGCCAAGCCGCCGGCGCCGCCGCGGCGATGATCCTGTGGGTCGCGGGCGTCGTGCGCCATCTCGGGCGCGGCACGGCCTCGCTCGCCATCGCCGCCGCCGGAGCGGCGCCGCCGGCGCTGTCGCTGATGCTGGCGCCGTTCGCGATCGCCGCCAGCGCCGCGCGCCCGGATTGGGATCTTGGCGTGATCGCCGCCGTCGGCGGCGTCGCGCTGATGGTCTATGTCGCGCAAGCGCGGATCAGCGCCACCGAAGCCGAACGCGCGCTGCTGCGCGCCGCCGCCAACGAGAACCTGCAGAACACGCTGGCGCAGCTGCTTCTAGATCATGGCGAGCTGTCGGCCTTCCTGATTGACAGCGACGGACGCATTCAAGCCGCGAGCCGCGGCGACGGCGATGTCATCGGACGCCGGTTCGAGGAGGTGTGCGCGTGGACGCCGCTGGCCTGGCGCGAGGCGTTTTCCCGCGCCCTGCACGGCGAGCGCGTCGCGTGCGACGAAGAGGAGATGCTGAACGAGGGGTCCGCGGCGCTCTGGATGCAATGGGAGGCGCGGCCCTGGCGCGGCGCCGACGGCGTCATTTGCGGCGTGCTGGCTTTCGCGCGCGACGTCACCGATGCGGTTGAGGCGCGGCGCGCGGCGGCGACGAACGAAGCGCGTCTGCGCCTCGCGCTCAACGCGGCGCGCGGCATCGTCTGGGAAATTGATTTCAAGCACCGCGCGATCGCGTGGTTCGGCGATCCGAAACCGATTTACGGCTGCGCCATCACGTACGACCAGTTTGTCTCGGAGACGTCCGCGCTATTGTTCGACGAAGACCGCGCGATGCTCAAAGCGTATTTCGACGCGGTGGCGGCGGGCGTGGAGCACACGCTTGAGCATCGCATCATCAAGCCCGACGGCGATATCGCCTGGGTGCAGATTTACGCGACGCGCACGCTCGGGCGCACGGGCGGCGTGCGCAAGCTTACGGTGCTTTCAAAGGATATCACGGCGCGCAAGCACGAAGAGGCGGCGTTCCTCGAAGCCATGCGCCATGCCGAGACCGCGGTGCGCGCCAAGCGGGCCTTGCTGGCCGACGTCGAGGTCAGCGAGGCGGTCGCGGATGAAAAGCCCGCGCCGGTGAATATCGGGCAGATGTTCGAGCGGTTGAGCGGCTTGCTCGATGAGATCGATGCGCGCGACGCAATGGTGTCGGAGATGCTGAGTTCGCTGCGCACGGCGCGCGCCGCGGCCGAAGGCGCCAACATCGCCAAGTCGCAATTTCTGGCCAATATGAGCCACGAGCTCCGCACGCCGCTGAATGCGATCATCGGGTATTCCGAAATCCTGCTGGAAGAGGCCGAAGCGGACGCGCGCGAGACGGACAAGAAGGACATCGAACGCGTGCTGAGTTCGGCGCGCCAGTTGCTGCACCTTATCAACGGCATTCTGGATTTGTCGAAGATCGAAGCGGGGCGCATGGATGTCTCCATTTCGGAATTCGACATCGCCAAGATCGTCCAGGACGCCGTGGCGACGATCCGCCCGGCCGCCGAGCGCAATCGCAATACTGTCCATCTGCAGATCGACAATGAGCTAGGCGCCGCGCAGACCGATGCGTTCAAGCTCAATCAGTGCCTGCTCAATCTCCTCTCCAACGCCGCGAAGTTCACCAAGGACGGCGAAATCACCGTGCGCGCGCGCCGCGACCAGCAATCGCTGGGCGACTGGCTCGAGATCAGCGTGGCCGACACCGGCATCGGCATGAGCGAGGAGCAGGTGGCGCGGCTGTTCCAGCCGTTCGTGCAGGCCGACGTGACGACGGCGCGCAAGTTCGGAGGCACCGGCCTCGGCCTTGCAATCACGCGGCGCGTGATGGCGCTGCTCGGCGGTCAGATCAATGTTCACAGCGTGCAGGGTCAAGGGACGACATTCACGCTGCGCGCGCCGGTCAATCGCGGCGAAGCGCATGGCGCGATCGAGCCGGACTTTGCGGCGCCCGCGGCGGACGGCGCCGGGCACACCGTCCTGGTGATTGACGATGAGGAGACGGCGCGCGATCTCGCTGCTCGCTCGCTGGCGCGGCTTGGATTTGCGGTGCGGCTGGCGCAAACGGGCGACGCCGGGCTGGCGATGGCCCGCGCGCTCAACCTCAGCGCCATCGTGCTCGACATCAATCTGCCGGACGTCAGCGGCTGGTCGCTGATGGAGGCGCTGCGCTCGGAGCCGCATACTGCGCGGATTCCGATCGTCGTTCATTCCGTCGATGACGACCGTCAGCGCGCCCTCTCGCTCGGCGCCGCCGCGCATCTCGTCAAGCCCGCCGACCGTGATCTGCTCGCCGCGGCCGTTGCGCGCGTCGCGCGCTCGGAGGGCCAACACTCCTCAGCTTCCCAGTCGGGGGATATTCCGGCGCTCCCATTGTCCAAAACCGCCTGAAAGTCATTCCTATGCGCATTCTCATTGCAGAAGATCATCCCGACAATCGCGAGATGCTGACGCGCCGGCTCGAGCGTCGAGGATATGAAGTGCACGTCGCGGAAAACGGCGCCGAGGCGGTCGAGAAGGCCAAGAGCTGCGCGCCGGATCTCATCCTCATGGACATCTCGATGCCGGTGATGTCGGGCATCGAAGCGACACGGGCGCTGCGCCAGTCTCCGGATGTGAGCGGCGTGAAGATCGTCGCGCTCACCGCGCATGCGATGGACAGCGCGCGGCAGGAATGCATGGACGCGGGATGCGACGACTTCGCCACCAAGCCGGTGGATTTCGGCGGGCTGGTGGCGCTGATTGAAAAGTATCTGGCGGCGTGAAACGCACGCACATGGTTAAGGCGGCGCTGACGCTGTCGGGTGTCGGTGCGAGAAAAAACAATAGGGTGGGGCCCGGGCATTAGGCCGACCGCAACCTCCTCACGGTAAGGTGAAGGTTGGGTACGGAAATTCGGGCGTGTAGGAGGGCGGATGTCCCCCGCGCAAGGCGAAGATAAGACTAACGGGGCCGAACGCCTCGGTCGCATTCTGCTGGTCGACGACCAGGCGCAGAACCGCGACATGCTGGGCCGCCGCTTGGAGCGGCGCGGCTACGACGTCGTGCTGCGCGAAACCGCGGTCGGCATCGAAGACGCCATCGCCGCCGAACGCATCGAACTTGTCCTTCTCGATTGGATGATGCCGGAACGGTCGGGTCTCGATGCGCTGGGCGGCATCCGCAAGCGCTTCGACGCCGAACACGTGCCGGTCATCGTCGTCACCGCGCTCGACGACGGCGATGTCGTCTCCACCGCGCTCGAAGCCGGCGCCAACGATTACATTCCGAAGCCGATCGATCTCCGCGTGCTGACCGCGCGCGTCAAGGCGCAGCTCGACCGCCGCCAGGCGGTGCTGGCGCTCGACGCGATCCGCAACGATCTCGAAAAGACCGTGCTTGAGCGCACGCACGATCTGTTGAGCGCCAACGAGACGCTCTCAGAGCAGATCGCCGAGCGCGAAGCGGCGGAAGCTTTGGCGCAGTCCCTGGCGCGCCACGATCCGCTGACCGGCCTCGCCAATCGCCGCAATTTCCTGGAAGAACTGGAGCGCCGCCTCGCGCTCGTCGGCGACGACGATGACGGCTTCGCGCTGATGTTCGTCGACCTCGATCGCTTCAAGCCGATCAATGACGTGCACGGCCACCTGATTGGCGACCAATTGCTGCAAGTCATCGCCACGCGCCTCTCGGGCTGCATCCGCGACGACAGCCTCGCCGCGCGCCTCGGCGGCGACGAGTTCGCCATCCTGCTGGAAGGCGTCGAAGACCGCGAGGGCATCGCCGCGGCGGCGAAGCGCATTCTCGCCGAACTCTCGGCGCCGATCCTGATCAACGGCCTGAAGCTCACTGTGGGCGCCTCGGTCGGCATCGCCATCTGCCCCGCGGACGGGCGCACGTCGGAAGAGATCCTGCAGCGCGGCGACGCCGCGATGCTGCGCGCCAAGGAAGAGCGCGGCGCGTTCATGTTCTTCGATTCCTCGATGGACGAAGCGCTGCGCACCAAAGCCTCGATGGAGGCGGAATTGCGCGCGGCGATTCCGGCGGGCGATATCGTGCCGTTCTTTCAGCCGGTCATCCATCTGGATACCGGAAAGCTTGCGGGCTTCGAGGTGCTGGCGCGCTGGCCGCACAAGACGCGCGGGCTCATCTCGCCGGTGCAATTCATTCCCATCGCCGAAGAGGCCGGGCTGGTGGATGCGATGTTCTGGGCGCTGCTGGCGGAAGCGTGCCGCAAGGCGCTGGCCGCGCCGGGCGATTTCGTGCTCGCGGTCAATATCTCGCCGAGCCAGGTGCGCGACCAATGGTTCCCGGAAAAAGTGCTGCGCACGCTGAACGAATGCGGATTCCCGGCGCAACGGCTCGAGATCGAAGTGACCGAGAGCGCGATGATCGGCGACATTCAGCGCGCCAAGAGCTCGCTGCTGTCGCTCAAGAACCAGGGCGTGAAGGTCGCGCTGGACGATTTCGGCACGGGCTATTCGTCGCTCTTCCTGCTGCGCGAATTGCCCATCGACAAGATCAAGATCGACCGCTCGTTCGTGGGCAGCATGGTGAGCGATCGCGAGAATGCGACGATCGTCGGCGCGCTCGTGGGCCTCGGCAAGGCGCTCGGCCTCGACGTCACGGCCGAAGGCGTCGAAGACGGCGCAACGGCGGACGCGTTGCGCGCCATGGGTTGCGGCTTGGGGCAGGGCTATCTTTTCGGACACGCCGCGCCCGCGCCCGTCTATGCTCCGGAGCGCGCGCGCGCCACGGCTTGACGTTCAGCACGCGTAGCGGAACCAGACGTTCGGCTCGTGATAGCGCCCGACCTGTTCGCGCGTGTCGACGATGAGCGGCGTCAGGCCGCCATCTATGGCGTAGGCGCCCGATTGCTCGAAGCGCTGGCCGGTCCACGCTTCCCAAAACGCCAGCGGCTCTTCCACAACCATCGAGCGCGCGCACGGCCCGACGGCCGCGCCGCCGGCGGCGATGTGGCTGCGCAGCCAGGGATCGTAAGCGCGCCCGCGTTCGTCGCGCCACGTCATGTAATCGTGCATCGGCACGTCGGGGTGGCCGCTCTTCGCCGTCGGGCGCACGGGAATGACGACCGATTCATAGCCCTTGGCGACGGCCAGATCGCGCATGGCGGCGATGACGCGCCGGGCCAAACCTTTGGAGCGATGCACGCGCGGCACCGAGATGCCGAGCCCGCCGAGCGTGTTCGGACTGCGCCCATTGCGCCCGGCGCTTTCCACCACCCAGTCCCAACCTTCGTCGGGCAGCTCGTCGCGGTCGCGATAGAAGGGGGCGCAGGTGCCGACGGCGACCGGATAACCGGTCTCGCGGTCGACGAGGCAGATCTGATGGTCGGCGTATTTCTCGAGCAGGTGCTCATAATACGCGAAGTGGGCGCGGGTGAAATTGAGGAAGCCGAGCGCGTTCCAGGCGGCCTGCTCGATGGCCATGGCGGCCTTCTTGAGCTCCGGGCTGTCCGCGCGCGTTCTGACAGCGTACCGGTCCATGACCGAAGCCACTCCAAAGCCCAATATCGAGGAGCAGCGACATCCCGTTCCGTAACGGAAGTCAGGTCGTCCATGTCCCGTTTGTTTAATAAAACGCTAACCAGGCGAAAACAAGCGCTAAACCTCGTTAACCATAAGAATCCTCAGCCGGATACAGAACGGCGAAGATCGCGATTATAGTTAACAGCAGGCAACAGATCTTCGGCAGATGGGTAACGTTCTTTTGGGCTTGTCATGAGTATTATTTGAAAGGAACGCCAATAGCCCGCTGCTTATTTCGGTTGCTTCAATGATCGCCGCGAGATTCCGTTCGCTTCAGCAGAATAGTGATTTGCGGCGGCTGACGCTTCTGATCGGGGCGGCGCTGGCGGCGTTTGGCCTCGCACTGGTGGTTGTCGTCGCCTATGCGGGCTGGTCGGCTGACCGGACGGCGGTGATCCGCGAACGTCAGTTGGTGGAAAACGCGCTCGACAATGGCGTGAGCCGGGTGCTCGACGAGCAGAAATCCATCGCCTGGTGGGACGACGCCGTCCTGAATCTGACGCGCGGCCAGGTCAACACGGCCTGGGCCGATGTCGAGTACGGCGCGTTCCTCAACGAAACCTACCATCACGCCGACATCTTCGTGCTGAGCGATCGCGATGCGCCGGTGTACGCCTATGTCGAAGGCCAGCGCCTGGAGCCGGCGTCCGCCTACGCGCCCTTCGCCGCCGTCGTCGGCAAGGTTGTCGAGGAAGCGCGCGCCGGCGCGGGCGATCTGCGGCCGCGTGCGCATGTCTTCGAAGCGGGCCGCGCGCGCTACCGCGAGCAATTGGGCGGCGTCGATCCGCTCTGGTCGGCGCACATACTCTCGCTCTATGGCGAACCGGTGGTCGTCTCGGTGATGAGCATCGTGCCGAACGTGACGCCGAGCTTGTTGCACGGCGAGCCCTTTCTGCTGGTCAGCGTCGTGCGTATCGACGAAGCGTTCCTGGGCGATCTCGGCGGCGCCTTGCTGCTGCCGAACCTGCGCGTCGCGGCCGGCGCCGGCGCCGGCGACGCGGGCGCGCTCACCTCCGAAGTATTCAGCGCCGACGACGGCGCCTCGCTCGGCTATCTGCAGTGGACCAGCCGTCAGCCCGGCAAGCCGCTGCTCATGTTCATTCTGCCGCTGGTGGCGCTCGGCGTCGTGCTGGCCGGCGCCTTGACGTGGGTGATGATCGGCAGGCTCAAGCGCGCCTCGAACCAACTGGCGGCGCGCGAAGCTCAGGCGCGCCACGAATCGCTGCACGACGCGCTTTGCGCTTTGCCCAACCGCCGCCAGTTCGCGGAACTGCTGCAAGTCGAACTCGACGCCCTGGTGATGAACCGCAACGGCCGGCGCGTCGTCGTCGCCTGCATCGACGTGGACCGCTTCAAGGACGTCAACGACACCATGGGCCACCAGGCAGGGGACATGCTGGTCAAGGCGGTCGCCGCGCGCCTCGCGCCGCGGCTGGAGGCCAGCGACGTGCTGGCGCGGTTCGGCGGCGATGAGTTCGCGGTGATGCGCGCGCCCGCCAAGGCGAAGGACGCCGCCGCGCTCGCTGAAACGCTGCAGCGCGCGCTGGCGGAGCCTTTCGAGCTGTTGGGGCAGAGCATCGCCATCACCGCTTCGATCGGCGTGGCCGAGGCGCCGGAGCACGGATTCTCCTCCGAAGAACTGATCCGCGCCGCCGACATCGCTCTCTATCAGGCGAAGGGACAGGGGCGCGCCCGCAGCATGTTCTTCTGCGCCGAGATGGCCGCCGACGTGGAGCATCGCCGCGAAATCGAATTGCATCTGCGCGACGCCATCGAGAGAGGCGCCCTCGATCTCCACTATCAGCCGCTGATCGCGTGCGCGGACGGCGCGGTGACGAGCGTGGAGGCGTTGCTGCGCTGGCGCCACCCGCAACGGGGCGAGATCGCGCCCAGCCTGTTCGTGCCGATCGCCGAGGAGGCGGGGCTCATGCCCGCGCTCGGCGCCTGGGTGATCGAGCGGGCGTTCATGGACGCCGCGCGGTGGCCGGGCCTGGAAATCGCCATCAATCTTTCGCCGGTGCAGTTCCGCCACGTGGATCTGAGCGACACGCTGCAGCGCCTGGCGGCGAAGCACAATGTTCAGCCCTGGCGAATTCTGTTCGAGGTTACGGAAGGCGTGCTGCTCGAGTCGACCGAACGCAACCGCTCCGTGCTCGACGCGATCCGATCCATGGGCTTCAAAGTGGCGCTCGACGATTTCGGCACGGGCTACTCGAGCTTGCGTTACCTCGCCGATTTCCGGTTTGACAAGATCAAGATCGACCGCGCCTTCGTCACCGACGTCAACGAGCGCAAGCGCGCCTTCACGATCATTCAGTCCGTGGTGACGCTGGGGCGCGGACTCAACATGGACATCGTCGCCGAAGGCGTGGAGACCGAAGCCGAGGCGCAGGCCATGCGCATGCTGGGCGTCACGCAATTGCAGGGATTCTACTTCTCGCGCCCGGTGCCAGCCGAACGCGTGGCCGAGGTCGTTGCTGCTTTCTCCGCCGTCGCGCGCGCGGGCGAGGCGCGGCCTTTGGCGCCGCAGAGCCGCGCCGGCTAACGAGTCGCCAGCCCCCGCGCTGCGCGCTATACAGCGCGGCGATGACACGCTTCGCCCTGCAGTTCGGCGCGACCCAGCCGGGCCTCACCTATGTCGAGCGCACCAGCGCCTATGGCATTTGCCCGCGCGGCGAAGCTGCGATCGCGATCGCGCGCATCGCGGCCAAGGGGGGCGGCGCCGAGTTTGATCTTCCAGGCGGGGGCGTGGAGAGCGACGAGGATGAAGCCGCGGCGCTGATGCGCGAGTTCATGGAGGAGACGGGTCTCACCGTATGGCCGAACCGCGTCATCGGGCGGGCGGGCCAGTATTGGGTCAATCGCGGCGAACCTCGCAACTCCCTGGCGACGTTCTATGAGGTGGAGCTCTCCGCCTCCGACGGCCAACCGAGCGAGCCGGACCATGAATTGGTGTGGATGAATCCGGCCGAAGCGGTTACGCGGCTTCGCCACGAGGCGCATGCATGGGCCGTGCTGCACTGGCTGCGCGCGCGGCGCCAGCCCGGCTGATCAGCGTTCGTTTTCGTTGCGGTGGGTGAGCGGCGCGGCCAGCGCCGCGAGCCGATCGAGCACGCCGCCCGCGCGGCGCTCCTCGATTGCGAACGGCGCGGGCGCTTCCAACGCCTTCAGCGTGTCGAAATGCGCGGCCTCAAGCCCGCGCACGCGCGGCGCCCGGTAAATCTGCACGCTCTCGTCCGACGAACTGGAGTCCGGCTCCACCGCGGTGAGCGGGCCGCCTTCGCCGCCGAACGAGGCGGTCTGCATGTGGCGCAGCGGCGCCGGCTCATCGGCGAGAGCGCTCGCGGGCGGAGGCCGCTCCGCGTCCTGCACGCGCAGCCACAACGCGTCGCCGACAGCGACGGCGCTGACCGCGGCCAGCGCCATGGCGGCGCGGCGCGGTTGTGGTTTCGGCGGTTCGCTGGCGCGCGTGACGGCGCGCAAGCGCTCCTCCAGCGCGCGCCAGGCGGCGCCGCCGCGCTCGCCCTCCCAGGCGCTGAAATCGATGACGTGCTGACGCGTTTTCGGCGCGCGCGTCCGGGCCACCTCGATCAGCCGCGTGGGTTCGGCGTTCGCCGCCCATTGCAGCATGTAGTGCGCGCTGGGCGCTTCGAGCGACCAGATCAGGATCACCGCTTCGCGCAGGCTGCGCGACGTCTCAATGAGCCGCGCGGATTGGCGCCCGCAGGAAATCGCGACCGCGTGCTGCTCCGCCGAGAGCCGGCGCTGCACGTCCTCGGCAAGCTTCATGGCGTCGTGTGTGCACACGATGCGGATGGGGATCGGCGGCGTCATCAGTCCGGGGGGCTCAAACGAGGACGAGGCGAATGTCGTATCACAACGCGGCGCTGACGCTACGCGGACCGGCGCCGGAATGCAGCCCGCCGCGAGGAAATAAGTGGGGAAGTCTGTATCGAGGAGGCGAATGTGTCTCGGGCGCCGCAAACCGCATTACCGACACGCAATCTTCTCTGTGCAGACTCGGACAGGCCCGCTAAGCTGTGCGCCGCGGCGCACATCACGAGAACAAGAGCCGCGACGAGGGAAGGGGTCGAACCATGGATCAGGCGACGATGCTGCATTACGTCGTCCTCGCGATCGGCGGGGTGATTGGCGGCAATATTCTGGGAGCGTTGACGCGGGGCGGCGGCGGCGTAGTGGGGCGGACAATCATTGGCGCGATCGCCGGCGTGGCCGCGGGCTACGCGTCCGAGACGGTGGCCCAAGTGGGATCGATCACGGCTATGTGGAGCAGCCTTCTGTCGGACAGCCCGAGCAATTCGCAGCGCTTGTCAGAACTCATCACCGGCGCGATCGGCGGCGGCGTGGTCGGGCTCGTCACTGGGATGCTGATCCGTCCGCGCGGCTAGAGATCACGCAATAACAGCGGCAGGAAGTCGGCGTCCGACCAATCGCGCGCCGCGGCGGTGCGCGGCAGGCGCACCGCGACCAGATGCTGCGACGGCACAATATAAAGCCGCTGCCCGGCGCCGCCGGCGGCCATGATGAGATCGGCCGGCGCCGGAGGCCGCATGCGCCAAAGATCGCTGCCGCCGAGCGGAGTCGCATCGCTCACGCCGGCGGCCAGCCACACGCCGATGCCGGCGCGCGGCTCCGCATAGCCGCCGCGCGTCGCTTCGCGAAGCGAGAAGCTGTCGACCAATTGCTCCGCGCGCCAAACGCCCTCACGGCGGATCAGTTCGCCGGCCTGCGCCCAGCCGCGGGCCGAAGCGGCAGCGCCGTCATGCAGCAACACGCCCTCGCCGGTGCGCGCCCACGCCACGGGCGAACACCCAATCGGGGCCAGTGTCCGGTAGGTCAGGTAGCTCGCGGGATCGAGCCCGTTGCCGGAGGAGATGAGTTTGCGGCGGGCGATTTCCGAAAACAGCACGTACGCGGCCGGATCGTCGCTGAAGCGGGCGCCGGGCGGCGAATCCGGCGCCAGTGCGATCGCCTCTGCCAGACCGCCGCGCTCGCGGAAGGTGATGCCGCTCACACCCGCAAGCAACGCCTGAATGGAAATGAGACTTTTGACTGGGTCCGCGGCCCAGTCGCCCAGCGTCATGCCCACGGGCTCGTCCAACCGCATCAGCCCGTCGCGCACCAGCGAGGCCGCGAGCAGGGGGGTGAAGGCCCGCGTCGCCGCGCCCAGGGGCCAAAGCGTGCTCGGGTTCGCTTCCGGCGTGTAATATTCCCCCAGCAGCAGGCCGTTGCGGGCGATCAGCAGCGCCGCGCCGTCGCGCTCGGCGCTATAAGCGATGGCCGCGCCGAAGCGCCCCGGCGGCGCGACTGTCTGCGCGCCGGCCGAGGCTGTCGCCAGGGTGCATGCGGCACTGGTGAGGAACGCCCGCCGATTCATGAGTCCCGGCCGGATTGTCGGCCAGCGCCGCGCCTGCGGCAAGACGACCTGTCCGCTGCTATTCGTCGCCACAAACTCGGGCCAAATGTCGGATAAGGCGTAATCAAACCGGGGGAAAACATGCGGGCAGCATTGATCGCAGCTTTGGCCTTGGTCTCCGCGAGCGGGGCCGCGGCCGCGCAGACGGCGACAACAACCGCCACCGAAACACCCGCCGCGGAGTCCGACTCCGCGCCGGCGAGCACCGCGCCCGTGACCGCGACCGCGCCCGTGGCCGCGGCTTCGACGGTCCGCGGCGCGCTGTTCATCACCCCCATGGGCGAGCCGTTCCGTTCGAGCGACCCCGACGTGCCTCCGATCCGCAACTGGTTCACGTACGCGGACATCGATAAGGACGGAAAGATCGGGCAGCAGGAATATCTGGCCGATGCGCTCGTGTTCTTCGATCGCGTCGACGCCAATCACGATCACAACCTGACCTCGGCGGAGACGACGGCGTATTGGCAAGTGCGCGCGCCGGAATTGTTGACGGGCTGGTCGGCGAATGTCGGCTTCGAAGGCGTGCGCCGCGGCAGCGCCGGGCCCGGCAACGACGCGCAGGAAGCGGCGCGTCGGCGCGAGCGCGAGCGCCAGCGCAATGAGCGCGGGCCGCGCGGCGCGGCGCGCTATGGGCTCTTGAACAACGCCGAGCCGATCATGACCTGCGACACCAATTTCGATCGCCGCATCATGCAGGACGAATACATGGCCTGCGCCGCGCAGCGCTTCACCGAAATCGACACGAACCACGACGGTTTCTTCACGCTCGACGAAGGCGAGCGCCGCTAGTGGCGCTCGCCTGTTCCGGATGTGTGCAATTGGGCGGCTGTGACGCCCCGGTCGCAGCGACGACCCGCATTTTTTTGATGAAGTGAAGCATGCATCGCGATAATGCGATCACGGTCAGTGCGATTGCGGTTTTGGCGGCGTGCCTGGCCGCGACGGCGCATGAAGCGCTCGGGCACGGCGCCGCCTGCCTGGCGCGAGGCGGGACGATCACCCAGCTCACTTCAGTCTATTTCCAGTGCAGCGTCGCCGACGCCTGGGTCGCGGGGGGCGGACTGATCGGCAATTTGGCGGCCGCCGTGGCGGCCTGGATGGTCTTGAGCTTTTTGCCGAAGCGGATGGCGCGGGCGCGCCTGCTTGCCTTTCTGGCGACCGTCATCAACCTCTTCTGGTTCGCCGGCTACCTGGTCTACGCCGTGGTCATGAATGACGGCGATCCTTATTTCGTCGCGCGCGACGTATTGGGTCCGCCGACCGTGGAGGTCCGGGCGGGCGGGATCGCGGCGGGCGTGGCGCTTTATGCGATCGGCATCGCCATCGCGCGGGGCTTCACGCGGACGTTCGCCAAGGAGCGCGCGCGTGCGCTGTTGCACTTGTCGTGGGCCGCGGCGGCCGTGTCGGCATGCGCCGCAGCGCTCGCTTTCGCGCCGGATCGGCTGGCCGCGTCGCAGCAGGGCGCATTGGAAGTGGGCGCTGCATGCCTGCCGCTCTTGGCGCGGTTTTCGATCGCGCCGAGCACCAGCGACGCCGCGCCGGAGGTGACGGTGAGCGCGCCCTGGATCGCCGCGGCATGCGTATGCTTCGCGGTGTTCGTTTTGACGCTGGGGCGCGGCGTGTTCTAGCGCAGCGTCGCCGCGAGACAGGTGATGTCGTCGGCTTGCTCGGCGCCGGCGGCGAAGCGGTCGACATCCGCCATCACCGCGTGGATGAGCGCTTCCGGATTTGACCCCGCATGCGCGCGCAGCACCTCGATCAGCCGGGCTTCGCCGTATTCGCGCTGCTCGGCGTCCATCGCCTCGGTGACGCCGTCGCTGAACACGAAGAGCCCGTCGCCCGGCTTGAGCGTGAGCGTGTGCACCGGCCAGAGCTTGTCGGGCACGACGCCGAGCGGGGGGCCGCCCATTTCGACCGGCGCGCACGTTCCGTCCGCGCCCAGCACGTAAGGCGGGTTGTGGCCGCAATTGACATAAGTGAGTGTGCGCGTGTCGAGGTCGAGCACTGCGAAATAGAGCGTGGCGAACAGGCTAGACGGATTCTGCTCATAAAGCAGGGCGTTCACCTTGCGCAGCATCTGATCGAGCGGCAGCTCCTCGCGTGCGGCGAGCCGCAGCATGGTGACGGTCACGCACATGAACAGCGCCGCCGGCGAGCCTTTGCCGCAGACATCGCCGACGGCGAGCGCGAGGCGGCGGTCGTCGAGCCAGATCATGTCGTAGAAGTCGCCGCCGACATTGCGCGCCGTACGGATTTCGGCGTGGAGGTCGCAGCGTCCCTGGGGATCGGCGACGCCGAGCGGCAGCATCTGCCGCTGGATGAGGGCCGCGGTCTCCATCTCGTTGCGGGTCCGGCGTTCCTGGTTCACGCGCTTGGCGAGGCGTTCAAACGCGTCGGCGAAATTGCGCAGCTCGTTGGTGGGATTGCTGAGATCGTCCTTGAGCTCGGCCTCGAGATCGCCGCGTTCCAGCGCGGCGAAGCCGCTGGCGTAGAGGCCGAGCGCGGTGTTGGTGTTCTTGATCTGCTGGCCCAACTGGCCAATCACCGACACCAGCATGGCCGGTGCGTGCGAGAAGGCGTCCAGCAGGGGCGCGCGGCCAATCGCGAGCGCCTTGATGGCGGTCGAGGCGGTGATGCTGGCGGTGCGCGGCAGCGCGGCGAGCGCGCCGATTTCGCCGATCAGCGCCGGGGCGGCGATGCGGGCGACCGGGGCGCTGCCGTGGCGGCTTTCGTTGACGACGGCGACTTCACCGTCCAGCAGCAGCAAGGCGTGCGCGCTTGGCTCGCCCTGGGTCATGAGTTTCTCGCCGGCGGCGTAGCGCTGCAGGCGTCCCGCGCCGAGCAGATCGACCAGCGTGGCGTCCGCCATCTCGGCGAAGGCCGGGATTCGCCGCACCAGCGGCAACACGGCGGGGTCAAGCGCGTGGCGCGAGGCGGGCTCGGTCGAGAACACCAATGTGAGCGTGTTGCGCGCTCCGTGGCGCGCGTAGCGCACTTCGTGCGCGAAGGAGCGCAGCAATTTGAGGCCGGCCCCGCCGGTACGGCCGGGATCGGGCGCGGGAATCTCGGCCGTAGCCACGTCAAAGGGCAGGCATGCGTCGGAGATTTGCAGCAGCGCCGTTGTTTCGTCGGCGTCGAGACTGAGTTCGATCGCCTTCGGCCCCTCGGCATGCGCGTGCATAATGAGGTTGGCGAGCGCCTCTTCGATGCAGACCTGGATGTCGTTGCGCAGCGCGGCCGGCACGCCCGCCGCGTCGGCGATCCCATCGGCCCAGGCGACTGCCTTGCCGACATCCCGAAGATCGTCCTCGACCGGACGAGTGGGCATCAGGAGGTCACATAGGCGATCGCGTCGTCCACGCTGGCGCGCACGGGGATGACGTCCTGCACGCCGCTGGTGGCGAGCACCTTCAGCACATGATCCTGGGGCCCCGCGAGCGCCATGCGCCCGCCCTTGGAGGCGATCGAACGTGCGCAGCTCATCAGCGTACGCAAGCCCATGGAGGCGATAAAATCGACTTGGGAGAGATCGACCACGAGCGCGCGCTTGGCGCCAGCAAGCACGTTGAAGCGCATGTCGACGGCGGCGGCGCCATCGATATCCAGGCGCCCCACCAGTACGGCTTTGGTGACGCCGTTGGGAAGATCTTCCACCGTCAATTGCATGTCACGCCCCGTTCCGCAAAGTGTCACATGAATGGCGCGGCATGAACGATTGTCAATCGAGCCCGACGCGGAGATTTGCAACACTTCGGTGACGGGCGCGGATCAGCGGCTCAATGCGCGCATCGCGCCGTCAAGGCCGGCGAGAGTGAGCGGAAACATGCGGTCCTGGCCGATGATTTCGCGGATGAGGGCGGTCGACGGCGTATTATCCCAGTGCGCGCGCGGCGTGGGATTGAGCCAGACGAGGCGTTCGTAGATGTGCGCGACGCGCTGCAGCCAGACGGCGCCCGGTTCTTCGTTCCAGTGTTCGACGCTGCCGCCGGGATAGGTGATCTCGTAGGGGCTCATGGTCGCGTCGCCGACGAAGACGATGCGGTAGTCGCTGGGAAATTTGTGCAGCACGTCCCAGGTCGAGGTGAGTTCGTCGTGGCGCCGGCGATTGTCCTTCCACAGGCGCTCATAGAGGCAATTGTGGAAGTAGAAGAAATCCATGTGCTTAAATTCCGCGCGCGCGGCGGAGAACAGCTCTTCGCAGAGCTTCACGTGCGAATCCATCGAGCCGCCGATGTCGAGGAAGAGCAGCACTTTGACGGCGTTGCGCCGTTCGGGGCGGAGCACGATGTCGAGATAGCCTTGGCGCGCGCTGGTCTTGATGGTGGCGTCGAGGTCGAGCTCGTCGGGTGCGCCGTCGCGGGCGAATTTGCGCAGACGCCGCAGCGCGATCTTGATGTTGCGCACGCCGAGCTCGACGCTGTCGTCGAGATTTTTGTACTCGCGGTTCTCCCAGACTTTCGCCGCGCGGCCTTGGCGCTGGCCTTCATTGCCGATGCGCACCCCTTCGGGATTGTAGCCGCCGGCGCCGTAAGGCGATGTGCCGCCCGTGCCGATCCATTTGTTGCCGCCTTCGTGGCGTTCTTTCTGCTCCTTGAGCCGCTCCTGCAACGTCTGCATCAGCTTCTCCCAGCCGCCGAGCGCTTCGATCTGCGCTTTCTCTTCGTTGGTCAGGAATTTCTGCGTCAGCAGCTTCAGCCATTCCTCGGGGATGTCGGCGGCGACGGCGTCACTGGTTTTCTCGAGACCCCTGAAGACGTGACCGAACACGCGGTCGAACTTGTCGAGATGACGTTCGTCTTTCACCAAAGCGGTGCGGGCGAGGTAGTAGAAGTCGTCGACGTTCTGCGGAATGACGCCGCGCTCCAACGCTTCGATCAGCACAAGGTATTCCTTGAGACTGACCGGCACGCGCGCGGCGCGGAGTTCGGTGAAGAGGCGCTGGAACAGGGGTTCGTTTTTCTCGCATCAGGCGAACGAGGAGATCATTTCTTGACCGCGAAGCGCGCCCGCGTCTAGTCGTGACGCGGGGGAGCGCCATGAGCGTCAGCGACGAAGCCAGCCAAAGCTGGCTGGAGTTCCTGAAGTGGACGGAAGGCGCGCATAACCGGCTGCACTTTTTCCGCGGCCATGTGCACGCGGTGCATAGCGACAACATGCTTCCGCGCGTCGGGCGTCCGCAGCTCGTCGCGCAATACACTTACGAATTGGAGCGCGCCGCCTTCGATCGCTTTCAGCGTCAGGCGAGGCATCTGAATGTCGGCCCCACCTTTTCGGAGTGGGACTGGCTGACGCTTGCGCAGCATTTCAATTTGCCGACCCGCCTTTTGGATTGGACCACCAACCCTCTCGTCGGCGCGTATTTCGCGGTGACCGGCGTGCGCGAAACCGATCCCGTGCGCGGCAAGAAAAAGAAGAAGAAAGGCAAGAAGGAAAAGGGCAAGAACGGCGACGCCAGCGACGACGAAGCGCACCGCGAGGAGCTGGAGCGCGAGCAGCGCCGGACATGGCCGGAAGTGATCGGCGTGAGGTTCGCCGAAAACGACATTCTCGGCAACGAAGAGGATTACGGTAAGCCGTTCGGATCAAAGGGCCCGGTTCGTGTCATTCTGCCGCCGCACCATGCGGCGCGCTTGCTGGCCCAGGGCTCCGTGTTCACGGTGCATCCATCGCCGACAAAGCCGTTTCAGCTCAATTCGCATCCGATTCGAAGATTACGACAGGTTTCCGATAAACCCCGCACATCGTTGGTATTTCGCCGAGCGCCTGAGCTGCTTCGGCGTCGATCACGCTTCGATCCGCGGCGATCTCGACGGTGTCGCGCAGACGCTTTCGGACACGCTCAAGCTTCGCATACCGCCTGATGGCGCTTGAAATGAGATTCACCCTTGGCTAACGAACCCGCCTCACCCTCATCGCATTGCGTAAGGTCCGATTCGTGGGAGCAGTTGTGACAGCGGCCGCGTATCCCCGTTCGGTGAAGCGCGGCAATGCCGAAGCCGCAGCGCTGCGCGACTTGCTCGCTCGGCAGATCGAGCCCGAGCTTTATTCCAATCGCATCCGCGAACTCGTCGGCGATATTGCGCTCGTTGAGATCGTTGGCCCGAAATGGATCGAAGAGGACGACGGGCACAGGATCGGCGCCTTTTCAGCGCGCGTCACTCAGAAGAAGCCGGATGGCAGACCGCTCACCGCGGTGTTTCCGATCGACGCGACATGGAGCGTGGGTCCAGACGGCGCTCCCCAAATTCAGAGCGCGCAGATCGACACGAGTTCGTACGACGCGATGCGCTTCGGCGCCGTGCGCTAGCGACTAGGCATGATCTCGGGGTGATGGCCATTGGGCCGCGCCGGTTCTGTCCAACCATAGGGGCGGGGCGCGGGCTGAGGCGGGCTGGCGTCGATGCGGATCGTGCGGGCGCCGCTCAGGACTTGCTGCAGCAACTCGCGCGTTTGGCGGTTCTGCACATCGTCGGTGATCCAGCCGAACGGCGCGACCGGGCGCGTGCGCAGGTCGGCCCCCAGCATCGGGACCTTGAGCGCCTCGGCCATGCGCAGCAGGAGATCGCATGCGGCGTTCTCGGTCTCCAGGACGGCGCGGCGGCGCAGGTCGGCTTCGGGATTCTGCCAGGCCGGATCGGTGTAGCGCGCCAGCAGCGTTTCGACGGCGGCGAGCACTTCGGGGAAGCGCGCGAATTCCACCGGCGCGAGATTGAGGCCGCCGACCCATTCCGGGCTCAGCCACACGCGGCGCATGCGCAGCATGCCGTGGAAGATGTCGAGGCGGCGCTGATGCGCGCGGTCCCAACGCGTGTACGCGACGACGCCCGCCGCGCCCACAAGCGGGCCGAGCAGCAGCGCGCACGCGAGCAGAAGCGTGTCACTTGTCATAGGAAAAAGACGTAGCAAGCACTTCGCCAACGCGGAACTCGATGCGCCTCCGGGCGCGCAGAATTCCCGTTTCAGGCGGTCGCGCCGCGTTTGCCTGTGTCAGTTTCGCGTTTCGCGCGCTAACCGCCGCGCGTTTCGCGCCGCGCCAGGAAGGCGAGACGCTCAACGAGTTGGACGTCGGCCTCGTTCTTGAGCAATGCGCCGTAAAGCGGGGGAATGAGCTTGGCGGGATCGCGTTGGCGCAGGGTTTCGAGATCGATGTCGTCGGCCAGCAAGAGCTTCAGCCAGTCGAGCAATTCGCTGGTGGAAGGCTTTTTCTTGAGCCCCGGCACTTTGCGCATGTCGTAAAACACTTTGAGCGCTTCGCTGACGAGGCGCGGTTTCACGCCGGGGAAGTGCGCTTCGATGATGGCGAGCATGGTCGCGTCATCGGGGAAGCGGATGTAGTGGAAGAAGCAGCGGCGCAGAAACGCGTCGGGCAATTCCTTCTCGTTGTTCGAGGTGATGATGACAATGGGGCGCTGGCGCGCGGCAATGGTGCGATCCAGCTCATAGACGTAGAATTCCATGCGATCGAGTTCTTGCAGAAGATCGTTCGGGAATTCGATGTCGGCCTTGTCGATCTCGTCGATGAGCAGGACGGGGCGCTGCGGGCTTTCGAACGCTTCCCAGAGCTTGCCGCGCTTGATGTAGTTGGCGATGTCGGCGGCGCGCGCATCGCCAAGCTGGCTGTCGCGCAGACGCATCACCGCGTCGTACTCGTAGAGCCCTTGTTGCGCCTTGGTCGTGGACTTGACGTGCCACTCGATCAGCGGCGCGCCCAGCGCCTTCGCCAGCTCCACGGCGAGCATGGTCTTGCCGGCGCCCGGCTCGCCTTTGACGAGCAGGGGGCGCTCCAGCGTTACAGCCGCGTTGACCGCGACCTTCAAATCCTCGGTGGCGACGTAGCCTGTCGTGCCTTCGAAACGCATGGCTCAGGAGGTACGACGCGCGCGCTTGCCGAGGCAAGACGCGCGCGCCGCCATCTGCCCCAAACGCGACGGAAACGCCGCGTCCCCTGGGGCTTCATCCTGTCTGTCCCGGTCTTCCTCTTCGGGGCGCGTGTTGGGCGCTTTCAAAACTCGGGGCCCCCTCAGCCCGGCGGCCGCCGAGACAAACGCTAGGGCCGCTCACGGCTCCCGCGCAAGAGCAGATGTCCAAATGGTTAAGAGTGCGGCGTTGACGCCACGCTCGGCGGTAGAGGCATACGTTTCGGATGCAGCGTTGGATTGGTTTGAAGCAGCCTATGCAACGCGCCGTTAACTTTGTTCCCCGACTCTCCGTCAGCTAATCGGGGCGGAGTGAGAATCATGCCGCTGAAACTGTCGCTGCGGCCGGGCGAGAAATTCGTCGTCAACGGCGCCGTGGTTCAGAACGGTGATCGGCGTGCCGCGCTCGTCCTGCAGAACAAGGCTTCGGTGCTGCGTGAGAAGGACATCATGCAGCCGGAGCAGGCGGACACGCCGGCGCGGCGGATCTACTTCCCGATCATGCTCATGTATCTGGACGTGGACGGGCGCGACAAGGCCTATGGCGAGTTCGCCTCGCGCCTCGCCGAATTCATGGGCGCAGTGCGCGATCCCGAGGTGCTCGCCGAGTGCGTTGGAATTTCCAAGGAAGTCATGGCCGGTGAGTACTACCGGGCGCTGATGCGCTGTCGGAAGCTCATGACGTATGAGGCCCAAAGATTGGGGTTGGCGGATGTCGATCAAGGCCTATCAGCGCGCGGCCACGCAGGCTGAGAGCCCGCGTGAACTGGAGTACCGCGCGTTTGGCCAGGCCACCGCGGGGCTCGTGCGCGTCAAGGAGGGCGTGATTTCGGGAGCGGGGCCGATCGCCGAGGCGCTGGATTTCAACCGGCGGCTTTGGAACGTGCTGTCCGCCGATTGCGCGACCGAGGGCAACAAGCTGCCGCCGGTTCTTCGCGCGCAGATCATCTCGCTGGCCTTATGGGTTTCCCGCTATTCAAGCCAGGTGCTCCGCGACGGCGCCGAGATCGATCCGCTGATCGACGTCAATCGCTCGATGATGGAAGGCCTGGCCGCCCGCTAGGCCGCGATCCGGCAAGACTTGCCGGGATCGGCAAAAATTGCCGGGCGAATTTGTTCCCGCGCCGCGACGAGTAGCGAAAACCTTAAGCTTTTAGGCCGAAAATCCGCGCCTGCGAGGTTGCTGGCTTCACCATCTCGGCGAGGTCCGCGCTTTGCATTTCCCCGATAGGGGTGAACCGCCCTTACCGCCCAAAACGGGCCGGCAACACTGTCCAGAAGGACCACAACAATGACTAGCGTGAACACCAATTACGGTGCTTTGGTCGCTCTCCAAAGCCTCAACGCCACCACCAAACAGCTCGCTGAAGTCCAAAACCACGTCAACACCGGCCTCAAGGTCGCGTCGGCGAAGGACAACGGCGCTGTGTTCGCGATCGCCGAAGGTCAACGCGCCCGCGTTGCATCGCTGGGCGCCGTTCAAGACGGCATCGATCGTGCGACGTCGGTGATCGACGTCGGCCTCTCGGCCGGCGAAGCGATCGGCGACATCCTGAAGCAACTGAAGGAAAAGTCCGTGGCCGCGCAGGCGACCGACCTTTCCCAAGACCAACGTGACGCTCTGCAAGCGGACTTCAAGGCGCTGCGCGATCAGATCGACCAAATCGCCAACGCCGCGACGTTCAACGGCTCGAACCTGGTCAACGGCTCCAACCTCACGGGCGGCGCCAACGCGTTCACCGTGCTGACCACGGACGCCTCCGGCAGCGGCAGCAGCGCCTATTCGAAGGCGGCTGGCGCGATCGGCGGCGGCACGCTCTACTCGGCCTCGCAAGACCTCGCCACGGCGACCGGTCTTACGTTCGCCGCGGGCGACGCCGTTCAGTTCTCGATCACGCAAAGCGGCGTCACGACGTCCTACACCGTGGGCGTCGCCGGCACCGACACGATCCAGGACTTCCTGGATGCAGTGAACACCGGCACCAACGGTCAAGTGACCGCGAGCTACGACGATACGACCGGCGTCATCACGTACAATTCGTCCGTGCAATTCGACGTTCAATTCGTCGACAACGCGGGCGCGGGCAAGACCGACGGCGCCGGCGGCATGTTCGACGGCGGCGCAACGACCACGGGCTCGACCTTCACGGCCGGCGGCGGCGGCGGCGGTTCGAACTCGGTGTCGGTCGACGGCTTCGACTTCCGTCTCGGCAAGGCCGGCCAAGCGCTCGCCACCGTGACGTCGACGCTCGACATCTCCACGGCGACCGGCGCGTCGGCGGCCTCCACCGCCATCGACACCGCGATCACGGAGCTCAACAAGAACCTCGCCACGCTCGGCGCGCAATCCAAGGCGCTCGACGTGCAAAAGACGTTCTTGGGCAAGCTGTCGGACACGATCACGGCCGGCATCGGCAACCTCGTGGACGCCGACCTCGCCAAGGAATCTGCGATGCTGCAATCGCTGCAAGTGAAGCAGCAATTGGGCGCGCAAGCCTTGTCGATCGCCAACCAGGCGCCTTCGATCGTGCTGTCGTTCTTCCGCTAATTCGGAAAACGGAAAAGGCGAGAGGCGGTTCACCCGCCTCTCGCCAATTCCCTCCGAAGCGGAAGCGCCGACGGCGATCGTCTCGTGAGAGCGTGAGTCATGGACGCCAACGCCTCTCCTGTTCCGACCCTCCACGCGCGAGTGGCTGCGCCAACTCGCCCTGAAACCGCGTCCGCGCCCGCCGAACCGGTGAAGCTGCAGGCCACGGAAACCGTCGCGAAAATCGAAGCTCAGTCGCAGGCCCAGCTACAGTCCGAACTGGCGCCGGCGAAACTGCTGATCGAGATCGACAAGGTCTCGGGCCGCTTCGTCAACACGTTGCTCGATCCAGAATCCGAGCAAGTCCTGCGGCAATATCCAAGCGACGCGCAGTTGGCCTTTTCGCGGGCCGTGGAAGTCTATCTGAAGGCGATGTCGCTGTAGGCGGCGCGCCGAGGGTCGCACACGCACACACGACGCCCGCTGCGAAGGGCGCCGCCAACTCAGGCTCATTCGTGGGCGTTAACGTTTCGTTAACGATTTAACCCTTTATTAACCGCCGCGGCGAAGCGCGCCGCGCTGCCCGTCGTGGGCGCGCGATCCGAAGGAGCAGCGGCATGGTGTCGAGCATCACACCGGGAACGACGGGCGTCGCCACGCTCGGCGTCGATCCCCGTTTCAGCAAGCACCATCCTCGCAGCGAACGCGCCGACGGCTCCGCCGAGGCGGGCGCCGACCGTGTTCAGTTGAGCGACGCCGCGAGCTGGCGCGCCGCGTCCGACAGCGTCGCCGCAGGGCTCGATCAGATCCGCCAGGCGCTTTCCCTGGGCGAGGAGGCGAAGGACTTTCTGGACCGCATGCAGAGCTTGGCCAATTCGGATGATCCGAGCGCGCCGGGCCAGCTCGCGGAGCTTGTGAGCAGGTTCGCCGAACGTGTGGATGCGGCGGTGACGGGCGGTCTCGGCGTCGTGGCGGGCAAAGATGTTTCCGTGCAAGCGGAGCCGAACTCGCCGCCGGTCGCGATCGCGGGCGCCGATCTTCGGCTCAAGAGCGATCCGCAACCGGGCGACGTGTTTTCGTTCTCCAGCGACGCCGCCATCGGCCCCGACCTCGCAGACGCCGTGCGGGCCTCGCGCACGGCCTTGAACGCGGAACTCGATCGTCTGGCCGATGCGGCTCGCGCGCTTGAAACGCATCAGGGTTTCCTTGGCGCGGCGGCGAGCGGCGGCGTGCGCGGCGATCTTGACGCGGATTCGGCGCGCCTCTTGGCGCTGCAAGTGCGTCAGGGGCTCAACGACCTGGGCGGCGCTTCGATCGTCAATGTCGAGCCGCAAGCCGTGCTGGCGCTGTTCAAGAGCTGACGCGCGCGCCGACGCCTAGAGCGTGCGCCACGGCACGTCGAAGTTCTGCACGAGTTCGTCATTGCGCCCGCGGCGCGTGGTTGCATACATGTCCGCGTGCACGTTGCGCCAAGCGCGGCGGAACGCTTCGACCGAAGTTGCCGATGCGGCGAACATCAATCCGATCACGGCCAGCGCGATCACGCCCAGCATCGAAATAAGGTCGCCGGAGAATTTGAGCACGCCGTGCGCGGCGCCCGGCAGACGTCCGTCGTGCGGGGCGTTCTTGGCGACGGCGGTGGCGCGGTCGCCGCCGGCTTCGGCGATGAGCAGCAAGCGCGGCAAGTCGCGCATCGAGCGCGCATGCGTCAGCAGTAGCGCGGCGCCCGACGGCGAGGACGCTTCGCTCATTCTGCCGATCTGATCGAGCAGCGCCTTCACCGCGTTGAGCCCGTGCGCGTCGACGGCGGCGCGGAACGCCGCCGAGGCGACGGGAAAGGCGGCCGGGTCCGCGCCGCCGCGCACGCGCGAGAGCGCTTCGGCGCGGAATTTGTCGGCCGGCGCGGCGGAGGCGACGAGGTCCGTGATTTCCTGTGCGAATTGGCCGCCAAAATTCGGATCGCGGCCGGCGGCGATCAGGGCGGAAGCGCCGGCCTGCATGCGCGGCGTCAGCGCGCCGCCAAGGCCAAGCCCAAGCCCGGTCAAAGTGAAATGCAGCGGATCGGAATCGGCGTCGCCCATCATGGCGCCCGCGAGCAATTCGAAGTCGCGCGCATCGCCCAACGGCGCGGGCCGTTCGGCGGCGCGCGTAGTGGCCAAGCCGCTGGCGGACCGCCTGGACAGCAGGGGGACGGCGGATTCGTAGCGCGCGCGCGTGCCGGGCGTCAGGAAGTCGAGCGCGGCGAGTTCGATGTCGGCGTCGCTGGCGCCCGAATGAAGCGCGCGATTGAGCTGGTCGGCGTCGCGCGAAGGCAGCATGGCGCGGGCGCTCAGCACGAATCCGCGCGCCGCCGAGACGTCGCCTTTGACGAGTTCGATCGCCACCATGTCGTCCCACTGGCGGCGGCGGTCGAAGTCGAGCGGAATGAGGCCGCCGGCGATCCGCTCGATGCGGGCGCGAACGTCCTGCGCCAGGGAAGGCGTGCTCTCGTACGTATAGAGATTGTCGCGCTGCACGGCGACGATCGCGAAGGCGCTCGCCATCGGCAGCAGGGCAAGGCAGATGTTGAACAGGAACGCGCTCCACACGCCCAGCAAGGGGCGGCGTGGCTCGTCTGTGTCAGGGCGCCAGCCTCTCTGCGTCCTTGCGTGCATTCCTTCCCCGCCGTTGCCGTAGGGCAACAGAAATCCGACTGTCGCCGTCCCCGCAAGATGAATTACAGGAAAGGCGAATATTGGTGCTGAAACAGGCTTTTTAGGCCTTCCGATCAACCGCCACGGGAACGGGGCCGGCCGGCTTTTCCACACCCCCGCCCGCGCCGTAATTGCACGAGCCGCCCAATTGGCGCGCCACCTCTTCGGCCATGACCTGGGCGAGGCCCTCGGACACGACCTTCACCGCGCCGAGTTCGGTTTCGTGGCGGGAGAGCGCCTCGTGCAATTTCACGGTCTGCTGGCGCAGCTGGCCGAGCATTGAGGCGGGGGCGCCGTCGAGCAGCGCCCGGTCGTGCTTGATGCGCGCCAGCTCCAGCCGATACACGTTGGCGAGGCGGGCCTTTTCCTCGCCCCGTTCGCCGGAAAGCGGGGGCTGGCGCGCCTTGATCAGCGCGGTCTCTTCTTCGATCAGATGCGTGAGCCGCTCCGTGACGATGAGCAATTGCTCGGCGCGGTCCGTCGGGCTGTCAGCGAGAAGGGGCAATGGAGGTCTCCGCGTCCTGCGCCGGCTGCGGCGTCTGCAAGCGCGCAAACTCGCGCACCAAGGCGTCAGCGAGGCCGACGCCGCCGGATTGGGAAATCGCCTGCGCGTATTGATCGATCAGCATCGGGCGAAACATCTGTTCTCCGACGCCGCCGCCGCCGATGCCATCGGTGCTGAGGCCGTCGAACATGGGGCGCATCATCTCGTTCAAGAACATGGCTTCGAATTGCTCGGCGAGCTTCTTCAAATCGTCCGCAGGGGCAGGAGGCGCGGCTGGCGGCAACGGCGCGCCGCGTAACGGCGGAACGTCGCTCATCACATCACCTCGATTTCGGCCTGAATGGCGCCGGCGGCCTTCAGCGCCTGCAGGATGGAGATCATGTCGCGCGGCGACACGCCGAGCGCGTTCAAGCCGTTGATCAGCTGCCTGAGCGGCACGCCGCCTGGCACCATCACGAGCCCGCCTTTGTCTTCCTGTACGTCGATATTGGTGTGCGGCACGACCGCCGTTTCGCCGCGGCTCAACGGCGCCGGCTGACTGACGAACGGATCCTCATTGACGGAAATAGTGAGGTTGCCCTGGGCGATCGCCACCGTCGAGACGCGCACATTGTCGCCCATGACGACAATGCCGGAGTTTTCGTCGATGACGATGCGAGCCGGCGCATCCACGCTGACTTCGAGATTCTCGATCGAACCCAGCAGGGCCACCATGTCGCCCTGATAGCTGTCCGGCCGGCGCACCATCACGGCGCCGGGATTGGCCGCGTGCGCGGCATCCGCGCCGACGGCTGCGTTGATGGCCTCGGCAATATTGCGCGCGGTCGTGAAGTCCGGATTGCGCAGGGCCAGGCGCAGTTCCGATTGGTTGGCGATGTCGAAGGAAATCTCCTTTTCGACCAGCGCGCCCGAGGCGATGCGGCCCGCGGTGGGCACGCCGCGCGTGACCGAAGATCCCGATGCGCCGCCGGCGGAAAAGCCGCCGATGGCAAGCGAGCCCTGCGCCACCGCGTACACCTGCTGATCCGCCCCCATGAGCGGGGTCACCAGCAATTGCCCTCCGGCCAGGCTGCGCGCATCGCCCATCGCCGAGACGGTGACGTCGATGCGCGAACCCTGCGCGGCGAACGGCGGCAGGTTGGCCGTTACCATCACGGCGGCGACATTGCGGGTGTTGAGATTGCCGTTGCTGGCGTTGACGCCGAGCCGCTCCAGCATCGCCGCCAGGCTTTGGCGCGTGAAGGGCGAGTTGCGCAGCGAATCGCCGGTGCCGGCAAGGCCGACGACGAGCCCGTAGCCGACCAGCTGATTTTCCCGCACGCCTTCGAAATCGGCGACGTCCTTGATGCGCGGGGCGGCATCGGCCGTCTGCACCATCGCCACCGGCGGGATGGTCAGCGTGACGGCGGACAAGAACGCCGTGCGCGCGAAGCGGGAACTGAAACGCATGGATGCGATAGGGCGCGAACTCGGTTAACAGCGCGTTCAAATCTCGGGGGCGTTAAGGCTCCCGCAACAGCCAAGGCGGAAAGTTCGCGCGCATGAAGATCGAAAGCGGCCGCGGAATCGCTTCAGCCACGCCCACGCGCCGCGCCGGGGCCAGCGCCGCGACGGGGTTCGCCGCAAATGAAAGCCCGAGCCGCGTGGTCGCCCCGGCCCCGGCGAGCGCGGCGCATTCGCTGGATGCGATTCTGGCTTTGCAGGCCGAAGGAATGGACGCCGAACGGCGCGCGCGGCAGGTGCGGCGCGGCAAGCGGGCGCTCGATGCGCTGGACGGATTGGAGCGGGCGTTGCTGCTCGGGCGCGCGCCAGGGGGGCTGAGGGCCGAGCTGGAAAGCTTGCGCGGCGGCGCCGAAACGACCGGCGAGATCGAATTGGACCAGGTGCTGCTGGAGATCGACACCCGAGTCGCGGTGGAACTGGCGAAGCTCGACATGAATGCGCCATCCCCATAATTGCCGCGCCGCAACCGTCGGATTTTGGGACTGCTTTTGCCGTGATCGAGGTTAATGGACGGAGCCAAGGGCCGGGGTTATAAGGCGCCGTTTTTGCGTGGGCGCCGGGCGCGGACAAGCGGGGAGACCTGAAATGGGCTCGACCATCACCGAAGAGTACCGGCCGAGCGACGACGAGCCATTCATGAATGAGCGGCAGAAGGAGTATTTCCGCCGCAAGCTGCTTGCCTGGAAGGACGAGATCCTGGCGGAGTCGCGCTCCACCATTGCGAGCCTTCAGGAAGACACCACCTCGCTGCCCGATCTCGCCGATCGCGCCTCCAGCGAAACCGACCGCGCCACCGAATTGAGGACGCGCGATCGTCAGCGTAAGCTGATTTCCAAGATTGACGATGCGATCCGTCGCATCGACGAGGGCACCTACGGCTATTGCGAGGAGACCGGCGAGCCGATCGCGCTCTCGCGCCTGGAAGCACGCCCGATCGCGACGCTGTCGCTGGAAGCTCAAGAACGCCATGAGCGCCGCGAGCGCGTGCATCGCGATGATTGATGTCGGCCGCGGATTGCGCTGGCCGCGTCTGTCGTGGTTGATCTAGATCATGGACACGGTGCGGTGGGTTTTAAGCTTCGCCATCTATCTCGCGATGGTGGCGCTGTGCATATTCCGCTTTGATCTCGCCGGTGTCGCGGGCCTTGCAGGCAGCGCGCTCGGCTTTCTCGTCCGCGTCTGGGCCCCCGGCCAGGACAGCGTGAGCGAGCGTCTCGGCAACGGCTATGTCGGGCTGTTGCTGGGCATCTGCGTCGGCTTCGCCGGCGGCGCCATCGTTCAATATTTCTGGCCGCATCTCGCGCTGCTGGCGCGCTAGTCGGACTTGCTCACCAGGGCGAGAGCGCGTCGGCGATGCGCTGGCCCCAATTGGGCCGCTGGACCGCGCTCAACTGTCCGCGCCCGCCATAAGACACGCGCGCCTCGGCGATCTGATCGTGCCGGATCGTGTTTTCGGCGGAGATGTCTTCCGGGCGAATGACGCCGGACACGGTGAGCTCGCGCAGTTCGCCGTTGATGCGCACCTCCTGACGCCCGGCGATGACCAGATTGCCGTTCGGCAGCCGATCGACAATGACGGCGGCGAGGTTGAGCTCGATCTTTTCCTTGCGGTTGATGGCGCCGTCGCCGCTGTGGTCGGAGGAGGCCTGGGCGTTCACCAGCGTGGAGGGATCGGAGCCGAGCAGATGGCCCAGCGCCTGTTCGGCGCCAAAGAAATTGGTGACGCCCGCGCTGGTGGAGGTGGAGCGGCTGCGTTCCGACGAATTGCTGACCTCGGCCTTGTCGTCGATTTCGATGGCGACGGTGAGAATGTCGCCGACGCGCGAGGCGCGCTGATCGTTGAAGAAGCTGCGCCGCCCGGAGCGCCACAGCGAACTCGGCGCGCCTGCCTCGAAGGCCGTGGTTTCGGGTTGAGGCAAGGATTGCGTTTCGCCGCCGGCGAGCGGCGCGGGATTGGCGACAGGGGAAAGCTGCGGCGGCGAGGCGGCGCGGCGCGCAGCGTTCAGCGCGGCGCCCGGCGCGGCCAGCGCGTCGTGCGCCGCGGCGTCGACCCGATCGCTTGCGCACGCCGTCGTGGCGGCGGCGAGGGCGAGAACGGCTAGGCGGCGCATCGTCGTATCCATGATCTAGGGGGTCTCCACGCGTGCGGCGCCGGGCCCGGTGATCACGGCTTCGACGATGCGGTTGGACGAAAGATTCAAGAAGCGGATGGTCTGGCCGACCGCGCCGTCGCTTTGGGCGCGCGCCTGCATGTTGAGAGAAAGTCCAGGCGCGTTGAAGCTGAGCAGCACCGTCTCGTTGCGGCGCACGGCGATGTCGCCGGACGGCCCGCTGGACGTCGCCGCCGTGCGCTGCCCGGCCGGCGGGCCGACAAAGGCGCGCGCCCCGGCCGGGTGGGTGATGCGCACCTCGGTCAATCCGCTTGGCGGCGCCCAGGCGAGACCGGATGCGGCTGCAGCGGCGGCGACGAAATCCGCGCTCAGCGTCGTAACCTGGCCGGCTGCCGGCGCGGGCGCGATGGGGCGCGCGGCGGCCTGGCCCGCATCGTTGAACACGTCTCCCAATGTAATCGCGGCGCCGGTGACCTCGATGCGCGATTTGAGCGTGACTGGCGTGTCGGCGAACGCGGGCAGGGCCAACCCGGCGATGAAGGAGAAGATGAGGGCAAAGAGCCGGCGCGGCATCGACGTTCTCCTCAGCGCAATTGCGTGACGGATTCGAGCATCTGATCCGCGGCGGTGATGACGCGCGAATTCATCTCATAGGCGCGCTGCGCTTCGATCAGCGCGGAAATCTCCTCAACGGCGTTGACATTCGAGAGTTCGAGATAGCCCTGCATTAGCGTGCCGAAGCCTGGCGAGCCCGGAGTGGCGACGTTCGGCGAACCGGAAGCGGGGGTTTCCAGGTAGAGGTTGTCGCCGATGGCTTCGAGGCCCGGCGGATTGATGAACGTCGCGAGTTCGAGCTGACCCAATTGTTGCGGCGCGGTTTGCCCCGTCAGCGTCGCTTCGACGATTCCGTCGCGGGAGATGTTCACCGCCGTCGCTTCCGGCGGCACGGTGATCGAGGGCTCGACCTGATAGCCGTCCGCCGTGACGATGACGCCGTCGGCGTTGATCGCGAGATTGCCGGCGCGCGTGTAGGCGATCTGCCCCGAAGGCAGCGTCACCTGCAAATAGCCGCGTCCGTTGATGGCGATGTCGTAGGGGTTCGACGTTTGACTCATGCCGCCTTGTTCGGTGATGCGGCCAACGGCGTCCGCGCGCACGCCGACGCCGAGTTGAATGCCGAGCGGGAGGATGTTGCCGTTGGCGGACGAACTCGCGCCGGGACGCTCCTGGTTCTGGTAGAGCATGTCCTCGAACTCGGCGCGCTGGCGCTTGTAGCCCGTCGTGTTCATGTTCGCGATGTTGTGCGAAATGACTTCGACGTTGAGCTGCTGAGCCTGCATGCCGCTGGCGGCGATCGACAAGGCGCGCATCGGCTACTCCCTACTGAACTTGACCAAGACGTTGCAGCGCGCGCTGACGAAGATCGTCGGCGCTGCTGACGATGCGCGCCGCCGACTCATAGGCGCGCGAGATTTCGATCAGGCGCGTGAGTTCGAGGACCGGGCTGACGTTCGATCCTTCGACGCTGCCCTGGACGACGACGCCTTCGAAATCGCGTTGCGCCTGTCCGCCGGAATTCCAGAGATTTTCGCCGACCTTCTGCATCGCCTGCGGATTGGCGAAATTGACGACGCCGAGCCGCGCGACCTCGACGCCGTCCATGGTGATGGCGCCGTCGCGTGTGATGGTCGGGCTGCCGCCGGCCTGGGCGTCGAAGATGATGGGCGCGCCGCCTTGGCTCAGCACGTCCTTGCCGTCGCTGGTGACGAGATGGCCGTCGGCGGAAATGGCGAAGGCGCCGTCACGGGTGTAAAGCGGTCCCGCGGGGCCCTGCACGATGAAAAAGCCGTCGCCCTGGATGGCGACGTCGAGGGGATTTCCCGTCGCGGCGATCGGCCCCTGGCTCATGTCGCGCATTTCGAAAAGATCGCGGACGAAACGAACGTCGCGTGGATTGTCTTCGGTGTGCGCGCCGGTGTTGTCGACTTCCTCGGTCACCAGCGTGTCGGCCTTGAATCCGCTGGTGCTGATGTTGGCGAGATTGTTCGCCGAGATGTCCATGCGCCGCTGCAGCACGCGTTGCGTCTGCAGGCCGATCATCAGAGCGTTATCCATAGCCGGGTTAACCGTGCAAAGCCGGCGCCACGGTTAATCGCCCATGATTTCAAGGCTCGGAGCCGTCGAGCATGGTGAACAAGGGCGGCCGCCTTTGCCCAGGCGCCGGCAAGTTTTGCCGAGCCTCCACCAATCCTTAACCAGCGTTTGCGAATTGGGGTCGGTTGAAATTGAGGACGGCGATTCCCGGCCATGGCTGCGAAACCGAAGAAAGAGAAGAAGCCGAAGAAGGGCAAAAAGGGCGAGGCGCCGGAGACGGACGCCGAGGGCGACGCCGCGGCCGTCGACGCTGAAGCGGGGGCCGAGGGCGAAGCAGGCGAGGGCAAAAAGAAAAAGCTCTCCGGCAAGGCGCTCATTCTCTTCATCATCCTGCCCGCGGTGCTGGTGCTCGGCGGCGGCGGCGGCGCGGCCTATTTCCTGTTGTTCGCGGGTCACCCGACGGAGCAGCACGCCGAGGCCGGCAAATCCCGTGGCGGACACGGAGGGCATGGAGAAGGCGCGGGCGCGGGCGACGCCGTGCCCGGGCCCAACGGCACCACGATCACGCAGGGCGAGGGCGTCGTATTCGTCACGCTGCCGGAAATGCTGGTGAACATCACCGGCGCCGACGGACGACCCGCGTATCTGAAATTGAAGCTGACGCTCGAAGCTCCGAACGAGGAAACCGTGGACGCGCTCACGCCGCAAATTCCGCGCGTCAGCGATCAGTTCAACGGATTCTTGCGCGAGATGCGCACCGACGATCTGTCCGGCTCGGGCGGCGCCTACCGCTTGCGGCTGGAATTGCTGCGACGGGTCAATCTGGTGATCGCGCCGGCGCAGATCAACGCCGTGCTGATCGAAGAAATGCTGGTGCAATAGACATGGCGAGCGAGACGGCCGAAGCCGCACCCGCCGAGGAATGGACCACCGAGAACGGCGCGCAGCTGGACGTCGGCGAAGGCGGCCAGGCGGCGGAGCGCATCCTCAACCAGGACGAGATCGACAGCCTGCTCGGCTTCGGTCTCGGCGAAGAGGACATGGGCCAGCGCACGGGCGTGCGCGCCATCATCAACTCGGCGCTCGTTTCCTATGAGCGGCTGCCGATGCTTGAGATCGTCTTCGACCGCCTAGTGCGGCTGATGACGACAAGTCTGCGCAACTTCACCAGCGATAACGTCGAGGTCAGCCTCGACCAGATCACCTCGATCCGCTTCGGCGACTATCTCAACTCGATCCCGTTGCCGGCGATCATCGCCGTCTTCCGCGCCGAGCAGCTGGACAATTTCGGCCTCGTTACGGTCGATTCCAACCTCATCTATTCGGTCGTCGACGTGTTGTTGGGCGGACGCAAGGGCGCGGTGTCGACGCGGGTCGAAGGCCGGCCCTACACCACGATCGAGCGCATGCTGGTCACGCGCATGATCGAGGTCGTGCTGGCCGACGCCAAGCAGGCTTTCGCGCCGCTGACGCAAGTGGATTTCTTCCTCGATCGGATCGAGACCAATCCGCGGTTTGCGGCGATCGCGCGCCCGCCCAACGCGGCGATCGTCGTGAAGCTGAGGATCGACATGGAGGATCGCGGCGGTCGGCTCGAATTGCTGCTGCCCTACGCCACGCTCGAACCGATCCGCAAAATGCTGCTGCAGCAATTCATGGGCGAGAAGTTCGGCCGCGACAATATCTGGGAGGGCCACCTCGCCGGCGAATTGTGGAACACCAAGCTCGAAGTGCGCGCCGTGTTGGACGAGCACACCACAACGCTGAAGCACGTGCTGGAACTCAAGGTGGGCGATACGCTGCTGCTCGATGCGCCGCCGGAATCCGGCATCTCGCTGAAATGCGGCGCCGTGAAATTGTCGGAAGGGCGGGTGGGCCGCGTCGGCCACACGCTCGCCGTGCGCGTCGAACGTCCGATCGCCCAATCGCTACGCAGTCAAGTCGCCAAAATGGGAGGGGCAGGATGAGCCCAATTACGCTGGCAATCGAAATCGTGCTCGCCGCGCTGCTGTCGGCGTGCCTGTTCTACTTCTGGCGGCTTGACCGCAAGCTGTCCGCGTTGCGCAGCGGCCAGGACGGCGCGCTTGCCGCGGCCGCCGAACTCGCCCAGGCCACGGCGCAGGCGGAAGCGGCGGTGAAGAGCCTGCGCCTCACCGCGCACGAAGCCGGCCGCGATCTGCAGGCGCGCATAAACGATGCGCGCGTCACCGCTGACCGGCTGGGGCTTGGCGCCGGGCGCGTGCGCTCCGCCGCCGATCTCGCGCGCGGGCGGGCTTGATGCGGCTGGCGCTTCCCAAGCTGCGGCGCGGGGTGTCGAGACCCGCTTCCGTCCGGCTTTTGCCGGCCGCTATGGTGAGCGTGGCGGCTGTGCTCGGCCTGAAGGCGGTGGCGGTGGCCGAAGGCGTGGCCGAAGAGACGCACGCCCCGCCGGCGGAGGCGCAGAGCGCGCAGGCTTCAGGGCCGGCGGCCTCGGCGCCCGCAGGCGAACAGGCGGCGTGCGCGGCGCCCAGTTTCGCCGATCAGGCCGGCCTCTCGCAGTCGGAGGTTCAGGTCCTGCAAGCGCTCTCGGCGCGGCGCGAAGTATTGGACGAGCGCGCGTCAGAGATCGACACGCGCGGCCAATTGCTGAGCGCTGCCGAGCAGCGGCTCGATCAGCGTCTCGCGGAGTTGCATCGGCTTGAGAGCACGGTGAACGGCTTGCTGGGCCAGCTCGACGAAGCGCAGGAACGGCGCCTGGCTGGGCTCGTCGACGTCTATCAGCGCATGCGCGCCAAGGACGCTGCGGCCGTGTTCGACGGATTGGACGATGGCGTGCTCGTGCAGGTCGCGAGCCGCATGCGTCAAGCGAATCTGGCTGAAGTGATGGGAAAGATGCAGCCGCAGCGCGCGCGCGCGCTCACACAGATGCTGGCCGCGTTGTCGCGCCCGCCGACCAGCGGGCAGGCGCTGCTGGATCAGGCGTCCGCGCCGCAGCAGAGCGTCAACCGATAAACCGGGACTTAACCGCGTCGCCGCAAGGTTTTGGCAAGGAACGGCGTCGAAGCCGTCGCAGCTCATGAGCAAGTCGCTGCGCAATGCTCCACTCGTCTTCGCCGCCGCCGCGTTGATCGCGGCGCCCGCGGGCGCCGATCCTTTGCCGCTCAATGTGCCGACCAATCGGCCGGCCGATCAGGCCGCCCCGCCGCCGGCGCCGCAACCGCCGGCGCAACAGGACGCGCCCGCCGCCGCGCCGGCGCAGACGCAAGCGAACGCCGCAAGCGGCGCGTCCAGCGCGCCGGCCGAATTGCGCGGGCCATCCGGCCCGCTGCCGCAAGACCTGACCTTGGCGGCGCCGCCGCCCCCACCGCCGCCGCCGCCACCACCGCCGCCGCCCGCTCCACCGCCGCCGCCGCCACCACCGCCTCCACCCCCGCCGCCGCCACCGCCTCCGCGCATGGCCTCGGCGCCGACCGCGACGGTGCAGGTGGGCGCGCAGGACGGTTTCACCCGTCTCGCATTCCAATTCATCGGCCCCACCGGCGTCACGCAGAGCCAGCAGGGCGAGCGCATCGAACTTCGCTTCTCGCGCGGCGCCGACATGGACATTGCCGAATTGCGATCCTCGCCGCCGCGCTATTTGCGCGAGATCCGCAAGCTCAGCACGGCGGGCGCGCCCGTGCGGCTGGCGCTCACGCTCGAACCCGGCGTCACCGTGCGTCATTTCGAAGACGGCAATCGCGTCATCGTTGATCTGCTCGCGCCCTCGCAGAGCGCTGCGAACGGCCATCCCGGCGGGCCCGCCGCGGCTTCGGTGAACGGCACGGCGAGCGTGCAATTGGTGGAGGATGCTGAGGCGACGCGCGTCACCGTGCATTGGCCGGCGCCGACGCGCGCGGCCGCGTTCCGCCGCGGCGAAGCGGTCTGGCTTCTGTTCGATGCGAAGGGGCGGATCGATCTGCGCGGCGTGGCGCGCGCCGGGCGCCGTCACCAGGACATCACGGTGGTGCAGGGCGAGGAGGTGCTCGGCTTGCGCATTCCGGCTTCGCCCGATGTCGAGGTCGCCGCCGCCAACAACGGATCGGATTGGACCTTCACGCTGTCCGCGCATGCGGACGCGGGACATCCGGCGCAGGTGCGGCGCGAGGTGAACGCCCAAGGCAAAGGGCGGCTGATCGTCAACTTCGGCCGCGACGGCGTCGTGCGCTGGATCAACGATCCGGAAATCGGCGATCGCATCGCCGTGGCCATGGTCGGCGGGCCGTCGGAAGGCGTCGACGTGCGCCGCTCGACGCTGGAGGCGGAGATCCTGCCCGCGGCGCACGGGGCGGTGGTCGAGACGCGCGCCGATGGCGTGGTCGCCAGTTTCGAGAACGGCCAGCTGATCGTCACGCGCGGCGAAGGGCTCGTCGCCGCGGCGCCCGATCCAGCGCAACAGAGCGCCAATGCGCAAATGCTCGCGGCTGCGCTGGCCGCGCCGGACGCGGCAAGCGCGGCCGGGGCCAATCTCACGACCCGGCAAGTGCGCGACCGCATCGACGTACTGATGCGCCGCGCAGCGGCGGAAGGCGTGATGGAAGGCGCCGAAACGCAGGCCAGAATGGAGCTGGCGCGCTTTCTGCTGCAGAACGACTATGCGCCGGAGGCGCTGGGCGCGCTGCGCATCGTCGCAGTCAACCAGGGCGAACTGGTCGAACTCAACCCGGAATTCCGTCTGATGCGCGGCGAGGCCAACGTCATGCTCGGGCGCGTGCCCGAAGCGATGACCGATCTCAACGCGCCGGCGCTGGCGGACGATCCCTCGGCCGCGTTGTGGCGCGGCTACGCGGCCTCGCTGAAGCAGGATTGGGCCGAAGCGCGCCGCGAACTGGAGCGGGGCGCCGGCGCGCTCGAGCAGCATCCGCCGAGCTGGCGCGCGCGCTTTGAACTGGCGCTAGCCAACGCCGCGCTTCAATTGAACGATCTCGCCGCCGCCGATCAAGCTGCGAGCGCGGCGATGGGACAATCACCCGATCAAAGCCTGCGCCTGCATGCGCGTCTGGTGCAGGCGCGGATCATCGAGGCGCGGGGCAATCATGAAGACGCGCTGCGCATGCTCGACGAATTGTCGAAGGTGCGCGACGAAGAAGTGGCCGTCCGCTCGACGCTGGAAGCCGTGCGCATCCGGCTATCCACCGATGTGATGCGCCCGCTCGACGCGGTGGAGCCCTTGGAGGCGCTGCGGTTCCGCTGGCGCGGCGATCCGACCGAGCTGGAAATCGTCTCCACGCTGGGCGAGGTGTATTCCGAACTCGGCCGTTGGCGCGACGCCTTGGGAACGATGCGCGTGGCCGCGGACCGCTTCGACCAGGACCCCGCGGCGCGGCGTCTGCGCGAGGACATGGCGACGTTGTTCGAGCGGCTCTTCCTCGACGGCGAGGCCGATCAGCTTGAGCCGATCCAGGCGCTTGGGCTGTTCTATGAATTCAGCGAACTCACGCCGGTGGGCCCCAACGGCGACCGCATGGTGCGCTTGCTCGCGGGGCGGCTGGTCAATGTCGACCTGCTGGAGCAGGCGGCGCAATTGCTGCGCCATCAGGTGGATGCGCGCCTGCAGGGCATTGGCCGGGCGCAAGTCGCCGCCGATCTCGCCGCCATCTATCTCATGGACAACAAGCCGGATCAGGCGCTGGTGACGATCGACACGACGCGCCAGCCCAACATGCCGGCGACGCTGCTCGCGGAGCGGCGCATCATCGAGGCGCGCGCCCTGCTGGGGCTCGGCCGGCTCGACAGCGCCACCGAACTGGTCGAGCGCGACCGCGGCGAGGACGCGCAGCGCGTCCGCGCCGAAGCGGCGTGGCGCGCCCACGATTGGGACCGCGCCGCGGCGGAGCTCAACACGCTCATCGGCATGCACGATCATTCCAAGCCGTTCGACGCCGGCGACCGACAAGTTGTGCTGCGCACGGCGATCGCCTTGACGCTCGCGGGCAACGACGCCGCCGTACGCGCGCTTTACCGCGCCCATGCCGGCGACATGGCGAATTCCGACGAGGCGGATGATTTCGAGGTCGTGGCCTCCGGCATCAACGCCGACGGCGCGGCCATCCGCGACGTCGCGCGCGCGGTGGCCCGCACCGATTTGCTCGACCGCTTCATGCAGCGCATCCGCAACGAGATGACCGCCGAAGCACGCGAAGCGCAACAGGCGCCCGCGCAGCAGCCCGGCGCTCCGCCGCCGCCGGCCGCGCCGCCTCCCGTCGCCGCCGCCCCGCCGCCCGCAATGCAGCAACGCCAATCCCCGCAGACCGCGCCGGCGGCGTAGCGAGGCGCCCGGCGTTCACGGCTTTACACAAGAGGCGGCAAGTGCTTTCGCTCCCGCGCCCATGATTTCGGTCATCATCCCAAGCGGAGACGATCCCGCGCATCTGCCGCGGGCGCTCGCCCCGCTTGTCGCCGGCGTCGCCGATGGGCTGGTGAGAGAGGCGATCGTGGTCGACGATGGCGCACATCCGGAAAACGCGGCGATCGCGGAAGCAGCGGGTTGCACGCTCGTGCATGCGCCGGGCTCGCGGGCAAGGCGCCTCATCGCCGGCGCCAAGGCGGCCCGCGGCGATTGGTTCCTGTTCCTGCAGCCCGACACGTTTCTCTGCGATGGTTGGCTCGACGAGACGCGGCGGTTCGTACGCCGGCCCGGCGCGCAGTCGCGCGCGGGGACGTTTCGCCTGGGCTTCGAGGAGGAAACGCCGCTACCCCGGCGCATTGCGTTGTCGGCGCGGCTGCGCACGCACATGTTCGGGCTGCCCTACGACGATCAGGGCTTGTTGATCTCTCGCCGTCTCTACGACATGACCGGGGGCCATCACGACATGGATGGCAAGGAGATCGACGATCTCTCGCGGCGGATCGGGCGCAAACGACTGACGTTATTGCGCAGCGAGCTGATCGCGGATTTGGCCAAACATGAAAGGCGAAGAGCAGCCGCGTTCGCGCGCTATTTCAAGAGCGCCAAAGCGGCGGAGGACTAGGGCGCAGCGTGGGTCTCGCCGCCGTCAGCGACACGGCGAACGTCGAGCGGCTGGTAGAGCGCGGGACGCCCTGCGGCGAGCGCGTCGAGTTCGGGCGTCGGCTGGCCGAAGCTCTTGCGGCAGAGCGACATGTGCGAGAGCACGCGCTCGGCGTAATCGCGGCTGTCCGCGCGCGAGAGCGTTTCCATGACCAGCAGCGGATCGCTGACGTCAGGCTGCGCCGCGAGCCAGCGCTGCAGCCAGCCAGGACCGCCATTGTAGGCGGCGAAGACGCGGCCGAGATCGCCGTCGCTGTGGAACTGATCGATCAGCCATTCCACGTACGCTTGGCCCAGGCTCATGTTGGCGCCGGGATCGAACAGCAAAGTCGGGTTGCGGCGGAAGTTCTTGCTGCGGTCCATGTCGTGCGCGGTGGATGCGAGCAATTGCATAAGGCCGCGCGCATTGGTGACGCTGACGGCTTTCGGGTTGAAATAGCTTTCCTGGCGCACGATGCCGTAGAGCACGGCGCGGTCCATCGAGAAGCCGTCGTCGGGCTCGAAGCTGGTGCTCGGGCAATAGCCGGCGGCGAGCGCGGGACCGCCATATTCGGCGGCGCGCAATTGCGCGCTGGGCGCCTGCAAGGCGATGGCGAGCGCGAGGTAGGTGCGATCCTCGTTCGGATCGAGCTGAGCATGCAGGCGGCGCATCTCGCCTTCGACCTCGGAGAGGCGGCCAAGCTGCGCGAGCGCGGCGGCGCGGCGCGCGCCTTGGTGGCGCTCCAGAAATCGATGCGCTTCAATCTGATCGAGTTCCGGAGGCGTGAAGTTCATGGCGCTGTCGCGGCCCAGCTGCGCCTCCGCCAGCTGACCGTAGAACGTCCAGGGCGAGGCGGCCGCGGCCTCAAGATGCAGCACGACCCCTTCGTGCTCGCCCGCCGCGAGGCGCGAGCGCGCGGCCCAATAATGCGCCGCCGAAGCGGCCCAGGCCCCGTGATACGGCCATTGCGCGGAAGCCTCGAAACGACGGATCGCTTCGGCGTAGTCGTGTTGGCGATAGGCGACGATGCCAAGCCACCAATCCGCCTGACCTTCGCGCGGACCTTGCGCCGCGACCTCGCCCAGCGCCTTGGCGTCGCTGTCGTCGCCGGCGCCGACATAGTCGGCGATCCGGGAAATCTGCACGCGCACGGAGGCGCTGTCGCCCGGCGGCTGCGGCGGCGTGCCGGGAAACTGGCGCATGGCCACCGGCGTCGGCGAAGGCGGCGGCGAGCCAACCATTACCGTGTGGCGATGGCGGCGGCGCCCGACCACGCGCGTGCGCATCGCCTGCGCGCGTTCGTAAACGTCTTGCGCGATGGGAAGGTCGCGGTAGCGCTCGAGCCAGGCGTTCAATTCGTTGCGGCTCGGACGATAGGCGCGCGAGAGCAGCATGCGCCCCTTCACCACGCCGACCAGAGACTCGTCCTCGACCTGATTGAGCGCGCGGTTCACGCCTGCCCAATTATGGGACTCGATGTTGGCGAACGCGGTCCGGTAGTGCGCCTCGTCTTGATCCGACAACGCAACGACGCGCGGATCGGCGAAGGCCGGGCTCGCCGAGGCGACGCAAAGAGCAACAAGGGCCAGGCGGTGTTTGGTCATCGCAGCCAGCAACTTCTTCATCATAGGTGCGAGACCCGCTCTACGCCGAGCTCAGTGAGCCACGATTCGAGTAGGAGCAGATCTCCCCAGGCCAACCGTTTTTCTTGCGGCCGCCGCAAAAGATATGCCGGATGAAGCATGACCAGGGTGTTGACGGAAAGCGGACGCCCCTCGCGGTTGTAGGTCAGCCGCCGGCCCCGCATTCGCATTACACCATCTTCACGTTTCAGCACGGTCTGCGCGGCGACCCCGCCCGCGAGGATTAACAATTTCGGTTGCGCAAGTTCAATCAGCCGTTCGCAGAACGGCATGCACGCGGCGAACTCGCCCTGCGTCGGCGGACGATTGCCAGGGGGACGCCAGAAAATCGTGTTGGAGATGAGCAAGTTCTTGCGGCGGTCGAGCCCGATCGTCGCGAGCATGCGGTCGAGCAATTGGCCGGACCGGCCGACGAAGGGTTTACCTTGTTCGTCTTCGTCCTTGCCCGGCGCTTCGCCGATGAGCAGCACCTGCGCGTCATCGGCGCCGTCGGAAAACACCGTGTTTCGCGCGGTGGCTTTAAGGCCGCAGCCGGTGAAGCCGTCGACGGCGGCCCGAAGTTCCGCGATGGAGGCGGCCGAAGCGGCGAGCGCACGAGCATCGTCGATCGGCGAGGGCTGCGCTTTTCCCGAAACGGGCCGGGGCCGGCTGGGCGGCGACGGTCCCAGCGGGGGGCGGCGCGTGCGGTCGTCCCCTTCGTCGTGCGCGGTGCGTCCGGCACTTTCCCCGCGGGCGGGGGAAGCAACCGCCGGCGCCGCCGCGTAAACGGCCTCCGCCTCGTCCATGTCGACGCCGGCGGCGCGCCAAAACGCCAGCAGCGTGCGGGCGGATCGGAGATCAGGAGCGGTCAAACTCATCCCGGCTGGCATTCTGAAGGGAATCGAAGCGCCTTGCACGAGGGCTGCGGGCGCCGATAAGTCGGCCTGAACAGGACGATATCAGATGGCGGCTGAGGACATCGCGCGCGAGTCGATGGAATACGACGTGCTGATCGTCGGCGCGGGGCCCGCCGGCCTCGCGGCGGCGATCCGGCTGAAGCAGGTCGCGCCGGAGCTTACGGTCGCGGTGCTGGAGAAGGGCTCGGAAGTCGGCGCGCACATTCTTTCCGGGGCGGTGATCGATCCGATCGCGCTCAACGAACTCATTCCGGACTGGAAGGCGCGAGGCGCCCCGCTCGATACGCCGGTGACGAAGGACGTGTTCGTCGCGCTCGGCCCGGCGGGCGAGATCAAGCTGCCGAATTTCATCATGCCGCCGCTGATGAGCAATCACGGCAACTACATCGGCTCATTGGGCGCGCTGTGCAAATGGATGGCGCAGCAGGCCGAAGCGCTCGGCGTCGAGATCTATCCCGGATTCCCGGCGGCGGCGCCGGTGTATGACGACGCGGACGCGTTGAAGGGCGTGCAGGTCGGAGATTTCGGCGTCGCGCGCGACGGGCGCCACAAGAGCGACTTTACGCCGGGCGTGGAAATCCACGCGAAATATACGCTGATCGGCGAAGGCGCGCGCGGTTCGCTGACCAAGGTGCTCACGCAGAAGTACGATTTGCGCGCCGAGAGCGGGCCGCAGAAATTCGGCATCGGCTTGAAGGAGGTATGGGAGGTCTCCGCCGACAAGCACAAGAAGGGGACGATCCAACACAGTTTCGGTTGGCCGCTTACGGACGACATCGGCGGCGGCTCGTTCCTGTATCACTACGGCGATCGGCTCGTGTCGATCGGTTTCGTCGTTCACCTCAACTACAAGAACCCCTACGTCTCCCCGTTCGAGGAGTTCCAACGCTTCAAGCAGCATCCCAGCATTCGCCCGCTGCTCGAAGGCGGCAAACGGCTCGCTTACGGCGCGCGCGCGATCACCGAAGGCGGCATGCAGGCCGTTCCCAAGCTGGTGTTTCCCGGCGGCGCGCTGATCGGCTGCGCCGCCGGCTTCGTCAACGTGCCGCGCATCAAGGGAAGCCACAACGCGATGGCGACCGGCATGTTGGCGGCGGAGGCGGCCGCGGACGCGATCAAGGCCGGGCGTCAGCGCGACGAATTGCTGGCCTACGAAGACGCCTATGAGGACAGCCACGTCTACAAGGATCTGCGGCGCGTGCGGAACGTGAAGCCGCTCTGGTCCAGGTTCGGGACCATGCTGGGCGGCGTGATGCTGGGCGGGTTCGACATGTGGACCACTACGATCCTCGGCGGCTTTTCGTTTTTTTCGACCATGAAGCACGGCAAGACCGACGCCGCCGCCACCGAGCCGGCGGCGAAGCACAAGCCGATCGCCTATCCCAAGCCGGATGGCGTGGTTTCGTTCGACAAATTGTCTTCGGTTTACCTTTCCAACACCAACCACGAGGAGGACCAGCCCGTGCACCTTGTGCTCGCGGACCCCTCCATCCCCATTCGGGTCAATCTTCCGCAATACGCCGAGCCGGCGACACGATATTGCCCAGCTGGCGTGTATGAAGTGCTCTATGACGAGGAGGGCGGCAATCCGCGCTTCCAGATCAACGCTCAGAATTGCGTCCACTGCAAAACATGCGACATCAAGGATCCGAGCCAGAATATAAATTGGGTCCCCCCTGAAGGCGGGGGCGGGCCGAACTATCCTAATATGTGAATGCCCATCACGTTGGTTTGGCCATTTGAGAAAGGCCGTTTGAGCATGAACACGTTCCGGATGGCGTTATTGGCGACGGCGCTGGTCGTGACCGGCGCCGCGCCGGCCACGGCGGCGTCCGCCGCCGCCGCCGCGCCTTCGACCCAGGCCGCCGAGATCGAGCCGGCCGCGGCCCTGCGCGCCACACAGCCGCCGCACGCCGACCCCGCGCGCACCTATCCCGACACCAGCGACGCATTGCTGCAGGGCGATCTCGATTACCTCGTGCGCGAAGCGCGCCGCGGCGTTGCGCGCGGCGACAACAACACGCTCTGGCCGGTGCTGATCGTCGCCGACGATCTGATGGCGGATCGGCCGGATGACGCGCGCACGGCGCTGCAGGCCGCCCCGGGCGGATTGCAAGGCGGGCTCGCCGACATTCTGGAGCCGTTCGTACTGGCCGCGGAGGGGCATGTGGACCGCGGCGTGGAACGCGTCGATCAGGGCGGCGACAGCCTGCCGGCGCCCATGCCGGATGTCGAGCGCGCTCTGGTGTTCGAAAGCGCCAACCGCTTGCAGGAGGCCGCGGCCGTCTATTCGCAGATGCTCGAGCACACGGACCTGACGCCGCCGCCGCGCGGCGAGCCGACATCGCTCGAAGAAGTGACGCGCTCGCTCAACGCCACGCGCGTCACGCATGCCATATATCGCGCGGCCTTGGTGCAGCACCGCCTGGGCCATGCCGCGGAGGCGCGCCGTCTTTACGGCATCGTCTCGCAATTCGCGCCGCGCTCGGCCGATGTCGAACGCAATTTGGCGCGGCTCGACGCCGGCCAGCCGCCGCTCGAACCGCCGCTTGACGCGCGCCGCGCCGCCGGGCGCTGGATGCTGTTCGTCGCCGATTTCCTGAGCACGAGCGACAACATCAACCGCGTGCTGTCGCAGACCGACCCCAAGCCGGGCCTCAACTCCACCTCGGGCGCGCTTTTCCTGCAGCTTGGCATCATCCTCGATCCCGACGCCAACGACTGGCGCCTCGCGGCGGCGAACCAGCTGGTGGAGGGCGGCGGGCTCGACGGCGCGCAGCGTGTGATCGATCGGATTCCGAACGACAGCGTGTTCGCGCCCGACGCCGATATCGTCCGCGCTTCGATCGCCCTCGAACGTCATGAAGACGCCGCCGCCGTCGCCGCCGCCGAACGCGCCGCGGCCGCGGCCGGCGATCGCTGGGCGGTCATCGCTTCGGCGGGCGACGTCTATCGCCTCACCGGTCACAACGAGCAGGCCATCGCCTCCTTCACGCGCGCTCTCGCCATGGCCTCGGAAGCGAAGGATCGCGCGGAGATTCTCGGCTGGCGCTCCTACGCCCACCGCTTCGCCGGCGACTATGCCGGCGCGACCGCCGACATGCGCGCGGCCCTCGCGCTCGATCCCAGCGAAAACACGCGCATGCTCTACGTGTCCATTCTGATGGACGATCCGGCGGCTTGGCGCGACGGCGTGGCCATGGCGCGCCAATTGTTCGCCGAACAGCCGGATTCGGCGCTGCGGCTCAACGCCCTGGGCTATGCCCTGATCCAGCGGCCGGAGGGCCTCGAAGAGGGATATCGGCTGCTCTGGCGCGGTTTCAGCAATGCGCAGTCCGATTACGCCATCGTCGATAGCCTCGCCTGGGCGTACTACCTCTATGGCGCGTTCGACCAGGCGCGGGCGTTGTCGGAGCGTGCGCGCGATCTGTCCGTCATCGACCCCAACGCCGAAGTGCTCGACCATCTGGGCGATGTGTATTGGCGTCTGAACCGGCGCGATGACGCCCGCGAAGCATGGACCAGTGCGCTGCATGCGCGCCCCGACCTGCCGCGCCAGCGGGCGCTGGAGCAGAAGATCGCGCGTGGATTGACGGCCCCGGCGCCGCGCCGCCGCGACCTGCCGCAAGTCAATCTTCCGCAAGGCCCCTCCGAGCGCGGCACGCTCTGACATGCGCGCCGCCGGCCTCGTCGCCATCGCCCTTGCGGGACTCTCCGCGGGCGCCTGCGCCAATTACGCGCAGCCGACGCCGCCGGTCGCCGCCGCCTACGCGAATTTCCTGGTGGGACGCCTTGCGGATCTCAGGCAGGATCACGATGCGGCGTCGGAGCATTATTACGAAGCGCTGCAGCGGGCGCCGGCCGATCCCGGGCTGATCGAGGGCGCGATCGGCTCCGCTCTGGCCGCCGGCGACGTGGCGCGGGCGCGCGACGTCGCCGAAATGGCCGCGTCGCGCCGTGTCGCCGCCCCGCATGCAAGCATGGTGCGCGCCGTCGATGCGCTCGCCGCCGGCCGTTGGCGCCTGGCGCGCGAACAGGCGCTGCACATTCGCGGCGGCGCTTCCGCCGATCTCATCCAACGCATCCTGCTGGTCTGGGCGCGCGCCGGCGAAGGGCGCGCGCAAGAGGGCGTCGCCGAAATCGGCGACGCCGCCGACGCGCGTCCGTTCACCGGGCTGTTCGCGTACCAGCGGGCGATGGCGTTCGATTTCGCCGGACGCGACGCCGAGGCGCTCGCCGCCTATCAGGATGCGGCGCAGGGCGGCTTGTGGCTGCCGTCAGGCATCGAGCGGCGCGCCGATCTGCTCGCGCGCACCGGCGCCAAGGACCAGGCGCTCGAAGTGCTTGGACGCGCCGACGGACGCGAGGACAATCCGCTTCTGAGCGCCGATGCGGCGCGCCTTGCCGCGGATGGGACGCTGCGCCTTCCGCCGTTGACGCCCGCGCGCGGCGCCGCGATCGGCCTCTACGGCGTTTCCGCGGTGCTGCTGCAGGATAGCGATCCGACCGACGGCCTCGCCGCGCTGACGCTCGCGCTGATGCTGGACGCCAATCTCGACGGCGCGCGCATTTCCTACGCGCAGGCGCAAGTGCAGCTGGGACACAGCGCCAAAGCGCGCGAGGCGCTGGCGCACGTGTCGCCGCAATCGCCGCTCTACGAAACCGCACGGACGATGGAAGCCTGGGTGCTGTTGGGCGAGGGACGGGAAGCGGACGCGGCGGCGGCGGCGCAGGCCAACGTCGATGCGGGCGGCGGCGCGCGCGCGCAACGCGCCCTGGCCGATATTGAACGCAGCATCGGGCGCTACGCCGACGCCGAACCGATCTATACGGCTTTGATCGGCGAAGGCTCGGACGATTGGCGGCTCTATTTCGCCCGCGGCGCCGCGCGCGAGCGGCTGCGCCGCTGGGCGGAGGCCGAAGCCGATCTTCGTCGCGCGCTCGAGATTTCGCCTGATCAGCCCGAAGTTCTGAACTATCTGGGCTATAGCTGGGTGGACCGTGGCGAACACCTCGAGGAAGGCCTGGCCATGCTGCAGCACGCGGTCGAGATCCGCCCGCAATCGGGCGCCATCATCGACAGCCTCGGCTGGGCCTATTTCAAGCTTGGCCAGTACGATGAAGCGATCAGCTATCTCGAACGGGCGGTGGAGCTCACGCCTTCGGACAGCATCGTCAACAACCATCTCGGCGACGCGTATTGGCGGGCGGCCAAGCACGTGGAAGCGCGGTTCCAATGGCAGCGGGCGATGTCGCTCGGGCCCGATGACGCGGATCGCCCGGCGCTCGAACAAAAGCTGGCGAACGGTCTGCCGGCGCTGCCGGCGTCGCGATCCGCGCACCGATGAGCGTGCGCGTCTTCGCGCCCGCGAAAATCAATCTCACGTTGGAAGTCGGCCCGCCGCGCGCCGACGGGCGCCATCCGCTGCAAAGCGCCGTCGCATTCGCCGATGTCGGGGACTGGGTAGAGGCCGCGCCGGCCGCGGAGCTTTCGCTCTCGATGTCCGGTCCTTTTGGGGACGCGCTCGCCGCGGATGCCGACAATCTCGTGCTTCGTGCGGCGCGCGCATTGTGCGACGCCGTTGGGAGCAGCCTGGGCGCGCGCCTTCGGTTGGAAAAGCATTTGCCGGTCGCCTCCGGGATCGGCGGCGGATCGTCCGATGCGGCCGCGGCGTTGAAGGCGCTGAACCAAATCTGGCGGCTCGAATTGTCGGAGCCGCAGCTCGCTGCGGTCGCGCGCGACCTGGGAGCGGATGCGCCGGTATGCGTGCGCGCTCGCGCCGCATGGATGACTGAAACCGGCGAGACGTTCGCGCCGATGGGCGCGCCGCCGCTCCACGCCGTGCTCGCAAATCCGCTGCTGCCGCTGCCGACGGCGGACGTGTATCGGCAGTTCGATCGTTTGGGCGTCGCCCCGCCGCTGACGCCGCGCCGCGCGCCGCTCTGGCGCGACCTGGGCGAAGCTGTCGCGGCCGTCCGCGCCATGGGCAATCACCTTGAGGCGCCGGCGCGCGCTCTGATGCCGGAGATCGGCGACGTGATGTCCTCGCTCGCCGCCGACAAACGCGCTCTGCACGTCGCCATTTCGGGCAGCGGCGCGACCGTGTTCGCCTTGTGCGCGGATAGATCCGCGGCGGACGCGCTCGCGGCCGACATCGCCGAGAGCCGTGCAGATTGGTGGGTGCGCGCGGCCCGGCTGGGTTGACGCGGCGGCGGAGGGCCGATAGCGCCAGACGAGGGCGGTGGCGGCCCTTTTGAGGTGGGCGCGTGTTCACGGACCTTGCTGTCGGCGCAGGCCTCGCGGCGCTGTTCAGCCTCATGGCCTGCCGTGTCCTCATTGGCGCCGGGCTGCAGGACCTTCCCAATCTCGCCCGCAAAGCGCACCGCGATCCCACGCCGACGGCGGGCGGGCTCGGCGTCGGCGTGGGCGTCGGCGTCGGCCTGCTTGCGCTCACCATCCTGCTTCAGCGATGGCGCGAAGGGCTCGGCGCCGAGGAAGCGCGCCGCCTCGCCGCCTCGGTGGCGACCTCGTACGTATTCCTGGGGCTCGGCTTTCTCGATGACACTTACGCCTTGGGTCCGCGTCTGAAGCTGGGCGTGTTCGTGGTCGCCGCCGCAGCGGCGGCGCTGGGGGCGGGCGTGGTGGAGAGCCTGCCGCTTGACGGCGTGTCGATTCCGCTGGGGCCGGGGCTGGGACTGATCGGTTCGGCGCTCTGGGTGTTCACGGTCGTCAATTGCGTGAACTTCATGGACGGCGCCAATGGCCTCTGTATGGGCTCGGTGGCCGTCGGGCTCGTGTTTCTGTCCGCCACGGCGCTCAGCGCGGGCGCGGAGAACGCCGCGGCGCTTTCGCTCTGCGGCGCGTTCGCCCTCGGCGGCTTTTTGGTCTGGAATTTTCCGCACGGGCGCTTGTTCGCCGGAGATGCCGGCGCATTGTTCGCCGGCGCGGTCGCCGCCACCGCCGGGCTGATGGCCGTGCATGACGGCGCCGTCTCGCCCTTCATTCCGCCGATCTTCTTCTTCCCGCTGCTGAGCGACGCGCTGCTGACGCTGGCCTGGCGCGCCTCGAAGCGGCGCGTGCTTCTCGACGGTCACGCCGAGCATTTCTATCAGATCGCCATTCGGGCGGGGCTGCGGCACGGGCCGGTGGCGCTGGTCTATTGGACCGCCACCGCGCTGTGCGGCGTCTTGGGTTTCATTGCGGCGCAAGCGTCGTATGGGCCGGGTCTCGCCGCCATCGCGCCGGTGCTGGCCTTCGGCGCCGTCGCCGCAGCGGCGCTCATCGTTTCATGGCTGGTGCGCCGATTCGCCGTGCAGCGCGGCCTCGACACGCCTCAATAGACGCGGTCGACGACAAAGCCAGCGAGATCCGTCAATGTTTCACGATAGGCGTTGGCGGGCAGCTTCGAGAGCGCCGCCGCGGCGGCGTTGGCGTGGGCGCGCGCCGCCTTCAGCGTCATGGCGATGGCGTCGTGGCGCCGCACCAGCGCCAGCGCGCGGTGGAAATCGTCGTCGGTGCGCTCTCCGCTCAGCGCGCGGCGCCAGAAACCGCGTTCGCTTTCGTCTCCCGCGTCGCGCGCGAACACGACCGGCAGCGTCACCTTGCCTTCCTTGAAGTCGTTGCCGACGTCCTTGCCCATGGCGGCCGACAGCCCGCCATAGTCCAGCGCGTCATCGACCAGTTGGAACGCAAGTCCCAGTTCTCGGCCATAGGTCTCCAGCGCCTCCGCTTCGGCGCCTGGGCGGCCAGCCACGACTGCGCCGGCCTTGGCCGCGGCCGCGAACAATGCGGCGGTCTTCGCGGAGATGATCTGCATGTAGCGTTCACGCGTGGTGTCCGCGTCGTTGGCCGCGGCGAGCTGCATGACCTCGCCCTCGGCGATCACGCTGGCGGCGCGCGCGAGAATGTCGAGCACCATGAGGTCGCCGCTCTCGACCATCAGGTTGAACGAGCGTGCGAACAGGAAATCGCCGACGAGGACGCTTGCGGAATTGCCCCACACGCGGTTGGCGCTCTTCTTGCCGCGCCGCATGCCGCCGTCATCGACCACGTCGTCGTGCAGCAGCGTGGCGGAATGGATGAACTCGACCGCGGCCGCCAGCTTGCGCGCGGCGTCGCCGCCCCCGCCCAGGAGGCGGGCCGAGGCGAGGGTGATCATCGGCCGGATGCGCTTGCCGCCGGCGTCGACCAAGTGCGCGGCGAGATTTGGAATGACCCCGACGGGGCTCGTCATGCGGTCGTGGATGACGGCTTCGACCGCGGCCAAGTCCTCAGTCAGCAGTGCGGAGAGGCGCTCAATCGCGCTCGGGGCAGACGCGCCCTGGACCTTCGCCTGTTTTTCCAAGGCCGGTCCCACGGGCCCTCCGGGTGCGCTAGAAAACTTTGTTCTGAAACGATGGTGGCGGGCCCGTGCGGGGTCAAGCGTGAAAGGGTCGCAGTTTGGACCGGAACGACGACCTCACGGAGGATGTGATCTATGGCGGGCGCGTGCATCTGCGCCAGCCCCGGCGTGGTTATCGCGTGAACGCCGATACGCTGCTGCTGGCGGCGGCCGTGGCGCCCGGGAAACGCCTGATTGAATTGGGCTGTGGAGTTGGCGGCGCCCTTTTGGCGGTGGCGAGCCGGTTCGCGGACGCCCGCCTGGTCGGACTGGAACGCGACCCGGAATTCGCCGCTCTGGCGCGCGCCAACATCGCCGCCAGCCCGTGGCCGGATCGCGTGTCCGTGATGGAGGGCGATGCATTGGCGCCGCCCGATCTCGGAACTTTCGAGGGCGTGTTCTTCAATCCGCCGTTCGATCCGCCGGGCGAAGGCCGCGCCCCGGCGGCCTCGCGAACCGCGACACATGTGGCGGATCAGCCCCTGGGCGCCTGGATCGTCGCCTGGTCGAACCGGATGACGGCGGATGCTTGGCTGACCTTGATCCAGCGGCCGCAGCGTCTGCCCGAAATCCTGTCCAGCTTCGACGGGCGGCTGGGAGCTGTGGATATCTTTCCGGTGCGTCCCTTCGCGGGCGCCCCGGCGCGGCGGCTGATCGTGCGGGCGCGGAAGGGCTCGCGCGCGCCGCTGCAGCTGTGGAAGGGGCTCGACCTGCATCCGGGCGATGGCGCCGATAAGCACACGCCCGAGGCTGAGGCGATCCTGCGCGGAGAGGCGTTCATCTGGTCCGCCTGAATTGACTCCGCGCGGCCCGCGCCCCAGGTTCCGCGACGACGGGCCCGGCCGACGTGAGTCGCCTGGGCCACGGCACAACAAACGAACCTCGCGGGAGAGAGCGCCGAACAGGGCGCCCCCGAAGGAGCAACCGCCCCGGAAACTCTCAGGGTACCGGACCGCGAGGGGATGAACACGCTGGAAAGCGCGAAGCGATGTTGGGTCGCTTCGCCGCCGACGGAGTAAGCGAAGGCCCAATTGATTTTTGCGGCCTCGCGAATCTCTCAGGCGCCAGGACAGCGGGGGCCGCATGCGCAGGCGTGCGCCCTTTGTCGAATCCTGGTGCGTCCATGAGCCCAAGCGCCGAACTCAAGAAGCTGCCGCTCGATGCGCTTTGGCGCGCGCGGACGAACAAGTTCGGCGACTTCGCCGGCTATGACATGCCGCTGCAATTCGAAGGCCTGATGCAGGAGCACGCGTGGACGCGCGCGCACGCGGGCCTGTTCGACGTCTCGCACATGGGGCCGTGCTTCTTTGCACTGCCGAAGGGACATGGGCTCGAGGGCGACGAAGCGCACAAGAAGGTTGCGTCTCTCATCGAGCGCCTCGTGCCGGCGGACATTCAAGGGCTGAAGCCCGGGCAGGTTCGCTACACAATGTTGCTGAACGCGGACGGCGGATGTTGCGACGATCTGATGATCGCGCGCCCGGCTGAGATTGGTTCGTCCGGCGATCTCTATATTGTCGTCAACGCCGGCTGCAAAATCGAGGACTGGAAGCTCATCGAAGCGGCGACGACGGGCGAAGCCAATCTGGTGCGCGCCGATGATCGTTGCCTGCTGGCGCTGCAGGGACCGCACGCGGTCGATGTTGCAAGCGCCGTGATCGATCCCGCACTCGCGGACATGAATTTCATGACGGTGGCGCGCTATCCTCAGTTCGGACGCCTCACCGTGACGCGCAGCGGCTATACCGGCGAAGACGGTTTCGAAATCCTGGTGCGCGCCGAGCATGCGGCGGAGCTCGCGCACGCGCTGCTCGCGCATGCCGAAGCGAAACCGATTGGCCTTGGAGCGCGGGATTCGCTGCGGCTCGAAGCGGGTTTGTGCCTCTATGGCCATGAGCTTGATCCCACAACATCGCCGATCGAAGCGGATTTGGCGTGGACGATCCAAAAGCGCCGCCGCGAAGCGGGAGATTTTCCCGGCGGCGCGCGCATTCAGCGCGAGCTGAAGGACGGCGCTTCACGCAAGCGCGTCGGCATTCGCCCGAAGGATCGCGCTCCTGCCCGCGACGGCGTCGAGATTTTCAAGGATGGCCGCAAGGTCGGTGTCGTCACCAGCGGCGGATTTTCGCCGACGCTGAATGCGCCGATTTCCATGGGCTACGTGGAGGCCGCGTTCTCCGCGCCGGGCGCCGCACTCGATCTCATGGTGCGCGGGCAGCCGCGCGCGGCGGAAGTCGTCGCGCTGCCGTTCGTTCCGCATCGCTATCACCGCAAGCAAGGATGACGACCATGACGCGCTACACCGAAGATCACGAATGGGTGCGGATGGAGGGCGATACGGCCGTCATCGGCATCTCGAACTACGCCGCGGAGCAGTTGGGCGATGTCGTTTACGTCGAGCTGCCGGCGGTGGGCGCGAGGTTCGAGAAGGGCGCCGACATGGCGGTCGTCGAAAGCGCGAAGACGGCGTCGGACGTGTATGCGCCGATCGCGGGCGAAATCGTCGCCGTGAACGAAAAGCTCTCGGCCAATCCGGAGACCGTGAACGAAGGGCCGGAAGCCGTGGGTTGGTTCGTGAAGATCAAGCCCGCCAACGCAGGCGATGTGAACGCGCTGATGGATGAGGGCGCGTACGCGGAATTCGTGAAGGGCCTCTGATGCGCTACCTCCCACTCACCGATACTGATCGTACTCAGATGCTGGGCCTGATCGGCGCGAAATCGATCGATGATCTTTATGTCGACGTGCCGAAATCGGCGCAGCGCAAGGGTTTGGTCGATCTGCCGAAGGCGCAAGGCGAGCTTGAGGTGACGCGGCATCTGCAGCGCCTCGCTGAGAGGAACACACCGGCGGGGCGCACGGCGTTCTTCCTGGGCGCGGGCGCCTATCGCCATCACGTGCCGGCGAGCGTGGATCATCTCATTCAGCGCAGCGAATTTCTGACGGCGTACACGCCCTACCAGCCGGAAATCGCGCAGGGCACGCTGCAGGCGCTTTACGAATTCCAGACGCAAGTGGCGATGCTGACCGGGATGGAGGTGGCGAACGCCTCGATGTACGACGGCTCCACCGCCTGCGCGGAAGCGGCGATGATGGCGGCGCGCGTGACGAAACGCACGCGCATCGTGTTTTCCGGCGGCGTCCATCCGCACTATCTCGATACGGCGCGCACGGCGTGCGAAGCGCTGGGCTTGGAGATCGTCGCGCTGCCGGCGGCGGTGGATGGCGAAGCGGCGGTGATCGATGCGCTGGATGACGCCACCGCGTGCGTGATCGTGCAATCGCCCAACGTGTTCGGCACGGTGACGGATCTGACGAAGATCGCCGACGCCGCGCACGCCAAGGGCGCGCTCTTGGTGGCGAACTTCACCGAGGCAGTGTCGCTTGGGCTGATCGAGCCGCCGGGCGCGATGGGCGCCGATATCGTCTGCGGCGAAGGGCAATCGATCGGCAATTCGCTGAACTTCGGCGGACCGTATGTGGGCCTCTTTGCGACGCGCGAGAAATTCGTCCGCCAGATGCCGGGGCGTGTTGCGGGCGAAACCGTGGATGCCGACGGCAAGCGCGGCTTTGTGCTGACGCTGTCGACGCGCGAGCAGCACATCCGCCGCGAAAAGGCGACGAGCAACATCTGCACGAACTCCGGCCTCTGCCAGCTCGCTTTCACGATCCATATGACGCTGCTCGGGGAGGCGGGCCTCACGCGCCTTGCTGAACTCAATCACGAAAAGGCGATTGCGCTCGCCGATGCGCTCGCGGGCGTGAAAGGCGTCGAGGTGTTGACCAAACGCTTCTTCAACGAGATCGCCGTGAAGCTGCCGAAGCCCGCGCAGGGCGTGGTCGATGCGCTGGCCGCCAAGGGTGTGATCGCAGGCGTCGCCGTGAGTCGGCTCAATGCTCACGCGAGCATGGACGATGTGCTGATCGCATGCGCGACGGAAATGAATACGGATGACGACATCGCGGGCTATGTCGCGGCGCTGAAGGCGGTGCTTTGATGAGTGTTGTCGCCGAACGCATATTTGCCGTTGGTGGAAGGGCCGATGCTGCGCGGATTCAACTGCATGCGCCGCACCTAGATCAATCCCATTGGCGCTGCGACTACACGATCGAGTGGCCGGGATATCACCGCCAGGGTTACGCAATGGGCGTGGATTCCTGGCAGGCGCTTAAACTTGCGATGCAAAACGTCGGAACGGACATCTTCGTGAGCGAAGATTTCGAGCGTGGCGACGTGGGTGAGGTCGACGCGAAGGTAACGAACTATGCGGAACTAACCGAGTGGCTTGGAATACGGCCATTGAAGGTGCTGGAACAATGATCACTGAAACCACCTCCGGCAATCGCGGGCTGATGCAGGCTGAGCCGCTGACGTTTGAAGCGGGCCATGTCGAAACGACGGGCGTCGATCTTCCGGCGCCGAAAGGCGTGAAGGATCGGCTTGGCGGATTGAAGCGGAAGACCGCGCTTGGCTTGCCGGGCATGAGCGAGCCCGAGACGATGCGGCACTTCGTGCGGCTCTCTCAGAAGAATTACGCGATCGATCTCGGTCTTTTCCCGCTCGGTTCATGCACGATGAAGCACAATCCGCGCTTGAACGAGCGCGTGGCGCGTATGGAAGGGTTCGCGGATCTCCATCCGCTGCAGCCGATGTCGACGATCCAAGGCGCGCTCGAACTGATGGATGAGCTGGCGCATTGGCTGCTCGAGCTCACGGGCATGCCGGCGGTGGCGCTGTCGCCGAAAGCGGGCGCGCACGGCGAGTTCTGCGGCATGCTGGCGATCAAGGCGGCGCTCGAAGCGCGCGGCGAAGGCGATAAGCGCACGCGCGTGCTGGTGCCTTCATCGGCGCACGGGACCAATCCGGCGACGGCGGCCGCGGCAGGCTTCACCGTCGATGAAGTGCCGGGCACGGAGGATGGGCGCGTCGACATCACGGCGTTCAAGGCGAAGCTCGGGCCCGACGTGGCGGCGGTGATGCTCACCAATCCCAATACGTGCGGGCTGTTCGAGCGCGACGTGCGCGAGATCGCCGATCTCATCCATACCGCCGGCGGCTATTTCTATTGCGACGGCGCTAACTACAACGCGATTGTCGGGCGCGTGCGGCCGGGCGATCTCGGTGTCGACGCCATGCACATCAATCTGCACAAGACGTTTTCCACGCCGCACGGCGGCGGTGGGCCGGGCGCGGGGCCGACCGTGCTTTCCGCCGCACTCGCGCCATTCGCGCCGGTGCCGCATATCGTCAAGCGCGCGGACGGAACGCGTGCGCTCGTCGAGCATGTCGAGGATGACGGACAGGCGTTTGGGCGTATGTGCGCGTTCCATGGCCAGATGGGCATGTTCACGCGCGCGCTCGCCTACATGATGAGCCATGGCAGCGATGGCCTTCGCCAAGTGGCCGAGGACGCGGTGTTGAACGCGAACTATCTGCTGGCGCGCCTGAAGCCGCATTTCAACGCGCCGTTCGGCAATGGCCCGTGCATGCATGAGGTGCTGCTCGACGATAGCTCGATCAAGCCGCAGGGCGTCGAGACCATCGATATGGCCAAGGCCCTGATCGACGAGGGCTATCACCCGTTCACGACCTACTTCCCGCTCGTCGTGCATGGGGCGATGCTGATCGAGCCGACGGAAACCGAGCCCAAGCGCGAACTCGATCGCTTCGCCGATGTGATGATCGCATTGGCCGAGCGCGTGAAGGCCGGCGATGCGGCCTTCTTCAAAGCCGCACCGAAACTCGCGCCAATGCGCCGCTTGGACGACACGCGCGCCGCGCGTCAGCCCAAGCTGCGCTGGCGGCCGGAGGAACGCGACGCGGCGAAAAAGGCGGCGGAGTAGGCGTCGGCATCGATGCAGTCCGATCGACCTCGCATCGACCGGGCGATTGCCGACCTTCGATGGCGCAATTTTACCGCGGACGTGCGTGGGGTCTGGTGGATCGCGGCGTCGCTTGTGTGCGTTTTCGTTATCGCGATCTATTCAGCGTCGTCGCATAGCCACTCAATTGGCCTCCAACATGGGAGGATCGTCGGCGGCGCGGTCGCGGAATCCGAAACCGGCGACGCTGTCTATCTACATGTTCGTTTGGATTCTGGCCAAATCGTCGGTGTGCCAGTCCGTCGTGGGTTGGTGGTTCCTGTCGGCGCTGATGTCGAGCTAACGGGCGTCGCTTATGCTTGGCCGCCCGGGCGCGTTGAATACCAGATAGCGAAAATCTCTCGCCCCGCCGCGACAAATTAGGCTCGGTGCGGGTGAGGTCGCGTTAGCCGAATTTCCGCTGCAGGTCGGCGACGCCTTGGGTGACCAGTTCGCCTTGCGCCTTGGCGTCGAGCCCTTCGCGCAGCATGCGCTCGGCGGCGGCGAGCGCGGCCTCGGCGGCTGCGGCGCGCACATCGCTTTCAGCTTTGGCTTCGGCCTGCGCGATGCGGTCTTCGGCCTGGCGTTGGCGGCGGGCCATGTTCGCCGACATCTGCTCGCGGATTTCCTCCGTGAGCGCGGCGGCTTGTTCCTTGGCGTGCTCGACAATGGCCTTGGCTTCGGCGTCGGCCTGGGCGCGCTTGGCCTTGTAGTCCGCAAGCAGCGCTTCGGCTTGCTCGCGCAGCTTGCGGGCTTCGTGCAGCTCCTTGCCGATCGCCTGCGAGCGATCGTCAAGCGCCTTCAGGATCATGCCCGGCACTTTGAAATAAATGAGTACGCCGAAAAACAGCAGGAAGGCGATCAGCGCGCTTGAGGTGGCGTCGAACTCGAACATTCTCGGCCTCCCTCAGGCGCTGCGGCGCTTGGCGCCGGTGTCGGGTGCGATTTTGGCGACGATGGAGGCCGCCAATTCGTTGGCGAGTCCATCGACTTCGGCGAGCGCTTTGGCGCGCGCAGCGCCGATGCGAGCTTCAGCGGCGGCGATGCGGTCCGCGATCGCCTTGTCCGCCTTTTCCTGCTCGGCGTTGAGTTCGGCCTGCACCTCGGCGCGGCGCCGCTCGACCGTGGCGCGGCCTTCGGCGCGCGCCTTGGCGATGGCTTCGTCGGAGGCGGCGCGGGTTTTGTCGGCTTCCGCGCTGTTGACGGCGGCGGCGTCGAGGTCGCCCTTTACGGTGACCTCGCGGGTTTCGACGACGCCGCTCACCTTGGGCAGAACGAACCGCGCCATGACGAAATAGAGCAAGCCGAAGCTGACCGCGAACCAGAAGATCTGGCTCGGGTAGAGCGTCAGGTCGAAGGGGGGGAACGCAGCCCCTTCCGCTCCATGCGCCGCCGTATCAACCGCCTCTGCGGCCATCCTCAGCTCCTTAGCTCGCGTAAAGCAGGATGAGCGCGATGGCGAGCGAGAAAATGCCCAAGGCTTCGGTCACGGCGAAGCCGAAGATCAGGTTGCCGAATTGCTTGGGGGCTTCAGTCGGGTTGCGCAGCGCGCCCTGCAGGAAGTTGCCGAAAATGATTCCCACGCCCACGCCGGCGCCGCCCATCCCGAAACAGGCGAGGCCCGCGCCAATCAATTTCGCCGCATCAGCGTCCATGACGAAGTTCTCCATTTGCGTTTTGACCTTAGTGGCCGGGGTGAAGGGCGTCGTTCAGGTAGATGCAGGTGAGCATGGCGAAGACATACGCCTGCAGGAACGCGACCAGAAATTCGAGCGCATAGATCGCCACCGTCATGCCGAGCGGGATGACCGAGCCGAACGCGACCGCGCCGCCGACCCCGATCATCATCGGCACGAAGCCCGCCAGCACCTTCAGCAGCAAGTGGCCTGCGAAGATGTTGGCCCAAAGACGAATGGCGTGGCTCAGGGGGCGCGAAAAGAACGAGATGATCTCGATCAGCACGACGAACCACAAAATGTACCAGGGCACGCCCGATGGCACGAAAATCTTGAAGAACTTCAGCCCGTTCTTGGCGATGCCGATCACGATCACGGTCGAGAACACGATGATCGCCATGCTTGCCGTCACCACGATCTGACTCGTGGGTGCGAACGCGTAGGGATACATGCCGAGCAGGTTGACGACGAAAATGAACATGAAGAGCGTGAACACGAGCGGGAAGAAGCGTTTCACGCCTTCATCCCCGGCGGCGTCTTTCAGCATGCCGCGCACAAAACCGTAGGCGCTCTCGGCGACGACCTGCGCGCGCCCGGGGATCAGCGCCGCGGGACGCATCGCCCAAGCCATGAAGCCGGCCGCGACGGCCGAACCCGCCAGCATGAACAGGCTCGCATCGTTGAACGACACGTCGAACTGGCCGATATGCAACGGCACGCCTTGGACGATGTTGTTCAGATGGAATTGGTGGATCGGGTCGTTCGACACGCTGGCCCTTGAACTTAATTTTCGTCGTCCGGGATCGACCGCGCGTTCGGGTCCGGGGGGTTGGCGCGATTGTACGCCTGCGCCACCCGCACCACGTTCGTGACGCCCGCCGCGAAACCCAGCGTCAGCCCGACCAGCAGCCCCACCGGCGTGGTATGGGCGAAATGGTCGATCCCGAAGCCGAGCAACGCGCCGACCAAAATCGCAGCGCCAAACTCGCCCCCAAACCGAAGCGCCAGCGAAGCCGGGCTGTCGGGGGTGGGGGAAGTCGAGCCGCTCTCGCCGCGGGCGGCGTCGACGCGCCTCCGCAGATCATCGAGAGCGTCCTCCGGCGGCGGTTTGTGATCTGCCATCGAACGGTCGATACGCCAACGAGGGGCGCGCGTCACCCGCGAGCCCCTCGTCAGCGCGCGCGGAACCTAGAGGGGGTCGTTTGCCAGGTCAAGAAAGGGAAATGCGGCAAAAGGGGTGCGATTCCGCATGGGCGGGCCGCGCCCGCCGGACGGCGCCGGACCGGGGTGTTTGGCCGTGTGTTTCGGGGCGCTCCGAGGCGGAGGGCCGGGGACGCGGGCGGGCCGAAGCCCAGGTGCGTGCGATGAGAGGTGGGTGGGGGGTGGCGCGCGAACCTGGAAGCGTCGCGCGGTCACCCCTCATCCGGCGCTTCGCGCCACCTTCTCCCACAAGGGGAGAAGGACAAGGTCGCGCTGAGGTGCTCTTGAAGGTCTGCTCCTCGACGAAAAGTGGAAATGCGCCGCTTAGCCGGTCACCGCGCGCGCGCCGAGTTGTTCGCGCCAGCTTTCTGCCAATGATTTCAGGTCGGCTTTGACGGCGTAGGCGCTCACATCGTCTTCGGCGAGTTCTTCCAGGATTTCGTAGCTGAACGCGGCTTGGCCGTGGGCTTTCCACGCGGCTTGCAATTCCTTGTTGGGATGCCCGCCGCTGTTGAGGCCGAACCAGGTGCTGTTTTGCTGGCTGTCCAGATTGGGTGAAGACGAAACCCACACCTCGCCGGTCGGCGCGCAGCGCACGGCGAATACGCCGCGGCGCGGTTTGCGCTCTTTGTAGGCGCGGATGAGATCGCGTTTATTCTGGTTTGCCATCACTCCGCCGCCGCGAGTTGTTGTGCGCGTCCGAGATCGACGCTGACAAGTTGGCTGACGCCTTGCTCCGGCATGGTGACGCCGTAAAGCCGGTCCATGCGCGACATCGTCACCGGATTGTGGGTGATGA
>DASZQK010000005.1:0-140434 GCA_035549695.1 Caulobacterales bacterium | reverse complement strand
ATTTGCGCCGCCGCGCGGCGTCGCTATTGGCGGCGGAAAATCGAGCGCTGGTTTGACGTGCTGGGGGAGTAGAGGTTTAAGTCATGGTCGATTTGGCCGAATTTCCATATCGGCCTTGAAAATCAACGCTCGCAAAAGTCCTCCGTCTCCGCCAGCATCAGGCTGAATTAACTTTAAGACAGTCTCTGACTTAGGTTGGCTTGGGCCGGTGCGCCGCGGCGAGCGCCAGGATGTGTTGGGCGCGGCTAAGGTGGGGCCGGTCCAGCATCCTACCGTCGAGCGCGACGACGCCGGCCTCGGGCGCCGCGGCGAAGGCCGCGGCTATGCGCTCGGCTTGCGCGACTTCACTAGCCGAGGGCGTAAAGCACTCGTTGATCACGGCGACTTGCGCCGGATGGATCGCAAGTCGGCCGCTGAAACCTTCCGCGCGCGCTGCGCCGCTTGAGGCGCGCAGGCCCGCTTCGTCCTGGAAATCCGCATGCAGCGTTTCGATCGCCGCGACGCCGGCGGCGTGCGCCGCCAGCAGCGTGAGCGAACGGGCGAGGCGATAGGTGAACGCCCACCCGCCCGCGTTCGCATCGATGTTGGTGCTGGCGCCGAGCGCCGCGCTCAGATCCTCCGCGCCCCACGTCAACCCGTACAAGCGCTCCAGCTTGGCCTGCGCATAGTCGCCAAGACGGAACACGGCGGCGGGCGTCTCCGTCGCGACGGGCAGAATCTTGATCGTCTGGCGCGCAAGACCGGCATCGGCTTCCGCTTCGTCGAGCCGCCGGCCGAGCTGCGCGACGTCTTCCGGGCCGCGCGCTTTGGGAAGCACCACGCCATCCGCGCCTGCGCCGACGGCCGCAAGATCCGCGAGCGCCGCCTCCGTCTCAAGCGCATTGACGCGCACCCAAAGCTGCATTGATCGCCGGTTCCGCGGGCGCGCCTGCAAGTATGCGGCGGTCATCTCGCGCGCGGCCTGCTTACGCGCTGGAGCGACGGAATCTTCGAGATCGAGGATCAGCGCGTCCGCGCCGCTCGCATCGCCTTTCGCGAGCTTCTTCTCGCTGTCGCCGGGGATGAATAGGAACGAGCGGAGCATCATGGCGCGGGCTTTTTCAGCTGAAGGCCGGTGCGCTTGCAATGCGCCACCAATTCGCCGCGCTGATTGTAGGCGCGATGCATATAGACGACGATGCCCTGATCCGGGCGCGATTTGCTCTCGCGCAGTTCCAAAACCTCGGTCTCGATGCGCAGCGTGTCGCCGTGGAAGACCGGTTTCGGAAAGCGCACTTCGTCCCAACCAAGATTGGCGACGGCCGTGCCGAGGGTCGTGTCGCCGACCGAGACGCCAACCATCAGTCCGAGCGTGAAGGCGCTGTTGACGATGCGCTGGCCGAACTCGGTGTGCGCCTTGCAATATTCCTCGTCGAGATGCAGCAGCGCCGAATTGTGCGTCAGCGCCGAGAAGAAGACGTTGTCCGCCTCCGTGATCGTGCGGCTGATCGGGTGTTTGAACACCTGGCCGACATGCAATTCGTCGAAGTAAAGGCCGGGCATGCGAGACTCCAGATGTTGCGAGCAGCATAGAGAGGCGGGCGAGTCCGGGCCAGCCCGCTACCGCAGGGGCAGCGCAAAGGCGATGTAGGTCGCGCCCCGCCGCATGCCCTGCGCACGCGGGCCGCCCGCGGCGATCACGACAAATTCGCGCCCCTCGGCCTCGTACACCGCGGGCGTCGCAACCCCGGCGGCGGGCAGTTCGTGCTCCCAGAGCAGTTCGCCGGTGGCCTTGTCGAAGGCGCGAATCTTCCGGTCGTGCAACGTCGCTGCGATGAACACGAGCCCGCCTGCGGTGACGACTGGACCGCCATAGTTTTCGCTGCCGGTGTCGGCCAACCCTTGCGCCACGAGTTCGGGGTATTGACCGAGCGGCCGGCGCCACACCTGTTCGCCCGTGTTGAGATTGATCGCTGTCAGCGTGCCCCAAGGCGGCTTCGAAGCGGGATAGCCGTCCGGATCGAGGAATTTCGGATATCCATCGTTGCGGAAGCGCGTGTCGTAAGGCTGCGGCGGAATCGACGCGGCGCGGATGGCGCCGTTGCGGCCGCTGGCCAAATAGTCCGCGAGCGCGGTGATGACATCGCTTCGCAGGGCGGAGGCGAAGGCGGGCATGCGCCCGCCGCCGCCCGAGATTTGGCCGACGATCTCCGCACGCGTGCGTCGCTCGCCCACGCCGATGAGCGAAGGAAACTCGCCCGAGCCGCCGCGATCTCCGCCATGGCAAGACGCGCAATAAGCGCGATAGACATCCGACGCCCGGCGCAATTCGCCGCGCCCTCTGTTCTCGACCAAGCGCAGAATCCAGGGCACTTCGTTGGCGTTGACGTAGAGCACGCCCGTCGCCGGATCGAACGCGCCGCCGCCCCATTCCGCGCCGCCATCGAATCCCGGCCACATGATGCGCCCGCGCAGGCTGGGCGGCGCCCAGGCGCCATGCGGTTCAAGCTGGCTGAAAGCGGCGACCGCCGCCGCGTGCGCCGCCGGCGTGCGGTCGGTGAGATCGTCGGCGGTAAAAGTCTGGCGCATAAACGGGAGGGGGCGCGTCGGAACGCGCTGCGTCGGCGCGGCGTGTTCCCCCGGGATCATGGATGGCGGCGCGGCGACCTCCTCGATGGGAAACAGAGACGCGCCGGTGTCGCGGTTGAAGACCCACACGTGGCCGGATTTGGTGGTTTGGATCACGGCGTCGACGCGCCGACCCTCGTGGCGAAGCGTGGCGAGGATCGGCGGCGCCGGCGCGTCGCGGTCCCAGAGATCGTGGCGTACGAGTTGCTGGCGCCAAACGAGCGCGCCTGTTTCGGCGTTTAGCGCCAGCACGCAATTGGCGTAGAGATTGTCGCCCGGCCGATCGGCGCCGTAAAAATCCGAAGCGGCCGATCCCGTAGCCAGGAACACGATGCCGCGTTGCTCGTCGAGCGACATGCCCGACCACGAATTGGCGCCGCCGGCATAGGTCCACGCATCGCGCGGCCAGGTTTCGTAGCCGGCTTCGCCGGGATAGGGGATCGTATGGAAAATCCAGCGTAGGGCGCCGGTGCGCACGTCATAAGCGCGGATGTGGCCGGGCGCTGTCGGCATCTGTTCGCCGACCCGGCTGCCGATGATCAGAAGGTCTTTGAAGATGACGCCAGGCGAACTCATTTCCGCGTCCATCGACGCCGGGTCGCGGCCAAGGTTCTCGTGCAGGTCCACGCGGCCTTCGTGGCCGAAGCGCGTGTCGATCGCTCCCGTCGCCGCGTCGATCGCGACGATGTATCGGCCCGTCAGCGTGAAGATGCGCCGCGCCCCGGATGCATCGCTGGCGCGCCAATACATGAGGCCGCGCGGCGCCCCGCGCCAATACGAATTGCCGCTGTTTTCCGTGCTCGTCTCGGTGCGCCAAAGGCGCTGGCCGTTCGCAGGATTGAGCGCGTGGACCGCCCCGGTCGGCCCCGCGACATAGAGAACGCCGTCCGCGAGCAGGGGCGTCGAATGCATGGTGCCGGCGTTGGGATCCTCGCCGGTGTCGTACGTCCAGGCCACTCCCAGCCCGCGCACATTGCCCGCGTTGATCTGGTCGAGCGAAGAATATTGGATGTGCTCGGGACCGCCGCCGTAGGCGCCCCAGCCGCGGTATTCGCGCTGATGTTGCGGTCCGCAAGCCGACAAGGCCAACGCCGTCAGCGCAAGAATAAGCACGCCCCTCAAGCTTCCGCCCCGTTTCTATTTCTATTTGTCGCCAGCTAAGCCTCGCGGGCGCCCTTTGGCAAATCGGAAGCGGCCGTGCCTGCGTGTCCGCTTGACGCGGAGCGCGGCCGCTCCTCTAGGTGCGCGAGAAAGCGAGTGGGCATGGATACCGACGTTCTGATCATCGGCGCAGGCCACAACGGCCTCGTCTGCGCCGCCTATCTGGCGGCCGCTGGGCTGAAGGTCGTCATGCTGGAGCGGCGCGGCGTCGTCGGCGGCGCGGCGGTGACGGAAGAGTTTCATCCCGGCTTCCGAAATTCGGTGGCTTCGTACACCGTGTCGCTGCTGCAGCCGAAAGTGATCCGCGATCTGGAGCTGCATCGCCACGGGCTCAAGATCGTCGAGCGCAAGGTGTCGAATTTTCTGCCGCTTCCGAACGGCGACAGTTTCGCCACCGGACCCGGCCTCACTCTGAGCGAGGTCGCGCGTTTCTCCAATCGCGACGCGGAGCGCTTGCCGCTCTACGAAGAGCGCCTCGAGGCCATCGCCGGCATCCTGCGCGACCTGGCGTTAAAGGCGCCGCCCAATCTGGTCGAGCGCGGCTGGCGCGCGGCGTTCGCCGAATTGTTGTCAGGGCTCGATGTCGGCGGACGCCTGAACAAGCTCGATCTCGTCGGCAAGCGCGATCTTGTCGACATCTTCGCGAAATCCGCCGGCGATTGGCTCGATCATTGGTTTGAGGGCGAGCCGCTCAAGGCCGTGCTCGGATTCGACAGTGTCGTGGGCAATTATGCCAGCCCTTACACGCCGGGATCGGCCTATGTGCTTCTGCATCACGTTTTCGGCGAGGTGAACGGCAAGCGCGGACAATGGGGTCACGCCATCGGCGGCATGGGCGCGATCACTCAGGCCATGGCGGCCTGTTGCTGTGAACGCGGCGTCGAGATCCGCGTCGGCGACGCCGTCAAGGAGGTGTTGGTTGAGCGCGGCTCGGCCGTCGGCGCCGTGACGGAGAGCGGCGCCGTCGTGCGTGCGCGCGCTGTTGTGTCAAACCTCAATCCCAAGCTCCTGTTCGAGCGATTGATCGATCCGGGGCTTCTTCCGCTCGATTTCAAGGAGCGCATCGCGCGCTATCGCTGCGGCTCCGGCACGCTGCGCATGAACGTGGCGCTCTCAGAACTGCCGCGCTTCACGTGCAAACCCGGGCCGGGCGACCACCTCACTGCCGGCATCATCATGGCGCCCAGCCTTGCTTACATGGACCGCGCGTTCAGTGACGCGCGGCAATACGGCTGGTCGCGCGCGCCGATCGTCGAGATGCTGATTCCCTCCGTCGTCGACGGCACGCTCGCGCCGCCCGGGCTGCACGTCGCGAGCCTCTTCTGCCAGCAGGTCGCGCCGGTCTTGCCCAACGGCGCCTCGTGGGACGCGCACCGAGACGAGGTCGCCGATCTGATGATCGCGACCGTCGACGCCTTTGCGCCGGGTTTCAAGGCGTCCGTGCTGGGCCGGCAGGTGCTCTCGCCTCTGGACCTTGAACGCACGTTCGGCCTGATCGGCGGCGACATCATGCACGGCGCGCTCTCCCTCGATCAGCTGTTCTCGGCGCGTCCCGTGCTCGGCCACGCCGACTATCGCACGCCAGTGAAAGGTCTTTACCAATGCGGTTCGGGAACCCATCCCGGCGGCGGCGTCACCGGCGCGCCCGGGCACAACGCCGCGCAAGCTGTGCTGAACGACGCCGGCGCCGCGGCGAATTGGGTGCGCGCCTTGCGCGGCTGACGCGGCGAAGATTTTTGCGTCAGTCGGCGCCAAGAAACCGTCAAGACAAGCTTTGACAACACTGCGCATTGATTGCGAAAAACGCATTCAGAACGAGTTCAGCCGCAAGATCAGAAACTCCTTGTCACGATGAACTTTGCAGTCGCGCAAGCGTTCACCGAACTTGAAGGAGTGCCTGTGATGAAACGCTTTGCAATCGCCGCTCTGGCTGTCGCCTCGTTTGTTGGGCCGCTGGCCGCCGCGCCGGCGTTCGCCGATCCCCCGGGCCGACACGACAATCGCGGCAATGACCGCCACGACAACAATCGCTGGGATGGCCGCAACAACAACGGCTACTACACCGGCAATCAATGGCATTACGGCCCGCCTCCGGCGAACGTGCAAAACCGCCGAGACTTCCGTCCCGGCTATCAAGCGTGGCGCCGCGGCGACCGTCTGCCGTCCTACTACCGGACGCACTACGTCGTGGTCGATTATCACCGGGAACATCTGCGCGCCCCGCCGCGCGGCTACCACTATGTCCGTGACGACCGCGGCAACTATCTCCTGGTCGGGATCGCCACTGGCATCATCGCCTCGATCCTGTTGAGCCACTAAAACGTCGGTCGCTCAGCTGCGCGCGCCGCCCGGGAAACCGGGCGGCGTTCGTGCATCTAGCGTCCGCGTTTGCCGAGCAGCTTCTTCGCGGCGGGATGGAAGGCGCGCTCGCTGTCGCAATACTCCTCCCACGCCTTCGATTTTTTCATCAGCGCGGGCACGGTGCGGACGTTGAATTTCGCGGGATCGAGTCCGGCTTTCACCTGCGCCCACGTCAGCGGCATCGACACCGGCGCGCCTTTGCGGGCGCGCGGTGAAAGCGGCGCGACGGCGGTGGCGATTTTGTCGTTGCGCAGATAGTCGAGGAAGATTTTTCCGCCGCGCTGCGCCTTGGACATGTTGATCAGGTAGAGTTCCGGCGAATCCGCCGCCATCTGTCGGCACACTTCCTGAGCAAAGCCCTTGGCCTCCGGCCAGCGGAGCTCCGGCGCGCGCTTGAACGGCGTGACGACATGGAGTCCCTTGCCGCCGGTCGTCTTGCAGAAACTGACGAGGCCAATCGCCTCCAGACGCTCGCGAAATTCCTTGGCCGCCTCGATCACACGCGTGAACGGGACGTCCGGGGCGGGATCGAGGTCGAACACGAGGCGCCCGGGAACCTCCGGCGCGTTTGGTTGGCAATTCCAGGGATGCAGCTCGACACCCCCGATCTGCGCCGCCGCCACAATGGCCTCGACGCTGTCGAACTGGATGTAGGGCTTCTTTTCGCCGGGCGTCTTGACCTGGGTGATGAGCTTGGACTGACCCAGCATGGCGTGCCGCTGGAAGAAGAGTTCCGCCTTGACGCCGTCCGGCGCGCGAATGATGGAGCAGGGGCGGCCCTTGAGATGCGTCAGCATCCATTCGCCGACGCTTTCGTAATATTCCGCGAGATCGCGCTTGCTCACGCCTTCGTCCGGCCAAAGCAATTTGTCGGCGTGGGAGATGGTGACGCCGAGGATTTGCGGATCCTTGGACTTCGATTTGATGATCGCCGGCGACGCCTTCTTGGCCGAGGCCGCCGAATGTTTGGTGGGCATGGTCGCCTCCGGTGTCACTTCTCGCGCCGGCTTGTCTTCGCGCAGACCTTTGAACGCGGCCTGCCGGGCAATGCCGATATCGCTCCAGCCGCCAATTTCGATCTCGGCGACAAGTTCCGGCTTGGCCCAGTGCACGCCGCGCTCGCGCGGCGGCGCGTTCGGCCCGGAAAATGGGGAGCGATCCTGCTCCAGCGTCTTCAACTTGGCGTGCAGAGCGGCCGCGCTGGCCTGCGTGAAGCCCGAGCCGACGCGGCCCAGATAGACGAAATCGCGTCCGCGAAACTCGCCCATGAGCAATGATCGGAAGCGTTCCCCCTCCTGTGTCCACGCGCCGATGACGACTTCCCGCGCCGGACGCGTCTTGATCTTCACCCAGTCGTCGCGCCGGCCCTCGCGATAGGGGCGATCGAGCCGCTTGGAGATAATCCCCTCAAGGTTCATCTTGCGCGCGGCGTCGAGCACCGCCTCGCCATGGGAAATGAAATGCTCGACATAGCGTAGCGACGAAGGCGCGCCGTGCAGCAGCGTCTTCAGCCGCGCTTTGCGCTGCGAGAGCGGCAAGGGGCGCAGGTCTTCGTCGCCAATGCACAAAAGATCAAAAGCAAAGTAGAGAAGGCTTTCCGTTTTCCCGGCCGAGATTGCGTTCTGCAGCGTCGGAAAATGCGGCGCGCCGGTGGAATCCACGGCGCAAAGCTCGCCGTCGAGGATGCAGTCGGGAAGCTTCGAGCCGGCCGCCGCGATGGCGGCGAACTTGTCCGTCCAGTCGAGACCTTTGCGCGTCAGCAGCTTTGCCTCGCCGCCTTCGACGCGCATCTGCATGCGGTAACCGTCGAACTTGATTTCGTGCGCCCATTGGTCGCCCGACGGCGGCTTGTCGGCGGAGTATGCGAGTTGCGGGGCGATAAAATCGGGCAGGGTCTTGATCGCCTTGCCGCGCGCCGGCTCGGCTTTCTTCGCCGACGGGAATTGCTTCGCGTTGGCCTTGGGCTTCGAATGCCATACGGCGTCGGCGTCGAAATTCTTCGCGAACATGAATGGCGACGGTTTCTTGCCTTTGCCCGCGGCGATCTGATCCAGCGAACGGCCGGACGCGACCGATTTGTCGAGCTCCAGGATTCCTTCGCCGTCGCCTTCGCGCGCATATTCGTCGCGGTGCTTGATCAGCAGCCAGTTGTCGCGCTTCTCGCCTTCGCGGCGTTTCAGGCGCACGAGCACGTAGCCGCCCTTCAGCTTCTGCCCGGCGAGCACGAACTTGATCTCCCCTTTCTTCATGCCTTTTTCGGGATCGTATCCGGGTTCGGGCGCCCAGAAGCCGCGGTCCCACAGCATCACCGTGCCGCCGCCGTACTCGCCTTTGGGAATCGTGCCCTCGAAGTCGCCATAGTCGAGCGGATGGTCTTCGGTTTGCACGGCGAGCCGCTTTTCCAGCGGGTCGAGCGACGGGCCCTTGGTCACCGCCCACGACCAGAACACGCCTTCGTATTCGAGCCTGAAATCGTAGTGCAGGCGCGTCGCCGCGTGCTTCTGGATCACGAACCGCAATTGTTTTGACCGAGCGACCGCGCGTTCGCCGCTCGGCTCAGCGGTTTTGCTGAAATCGCGCTTGGCGCGATAGGTTTTGAGCTTCGTGCTCGCGGCGCTCTTGGATGCGCGCGCCAAATTCTACCTCTTGGCGCGCTTCTTCGGGGCGCGCTTGGCGCTGGCGGCCGCGGCCGGGCGGCGCGAACGCCCTCCTGATGCGCCGCGCGAACGCGCCGGCGCGCCGGAATCCTTCAGGCTCGCCTGCAACGCGGCCATCAGATCGACCACATTCGTGTCTTTCGGCTCTTCCGGGCGGACAATGCGGTGGCCCTTCTGCTTCTTCTCGATCAGCTCGCGCAGCGCATCCTCGTAGCGGTCCTGGAAGTCTTCCGGATCGAACTCGGTCTCTTTCTGGGCGATGATCTTCTCGGCGATGGCGATCATGTCCGCATCGGGCTTCACGTTGGGAATGTCGTCGAAGAACTGGCTCGCGGCGCGAACCTCATCGCGCGTGCGCAGCATGGTCGCCACGATGCCGTCGTCGCGCGGTTCGAGCGCCACCAGACGCTCGCGCTGCGACATGACGAGGCGGCCCAACGCGATCTGGCCGGAGCGCTCCATCGCCGTGCGGATCACCGCATAAGGCTCCGCCGCCATCTTGCCGTCGGGCACGAGATAATAGGGATTGTCCCAGTAGAGGCGATCGATGTCCTCGGCGGGGACGAAACTTTCGATGTCGATGGTCTTGGTGCTCTCAAGTTTGACGCTGTCGATCTCCTCCTGGGTGACCGTGACGTATTCGCCTTTGGCGATCTCGTAGCCCTTCACCAGCGACTTGCGTTCGACCGGCTCCTCTGTGCCCGCGTCGACCGTGATCATGCGGATGCGGTTGCCGGTGTTCGGATTGATGAGATTGAAATGCACGTCGCCGCGCGGCGAGATGGCGTTGTAGAGCGCCACCGGGCACGTCACGAGCGACAGCTTGAGATGGCCCTGCCAGGAGGGACGAGCGGCCATTGAGACACCCTTGTTTTTGCTTCACAACGTTTCGAGAGCGAAATCGTTGCGGCCATGCCCGGCGGGCTCACATTACCTGAGAGGGGTTAGGAATTACAGTCATGGCGCAAAAAAAGCCCAGCCGCCTGAAAGTGTACGTCACGCGGATCGGCATTAAGGATTGGGTGGTTGCTGCGCCGAACCAAAAGCAGGCGCTTAAGGCATGGGACGTGCGGGAGAATTTGTTCGCCTCGGGCGCCGCCAAGGAGACCAACGACCCGGCCTCGATCACGTTGGCGATGAAAAACCCGGGCGTGCCGGTCGCCGCGCCGGGGCCGGCGAACATCAAGATTCCCGTCGGCGGCAATATCGTCTCGCTCGATGCGCGCCGGAAGACGGCGCCAAAACTACCGCCGCCGACGCCGCCCAAGCCGAAGCGCGATCGCACCAGGCTCGACGCGGCGGAATTGGCGCTGCGCCAGCACGAACGCGAAGCCAAGCGCAGGCGCGCCGACATGGAGCGCCGCCGGCGCTTGTTCGAGGACGAACTCGCCGCCGAGGACGCCGAACTGGCGCGGACGCAAAAGCAATTGGAAGCCAAGCTGGAAAAGGCGCGTCGCGCTTACGAACAAGGTTAACGCGGCGTGCTCCGAAGGCGCTCAAACATCCGCGTAGCGAAACGCCAGCCGTCCGATCGCCGTCGCCGCCTTGAGCCGGCCCTCCGTCGCGAAGAGGCAGATGCATTCCTCGCGGCCCTCCACCTTGGGCTGATGCTCGTCGCCGGCGTCGGCTTGGGCGAAATCGCCCGCGCCGAATGCGCCGAATTCGTCGCGGAACGCGCCCTTGAGCACGGTGCAGAATTCGACGCCGCTGTGGCTGTGGCGCGCCGTCACCGCGCCCGGGGCGGCGCCCAGCAGGTAGACGCGGTTGTCGGGGTGATGCGGGGTTTCGACCGTGGCGACCCACAGCCCCGGCGACACCCATTTGCGCGGCTTGAGCGGCAGCCGATCGATCAGCGGCCTCGTGAATTGTCGGAGCGGGGCCAATGCGTCGCGCCCATCGAGCCGATCGGCCATGCGCGCCCAGGCGTCGCTCGCCATCGCCTCCGGGGCGAGGCGCTCAAGCGCTTCGCCCGACGCCGCCTCGAATGCGCCGACCTTGGCGCGGCACGCCGCGCAAGTTTCCACATGCGCGCCCGCCACCAGACCGAAGCCGGGCTCAAGCGCGCCGGCGGCGTACGCGGTGAGCGTTTCGTCGGAAGGATGGTGCTTCGGGCTCATGCCAAGCCCTCCAGATGGTTGCGCAGCTTGGCCATGGCCAGGCGCAGCCGCGACTTCACCGTGCCGAGCGGCTGCGACAGCGCCACGGCGATTTCCGAGTGCGTCTTCTCCTCGAAGAAAGAAAGGCGCACCACCGCGCGCTGATCCTCGCTCAAGTGGCGCATCGCCGCTTGCACGCGGCCCTCGCGCTCGGCCTGAAGCACAATGTCTTCGGCTTCGCTCTCGCGCGCTTCATCGTCGATGTTGGCGGATCGGTAGGCCAATTCCAGTTTTTCGCGCCGCAGCCGGTCGATCCAGCAATTGCGTGCAATGACGAAAATCCAGGTCGAGACGCCGGCCCGCTTCGGGTCGAAAGACGCCGCCCGGCGCCACACCGAGAACAGCGCGTCCTGCGCCATCTCTTCGGCCGCCGCTCCTGGCGCGCCCAGCCGCATCAAATAGGCCTTCACGCGCGGCGCATAGATGAGGAACAGGCGTTGGAAAGCCGCACGGTCTCCGCGCGCGATCGCCGCCATCTGATCGGATTCGGAATTCTCGATCCGGCTGTGCACGAGACGCGTTCCCGCCCTTTTGTCGGGGATTTGTTTGCGCCGCGGCGGAGCGTCGATCAAGGCCCATGCGCTCATCGTCGGAGATACGCGCGAGGCGCCCGTTCGGATCACGGCTTGCGCGCGCTTGTCTTTTGTTAGTCCGCGAGCACGGCGGCTATCGCACTCGTGAGCTGCGTCAGTTCGGAGGGCGAAATCACAAACGCCGGCGTCAAATAGACGATCCGGCCGAACGGCCTGATCCAGACGCCGCGTTCGACGAAGCGCGCGGTGAGCGCGCCCACGTCCGCCGGGGCGTCCAGTTCGACAACGCCGATCGCGCCCTTTGTCCGCACCTGCGCGACTCGAGAGAAACCGCGGCAGGGCGCCAATTCCTCCGTGAGTTGCGCGGCGATTCGCGAAACCGCGTCCGTCCAATCGCCACGTTCAAACAGATCAAGCGACGCGTTCGCGGCCGCACAGCCGAGCGCGTGGCCCATATAGGTGGGGCCATGCATCAGCGCGCGCATCGGATCGTCGCCGAGAAACGCGTCGAACACGCGCGTGCTGGCCACGGCGGCCGATAGCGGCGCGGCCCCGCCCGTGAGCGCCTTCGATAGGGTGACGATGTCGGGAACGACATCCGCCTGCTGCATGGCGAACAACGTCCCGGTGCGCCCGAACCCGGTGAAGATCTCATCGAAAATCAGCAGAACGCCGTGCTTGTCGGCGAGCCGCCGCAGGCGCCGCAACGTGTCGCCATCGTGGAATAACATTCCGCCGGCGCCTTGCACGAGCGGCTCAACGACGATGCCGGCGATGTCTTCATGCCGCGCCAGCAGCAGATCGAGCGCCGCTTCGCTTGCGGCGTCGCGCGGCAGCTCGACGATGTGCTGCGGCGCCAAAGCGCCGGCGAACAGCGCGTGCATGCCTTCTTCGGGATCGCACACGCTCATGGCCGCGAACGTGTCGCCGTGATAGCCGCCGCGGAACGCCACGAACTTGGTTCGTCCTTGCGCGCCGCGATTGAGGTGAAACTGCACCGCCATTTTCATGGCGATCTCCACCGCGACCGAACCGCTCTCGGCGAAAAAGACATGATTGAGCTCGCCGGGCAGCAGGGCCGCCAGCCGCGCCGCCAGCCGGTAGGCTTGCTCGTGCGCCAGCCCGCCCAGCATCACGTGCGGCATCGCGTCGAGCTGCCTGTGCATGGCGGTGATGATCTGCGGGTGATTGTAGCCATGGCACGCCGTCCACCACGAGGCGACGCCGTCGATAAGCACGCGTCCGTCGGCGAGGTGCAGCCGCGCCCCCTCGGTGCGCACCACGGGCAGCGGCGCGGGCGCCGTTTGCATTTGCGCGTAAGGGCGCCACACGTGGCGCGCGCCGGTTTTAAACCAGTCGGGGCGCAAATCCTCGTCATCCATGCGCCTTGTGCTAGGCGGGCGCGCGCGGGCTGTCTAGAACGGCGCCCATGGACAGCCTCGACCGTTTCGCCGCCGGCAAGCTCGCCGCGCTCGAAGCCAAATCGCTGCGACGCACCTTGCGGGAAGACGCGCGCCTGGACGGGCTTTGGATCGAGCGCGCGGGAAAGCGGCTGCTCTCGTTCTCCTGCAACGATTATCTCAATCTGTCGCACCACTCGGCGGTGAAGGCGGCCGCGCAAGAAGCGCTGGAGCGCCACGGCGCCGGCGCCGGGGCTTCACGCCTCGTCACCGGCAACCATCCGCTGTTCGCCGCGTTGGAGGCTCAGCTGGCGCGCATGAAGCGGACCGAGGCGGCCTGCGTGTTCGGCGCGGGCTATCTCGCCAACGCCGGAATTGCGCCGTGCCTCGTTAAGGACGGCGACGCCGTCTATGTCGACGAACTGTCTCATTCCTGCATGTGGACCGGCGCGAAACTGTCGGGCGCGGATATCCGACCGTTCTACCACAATGACACGGAGCATCTGGCTGATCTGCTGAAAGACGAGCGCGGCCGCTACCGCCACGCGCTGGTGATGACCGAGACGGTGTTCTCGATGGACGGTGATCTCGCGCCGCTGCCGGATCTCGCCGCGCTTTGCGAGGCGCATGATGCGTGGCTGATGACCGACGATGCGCACGGGCTCGGCGTCGTCGCCGCGCATGACGGTGCGCCGCTGCGCATGGGCACGTTGTCCAAGGCGGCGGGGTCGTTCGGAGGCTACCTGTGCGCCTCGCGATCCGTCATCGACTACGTGAAGACGCGTGCGCGCACGCTCGTCTATTCCACGGCCCTGCCTCCGGCCAGCGCCGCCGCGGCGCTGAAAGCCCTGCAAATCATCGAAGCAGAACCCGATCTCGTCGCACGCCCCCTTGCGAAGGCGCGGCGCTTCACACGCGCGCTCGACCTGCCGGAGGCGCAGAGCGCGATCGTGCCGCTCGTGCTTGGCTCGCCGGCGCGCGCGCTGAGCGCCGCGCAGGCGCTGGAGGAGGCAGGCTTCCTCGTGGTGGCGATCCGTCCGCCAACCGTACCCGAGGGCACGGCGCGTCTTCGATTTGCGTTCACCGCCGGCCATGCCGACGCCGATGTCGACCGTCTCGCGGCGGCCGTGCGCGGGCTCATGTGAGCGCCTTCTTCGTCACCGGCGCCGGCACCGAGATCGGCAAGACTTTCATCGCCTGCGCGCTGCTCTCGGCGTGGCGCGAGCGAGGTTTGGCGTGCGATGCGCTCAAACCGGTTGTGACGGGCCATGACGACGCCGCGCCGGAAGGCGGCGATCCAGCGAAATTGCTGCAAGCGCTCGGCCGTCCCGTCACCACGGAAGCGATCAATCGCATCGCGCCGCTGCGTTTTCGCGCGCCGCTGGCGCCGCCCTTGGCGGCGAAGCTTGAAGACCTCGAAATCAATTTCGATGCGCTGTTGGAGTTTTGCCGCATCCGCATGCAGGTGACGGATGGCGTGTTGCTGATCGAAGGCGCAGGCGGGGTGATGTCGCCGCTGACGCAAACGCGCACGTTCGTCGACCTGATCGCCGCGCTGGGCGCGCCGGTATTGTTCGTCGCCGGGTCGTATCTCGGCGCAGTGAGTCACGCGCTCACGGGTCTTGACAGCCTCGCTGTCCGGAACATTCCGGTCGCCGGTGTGATCGTCAATGAAAGCGAAGCCAGCGCCGGCCTGCAGGAAACGCGCGACATGATCCAGCGCATGCGTCCCGATCTTTCCGTCTATGCGGCCGCGCGCGCTGCGCCGCCTTCGGACTGGACGGACGCTTTGACCCGCAATCTGCGCTAGAGGCGGAGATAGACGCCGCGCCGGTTGAGCGGAATCAGCAGCAGCGTGATGAACGCCACCACGAGCAGCGCGCAGGCCAGCGAGGACTGATACGGGTCGGCGACGAAGCGGTGAACTTGGTTGAATGTCCAGCTCTGCGCGCCGATCGGCCCGCCGGGCGAGGCAATGAGCGGCAATCCTGCGCCCACCTCCATCAGCCAGGCAATCACGTAGGCCAGAATAGCGTTGCCGCCGAGCACGCGCAGCGGGTAGGCGGCCTTCACGACGAGCGGCGCTTGGGCCGCGACGATGAGCAGACCGAACGCCGCCATCGTCGCGCCCGACGAGAAGATCGCGAAACTCGACGTCCAGATGCGCTTGTTGAGCGGGAAGACCGGATGCAGCGCGAGACCCGCAACGATAAGAACGACGCCAAAGCCAAGCACTGGCGCCCATGTCGCCGCCGGCGTCCCGCGCTGCGCGATCCGCGCCGCGATCATGCCGAACAGCACGTTGGCGAGCGCGGGCAGGGTGGAGAGCAAGCCTTCGGGATCGTAGGTGACGCCGTGGCCTTCGGTTGTGCCGTAGATCCACATGTGGTCGAGGCTGAACACGGCGCGGTCGATGTAGGCCGGCAGGCTGCCCCAGGAATCGAGCCGCCCTGCGCCGAAGCCTGGCGCAGGGACAAAAGTTAGCAGCGCCCAATAGCCCACGAGCAGAAACGCGATCACCGCGCCGATCGGCCAGACGTTCGCCGTACGCACGCCGCCTTCATCACGCCGCGCCGTCAGCAGAAAGAGATACGCGCCGAGCGCGTAGCACACGCCGATCCGCTGCAGCACGCCGGGAAAGCGCAGATGCGCCAGATCGAAATTCGGCAGCGCCTGCAGGAAAAGCCCGAGCAGAATGAGCGTGAGCGCGCGCCGCGCAATGCGCAGCTTTTCACCGGCGCGCGGCTTGCCGAGCGACAGCGCAATCGCGGCGCCGACGCAGAACAGAAACGACGGAAACACCAGATCGGTCGGCGTCCAGCCATTCCACTTGGCGTGATCGAGCGGTGGGTAGATGTATTCCCAACTGCCCGGGCTGTTCACCAGCAACATGCCGGCGACCGCAAGGCCGCGCAGAATGTCGAGCGACTGAAGCCGCTGTGGTCCCTCCGCCATTGCTCCCCCTTCGCCGCATCACGCGAGCGGGATGCGGTCCTTATTGGCCTCCACCCACGCGTTGAAGCTTTGCAGCTCCGGATTGAGGTGGCGCGTGAAGTCGAGATTGCGCTTGGCCGTGAACTCGGCTTCGCAATCATGATAGAATTGGAACATGTTGCCCAGATCGTCGGCGCCGGGGAAACCCAGCGCGCGATACGCATCGAACGGCATCGCGTTATAGTAGATGTCCTTGCCCATGATGCGGGCCATCGTCGCCGCCATGTCGGCGCCCGTGACGTGATCGCCGGCGATCCCGACACGCTCGCCGATCAGCGCGCCGCCTTGCTTGAAAATGCCGTAGGCGCACTTGCCGATATCTTCCGCGGCGATGCCGGAGAGGTGGCCATTGCCCATCGGAATCGTGAACGCGTAGCGGCCTTGCCCGTCCGGCTTCGGGTTCATGCCGAAATAGATGAGGTTCTCCCAATAGAAGGCCGTGAGCAGGTACGTTGTCGGCACGCCGTTCTGCGCGAAGAACACGTCGCCATCGGCTTTGCCTTCGAAGTGCGGGACTTTGTACTTGCCGTGGATGGTCGGCATGCGCGTGTCGGAGAGCGGAATGTATTTGCGCACGTCTTCGAGCGTTGACCAGATGAAGTGCTGCACGCCTTCGGCCTTCGCCGCCTCGGCCATCAGCTTGGCTTCCGCCGTCTCGCGTTCGGCCGAATAGTGCGCCCAGAAGAAGGTCACGCCGAACGCGCCGTACGCGCCGCGAAACGCGGCGGCGATGCTCTCGGCGTTATCGAGATCGCCTTGCACGACTTCCGCGCCGAGCGCGGCCAATTCCTTCGCCTTGTCGGAATTGGGATCGCGCGTCAGCGCGCGAGCGCGAAACGCGCCGGACGGATCGCTCTGGATCGCCCGCACCAAGCCGCCGCCTTGCGCGCCCGTGGCGCCGATCACGGTGATGATTTTCTTATCGGACATGAATGTGGCTCCCCCAGTTCAGCCGTGTGTTAGTGCAAGAAATAGGAGTGTGCTAGCGAGGCGATCGCTGCGATGCCTAAAGACCACTCGCCGTCCAGCTTGCATTTGCCTTAACGGCAAGCTCGTATTTCGCAGCCTGGTCCAGCGCCCACGTCATAAAGGTGCGCGCCGCGCGCGAGCGGGCGCGGCCGGGCGGGTGCACGATCCAATAGGCGAACTCGATCGGCGTCGCGACATGGAAGGGCGCGGCGAGGCGGCCCGCGTCGAGATCGGCTTGCGCCAGCGCGCGCTTCGCAAGCGCGACACCGCGCCCGCTCGCCGCCGCCTCGATCGCCAGCGAGCCCTGATTGAAGCGCGGACCCCGATTGGCGTCGACATTGTGCGCGCCCGCCGCCTTCAGCCACATCGGCCAATCCGGGCAGCTTTCGTCGTTCAAGCTGGAATCGTCGTGAATCAACGTGAAGCGCGCGAGATCGTCCGGCGTTTTGATCTCTTCGGCGACAGTCGGCGCGCACACTGGCGTCACCTCTTCGCGGAGTAGCAGCTTCGCCTCCACGCCCGGCCAATGCCCGGCGCCGTAACGGATGGCGAGATCGACGCCCTCCGCTTCGAAATTCGAAAGCCCCATCGACGCCTGGATCTGCACGTCGAGATCGGGGTGCTCCATCGAGAAATCCGCAAGCCGCGGCGCCAGCCATTTCTGCGCAAACGAGGGCGCGACCGAGATCGTCAGCCGCCCGCCGCGCTCGGGGCCCGCCAGCCGCAGCGCAGCCTCCGCCAGCCGGTCGAACCCCTCGCTCAGCGCCGGCAGCGCGGCCGCGGCCGCATCGTTCAGCACCAGCCCGCGCGGGGTGCGCGACAGCAGCGCCTTGCCCAGATAATCTTCCAGCGATTTGACGCTCTGGCTCACGGCGCCCGGCGTCACCCCCAATTCCTCCGCCGCGCCGGTGATCGAAAGGTGCCGGGCGACGGCTTCGAAGGCGCGGAGCGCGTTAAGGGGTGGCAGGCGGCGGGCCATGGCGGCTATTTAGCGGCTCTAAAGCGATCGCGGAAGCCGTCAGCTTTAGGGTGGCTAAAGGGGCTGCCAAATGATTTCGCTGGCAGGGAGGCGTTGGCATGGGCATGTCCGGCCCGACAGGAGATCAGAAAATGCACGACGCCGGGGGCCTCCCGCCCGCGCCGCATCGCGTCGCCTCGGCCGAGGCGGGGCAGTCTTACGAGACGGACGCGATCATCATCGGCGCCGGCCCGGTGGGCCTCTTCGCCGTATTCGAGCTGGGCCTGCTCGATCTCAAAGCGCACCTGATCGACGTGCTCGATCGCCCGGGCGGTCAATGCGCCGAGCTCTATCCTGAAAAGCCGATCTACGACATTCCGGGCCTGCCGGTGGTCACCGGCCAGGAGCTGACGGATCGCCTTCTGGATCAGATCCACCCGTTCGGCCCAACCTTCCACATGAACCAGATGGCCGAGAAGCTGGACCGGCTTCCGGACGGGCGCTTCAAGGTCACGACCGAACTCGGCACCGAGATCACCGCGCACGTGCTGGTGCTCGCGGCCGGCGGCGGTTCGTTCGTGCCGCGCAAGCCGAAGCTCGACGGCCTCGAAGCCTATGAAGGCACATCGATCTTCTACGCCGTGCGCAAGATGGAGCAGTTCCGCAACAAGAACGTGCTGATCGCCGGCGGCGGCGACAGCGCGCTCGACTGGGTGCTGAACCTCGCGCCGATCGCCGGCAAGATTTCGCTGATCCACCGCCGCGACGATTTCCGCGCCGCGCCGCACTCAGTGGCGCGCATGCGCGAGCTGGTGGCGGAAGGCAAAGTCCACCTCCACATCGCCGACGTGAAGGAATTGAAGGGCGCGGACGGGCAGCTCTCCGGCGTCGTCGCCAACAACAAGGACAAGGGCAATTACGAGATCGCCTGCGATCAATTGCTGGCGTTCTACGGCCTCACCATGAAGCTCGGCCCGATCGCGAATTTCGGCCTGAACCTCAACGAGAACCTGATCCCGGTGGACGTGTCGACCTACCAGACCTCCGAGCCCGGCATCTTCGCCATCGGCGACATCAACACCTATCCCGGCAAGTTGAAGCTCATCCTCTGCGGCTTCCACGAAGCGGCGATCATGAGCCAGGCGGCGTTCAAGATCGCGCGTCCCGGGCAGCGCCTCGTGTTCCTTTACACGACGTCGTCCAGCGATTTGCAGAAGAAGCTCGGCGTGGCCTAATGGTCGACGCCATGCGAGTTCACCACAACGTCCTCGACGTGATTGGCAACACGCCGCTGATCCGCCTCAAGCGCGCGTCGGCGGAAACGGGCTGCAACATCTTCGGCAAGGCCGAATTCATGAATCCCGGCCAGTCGGTCAAGGACCGCGCGGCGCTGGCCATCGTGAAGGACGCCGAGGCGCGCGGGGCGCTCAGGCCCGGCGGCGTCATCGTCGAAGGCACGGCGGGCAATACCGGCATCGGCCTCGCGCTGATCGGCGCGGCCAAAGGCTATCGCGTGATTGTGGTGATGCCCCGCACGCAGAGCCAGGAAAAAAAGGACGCCGTCGTCGCGCTCGGCGCGGAACTTGTGGAGGTCGACGCTGTCGCCGCCTCGCATCCCGATCACTATCCCAAAGTCGCCAAGCGCATCGCCGAGGAGCAAAACAAGACGAGCCCCTACGGCGCGATCTGGGCCAACCAGTTCGACAATGTCGCCAATCGCCAGGGCCATTACGATTCGACCGGCCCCGAAATCTGGCGCGACACCGAGGGCAAGGTGGACGGCTTCATCTGCTCGGTCGGTTCGGGCGGCACGCTGGGCGGCGTTTCGCTCGCGCTCAAGGAGCGCAATCCGAACGTGACGATCGGCATCGCCGATCCGGCGGGCGCTGCGCTCTTCAACTGGTACAAGAACGGCGAGCTGAGAGCCGAAGGCTCTTCGATCACCGAAGGCATCGGCCAAGGCCGGGTCACGGCGAACCTCGAAGGCGTCGAGGTCGATGAAGCCTTCCGCATCGAAGATCAGGATTGGCTGCCGGTGTTGTTCGGGCTGGTGCAGGAAGAGGGCTTGTGCGTCGGCGGCTCGTCCGCGCTCAACGTGCTGGGCGCAACGCAGCTCGCCAAACAACTCGGCCCCGGCAAGACGATCGTCACCATCCTCTGCGATTACGGCAATCGCTACATGAGCCGCCTGTTCAATCCGGAATTCCTGCGCTCGAAAAATCTGCCGACGCCGAGCTGGATCGAGTAACGACGCCCAACCCTCAGTCATTCCAGACGCGCGAAGCGCGATCTGGAATCCCGGGGGCGACAAGCACCGTGCTCTACGATCCTGTGGGTTCCGGGTTCTCGCTGCGCGAGCCCCGGAATGACCGAGAAACTAAGCGGCTTGCGCGACTTCCGCAGTCTTGGGCTCGCTCCGCGCCAGACGCGCGCCGAGACCGATCATCGGCCGCTCGACCGCGCGATAAAGCGCGTCCGACAGGATCAGCGTCGCCGGCACGGTCGCCGCCGTTACATAGAGAAACGCGTGCATCTGGTCCGGAGCGAAGCGTGTCGTGATGATCCATGTCGCGAACTGCATGATCGGCAGATGCAGCAGATAGACTGAGTAAGAGCACGCCCCGAAATAGCGCGCGGGCGCGGACTCGAACGCGGCGCGCATCACCGCGCCCGTCGCCGCGCGCCACTCGGCGCCGCGCAGCAGGAACGCCAGCATCGCGCACCACACGGCGAGCCACATGATCTCGCGATAGATCACCCCCACGATCAGCGCGCCGAACACGAACGCCGCCGGGACCGGCACGCGCTTCAGCTCCGCGAACCCCAGCCGGCTCGCAATGCCGATCAAGAACACATAAGCCGCGCCCGGCAGGAACGTCGGCAGATTGTAGTGGCCGAACCATTGCTCCTGAAAGCCGTAGGCGCCGAGTGCGATCGCCAGCACGGCGGGGAGACGTCCGTGCTTGCTGCGCAGCAGCCAGATCAGGAGCGGCGCAACCAGATAGAATTGCCACTCGAGCGTCAGGCTCCAGGCCGGGCCAAGCACCGCGTTCGCGGCATAGGGCCAGACGCTGTCCGCCACCACGCCGGACAGCAGGGTCGCGTGCAGCAGGTGCTCCGGCAGCGCATGGGCCCGCATCGCGCCGTTCCAGCCGCGCAGCAGGTCGTCGTAAGTCGCGCCGGGCGCCGCGAGCCATGGCTCATGCGCCAGCGCCGCCAGCGCGAACGGCAGCACCGCGAGCGCCAACGCCCAGGCGACCCAATAGGCGGGGAAAATCCGGAACGCCCGCCGCAGGATGTAGCGCGGCCAGCTCTCTTGCTTGTCGACCACCAGCCCCGTGATGACGAAGCCGCTGATGACGATGAACACGTAAACGGCGACCTCGCCGCCGTCCTCCATCAGTTTCCAGTGGCCGCCGAGGGCTTCCATGCTCAGCGTTTGGGCGAGGTGCGAGAACACCACGGCCCAGGCGAGCCAGGCGCGAAGCCCCTCTATGGCGGCAAAACGCGGCATGGCGCGGACCCTGCGCTTCGACCGAACGCCCCACAACGCGGCGCGTACGCGCGGGCGAATCCGCGGTTTTGGCCGTTCCCCTCAGGCGATTATGCGGTTTTGACGGTTAACTTCTCTGGGGAGCGAGGGCGGGATTAGTTTCTCTGCGGCGAGGTTCATAAAAACGGGCGGGCGGCATGGCGCGGGCCTCCTTACTTTGTCCGCTGAGGACAGGTTCACAATGCGCTCGTTTCCCGCCTTTGCGCCCTTGGAGGGGCGACGCGTCGCCGTGATCGGTGCTGGCCCCGCCGCCGACGCCAAAGCGCGCCTGTTCGAGGACAGCCCGGCCGAGCTGATCCGCTTTGTTGAACCGCCTTCGGTCGAAGCGCTGCAAGGCGTCGCTTTGGCGTTCATCGCAACCGACGATCCCGAGCACCGCACCGCCGCGCTGGCCGCCGCAAAGCAAGCGGGCGCCTGGGTCAATGTCGTAGATCATCCCACGCTTTCCGATTTTTACACGCCCGCCATCGTCGATCGCGGCGAGCTGGTCATTGGCGTCTCCACCTCCGGCGCCGCGCCGACGCTCGCGCGCGATCTGCGCCAGCGCATCGAACACGTCGTCCCGGCCGCCTTCGCCCGTCTTGCCGATTTCGCGCGCGCCATTCGCCATCAGGTGCTGGCGCGCCGGAAGACGTTGGACGGGCGCAGGCGCGCCTACGAAAACATCCTGCGCGGCGCCGCCGGCGAAGCCGCGCTCGCGGGCGATCTCGAAAACGCCGAGCGCCTCGCGGCGCGCGTGCTCGCGGGCGATGAAGGCGGCGCCGGCGTCGTACACCTCGTCGGCGCGGGCCCCGGCGATCCGGATTTGCTGACGCTGCGCGCGCTGCGCGTGCTGCAGGACGCCGACATCGTTTTCCACGACAAGCTGGTCGACGCGCGCGTGCTCGATCTCATCCGCCGCGACGCCGAGCGCGTCTATGTCGGCAAGGCCCGCGGTGATCATTCCGTGCCGCAGCGCGAGATCGAAGCGCGCCTCATCGCGGAAGCCAAGAAGGGCCGCCGCGTCGTGCGCTTGAAGGGCGGCGATCCGTTCGTGTTCGGCCGCGGAGGCGAAGAGCTGGAAGCGCTGCGCGCCGCTGGCGTCGCGACGCATGTCGTACCCGGCATCACCGCGGCCCTCGGCATCGCCGCCGAAATCGGCGCGCCGCTGACGCATCGCGATCTCGCGCATGCCGTGACGCTCGTCTCCGGGCGCGGCAAGGATGGCGGCGCGCCCGATCTCGACTGGAAGGCGCTCGCCGCCTCGAAGCACACGCTCGCGGTTTACATGGGCGTCGAAGTCGCCGGCGAAATCGCCGCGAAGCTGATCCGCGCCGGCCGCTCGCCGTCGACGCCGGTGGCCGTGGTTGAGAATGGCGCGACGCCCAAAGCGCGCCGCTTTCTCACTTGGCTCGACGATCTGGGCGCGCTGGTGCTGCGCGAGAGCATCGCCGCGCCGTCGCTGATCCTTATCGGCGAAGTCACCGCGCTCGCGGCCTCGCCCGCTCTCGAAGAACAGGAGAGCGCGGCGTGAAGCTGATCACCGGCAACGATCTCGCCACCGGCGAAGTCGTCTATTTCACGGCGAAGGGCTGGTCGAAGCGCCTCGCGGACGCGCAAGCGTTCGAGGATGATGCGGCTGAAGCCGCTTTGGCGCAGGCGAAGTCACAGCCGACGCTCGTTACCGGCATCTATCTCGTTGAAGCGGATGGCCCCGGCCAACCTTCTGCGCGCGTACGTTTGCGTGAAACGATCCGCGGCGCAGGCCCCACGGTGCGTCGCGATCTCGGCAAGCAGGCGGAGCAGGCGCGATGAGCGGCGTGCTCACGATCTACGGCAGCGCCGTCAGCGGCAATTGCCTGAAAGGCAAGTGGGTCGCCGATCTGCTCGGCGTGCCGAACCGGTGGGTTGAGGTCGACATCTTCAAGGGCGAGAGCCGCACGCCGGAATTTCTGGCGATGAATCCGGCCGGCCAAGTGCCCGTCGCTGTGCTGCCCGATGCGCGCATCCTCGCGCAGTCCAACGCCATCATGCTCTACCTCGCCGAAGGTTCGCGCCTCGTGCCAGCGGACGCATATCAGCGCGGCAAGATGTATGAGTGGCTGTTCTGGGAGCAGTACAACCACGAGCCCTCCATCGCCGTCCGCCGCGCGTTGCTGCAATTCCGCGGCAAGACCGAAGCGGAGCTCGACCCCGCATTGCTGGCCAAGGGGAATGCCTGTCTCGAGCGCATGCAATTGCAATTGAACGAAACGCCTTATCTCGTCGGCCATGCGCTGACGCTCGCCGATATCGCGCTCGTCGCCTACACGCGCGTCGCGCATGAGGGCGGCTACGATCTCAACCAGTTTCCGCTGGTGAAGGCCTGGGTGGCGCGCGTCGAGCGCGATCTCGGACTCGCCGCCGCGCAGGCGGTCGCCTGATGTACCGTTACGATGAATTCGACGACGCGCTGGTGCGCGAGCGTGTGGCGCAGTTCAGCGCCCAAGTCGCGCGGCGATTGTCGGGAGAGCTGACGGAAGATCAGTTCAAGCCGCTACGGCTGATGAACGGCGTCTATCTGCAGCTGCATGCCTACATGCTGCGCATCGCCATTCCGTACGGCGTGCTCTCCTCGCGTCAGCTGCGCCAACTCGCGCACATCGCCCGCACCTACGACAAAGGCTACGGCCATTTCACGACGCGCCAGAATCTCCAGTTCAACTGGCCCGCCCTGAAGGACGTGCCGGCGATCCTGTCCGATCTGGCCGATGTCGAGATGCATTGCATTCAGACCTCCGGCAACTGCATCCGAAACGTCACCGCCGACCATTTCGCCGCGGCCGCCGCCGATGAGGACGAAGATCCGCGCGTGTGGAGCGAGATCATTCGCCAGTGGAGCACCTTCCATCCGGAATTCTCCTACCTGCCGCGCAAGTTCAAGATCGCCGTCACCGGCGCGAAAACGGATCGCGCCGCGATCCAGACGCACGACATCGGCATCCAGTTGCGCAAGGACGCCTCGGGCGCGCTCAAGTTCGATGTCTATGTCGGCGGCGGACAGGGGCGCACGCCATTCCTCGGGCCGCTGATCAAGGCTGATCTCGAGGCGGAGGATTTGCTGTCGTACCTCACGGCGGCGCTGCGCGTTTACAATCGTTACGGCCGACGCGACAATTTGTTCAAGGCGCGGATCAAGATTCTCGTGAGTTCGTTGGGCGCGGAGGAGTTCGCGCGCCAGACGGAGCAGGAGTGGCTGCAAATCCGAGACAGCGATCTGAAGCTCCCCGACGAAGAGATCGCCCGCATCCGCGCCTATTTCGCGCCGCCCCCGTTCGAAACGTTGCCGGCTGGGAGCGAAGCATTCGCGAGGGCCAGGGCCGAAAACGACGCCTTCGCGCGTTGGGCCCGGCTCAACGTGCATGCGCACAAGGTTGCGGGCTACGCGATCGCCACCATCAGCCTCAAGCCGATCGGCGGCGTGCCGGGCGATGCGACCGCCGCGCAAATGGACCTCGTCGCCGATCTCGCCGAGCGGTTCTCGTTTGATGAGCTGCGGGTTACGCACGAGCAGAATCTCGTGCTGCCGCACGTGAAGCAGGACGATCTCTTCGCGCTGTGGACGCTGCTGAAGGGCATGGATCTCGCGACGCCGAACGCGGGCCTCGTCTCCGACATCATCGCCTGCCCAGGCCTCGACTATTGCGATCTGGCCAATGCGCGCTCGATCAATATCGCGCAGGGCATCAGCGAAAAATTCGCGGATCTCGAACGCCAGGAATCCATCGGCGAGCTGAAAATCAAGATTTCCGGCTGCATCAACGCGTGCGGCCACCATCATGTCGGCCACATCGGCATTCTGGGCGTCGACAAGCACGGCGAGGAATTTTACCAGATCCTGCTGGGCGGCCGCGCCGACGAGAAAGCGCGTCTCGCCAAGATCACCGGCAAGGGCATGGCGGGCGAAGCCATTCCCGATGCGATCGAGCGCGTCGTCAGCCGCTATCTCCAACTTCGTCTGAACGAAAAGGAGCGCTTCATCGATGCGTTTGAACGCGTCGGCGCTCAGCCTTTCGAGGAGGCGCTTTATGGCGCGTGAACAGGTCAAACGGAAAAAGGGCGAGGATGCGCAGCCTTTGGCGCGCGGCGTATTGATCCGCAGCGGCGCGCGGGTCGAGCGCGACGCATGGATCGTGCTTGAGGACGACGCCGAGGCGCCGCAAAGCGGCGACATCGTCGTCTCCGTGGCGCGCTTCAAGGCGGAGCGCGACGCCCTGTTGTCGCGCAAGGGGCGTCTCGGCGTCACCATCGCGCCCGCCGACGCGGTCGAGGATATTGGCGCCGACGCGCCGCTCCTGGCGGTGATCATGGTGCAGTTTCCCGTATTTCGCGACGGGCGCGGCTTCACGACGGCGCAATTGCTGCGCCAGCGCTATCACTATCGCGGCGAGCTGCGCGCCGTGGGCGATGTGCTGGAGGACCAGATCTTCTTCATGCTGCGCAGCGGCTTCGACGCCTTCGAGATATTGGCGGCCGATCCGCTGGCCGCCTATGCGCGGGCGGCGCGTGTGTTCAGTTTCGGATACCAGCCCACCGGGGACGGATTCGTGCCGGTGCATCGCCTGCGCGCGCGCCGGGCGTTGGAGCAGGCCGCCGAATGAGCGTCGTCGACCTTGCGACGGCTCTGCGCGCGCCGGACGAGCGCGCCGCGCACTATGCGCAGCAGCTCGAAGGCCGCACGGCGCGCGAGGTGCTCGATTTCGCGCTCAACGAATTGTGGCCCGGACGATTGGCCACGGTATCTTCTTTTGGCGCGGAATCGGCGGTGCTGCTGCACATTCTCTCCACCATCGACAAGCACGCGCCGGTCATTTTCCTCGAAACGGACCGCCATTTTGCGCAAACGTTGCAGTATCGCGACGAATTGGTGGAGCGCCTCGGCCTCACCAATGTGCGGGACCAAAGGCCGGACGCCGGGCAGGCGAGCGCGGAGGATCCGCGCGGCGATTTGTGGCGGCGCGACCCGGATGCGTGCTGCATTCTGCGCAAAGTTCGGCCGCTCGCCGAGGCTCTGGACGGTTTCGACGCCTGGGTCACGGGCAGAAAGCGGTTCCAGGGCGGGCTGCGCGCAGGGCTTCCCTTGATCGAGCACGACGGGACGCACTACAAGGTCAACCCGCTGGCCGCGTGGAAGGCCGAGGAGATCGCCGCCTACATGGCCGCCAATGACCTGCCGCAACATCCTCTGGTGGAACAGGGCTTCCCGTCGATCGGTTGCTGGCCGTGCACCAAGCCTGCCGAGTCGCAGGATCGGTCCGGCCGGTGGGCCGATCTCGACAAGACCGAATGCGGCATCCACGTGCCGGCCGCGCGCGCCAAGGCGGCGCTCTAAGGCACGGGCTGAGGGCGCCATGATCGGACTGTTTGACGACGCCAGACCGCGCCGCGTTTCGACATGAGCGAACTCATCGTCATCTTCGAAAGCATCAAGTGGCTTTACGTCGTCTCCGGATTCGCCGTGGGGTTCCTGGTGGGTTTGACGGGCGTCGGCGGGGGATCGCTGATGACGCCGATCCTGGTGCTGGTGTTCGGCGTTTCGCCGGTGACGGCGGTCGGCACCGATCTGCTCTACGCGTGCGTCACGAAATCGGGCGGCTCGGTCGTGCACGCGCTGCACAAAACGATCGATTGGCGCATCGTCACGCGTTTGGCCACGGGCAGCGTGCCGTCGGCGCTGCTCACGTTGGCGGTGTTGGCCTATCTCAACGTCGACAGCGAGGCCGCCAAGAAATTGGTGACCTTGGCGTTGGGGCCGGCGCTGCTGCTGACGGCCCTGGCGCTGATCTTCCGCAAGCCGCTGATGCGATTTTACGCGGACCGCGTGGACGAGGCCGACCCGGTTCTGACCCGGCGCGTGACCATCGCCATGGGCGCCGTGCTGGGCTGTCTCGTCACGCTCTCGTCGGTCGGCGCCGGCGCGCTGGGCGTCACGTTTCTCATCATGCTTTATCCGAAATTGCCGGTTGCGCGCATCGTGGGCTCCGACATCGCTCACGCCGTGCCGCTGACGCTGGTGTCCGGACTTGGGCACATGATGATCGGGACGGTCGATCTTTCCATGTTGGGATCGCTGCTGCTCGGCTCTCTGCCGGGCATTCTGATCGCCAGCAATCTGGCCCCGCGCTGGCCGGAAAACGTGCTGCGCTACCTGCTGGCGGCCGTGCTCGTGCTGGTCAGCGCCCGTCTGATGTGGCCCAGGCACTGACGGTTGATCAGAGGTTAACCGGCGAAAAAACATACCGGACGTTTACGACCTTGCGGCGATGCTTCCGCGATTCTGCATCTCGCGGAGCTTTGCTTGGTCGGTTCGATCAATTCCGTCTTGGCTTCGACGCTGTTTTCCAGCTCGAGCACCGACACCACATTCGGCGTCGGCGCGGATCTGCTCGCGAGTTGGGCGGCCGCCAAGGCCGGCATCGGCGCCGGCGCCGCCGCCGCGGCCGCGCAGCAGGATCCCAATGCGCCCTTGGCCCCGGTCTGGAACCCGGGCCTTACGCCGGCGGACGACAAGCTGGTGCAGAACGCGATCGCTGGAAAAGCGTTCTTCGACACCAAGGCCGAACTCTATTCGGCGTTGGGCGCGACCGGGGATTACAATCGCCTGTTCGCGCTTCATGTCGGTCTCGCCACGCTGCAGGCGTTGGCCGGCAAGCTGCAGGACGACAAGCTTTCGTCCGTCCAGCGCATCAATCTGCAGACGCAGTTCAACCGCGGCGTCAGCGAGTTGCAGGGCTTTTTCGGCGCGCAGAAATTCGAGGACATTCGCCTGGTGCAGGGCGACCGCGTGGATGAGGCGCAGACCTCGCTCGCCATCCCGTCGACCAGCGAGGACTATATCACGCCGGTCATTCACAAGGGCAGCCTCGCCAACACGGTGTCCGGGCTCGATCCCAACGCCAAGTTCAACATCATAGCGACCACGCCGGGCGGCACGCAGCGCACGGTGGTGATCGACCTTTCGCAGATGGGCTCGATTCCGCGCTCGCTGGGAAATGTCGTCAGTTTCATCAATGGCAAACTTGCAGCGACCGGGGCGGCCAGCCGCTTTGAAGCCGTCAATCAAACGCCCAAGACGACGACCGTCGTGGTCGGCGGCAAAACCATCGAGCAGCCCTATAGCGGCCAGCGGCTTTATGCGTTGAAGGTGGACGTGCGCGCGGGCGAGACCATCAAGTTCGAACCGCAGGATACGGATCCGGCGTTTTACATCGCCGGGGCCGTTTCGAGCGGCGCGCGTCTGGTCAAGCTCAGCGATGTCGGCGGCGCCGGCGGCCAGCCCGTCTGGCTCGAGCGGCCCGACGCAACGGGGCAACCGATCGGCGCCGACGTCGCCGAAGGTTGGCTGGCCGGAGCGCCCGCCGGCGCGTTCGAGGTGCGGACCAGCAGGCTCGTCTCCGACGCGCCCAACAATTTCGAGGATAAGCTGCGCGAGGCCGGGGAAGCGACGCTGAAGCTCAATTTCCCGGACGGACGCGTGTTGTCGCTGACGACCTCGTGGCGCAGCGACGACCTGGAAAATTGGCGCCAGCTGGGCGGCGAGAGCGAGGATCAGGGCATCCTTTCCGATCTCGCGCAGCGCTTCACGCAATTGCTTCACGAGCAGGGCGTCGCCGCCGGCGTCGAGGTGTGGACCGACGCGGACGGCGCGGGGCTTTCGATCAAAACCGGCGATGGCGTCACGCCCGCGAGCTTCACGGTGAGCGGGCGCCAAGCGACGCTCACCAATGTCGATCCGGCCAACATGGTCGGGGGCCTGCGCGAGGGCGTGTTCGCGCGGCGCTTCGAGACGACGCCGCTCACCGCGCCGGGCGGTCTGTTCAAGGACGAGCAGACATTCACCTTCACCGCTGCGGGCGGCGTGCAGACGATCACGATCGACGGCGGCGAGGACGGCATCGACGCTGTTGCGCTGAGCGATGCGTTGAATGCGCAGCTGCGCGCCAAAAATATCGCCGCCAGCGCCGAAATCGTCGACAATGCCGGCGTTCTGAGCCTGCGCGTCGATGCGCTGCACGACATGCTCGATGTCAGCGCTTCGATCAATGGCGAGGCCTACGAGGCCGATCTGCAGGCGCCCGGGGCTTGGGCCATCGGCGGGTTGCCGGTCTCTTCGCCGGGCGCGCCGTTCGCCGACGCTGTGCGCACCTATGACGTTTCCGGCGGCTCGCCGCTGACCGCCTACACGGGCGCGCTCGACATTTCGATCGTCGTGGCGACGCCCACCGGAAACAAGACCGTCAACGTTTCGGTCAGCGCCAGCGAGCGCGCCAACGATCCCGATCCTTCGCCGGGCCATTGGAGCTCGACGTTCCAGGCGCGGCTCGACGCGGCGCTGAACCAGGCCGGCGTTTATGTCGGCGCGCTCGGCGACGATCTTGCGCAATGGTCGGTCGCGGAGGGTTCCGGCCAGCGCATCCAGTCCATCACCGTTAATGGCGACACGATGGCGCTTTCCGGTGAGACGCCGGCGCAGAATCTGGGCGGCGCGTTTTCGGTCGAGCGCAGTTTCACCAGCGCGCAAGCGGCGAGCGGCGTCGCCGATCCGATTGCGGCGCTCGCCAGCGATCAGAGCGTCTCCATCAGTTTCAACACGATCTGGGGCCAGCGAACCGTCTCCGCGTCGCTGCAGGGCGGCGATCCGCAAACGCTAGAAAGCGCGGCGCTGCGCCTGAACGAGGCGCTCGCCAGCGCCGGCTATGATCTTGGTGTCGAGGCGGTGGATCTCGCCGAGGGCGGCGCGGGCCTTCGCATCGTCGCGGGCGCGTCGCACACGATCGCGGCGGTGTCGCAGGTGAGCATGGGCGGCGTCGCCAGCGCGGTGACGCTCGACCCGGTGGATTCGCTGACCAACGCCGCCGATCCCGTGGGGACGGCGCGTGTCGCCGCGCGCGCCGCGCACGGCGTCGCCGTCACCGAGACGATCCCAGCCAGTTCCACGTTCGCGGCGCCGTCGGTCAACGCCAGCGGCTGGTTCGCGGGACGCGCGTTCGACGTGTCGATCGGCGGCGGGGCCAAGGTGGCGACGGCGCGCGCTGTGGCGACCGGCCCGGACGGCTCGGTCTATGTGCTGGCCGACATTGGCGGCGACGCCGATGGCACGCCGATCAAGGGCAGCCGCGACGTGGCGCTGTTCAAATACGATTCCGCCGGCAAGCTCGCCTATTCGCGGCTGCTCGGCGCGAGCGAGAGTGCGAGCGGCTTTGCGCTCGCCGTATCGAGCGACAACAAGGTCGCGGTCGCCGGTTCGGTGACGGGCGCGCTGGCGGGGACGAGCGCCAAGGGCGGAACCGACTCGTTCGTGACCGTGTTCGACAGCGCCGGCAGCGAGCTTTGGACCGCGCGCCGCGGCGCCAGCGCCGACGATGAGGCAAGCGCGATCGCCTTCGCATCCGACGGCAGCGTGATCGTCGCGGGCAAGACGCAATCGGCGCTGAGTCCGGCCTTGGCGATCGGCGGCGCGGACGCGTATCTGCGCGGCTATTCCGCAAGCGGGGCGGAGCTTTTCACCAAACAATTCGGCACTGCGGGGGCGGACGAAGCGTCGGCTCTACTCGTGCGCGACGACGGCGCGGGCGGGTTGCAGATCTTCACCGGCGGCGTCGAGGACAATCGCGGCGTGGTGCGCAGCTTCTCCTATTCGCACGCCGGCGGCCTCGGTTCGACGGTGGGCAAGCGTGACATCGGATTCTTCTATGGCGGCGCGATCAACGCGCTCGCGGTGGACGGAAACGCGCTTTATGTCGGCGGCGAAGTGGGTGTCGACCGGCTGAGCGTGGGCGGCGCGGCGCGCGGCGCCGTCGCGGGCAAGGACGGGTTCGTGGCGCGCATCGACACGGACCTCGCATCGACGGCGATCGACCGCGCGACGTATGTCGGTTCGGCGCAGGATGACGCCGTGAGCGGGCTCGCCGTTGTCAATGGCGTCGTCTATGCGTCGGGAACGGCGGGCGGCGTGCTGGCGGGGCAGAGCGCATCGGGGAGCAAGGCCAGTTTCCTGACGCGGCTCGACGATGACGGGGCGATGGCGTGGACCCGCACCTTTTACACCGGCGGCGGCGCCATGTCCGGCGTGGCGATGGCGGTCGATGCGGGCGGCGCTTCCGCGCTTGACGTGCTTGGCTTGCCGAATGGACGGATCAGCACGACGGATTCGTCCGCGCTCATCAATCGCAGCGCCTTGCGCCCTGGCGACGAATTCAAGATCGGGATCGACGGCAAGCGGCTGACGACCATCACCATCTCCGCCTCCGATACGCTCTCCTCGCTGCTTGCGCGCATTAATACGTCGATCGGTTCCAGCGGGCGCGCGGAGATCACCAAGGACGCCCAGGGCGCGAGCCGCATCCACATCGTCGCCAACGACGGGCGCGCGATCGCGCTGCAATCCGGCCGCGCCGGGCGCGACGCGCTGGCGGGCCTCGGTTTCCAGGAGGGCATCATCGCCAAAAACAGCGGTCAGCGCGGGGCGATGCAGAATTTCGGCCTGGGGCTGCTGCCGGACGATCTCAAGGTCACCGACGCCGCCGCCATCGCCAAGGCGAAAAGCGAACTCGCGGCCGCGGATTCGATCGTGCGCCGGGCCTATGAAGCGCTGGTCAATCCCAACGCTCAGGAAAAGACCGACCTGGAGAAGAAGCTCGAGGCGGCCAAATCTCAGCCGGTCCCAGCCTATCTCACGGCGCAGCTCGCCAATTATCAAGCCGCTCTGGCGCGCCTCGGCGGCTAGGCGCGCGTCAGCGCGCGCACCGGCATGCACGCCGATGAAAGGGCGGGAGAGCGAGGCGCGCTTTAAGCTTGCGCGAAAACGAAGATGTTGAGGTGTGCTTGAAGCGCGCCTCGCGCGGTTGTTGTTCGCCGGCGGAGATCTGAAGCGTTCGGGGCGCCTCGGGGCACCATGCGTTTTCGGGCAGATGGGAAAGGCCGATCGGCGAGACTCCTCACTCGTTTCCGGCTCAACCGCCGCCGATCTCCCATGACGCTGGGTTTCCGAGCGCGCTTGGCGCTTGATCTCCGTTCCCGGACGGCGCGCGGAGGAAGACCAACTCTTCCAACCGGGACCTTCGGGTCTTTCCGCCCCGAAGCTGCGAGCGATCACGTCGCCGTACTACTCGCATCACGCTCAACCGCATCTCCCACGCTGTTGGCTGTTGGTCGACCGCAGCCTCCCATGTGAGGAGATGCGTGCATTGTAGCGCGGCCCGGACCCGGTCGAATTGCGCGGCATGTATCCACGCCGGGAGAACGCGGGGCGCTTATGCTTCCGGTTCGATGTTGCGGTCGCGGCGGCGGCGCGTGAGGAAGAAGCCGCCCGCGGCGAGCGCGATGACGCCGGCGGCGATCCACAAATACATGGAATTGATGCCGCCGGCGGCGGGGCCTTGCTGCTGCGCTGCTGTTTCGGCCGTCGCCGTCGCCGCGATGCCGGTGATGAGGCCGGGCACGCCGTAATTCGAGAGCCGGTCGCCGCCGGCGTTGAAGTCAGCGTAACGCTGACCCTCGGGGAAGCTCAGCATCGAAAACAGCGTCGGCGCCGCGGCGGTGATCTCGGGCATCTGATCGGCCGTGCCGATGGAGGTGAACCCGACCACGGCTTGGCGTCCGAGCGCTTTCTGTTCGTGACGGAAATCCTTGCCGCCCGCCGCCGGCGGAGCCGTGCGTTCCGCCCAGCTGAGATCGAAGGCGGCGGCGTCGAAGGCGGGGGCGATGGCGAAGCCCTCGAACGGACGGTTCTGGCTGGCGCGCGCGCGTTTCACCTGGTCTTCGAAATTGGCCTCGCCGAGGCCGCTTGCGGTGTCGGCGCGCACATAGCCGATCGCGTCATAGCTGATGATGCAGGCCCAGGCGTCGGGAGCGTCGATGCGTTCGCTGGCCGGCGCCAGCATGCCCAGCGTATCGCCGGATGGCGCGGCGGCGTTGCTGCGCGAGAGAAACGCGCGGGCCTGTTCGGCCGGGTAGAATCTCCAGCCGTCGGGCACGTTGAGCGTGACGCCGTCGCGCAGCGCGATCTGTCCGGATTGGCCTTGCGGCGCGGGTTCGCTGAGCGTCGGACGAAGCGGGACGGCATGGACCGGCGCTTCGGCTACGTCCGGGGACGGCTTGCCGCGCCCATCGGCATAGGCGGGGCTCGCCAACAGGAGCGCCGCGGCCAACACCGCGCCAGCGCATGCGAACAACTTTCCCATGACCCGTCTCCCCCTCGGCCCTCGCAACCGGCATGTCCTTAGCCAATCTGGGCGCGCTTGTAACGTTTCAGCGCGTACAGGCGGCGGCGAGTTCGGCGGCGGCGGCCCCCATCGCCTCGGCGATGGCGGCGCGCCAGGCGGGCAGCGTGCCGGCTTGCTGCGCCGCCGGAGGATAAAGCACGGCGCGGGATGAGGAGACGACGCCGCCTTCGAGGCCGCGTTCGCCCGGAACGAAGCCGGCGACCGCCTCGGCGGCGCTGGCGCCTTGGGCGCCGTAGCCGGGCACGAGGAAGAGCGACGTGGGCAGCGTGGCGCGCAGCGCGCGGGCTTCTTCCGGATAGGTGGCGCCGGCGACGGCCATGAGCCCCGACCAGCCGCTCGCGCCTTGGAGGCGCGCGGCCTCAGGCGCGATCATCTCGCCGACGCGCCGCCACAGCGGCCGGCCGTCGACGGAGAGATCCTGCAGATCGCGCGCGCCGGGATTTGAGGTGCGCACCAGCACGGCGACGCCGCGCTGCTCCGTCTCCGCGGCGCTCAGAAACGGCGCCAGCGAATCGCGGCCGAGATAAGGGTTGACGGTGACGCAATCGGCGTTGAAGGCGCTGAACGCGGCGCGCGCATAGCCTTCCGCCGTAGTGCCGATATCGCCGCGCTTGGCGTCGAGCAGCACCAGCAGGCCCTTGGTGTGCGCGTGCGCCGAAAGCGCCTGCGCGGCGGCGAAGCCTTCGCCGCCAAACGGCTCGAAGAAGCCGAGCTGCGGCTTGATCACCGCGGCGTAGTCGGCGGCGATGTCGATGATGGCCTGTCCGAATGTGCGCACCGCCTCGACACCCTCGCCGAACAGCGAAGGGATGCGCTCCGGCAAGGGATCGAGACCGACGCAGAGCGGGGCGCCCTTGCTGCGCACCGCGTCGATCAGACGATCGGCGAACATCAATGCTGGCCCGCCCGGCGCATGTCCGCCGGGGCGATGCAGATGATCTGCGCCACCGCGAGCGAACGGCGGAGATTGTCGGCCTGTTCGCCGTAATCTTCCGGCCGCATGCGCGGGCCCGGATCGCCCTCGGCGCTGACATGCTCGACCTCGAGCAGGCGCCGGATCGAGGAGGGGGAAGCCGTGTAGAGTCGCCCGCGCCGCGCCGACTCGGCGATGGTGACGCCGAGGACGATGCCGTTCGAGCCGATGGCCGGCCCGCCGCTGATGCCGGCCAGCGAACCTTCCAGGTGTTCCGTGCGGCCGATCTGCGCCCAAACCAAAACCGGTTCCTCGAATGAATAGCGTCCACGCGATATCAGATTCTCGCGGCCGACCAGCCGCGCATAGGCTTCGCCGGGCCGGCCTTGCGGGAAACCGACGGCATAGGCGCGCTGTCCGACGGTGAAATGGTCCTCCGAGGTGTCGACGGCCAGAGCGACGGGCGCCACGTCGGTTTTCAGGAGCGCCAAGTCGGCGAACGAAGCCAGACGGCGGTCCTTGACCGGAACCGCGGCGCCGCGCGCGACGATGATCCCGACCTGTTCGCAAGAATCGACCACGTGCCGGGACGTAAGCCACCAGCCGTCCTCGCTGATGGCGAAGGCGGTGCCCAGGCCCGATGTCGCGGGGCCGGTGTCGACCAGGATTTCAGGATCGTAAGCCGAAGGCGGCGGCAACGCCGCGCCGGCCTGCAGATCCTCCGGCGGCGCCGGCGGCTGGTAAGGGTGCTCGTCGATCCGCGACAGCAGAAAGAAGATCGCGCCGACAGCGACGATGTAGAGCAGCCAATCAGGTACGAAGCGCACGCTTCAGCCCAAGCCGAACGCGGCGCTGCTCAGGCGGCTCAGCGCCGGATCGGCGATCGCGCCGGACAAAATCAGCGCCAGCCCGATCTTCACGCTCATCAGGAACACCGCCGCGGCGACATCGCCCTCGGCGATGCGGCGCGGCAAATTGCGCAGGAAGATGTCGGCGAAACGGAAGGCGATCAGTTGTAGAAGGAGCGTGACGATGCCCCAGATCACGAGGTCGAATATCCCCAGGGCGTGGGCGAGGCACGAACCCATCGGGATCGCAAGGCCCACGACCACGCCGCCAAACGCCAGTGAGGCGGAAGGATTGCCGGCCCGGATCAGCGCCAGCTCTTTGTGCGGCGTCATCAGAACGTAAATCACGAGCGAGGCGATGAAGAGCCCGAGGGCCACGCCCAACTGCATGATAAAGTTCGGGAAGCCTGCGACGAAGGATTCAACGGCGGGAGATATGTCCCACATGGGCGCCCCTTTTTGACCTGTTCGCGGCCTAGCGGTTCCTCTCCGGCGGCGCAAGCCGACCAAGCCTGTTTCAAGCAAAGGAGTGCAGATCATGGGTGAACGCAAGGCGGCGGTGGTGACCGGCTCCACCAGCGGAATTGGCCTCGGGATCGCCACTGCGTTCGCCAAGGCGGGGCTCGACGTGATGCTCAACGGCCTCGGGGATGCGGCCGAGATCGAACGCATCCGTTCCGGGCTGGCGGCGGAGACCGGCGTCACGGTGAAGTTCGACGGGGCCGATCTCACCAAGGCCGCCGGCTGCGCCGAACTGATCGCCAACGCCGAAAGCGCGTTCGGCAAGGTCGACGTGCTGGTGAACAATGCCGGCGTCCAGTTCGTCAGCCCGATCGAGGACTTTCCCATTGAGAAATGGGATCTGATCATTTCGCTCAATCTCTCGGCGGCGTTCTACGCCACGCGCGCGGCGATGCGCGGCATGAAGGCGCGCAAGTACGGACGCATCATCAATACGGGCTCGGCGCACGCCCTGGTGGCTTCGCCGTTCAAGGCCGCTTATGTCGCCGCGAAGCACGGGCTGCTCGGTCTGACCAAAACCGTCGCGCTCGAGGGCGCCGAGTTCAACGTGCGCTGCAACGCCATCTGCCCCGGCTACGTGCACACGCCCCTGGTCGACGCGCAGATCCCCGACACCATGAAGGCGCGCAACATGACGCGCGAGCAGGTGATCAATGACGTGCTGCTGGCGGCGCAGCCGACCAAGGAATTCGTCAAGACCGAAGACATCGCCGGGCTTGCGCTGTTCCTGCTGTCCGACGCCGCCAACCAGATCAACGGCGCGGCGCTCTCGATCGACGGCGGCTGGGTGGCGCAGTGAGCGCCGCGAAAAAGAAGATCAGTCTTGCGCTGCAGGGCGGCGGGGCGCTTGGGGCTTATGCCTGGGGTGCGCTCGACCGCCTGTTCGAGGATGAGCGCGTCGAGATCGCGGCGATTTCGGGATGCTCGGCCGGGGCGATGAACGCGGTAGTGGCCGCGGTGGGGTTCGCCGAAGGCGGCGCCGAGGGCGCGCGCAAGCAGCTGCGCCAGTTCTGGGAAGGCGTTGCGCGCGCGGGGCTCGGCAATCCGTACCGGCGCACGCCGCTGATGGCGCTGATGAACACGTTCACGCCGGCCTGGGCGCAAAACGCCGCGAGCATGTGGGCCGACATGTATTCGCGCCTGGCTTCGCCCTACGACACCAATCCGCTCAATCTCAATCCGCTGAAGGACTTGCTGGAGGAGCTGGTCGATTTCGAGAAGGTGCGCGCTTCGAACATTCCGCTGTTCATAGCCGCGACCAATGTCGAGACCGGGCGCGTGCGCGTGTTTCGGAACAAGGAGCTGACGGCCGATCACATGATGGCCTCGGCCTGTCTGCCGCTGATTTTCCAGGCCGTGACGATCGACGGCGTCCCGTATTGGGATGGCGGCTATGCCGGCAACCCGCCGCTGTTTCCTTTGTTCGACGTGAAGGAGACGTGCGACATCCTGATCGTGCAGATCAATCCGATCGTGCGTCCGGGCGCGCCGCGCACGGCCTCCGACATCCTCGCGCGCGTCAACGAGATCACCTTCAACGCCAGCCTGCTGTCCGAGCTTCGGGCGATCGATTTCGTCACGCGCCTGCTCGAACAAGGCCGCCTGCCCGAAGGGCGCTACCGCCACATGCTGGTGCACCGCATGAGCCAGGACAAGGCGCTCAGGCCGCTCGGGATCGGCGTCGACCTGAACACCGATCTCGGTTTCTTCGAAGAGCTGTGCAAGACGGGCAGGCGCGCCTGCGCGGCGTGGCTCAAGAAGAACTGGGACGCGGTGGGCGAGCGCTCCACCGTCGATTTGCGCGCCATGTTCTCGGGCGAGACGGGCGAGGCCGAAACTGACGACGAAGAGACGTGAATCGCCTGATTTGGAGCCCGGCGTTCGTCACAACGCTGAATCGCGGGCGGGCGGATTCACTTTTCCTTAGCCGTGCGGGCGGAAGCTCCGGCGCATGCGTTTGGCGCGTCGGACCTTTGCACTGGCGGCGTTGGCGGCCCTGGCCGCGGGGCCGGCTTTTGCCGGCGGAGAAGAGCAGGCGCCGCCGGACCGGCAATCACGCCTCACCTCCGCCGATTCCTATCTGCCGCTGCCGACGCTGTCGGCGGGCGTCATCCAGCGTTACGACACGCGCGGCACCATCGTCGTCGACATGGGGCTCGATATTCCCGACCCCGATCTGCGCAATCGCGCGCGCGCGAACCAGCCGCGCCTGCGCGATGCGCTGCGCACCGCGCTCACCATCTACACCTCGACCTATTACCGCGATCACACCGCGCCCGATCCGGACACCGCCGCGCGGCTGATGCAGGCGGCGGTCGACCGCACGCTCGGCGCGCAAGGCGCGCGCGTGCTGCTGGCCAACATCATCTATCAGCGGCGCACCGGGTGATCGCCGCGCGTGGCCGTCGCGCGGGCTAAGACCCCCGGCAGGCGATCGGCAGGAAGATGGGCGTGGCGCTCCCGTCCACCGGGCTGCGCCAGATCTGCATCGGCTCCTCGTGCGCGACGATGGTCTCGTTCGCGCCCATGATCTGGCGCTCGATGATCATGAATTTGTTGTTGGCGCAGTTGAAGCGGTAGTGCACGCGCTCGGTGTCGTAGTGGATGATCTGGCGCTCGGTTTCGTAGATGCGCGGCCGGCCGTAGCGCACTTGCGTCCAGATGTCGGCGGTGCCGTCGGCGTTGCGGGTGATGGTGCGCTGGTTGAAATGGATTTCGCCCAAGCTGCAATTGTCGCTGGCCGCGCCCGTGCCGCAATCGCGCTGACGGGCGACGAGGAGCCAATCGGGCAGGTTCTGCGTGGAGCCGAGCACGACGTCTCCGGCCGGCCCTTGCGTGGCCGTCGCCGTTGTGGCGGCCGGCTGCTGGCCGCAGGCCGCGAGAACCCAGAGCGCGAACAGGAAATGAAGCTTCGGCATCCGCATGCCTCCCATAGTGCGCTCGTCAGCGCGGGCGGCAAATCACATGGCTGAGATGCCGCCGTCGACCTTGAATTCCGCGCCGGTCACGAACCGGCTTTCGTCAGAGATAAGATAGAGCGCGACATTGGCCACGTCTTCGGGCTGGCCGATGCGGCCGATGGGCACCTGCCGGGCGAGTTTCGCCTCGGCTTCGGCGGCGCCGATGGCTTTGCGCAGCGGATCGAGGATGGGCGTGTTGACGAAAGTGGGGTGGATCGAGTTGGAGCGAATATCGAGGCCCTGTTTCGCGCAATAGAGGGCGATGTTCTTGGACAAGAGCCAGACGGCCGCCTTGGAGGCGTTGTAAGCGGGCGTGTTGTGGTTGGCGATCAGCCCGGCGATCGAGGAGATGTTGACGATCGAGCCGGGCTGATGCGCGCGCATGTGCGGAAGCGCATGTTTGGCGCCGAGGAAGACGCTGTCGACATTGATCGCCATCACTTGCTTCCACGTGGCGAAGTCGAGCTGCTCAAGATCGCCGCCCTTGGCGACGCCCGCATTGTTGATGAGGCCGGAGAGGCCGCCCATGGCGGTGCTGGCCTCGTCGAGTGCGGCGATCCATTGGGCTTCGTCGGCGACGTCGAGCGCGAAAGCGTGCGCGGCGCCGGCGCCGTGCGCGGCGTTGATCTCGTGGGCGACGGCGCGCGCGCCTTCGATGTTGATATCGCCCAGCGAAACTTGCGCGCCCTCGCGCGCCAGCGTCTTGGCCATCGCAGCGCCAAGCCCTTGCGCGCCGCCGCTGATGAAGACTTTTTTTCCGGCGACGCGTCCGCTCATGACTTCTCCCTGCGCCATTGAGACTATGCCCTTTGGCCGCGACCGGATAGCGCGCGCCCGCTTGACACAGTGCGCGGCGCGGCGTTTTTCCATACATTTAGTGTTGTTATACATCACGCGTTTTGCGCGGGCCTGGAGGGCTTGCCGATGGATTGGGACGCGCTGCTGCTCTCGCGGCTGCAATTCGCCTTCACGGTCGGATTTCACATCATCTTCCCGGCGTTCACGATCGGGCTGGCGTCGTTTCTGGCCGTGGTCGAAGGGCTTTGGCTCTTCACCAAGAAGCCGGTGTTCAAGAACCTCTACCTGTTCTGGGTGAAGATCTTCGCGTTGTCGTTCGGCATGGGCGTCGTGTCGGGCGTCGTCATGAGCTACCAGTTCGGCACCAATTGGAGCGAGTTCGCGCGGACCGCGGGCAGCGTCATCGGGCCGCTGCTCGGCTACGAAGTGCTGACGGCGTTTTTCCTCGAAGCGTCGTTCCTCGGCGTCATGCTGTTCGGGTGGAAGCGCGTCGGGCCGGGCTTGCACTTCTTCTCGAGCTGCTGCGTCGCGGTCGGCACGCTGACTTCGGCGTTCTGGATCATCTCAGCCAATTCCTGGATGCAGACGCCGGCGGGCTTCGCGCGCGCGGCGGACGGCACGCTGGTCGCCACCGATTTCGTGCAGGTGATTTTCAATCCGTCGATGCCGAGCCGCTTGGCGCACATGGTGACGGCGGCGTATCTGACGACGGCGATGGTCGTGGGCGGCGCCTCCGCGTTCAGCCTGCTGCGCGGGCGCGCTCAGCCCGAAAGCCGCACCGCCTTGCGCATGGCGATCCTGATGATGGCGCTGGTCGCGCCGCTGCAGATCGTGTTTGGCGACATCAGCGGCAAGATTGCGCACCAATACCAGCCGGCGAAGGTCGCCGCGATGGAGGGCTGGTGGGAGTCCGGCGTGCAGCCTTCGCATCTCATCGGCTGGCCCAACGAAGACAGCGAACGCACCGATCTGGCCGTCAGCTTGCCGCAGGGCGCCGGCTCCTGGATCGTCGCCGGCGATTCACGCGCAGAATTGCAGGGGCTGAAGGCGTTTCCGCGCAGCGAGCGGCCGCCGGTGTGGATCGTGTTCTGGGCGTTCCGCGTCATGGTGGCGATGGGCGTCGTGATGGTCGCGCTTGGCGTCTGGGGCGCTGTGCTCTGGATCGCGAAGCGGCTCGATGCGGCCAAGCTTTATCAGCGCGCCGCCGTGCTGGCCGCGCCTTCGGGGTTCGTCGCCGTGCTGTGCGGATGGATTTCCGCCGAGGTGGGACGGCAGCCTTACGTGGTGTACGGGGTGATGCGCACGGCGGATGCGGTGTCGCCGGTCGCGGGCGGGCAGGTGGGCCTGTCGCTGCTCGTGTTCGTCATTGTCTACGCCATCGTGTTCAGCGCCGGCGCGCTCTACATCATCCGCCTCATCGCGCAGGGACCCGACAGCGAAGAGCCGCCGCCGCAAGCGCATGACCGTGCGCCCGGAACGGCGCTCGCCGCGAGCGGAGGTCATTGAGATGTTTCTGGGCGTCGATCTTTCGCTGATCTGGGCCGTGCTGATCGCGGTCGCGGTGTTTCTCTATGTCGTGCTCGACGGCTTCGACCTCGGCGTCGGCATCCTGTTCCCGTTCGCCAAGGACGCGCGCGAGCGCGACCAGATGACCTCGGCCATCGCGCCGGTGTGGGACGGCAACGAGACCTGGCTGGTGCTGGGCGGCGGCGGCTTGTTCGCGGCGTTTCCCAAAGCCTATGCGGCTCTCATGCCGGCGCTTTATCTGCCGATCGGCGTGATGCTGACGGCGCTCATCTTTCGCGGCGTGGCGTTCGAGTTTCGCCATCATGGGCGCGTCAGCGGCAAGAAATTCTGGACCGCGGCGTTCGCCGGCGGTTCGTTGGCTGCGGCGGCGGCGCAAGGTTTCGTGCTGGGCGGCTTTCTGCAGGGCGGGGCTTATGTGAACGAGCGTTTCGCGGGGCAGGCGTTCGATTGGCTGACGCCGTTCTCCGTGCTGGTCGCGGTGTCGGTGGTCGCAGGCTACGCGCTGCTCGGCGCGGCATGGCTGGTGTTCAAGACGGAAGGCGAGTTGCTGGCGCGCGCGCGCGACTGGACCAAGCGCCTCGCGGTGATCGTGGCGCTGGCCATGGCGGCGGTGAGCTTGGGCACGCTCGGCATTGATCCGCGCATCACGGCGCGCTGGGGCCTGACGATGACGAGCATCGATTGGCCGGCGTTCCTGAAAGTCGCGCCGTTGCCGGTGCTGGCGGGCCTGTTGTGTTTCCTGATGTGGCGCGGCGAAACCGGCGGCGCGCATTTGCGGCCGTATCTCTATGCAGTGGGCTTGTTCGCCGTCGGCTATGCGGGGCTGGCGATTTCGGTGTGGCCGTACATCGTGCCGTTCGCGCTGACGCCGGATCAGGCCGCGGCGGCGGACAATGCGCTGGGGCTGATGCTCGCCGGCGCGCTGCCGATGCTGCCGATCATCTTGGGCTACACGTTCTACGTCTATTGGCTGTTCCGCGCGAAGGTGCCGTCCAATGCCGCGTATCATTGAAGGCCCGCCCGAGGGCGACGCGCCCGCGCCGCCGCTGGCCAAGCGGCTGGGGTGGTTTGTATTGATCTGGGTCGGGAGCTTGGTCGCGGTTGGCGCGGCAGCTTATGGGTTGCGGGCGCTGATCATGTGAGGTCGGCTTCTCGCCGACCTCGTCCTTCTCCCCTTGTGGGAGAAGGTGGCGCGAAGCGCCGGATGAGGGGTGATCGCGCGACGCTTCGAGGTTCGCGCGATCACCCCTCACCCACGTCTCATCGCACGCAGCGTCGCGCCCGCGATCTCCCTCTCCCACAAGGGGAGAGGGGCAAGATGAGCTCTCGATTGACGACCGCTTTTCGCCGAAGGCGGTCATAGGCTAGCGTGTCTTGTCGAGGGCATCTTCAAAACCAGCCAACAACTCATGACAGAGGCCCAGTCGGTGCTGCGGTTTGTAAGGCGGTAACTTCCGCTCCGGGCCAGAAACGGACATTGTCATTCACCGCCGCGCTCAGCCCGTCAGCCGCGCCCATTGTGCGGTGTTGGTGTATTGCCGGAAGCTGGCGATCTCGCCATCGCTGAGCGTCGAGCTTGGCGCCGCTGACTTTCGCCACGCCGCCTAACGGCCGAGCGTGACGATGCGGTCGCCGCCGTCGATGTAGGTGTCCGGAATGACAGTAAAATTGTCGATCGCCGGGCGAACGCACTTATTCGCTCACCGCATCCATGAACTTCGCCAACTCGACGTCTTTCACGCTGACGCCGTTTGCGTCGTGGGTGGTGAGCGTGACGTCGACGCGGTTGTAGACGTTGATCCATTCCGGGTGGTGGTCGTGCTTTTCGGCGTACAGCGCAACGCGCGTCATGAAGGCGAAGGCGGCGTTGAAATCGGCGAACTTGTAGCTCTTGGCGATGGCGTCGCGGCCTTCGGCGGCGCGCCAGCCGGTGAGCTCGCGCAGCGCAGCGGCGGCGCCGATCTTTTGCGTGGGCATGGGGCGTGCTCCTTCGGCGCTCAATCTAGTTCAGATTCCGCGAAAAGAAGATGAGTCATTCTGGGGCGGCCGCAGGCCGACTGGATTCTGGACCGCGCTTCGCGCGTCCAGAATGACGGAGGGGGCGCAAAGCAAAAGCGCCGCCACGTGGGTGACGGCGCTTCCGCTTGGTTTGTGATCTAGAGTTAAGGCTGAACCGGGTTCGGCTCGTCGCTCGCGCCTTTGACGACGATGCCGCGGCCGAGCTTCGAGTTCCACATGCCGTAGATGAAGTAGACGATGATCCCTGCGGCCAGGTACCAGCCGAAGAAGGTGCGCATGTGCGGATTGGCCATCAGCGACATGAACAGCACGAAGCACATGATCGCCCCCAAGAGCGCGATCGTGATCGCCAGCCAGGCCGGCATCTTGAAGGGACGGTTGAGGTTCGGCCGCGCGAACCGCAGATAGATCACCGTGAGGCAAATCAGTCCGAACGCCACCAGCGTGCCGACATTGGTGATGTCGCCGAGGAAATCGAGACCCTTGAAGCCCGCGAAGCCCGCCGCGACCGCGCCGACCAGCACCGTGTTGAGGATCGGCGTTTTGGTCTTGGCGTTCACTTTGGCGAAGATCGAGGGCAGAAGGCCATCGCGCGCCATGGTGTAGAAGATGCGCGTCTGTCCGTAGAGCAGAACCAGCATCACAGAGGAAAGGCCGGCGAAGGCGCCGAGCTTGATGATCAAGGCGAACCATGGAAGGCCGAGATGATTCACGGCTTTCGCGATCGGCGCGGGATCGTTCAGTTCGGTGTAGGGCACGATGCCGACCAGCACCGCGCAGGTGAGGATGTAGAGGATCGTGCAAATCAGCAGCGAACCGAGGATGCCGATGGGCATGTCGCGCGCCGGGTTCTTCGATTCCGCGCCCGCGGTGGAGACGGCTTCAAAGCCGATATAAGCGAAGAAGATCGAGGCGGCGCCGGTGATCAGGCCGCCGATGCCGTACTTGCCGGTATTGTTGCCGGTGACGACGTCCCCAAGCGCCCCGGTGATCTGATCCGTCAGCGGCATGCCGGGCGGCAGCGCCGGTTCGCGGGGCGGGATGAGCGGCGACCAAAGCTGCGTGTTCACATACATGGCGCCGATGCCGATGAAGGCAATCACGACGGCGACCTTGATGATGACGATGACGTTGTTGACGTTGGCGGATTCGCTGACGCCGACGGCCAGCAGCGCCGTTACTACGGCGATGCCGATGAGCGCCGGGAGGTTGACGACGCCCGTCGTCTCAACGCCGGTGGCGAGATCGGTCACCGCCACGCCAGGCGCGGCGGTAAGTGCAGCGGGTATGTTGATGCCGAGATCGTGCAGCAGGCTCACGGTGTAGCCCGACCAGCCGACCGCCACGGTCGAGGCGGCGACGCCGTACTCGAGCAGAAGCAGAAGTCCCATGATCCAGGCGACGAACTCGCCCATGGATGCGTAGGAATAGGAATAGGCCGAGCCGGAGACCGGGATGGCGGCGGCCAGTTCCGAATACGAGAGCGCCACGAAGGCGCAGAGGAAGCCGGTGATCACGAACGAGATCATGATGCCCGGGCCGGCATAGAGCGCCGCGGCGCGGCCGGTCAGCACGAAGATCCCGGTGCCGATGATGCAGCCGATGCCGAGGAAGACGAGATTGAGCGCGCCGAGCGATTTCTTCAGTTCGCCGCCGGCGTGCTCGGCGTGCATTTGCTCGACTGTCTTGCGCAGGAAAAGGCGCCCGAGCGGCGGCGTCACCTTGCCCCCGCCAGCGGTTGAAACATTGGCCACGTTGTCGATCCTCCCCGACGAACCCTCAAGTGTGGCGGGAGGCTAGACGAGGGGGCGGAGGCTCACAAGCCGTTCACGCTTCCGCACTGCGGCGCCCGGCGCGGCGCCTTCTGTTCGGTCATTCCGGGCGGCGCGCAACGCCGATCCGGAACCCGATGCCGCGCGCCGTCCGGAATCACTGAGGGCGGGTGGCTTGCCTTAGGTGAGCTGGGACGGGATTTCCCAACCGCGGCGCGCGCACGCGGCGAGCACGGTGTTGCGCAACAGGCAGGCGATGGTCATGGGGCCGACGCCGCCGGGCGAGGGCGTGATCGCGCCGGCCACCTCCTTCGCGCTTGCGAAATCGACGTCGCCGACAAGCTTGGTCTTGCCTTCCCCCTTCTCCGGCGCGGGCACGCGATTGGTGCCGACATCGATGACGATGGCGCCCGGGCGCAGCCAATCGCCCTTCACCATTTCCGGACGCCCGACGGCGGCGACGAGGATGTCGGCGCCGCGGCAGACCATGCGCAGGTCGCGCGTTTTCGAGTGCGCGAGCGTCACGGTCGCGTTCTGTTCGAGGAAGAGCAGCGCCGCCGGTTTGCCGACGAGGATCGAGCGGCCGATGACGACGACGTTGGCGCCGCTGAGATCGGGGCGCTGCGTCTTGGCCAGGATCACGCAGCCGAACGGCGTGCAGGGGCGCAGCCCCGGCTTGCCGAGCACCAGCTTGCCGGCGCTGGCTTCGGTCAGGCCGTCAACATCCTTCATCGGATCGATGGCGGCGAGGATCAGCGGCTCGCTGATGTGCTTGGGCAGCGGCAGCTGCACGAGAATGCCGTCGATCTCGGGATCGGCGGAGAGCGCCTGCACGCGTGCGAGCAGATCGGCTTCGCTGGTGTCGGCGGGCAGGCGGATCTCGATCGAGCGCATGCCGGCTTCCGCCGTCATTTTCACTTTGGAAGCGACGTAAACCTGGCTCGCGGGATTGTCGCCGACCAGCACGACGGCGAGGCCGGGCTGGCCGGGCAAAGCCGCGACCGCGCCCGCCACATCGGCGCGCACGCCGGCCGCGATGGCTTTGCCGTCAATGATCGTGGCGCTCATGGATTCTCCACGCGATGAAACAGGTGATCGATGTCAGCGGCGTCGACGCCTTCGATCGCGAGCGTCTTCAGCCGCGCCTTGCCGCCGCGCGTCACGCTGACGGCTGTTTTTGGCGCTTTCAGCGCCTTGGCGATCAGAGCTTCGAGCGCGGCGTTGGCTTCGCCGTTTTCCGGCGCGGCGCGGACGCGGGCCTTGAGGTAGCGCGCCCCCGCCGCGTCCACGCCGACGCCGTCGATGCGGTCGGCGCCGCCCGAAGGGGTGAGCCGCACGCGCAGCGTTGCGCTCACACCGGCACGCCGATGATGATCGGCACCAGTCCGCGCAGCACGAAGATGATCAGCATCAGCACCATGGGCGCGAAATCGACGCCGGACACCGGCGGAATGAGCCGCCGGATCGGCCGCAGCAGCGGCTCGGTGATGACGTTGGTGAAGCGCCAGATCGAATCGATCGCGGGGTTGCGCCGGGCGATGATGTTGAACGCGTAGAGCCAGGAGATCACCACCTGCACCACCACCACGACCAGCAGCAGGTTGAGGATGACGATGATGATGCTGGCGATGAGCTGAAGCAGTTGAAACATGACAGGCGCCGCCGAAACAAAGGCGGGGTCTAGCCCGAGGGATGCAGATTCGGCAAGGTTCGAGCCGGATCGCCGCCTTGACGGGATTTCCCGGGGGCGCCTATACCCGCGTTCCCAAATTCCGCCCGGCGCGCGCGCCGGGGCGAGGGCCCGTAGCTCAGCTGGGAGAGCGCCGCGTTCGCAATGCGGAGGTCAGGGGTTCGATCCCCCTCGGGTCCACCATTTCGCTGACATGGCCCGGCTTCAGTGCAGCGCTGGCCAAACCGTATCCAGGAAGACCGAAGCGCCATCCATCAGCCAGTGCGCGATCGCAAGCGGCGCGAGCCGGCGCAGGCGCAGATAGACAAGAACGATGAAGACGGAAAACGGGATCGGCGAGATCATCCGGTAGAGCGCGTAGTCGGCGTCGAACCGGATCGGCATGACGACGTGCTGGAACGACCACGAGAACGCCACCAGCGCCACCGCGACCGCCGTGCTGCCGCTGACGACCTGAATGCGCGCCGCCAGATAGCCGTTGTACGTCATCTGCTCGGTGAAGCCCCAGATCAGCGGAAACACGAGGCCGGCGTACAGCGCCGCCGGCAGTGGGAGCGGCGCGAAAATCGCATGCGGCTCGCCCGATCCGTAGATCAGCCGGCTCGCGACGCCGATGCCGCCGAGAATGAAGACGAGACTGGGCGCGATCAGCAGCAGCGCGAGCAGCAGATCGCGCCCCACGCGTCTGCGGTCGAAGCTCAACAGGTCGAAAAGCCGCGCGCCTTCGCGGCGCATCAACATCCAGAGCAGCGCAAGGCACCCCGCGTCGATCAGCGTGGCGTAAACCGGAAACCAGCGCGCCGCGTCGCGCCAGGGCGTGGCCGAGCCTTGCAGCAGAAGCGCCGCGGCGACGCCGGCATTGGCGGCGACGGCGAAGCCGGAGCGCGCGAACAGCATCAGCGCGGGGCCGCTCCAGCCGAGCGAACCGGTCTCGCGCCGCCGCCGCAGCGCCGCGCGCGCGTTCGGGAGTTCGGCCGGCGCCATATGTGAAAAATCGTTCGCATTCGGCGGGGAGCAAGTGACGGCCGGCGAGCGTTCTTCTCCATTCCGCAGCAGCGGCACGACGGGAGAAACAGCCATGCTGAAGAAGGTGGTTTATGTGGCGCTGATGGTGAGCGATCAGGACAAGGCGCTCGATTACTTCACAAATGTCATCGGCTTGGAGAAGCGCGTGGACGCCGCCCAGCCTCAGGGGCCGCGGTTTCTGACGATCGGCGTCAAGGGACAGGACTTCGAGCTTGTGCTCTGGCCCGGCGAGCCGGCCAAGCCGCAAGGCGGATCGGCCGCTTATACGATCGAAGTGGAGGATTGCCGCGCCGCATTCGAGACGCTGCAATCGCGCGGCGTGCGCTTCGATGCGCCGGGATTGCTGGAATTTCCATGGGGCTACGTCGCCCGCTTCCACGATCCGGACGGCAATCTGCTGCAAATCCGCGAAGGGCGCGCGCAATTCCGTCTGTGATCCCGCCAAGCTGAAGCGGCGCCGGCGATCAGCTCGTCCGGATCGGCTTGCGTTCGATGATCTCGAGGTCGGCGCTGGGCTTTTGCGCGAGTTCGTCTTCGACGAGGCGCGCGAGATCCTGCAGCAGGCGCAGCTGTGCGGCGCTGAGATTGCGCGGCTTATGGTCGACGATGCAGAAGGCGCCGACGCGCGCGCCTTCCGCGTTGCGCAGCGGCACGCCGGCATAGAAGCGCACGCGCGGATCGCCGACGACGGCGGCGTTGTCGGCGAAGCGGTCATCGCGCAGCGCGTCGTTCACCACCAGGGGCTTGGAATCCAGGATGGTGTGGGCGCAGAAGCCGATATCGCGCGGCGTTTCGCTGAAATCGAAGCCGAGATGCGATTTGAACCATTGCCGGTCGCGGTCGACCAAGGTCACCAGGGCGATCGGCACATCCAGCGCCGCGGCGGCGATGCGGGCGTGGCGGTCGAAGCGTTCTTCCGCGGCAGTGTCCAGGAGGCCGAGCTTGTGCACCGCCGCGACGCGCTCCTCCTCATCCTGCGGAAGCGCCGCCTTGCGCCAGCGGAACATCGAACGCATCAGCCAGGCGCGCATGCGCGAGCGCGCGTATTGCAGGCTGTAGGGGCGGGTCAGCCAATCGGTGACGCCCGCGTCCTCGCCGCGGTCGGCCGGGACGTGCGCCTGATCGGCGATGAGGATGATCGGCGTTTCCTTGCCGCTGGCGTCCTGCAGGTCGCGGAGCGCGCGGCAGAGCGTGAGCGGGGCGGCGTCGGGCGCATCGCCGATGAAGATGAGCGAGGCCTCGTTATGTTGGGCGGCGTATTTGAGTTTTTCCATCGAGACTTCGGCCAAGGCGGGGATGCCGTCGGCCTTGGCGGCGGCCAGAAGCAATTCCCGATCTTCGCTTCTTGCGGCGGCGATGAGGACCAGCTCTCGCTGCAGATTGTCCGCGGGGTTGACGAAGCTCGACGGCAGATAGGGCGCGTACCGTTCGCCGCGCCCGCGCAGCTCAAGGGTTTCGCCTTCGGCGGCGGCCGTGACGAGAAGGTTCGAGCCTTCCTCCAGCGCGCGCGTGCGCGCGGCGGCGATCAGCTTGTCGACATCCTCGTCGGTGCGCGCGGGATCGTGGTGATAGAGCGCGACATGGCGGACATTGGCCGCCGCGGCCATGTCGATCACGTATTCGACCGTCGAGTGTCCCCAGCCGATTTTGCCGGGATATTCGGCGGCGGTGTATTGCGCGTCGTGGATGAGAAGATCGGCGTCGCGGATAAACTCGATGTGGGCGAGATCGCCGCCTTCGGCCGCTTCGGCGTGGCCCTCGCCGGCTTCCGGACTGTGCGGCTCGTGATCGGAGGCGTAGACCAGCGTCGCGCCGTCCGCCTCGATGCGGTAGCCGACCGTGAGCGCGGGGTGGTTGAGGTAGTGCGTGGCGATGCGCACGTCGCCGATCTGGAAGCCGCCCTCGACCACTTCATGGAAATGCACGGTCGCCGCGAACGCGTTCAGCGCGACGGGAAAGTACGCGTACTCCATCTGCCCGGCGAGCACGTCCTTGAGCGATTGGCCGAGGCCGCGCGGGCCGTAAATGTGCCATTCGTTGCCGGCGACGAAGAGTGGAGCGAAGAAGGGCAGGCCCTGAATGTGGTCCCAGTGCGTGTGCGAGATGAGGATGTGGCCGGAGCAGGCTTTGGCCCGCGATTTCAACGCCTGACCGAGCGCATGGGCGCCGGTGCCGCAATCGATCAGGATGAGTTCGCCGGACTCGGGGCGGAGCTCGACGCAGGACGTGTTGCCGCCGTAGCGGACCGTTGTCGGCCCGGGCGTCGCAATCGAACCGCGCGTGCCCCAGAATCTGACCTGCATGGCGCGACCTTCCCTGAAGAAGACGGCGCGCATCTTTCGTCCTTTCCAGGGACGCCCGCAAGCGTCATGCGTCGGCTCGCCGCCGCGCCCAATAGGCGCCGTCCGGATAGGCGTACAAGGCCACGCTTTCGGCCCGGAATTCGACGCTGAAGCCCGGCGCGCTGGTTGGCCGGTAAGCCCCGTCCCGCACATCGAGCGGCGTCACGAAATGTTCGTGCAGGTGGCCGGCGTGTTCGATCATGCGGTCGTCGCGCTCGCCGCCGATGACGAGGGCATCGATCGCGCCGATGTGCTGCACGTATTGGCAAAGGCCGACGCCGCCGGCGTGCGGGCAGACCGGCTTGTCGTACTTGGCCGCGAGCAGCAGCACGGCGAGGTTTTCGTTGAGCCCGCCGAGGCGGCACGCATCGACTTGCACCACGTCGATCGCATCGGCTTCGAGGAATTGCTTGAACATGACGCGGTTGTGGCAGTGCTCGCCGGTGGCGACGCGGATCGGGCGCACGGCGTCGGCGATTTTGCGGTGGCCGAGAATATCGTCCGGCGAGGTGGGTTCTTCGATCCACCACGGGTTCACGCCTGCGAGCGCTTTGACGTGGGCGATGGCGTCGCTGACTTCCCAGACCTGGTTGGCGTCGATCATCAGGCGCTGACGCGGATCGAGCGTTTCGCGCGCGATGGCGCAGCGTTCGAGATCGCGCTTGCGGTCTTGGCCGACTTTCAGCTTCACGCCGGCCCAATTCTTTTCCGCCGCTTCGCGGCAGAGCTGGATCAAGCGTTCATCGCTATAGCCGAGCCAGCCGGGCGTGGTGTCATACGCGGCGAGACCGCGCTCGCGCATGCGGGCGAGACGCGTCTCAAGGCCACGCACGCTGTCGGTGAGACGGTCGAGCGCTTCTTCGGGCGCCAGCACATCGGTGATGTGGCGAAAGTCGATCAGGCGCACGATCTCGCGCGGGCTCATGTCGGCGACGAGGCGCCAGACGGGCTTCTCGGCCGCCTTGCCCCAGAGATCCCACGCCGCGTTGATCACCGCCGCGCCGGCGAGATGGACGACGCCTTTCTCCGGGCCGAGCCAGCGGATTTGGCTGTCGCCGACGACGCGGCGCCAGAACGCGCCCATGTCGGCTTGGATTTCTTCTAGCGTGAGGCCGACGACAAACGGCGCGAGCGCCTTGATGGCGGCGACGCAGATGTCGTTGCCGCGGCCGATGGTGAACGCAAGGCCGTGGCCTTCGAGGCCGTCGGCGGAGGTCTTCAGCACGCATACCGCGGCCGAGTAATCCGGCTCCGGGTTCATCGCGTCGGAGCCGTGCAATTGGGTCGAGGTGGGGAAGCGGACGTCGTGCGCTTCGAGGGCGATGATCGTGACGCTCACGTGGTCCACCCGCCGTCGATGGCGAACGCCTGGCCGGTGACGAAGGCGGCTTCGTCGGAGGCGAGGTAAAGCGCCATCGCCGCGATCTCCTCGGCGCGGCCGAGGCGGCCCATCGGCTGGCGTGCGACGAAAGCTTTGAGCGCGGCCTCGGGATCGCCCTGCGCGGCGGCGCGGGCGCGCAGCGAGGGCGTGTCGATGGTGCCGGGGCAGACGGCGTTGCAGCGCACGCCCTGCTTCACGAAATCGGCGGCGACGGATTTGGTGAGCCCGATCACGGCGGCCTTGGTGACGCCGTAAGCGAAGCGGTTGGGCACGCCGGTGATGCTGGAGGCGACCGAGGCGATGTTGACGATCGCGCCCGAACCTTTCGCCAGCATCGCCGGCAGAAAAGCCTGGATCGTGCGCGCCATGGTCAGCACGTTCATGTCGAAGCCGAAGGCGAGATCCTCGATCTTGGTTTCGAGCACGCTGCCGCCTTGCACGACGCCGACGGCGTTGAGCAGCACGTCGCACGAGCCGATTTCGGCGGCGAGGGCGGCCAATGCGGCGCTCTCGCGGGCGTCGAGCTGGCGTGTGCGAAGGCCCGGCGTCTCGGCGGCGAGGCTTTCGAGCGCGCCGGCGTCGATGTCGATCGCCCAGACTTGCGCGCCTTCGGCGTGAAACGCGCGCGCGGAGGCGCGGCCGATGCCGGCGCCGGCCGCCGTTACGAGAGCTGTTTTGCCGTTCAAGCGCACGAAAAGATCCTTATGGGATGCGATAGAAAGCGCGGGCGGCGCCGCAGAAGATGCTGTCGGCGTCGGCGCCGCGCGCGCGAGTGAGCTGGAGCGCGAGATCGAGCCAGTGCGGGTACTCGCCCGCGAGCAGAAGCACCGGCCAGTCGCTGCCCCACATGAGGCGCGAGGGGCCGAACACGTTCATCAGATGATCGACATAGGGCTTGAGCGCCTCTGCGCTGCGCCGCTCTCCCGCTTCGGTCAGCAGGCCGGAGAGTTTGCAGAAGACATTGGGGCGGCGCGCCAGCGCGGCGATTTCCTCGCGCCATGGATCGAGCGCGCCGGAAGCGATCGGCGGCTTGGCGGCGTGATCGATGACGATCAGGAGATCGGAGTGCCGTTGCGCCATCGCGCGCAGAGCCGGCAGGTGGCGCGTGAAAACCAGCGCATCGAAACGCAGGTCGTGCGCGATCATGGCTTCGAGCGCGGCGGCGCGCCGGGTATCGGCGATCCAGGCATCGTCGGCCATGCCCTGGAGCATCGGACGCAGCCCGCGCAGCTTTTCGCGGCGTGCGAGTTCGGCGATGCGCGCGGCCGCATGCGGCGCGGCGAGGTCGGCCCAGCCGACCACGGATTTCACGAAAGGCGTGCGCGCGGCGAGTTGGCAGAGCCAGTCGGTGTCGCGGTCGCTCTCCTGGGTCTGCACCAGCACCGAACCCTCGACGCCCAGCGGCGCGGCGAGTGGTTCAAGTTGGTGCGGTTCGAAATCGCGGTAGATGGCGGCGAGCGCCGGCGTCGGCCAGGCGCAATCGTGCTCGTTGATGCGCCAGAAATGCTGGTGCGCGTCGATCATCGCGCCGCGCCTCCCCGTCAGGGCGCAAAGCGCGCCGCGTTTTCAATTATCTGATTATTCCGCCTCTAAATCGGCGGTGCAACAGAAGAACACGATTGCCCATATTGTGGAAGTATCTTCTACAAAATGGGACTAAACCCGCGGCGCGGGCGCCTCGCTCCAGCCCAGTTCGGCGCTGATGGCGTCGGCGGCGCCGCGCACTTGCGGGATCAGCGCCTGCATGCGCGCGTCGTCCATATACTGGGCGGCGCTCGACACGCTGATGGCGGCGACGATCTTGCCGTCGACGCCGCGAATGGGCGCGGCGACGCAGCGGATCTGATCCTCGTTCTCTTCCAGGTCGAACGCATAGCCGGCTTTGGCGTAACCGCGCATGCGTTCGAGCCAGAGCGCAAGCTGTTTGGCGTTCTGCTTGCCGTCGGCGCCGCGCGGATAAAGCTGGCGCCAGCGCGTTTCGTCGAGATCGAGGATGAGCGCCTTGCCGACGCCGGTCGTTGCGATCGGATGGCGCTCGCCGATGCGCGAACCGATCAAAATGCGCCGCCTTCCGGGCATTTTATCGAGATAAAGCGCGCTGTCGCCTTCAAGCACGCCCAGGTGCACGGCGTCGCCGGTCTCTTCGGAGAGCTCTTCCAGGTATGGGCGCGCGATGCGCGGAATGTGCAATTGCTGACGCGCGCAATAGCCGAGCTCCAAGAGCTTGGGCCCGAGGCTGTAGCCTTCGCGCGCGCGAAACGATAGAAAGCGGCGCTCCACCAAGGCGGAGGCGAGGCGATGGGTGGTGCTGCGCGTGAGGCCGAGGCGCGTGGCGAGCACGGGCAGCGTGACGGGGCCCTCGGAAACGGCGTTCAAAACGTCGAGGCCCCGCATCAGGGTCTGGGCGCCGCCGCCCTTTTCCTCGCGCTCGACGGCGACTGCGGCTTTGGTTGACGGCATACGTTCCATTTCTTAGAGGTTTATCTTACAATATGGCGGTTCGTGACGACGCCCTGGCGTCATCTTTAGCGGGTCGCAAATTTTCCCGCAATGTGGGACATGGCGGGAAAAGGGGGAGGCGGTGAAGTTTCCGGTGATCCGCCAAGTCCGGGCCCATGTCGTCCGCGGCGGCGGGGCGGATTATCACGACCAGTCCGACGGACACTGGATCGACGATCACATCGCCACGCCGATGGCGCGCTACCCCGAATATCGCCAGAGCCGCCGCAGCTTCGGCATCAATGTGCTGGGCACGCTGGTGGTGGAGATCGAGGCGGCGGACGGCACGGTCGGCTTCGCGGTGACGACCGGGGGCGAGCCGGGCGCCTATATCGTCGAAAAGCACCTCGCGCGCTTCCTTGAAGGACGCGATCCCGGCGATGTCGAGACGATCTGGGATCAGATGTATTTCTCGACGCAATTTTACGGACGCAAGGGTTTGGTCGTGAACGCCATTTCCGGCGTCGACCTGGCGCTTTGGGATTTGCTGGGGCGATTGCGGCGAGAACCGGTGCATCACATGCTCGGCGGCGCCGTGCGCGACGAACTTGAGTTCTACGCCACCGGCGCCCGGCCGGACCTCGCCAAGCAGATGGGCTTCGTCGGCGGCAAGCTGCCGCTGCATCACGCGCCGGCCGAAGGCGAGGAGGGCTTCGCCAAGAACATCGCCGAACTCGCCGAGATGCGCGCGCGCTGCGGCGACGATTTCTGGCTGATGCTCGACTGCTGGATGTCGCTCGATCTTGAATACGCGACGCGGCTGGCGGAGGCGGCGAGCGCGCACAAGCTCAAATGGCTCGAAGAAGCGCTGAGTCCGGACGATTATTGGGGCTATCGCGATCTGAAACGCGCGGCGCCGAAGGGCATGTGGATCACCACCGGCGAACACGAGGCCACGCGCTGGGGCTTCAAGATGCTGCTGGAGATGGGCTGCTGCGACATTATCCAGCCCGATGTCGGCTGGTGCGGCGGCGTCACCGAATTGATCAAGATTTCCGATCTCGCCGATCAGCATGGCGTGCTGATGGTTCCGCACGGCTCCAGCGTTTACAGCTATCATTTCGTGGCGACGCGCCATAACAGCCCGTTCGCGGAATTTCTGATGATGGCGCCGAAAGCGGACGAGGTCGTGCCGATGTTCAGTCCGCAATTGCTGGGCGAGCCCGTGCCGGTGAATGGGCGCCTCAAAATTTCCGCGCTGGACAAGCCGGGGTTCGGCGTTGAACTCAATCGCGAGATCGCGCTCGCGCGCCCTTACACGCACTGAAAGGTTTGAAGCGCCGTCATGAAGCTCTGCCGTTATGGTCCCATTGGCGCCGAGAAGCCCGGCCTGGTCGATCGCGACGGCGCGCTGCGTGATCTATCCGGCGTCGTGCGCGATTTCACGCCGGATGCGCTGAGCCCGCAGAGCTTGGCGAAGCTCGCGGCGCTCGACGCGAAGACGCTGCCGCGGGTCGAGGGTTCGCCGCGCTATGGCGCGCCGGTGAGCGGTTCGCCGAAATTCATCGCCATCGGCCTCAACTTTGCCGATCACGCCAAGGAAGCAGGTCTCGCGCCGCCGCCGGAGCCGATCTTCTTCAACAAGGCGACAAGCTGCATTCAAGGCCCGAACGATCCGGTGATGCTGCCGCGCGACGCGACCAAGGCGGATTGGGAAGTCGAGCTTGGCGTCGTGATCGGCAAGACCGCGCGTTATGTCGAGGAAGCCGACGCGCTTGAGCACGTGGCGGGCTATCTGATTGTCAACGACATTTCCGAGCGTGCGTTTCAGAAGGAGCGCGGCTCGCAATGGGATAAGGGCAAAGGCTGCGACACGTTCGGGCCGATCGGCCCGTGGCTGGTCACGCGCGACGAAATTCCCGATCCGCAAGCGCTCGACATGTGGCTCGATCTCAATGGCCAGCGCATGCAGAGCGGCTCGACGCGCACGCAGATTTTCGGCGTGGCGCATGTGATCTCTTACGTGAGCCGCTTCATCACCCTCGTTCCCGGCGACATCATCACAACCGGCACGCCGCCGGGCGTCGGCGAAGGGCAGAAGCCGGAGCCGATCTGGCTCAAGGCCGGCGACGTGATGACGCTGGGCATCCAAGGTCTCGGCGAACAGCGCCAGACCGTCGTGCCGTTCAAACTCAACCGGGAGGGCGCCGCGTGAGCGTGTTCGAAGGGCGTTTCGCCGGCCGTGGCGCGGTGATCACCGGGGCCGCCTCCGGCTTGGGCCGCGCGGTCGCCGCGCGCATCGTCGCCGAAGGCGGGCGCGTCGCGCTGTGGGACCGCAACGAGGACGCGCTGCACGCGGCGGCGTCCGATGTTGGCGCGGCGCATATGGTCGTGCTCGACGTGGGCGATCACGCCGCCGTCGCCGCCGCCGCCAAAGCGAGCGCGAAGAAGCTCGGCAAGATCGATATTCTCGTCGCCTCCGCCGGCATTACCGGGGCCACGGCGTCGGTGGCCGAGTTCCCGATCGAGAACTGGCTCGAGGTCGTGAACGTGAACCTGAACGGCGTGTTCTATTGCTGCCGCGAAATCCTGCCCTTCATGCTCGCCAACCGATACGGACGCATCGTCAACATCTCGTCGGTGGCCGGAAAGGAAGGCAATCCGAACGCTTCGGCCTATTCGGCGACGAAAGCGGCGGTGATCGGTTTCACCAAATCGCTCGGCAAGGAGGTCGCGGACAAGGGCGTGATCGCCAACGCGCTGACGCCGGCGACGTTCGAGAGCCCGATCCTGCAGCAATTGCCGCAAAGCCAGATCGACTATATGCGCGCGCGCATCCCGATGGGGCGCCTGGGCGCGGTCGAGGAAAGCGCGGCGATGGCGTGCTTCATGGCCAGCGAGGAATGCAGCTTCACCACCGGCTCGACGTTCGACACCTCGGGCGGGCGGACGACCTACTAGATGGCGGCGCGCGATCTCCGCATCGTCGATCCGCACGTTCATTTCTGGGATTTGTCCCGCGCGCGCTATGCGTGGCTGCAAGACGATCCGCTGCCCAACAATCCCGCCGGCGACATGTCGCCGATCGCGCATCGCAATTATTTGCCCAGCGACTATCGGCGCGACGTGGGCGATTGGCGCGTCGAGAAGATCGTGCATGTCGAGTGCGGCCTGCCGCGCGCCGAGCAGGTGGGCGAGACGCTTTGGCTGGAAGCGCTGGCGGACCGGGAAGGCTTTCCCACCGGGCTCGTCGTCGGCGCCGACATGTTCGATCCCGAGCTTGAGGCGAAGCTCGAAGCGCATGCGGCGCAGAAGCGCGTGCGCGGCGTGCGGCAGATCGTGTGCTGGCACGCCGATCCGCTGAAGACGTACACGCCGCGCGACATGCTCATGGACGATGCATGGTGGGCGGGCTTCGCCAAGCTTGCGCGGCATGGGCTGGCGTTTGATCTCCAACTCTATCCCACGCAGATGCGCGACGCGGCGCGGCGTCTGTCGAACGATCCGAACATTCCCGTCATCGTCAATCACGCCGGCTTGCCGACGGACCGGGACGAGGCGGGGTTGGCGATCTGGCGCACCGGTTTGCGGGCTCTGGCCGAGCTGCCTTGGGTTTCGATCAAGATTTCCGGGCTTGGCATCACCCACCGCACGCCGGAGGCGGCGCGCGCGACGATTCTGCGCTGCATCGATATTTTCGGCGTCACGCGCGCCATGTTCGCCAGCGATTTTCCGGTCGACAGCGTGCATGCGAGTTTCGATGCGACCTATCGCGCGTTCGATGAAGCAACACAGCACTTCAGCGCGGACGAACGCGCCGCGCTGTTCGCGGAGAACGCGGAAGCCATCTACAAAATCTAACAAGAAACGGGGAGGCAGATATGGCGGTCGACACGAGCGCCGCGGGGAAACCGGTGGACCGCACGGCGGGCGATTTGCGCGGGCCGCTCGCGTTCGCCATCGCGTGCTTTCTGATTTGGGGGCTGGCCTATGGCTTGCTGGACGTGCTCAACAAGCACTTCCAGGAAACGCTGAGCATCAGCCGCGCCGATAGCGCATGGCTGCAGATCGCGTATTTCGGCGCGTACTTGTTATTGAGCGTGCCGTGGGGCCTGTGGCTGCAGGCGCGCGGGTACAAGGTCGGCATCGTCTCGGGACTCGTGCTCACGGCCATCGGCGCGCTGCTGTTCATCCCCGCTGCGTCGGCCAACACGTTTCCGGCGTTCGTGGGCTCGATGTTCGTGCTGGCGGCGGGCTTGTGTCTGCTGGAGACCTCCGCGGACACCTACGTCAACGTGCTCGGCAAGCCGGAGCTGGCGCCGCGGCGCTTGAATCTCGCGCAATCGTTCAATGCGCTGGGCGTGTTCGTCGGCCCGCTGATCGGCGGCGCGGTGTTTTTCAGTCCGACGACGACGGCGGCGCTCGGCGGCGTCGAGCGCTCGGTGCAGGTCGTGTACGGCCTGATCGCTGTGGCGGTGCTCATCTTCGCGTTCGCGGTGTGGCGCGCACGTCTGCCGGAGACGGGGCTCGCCGATCACGTCGGTGAAACGCGGAGCGAGGACGCCGTACCGCTGTCGAAGCGGCCGCACTTCATCGCCGGCGTCGTGACGCAGGCGCTTTATATCGGCGCGCAGGTCGGTATCGGCGCCTACTTCATCAATCTCGTCACCGAGACGTGGCCGGGGCTCACCTCGCAAGAGGGCGCGTTCATGCTGTCGCTGGCGACGGTGGGCTATCTGGTCGGCCGCTTCATGGCGACGGCGCTTCTGCTGCGCATCAAGCCGCGCGCGCTGCTGACGGCCTATGGGCTGATCAACGTGGCGCTCAGCCTTGTGGTGGCGAGCGGGATGGAGCGCGTGTCGGCGATCGCGCTCGTGATCGTCTTTTTCTTCGAGTCCACCATGTTCGCGACCATCTTCGCGCTGGGCACGGAAGGCTTGGGGGCCAACACCAAGCGCGCCTCGTCGCTGATGGTGATGGCGATTGGCGGCGGCGTGCTGCTGCCGTGGCCGATGGGCAAGCTGGCCGATCTCTACGGCGCCAATGTCGCGTTCCTTTTGCCGGCGGTCTGTTTTGCGATCGTCGCGTGGTATGGGTGGAAAGGCGCGGGGCTCGGCGGCGCGCGCACGAGCTGAGGAGAGGCGCGGATGCTTCTGAAGGACAAGGTGGTGCTGATCACCGGCGCGTCGCGCGGCATCGGCCGCGCCACCGCGCTTGAAGCGGCGCGCCAGGGTGCGGACGTCGCGATCAACACGTTCAACGATAGCGCGGCGGCGGCCGAAGTGGCGGCGGAGATCGAGCGCATCGGGCGGCGTGCGATCGCGGTCGACGGAGATGTTGCGCTGCCGGAAAGCGCGGCGGCGTTCGTGTCGAAAGCAACGCAAGCCCTGGGGCGCGTCGACGTGTTCGTGTCGAACGCGGGCATATGTCCGTTCCACGCATTCCTCGACATGCCGGTCGAGACGTTGCGGCGAACCATGGAGGTCAATCTCCACGGCGCCTATTTCATGACGCAGGCCGCGGCCAATCAGATGGTGAGGCAGGGCGGCGGCGGCGCCATCGTGGCGATCAGCTCGATCTCGGCGCTGGTGGGCGGGGAGATGCAGACGCACTACACGCCGACCAAGGCCGGCGTGCACAGCCTCATGCAATCCTGCGCCATCGCGCTCGGCAGGCACGGCATACGCTGCAATTCGGTAATGCCCGGAACGATCGAGACGGACATCAATCGCGAAGACCTCGCCGATCAAGCGAAACGCAACTACATGGAAAGCCGCATTCCGCTTGGGCGGCTGGGCCAGCCCGAGGACATCGCCAGTGTCGTTGTTTTCCTGGCCTCCGACATGGCGCGCTACGTCACGGGCGCGGCGCTGCTGGTGGATGGCGGCGCTTACGTCAATCTGCAATAACGAGTCGCATGAGGGCGGCTTCGATACAGGATTATCGCGAACTGGCGCGCCGGCGCCTGCCGCCTTTCCTGTTCGAATATATCGACGGCGGTTCGTATGACGAAATTACGCTGAAGCGCAATCGCGAGGACTTGCAGGCCGTTGCGCTGCGCCAACTTGTGCTGCGCGATGTCTCCAACATCGATCTTTCGACGACGCTGTTCGGGCAGAAGCTCGCCATGCCGGTGGGGCTCGCGCCGATCGGGCTTGCCGGCATGAATGCGCGCCGGGGCGAAGTGCAGGCCGCGCGCGCGGCTGCGGCGGCGGGCGTGCCGTTTTGTCTTTCCACGGTGTCGGCGTGTCCGCTGAAGGAAGTCGCGGCGGGGTCGCGCGCGCCGTTCTGGTTTCAGCTCTACATGGTCCGCGACCGCGGCTTCATGCGCGAGCTGTTGAGCCTGGCGAACGAAATCAAGTGCTCAGCGCTTGTGTTCACCGTCGACATGCCCGTGCCCGGATCGCGCTATCGCGATTATCATTCCGGGTTGGCGGGCGCGCCGGGCTTGATGGGCGATCTGCGCCGCGTCGCGCAGGCGATGCGGCATCCGGCGTGGGCATGGGACGTGGGCTTGTGGGGCCGGCCGCATTCGCTCGGCAATGTCGCGCCGGTGCTCAAGAACAAGACCGGGCTCGAGGATTTCTTCGCGTGGATGCGCGGCAATTTCGATCCGAGCGTGACGTGGAAGGATTTGAATTGGGTGCGCGAGCAATGGGTTGGGCCGCTGATCGTCAAGGGCGTGCTCGATCCTGACGATGCGCGCGCAGCCGCGGATGCGGGCGCGGACGGCGTCGTCGTCTCCAATCATGGCGGGCGCCAGCTTGACGGCGTGTTGTCGACCGCGCGCGCCCTGCCGGGCGTGGTCGAGGCGGTGGGGGGCCGCGTGAAAGTGCTCGCCGACGGCGGCGTGCGCAGCGGACTCGATGTCGTGCGCATGCTGGCGCTGGGCGCGGACGCCGTGCTGATCGGGCGCGCCTGGGCCTACGCGCTGGGCGCGCGCGGCGAAGCGGGCGTGGCGCATGTGCTGAAGATCATCGACGCTGAAATGCGCGTGGCGATGGCGCTGACGGGGTGCGCGTCCATCGGCGAAATCGGGGCGGACACACTGGCGGCGCGCTAGCTCTATTCGTCGTCCGTGCCCGAGCGGCGCAGACCCAGCGCGAGAATACGGTTCAGCAGCTCGGTGTAGGTCATCCCCGAATGCTGCGCGGCTTGCGAGAATTCCTCGCTCTCGGCGATTTCAGGATTGGGATTGGCTTCGATGAAATAGGGTACGCCCGCCGACGTGAGGCGGAAATCGATGCGCGCATAGCCGTCGAGTTCGAGCGTGCGGCAGATGCGTTTCACCATTTCGCGGATGCGCGTCTCGACGATCTGCGGCAGATCCTCGGCCGGGCCTTGCAGCACCTTGCGGCGGATCTGGTATTCGGGGTTGTGCTTGGCTTGTTCGGTGGCGATCGGGCGCGCGCCGGGCGGCAAGCTTCCGAACTCGATCTCCCAGACCGGCAGCACCGTGTAGCGCTCGTTGCCGATCACGCCGACATAGATCTCGCGCCCGTCGATATATTGCTCGGCGATGGCCGGCGTGCCGATGCGCTCATGAATGAAGGCGACGCGCTCGGCCAGCTTCTCGTCGTTCTCCACGACGGAGGCTTGCGAGATGCCGAGCGAGGCGTCTTCGCTCAGGCTTTTGACGATTAGCGGGAAATCCAAATTCGGCGGGCGGCGCACTTTGCGGCCGATCGGGAAGACGGCGAACGCGGGCACAGGGATGCGGTGATATTTGAGCAGCTTCTTGGAAAGGTCCTTGCCCTTCGCCAGCATCATGCCGCGCGGGTTGCAGCCAGTGTACGGCACGCGCAGCAATTCCAGGAGGCCGACGACGTTCTGTGCGTAGAGCGTTTCGCCGTGAAACTCCTCCAGCAGATTGAAGACGATGTCGGGCTTCCAGTTTTCGATCGTGTCGCGGATCGGCGAAAGCTCGTCCTTGACCCCCAACATCTGCACTTCGTGACCGCTGGCGCGCAGCGTTGTCAGGACGTCATATTCCGTCTTCCACTCGTAACTCTCTTTTTCAGTGACGCCGTCGAGCGAATCCGGCGGCACCAGCTCGGGGTGAGCCAGCGCCAACACGCGCAGTTTTTTCATACCGCAAACCACTGCCGGCGTGATGAATTGTAAAGCGAGTGAACTGCTTTTCCGGTCAACAGCGCTGCGAGATTGTGCCGCATGTGGTGCGCAGAGCCGGGAGCGCGCAGCTTGAGGATGCGGCAGCGGTCGACAAGATCGTCCAGCACGGCGTCCACGGTGATCTGATCCTCGCCGGCCCATTTGGCCGCGAGCTTGCGCAGCTCGACGCGATTGCGCTGGATGAACGCGGTTGCAAGCGGAGCACGCGCGGCGTGCGCGTCATCGGAGAAGATGCGCTTCAAGTCGCGGTCGAAGCTGGTGGTCGTATCGATCGCGTAGTGTTCGAGCTTGCGCTGGTAGTGTTCGCCCAGCGTGAAGTTCAGCTTGCGCAGCGGATCCACCTCGACGCGCGCTGTAAGGTGCGGCTTGGCGCCGGCGATCTCGGCCATCAGCTCGTCGACATAGTCGAGCTTCTTGAGCGCGGGCCAGTCGGCGTAGCGCTTGCGCCAGTTGGAGCGCGGCGTCAGCCACACCGCAAACGTCTCGGCGAAATCCTCGTCCGGATGGCATTGCGCATACCAGCGGCGCAGATGCTGGACGTAATTCTTGCTGGCGGGATTGGCGCGGTAACACGTCGGGTACGGCTGTGACGAGAGGCCGAAGACGTTCTGCCAGCGCCGCCGGCGATGCAGCGCGAAGGCATGCTGGATCACGTGCCCGGCTTCGTGGCGGACGATGCGCATGCACTCGCGGCGCGTGCCGCCCTCGACGGCGTGCATCATCTTGCGCTCAAGGCGCATCAGGCGCGGATGCGCGAGATAAAAAGGGAAGGCGATGCCGGGCGTGTTGCTCGGGCTGAACCATTCGTCGGACAGCCAGCCGTGCGCGCGCAGCTTGAGGCCGCGCGCCGACAGATCGTCATTGAGTTCTTCAAGGCAGCTTTCGAGCCACGTGCCCGCCAGCGAGAGATCGAGATCCTTAAGGCGCAGCTCGAGCAGCTCTCGATCGGAAAAGGCGTCCCAGCCGCGGTCGGCTTTGGGGCGGCGGCGGCGCATCGGGTGGGAGGCGCGGGAAACAGCCATGCTCGATGGTCCCATGGGCGTAACGACGTGGCAATATTCGGTAAACACGGCGTTTCGACGAACGCTCGAACGACCGGCGCGGCCGATTGTTTCGGCGCCGGGGCGTTGGCCAAGGCGCGCCTTGCCTCAAAGCGGAGGATCGCGCCTAATCGCTGGGCGCGCCGGGGATCGGGGGCGCGCGGCGCAGGTTTTTGGGGAGGCTGGCGCGCCCGCGCGCGTTACACCAGCGCAACGACAAGGGATTTGCATGGCCGCGCCGACGCGCTCCGAGGGCCTGTTTGGCTTCGGCTTCATGGAGGGCTATCGCCCCCTGGCGGGCGTGCGCGACGAGATGGCCGGCGAAGACGGCGCCATCCGCCCGCACTGGAGGGTGTTTCTCTCCACGCTCGGTCTGCTGGGCCAGGAGGAAGCCGAGCAGCGTTTCGAGCAGATGGCCCAGCGCCTTCAGGCCACCGGGGCCACCTACCGCGTCTTCGATACGCCGGGGGGACGCGAGCGTCCCTGGCCGGTGAGCCGCCTGCCGCTGCTGATGAGCCCGGGCGACTGGCGTGAGATCTGCGCCGGCGTGGTCCAGCGCGCGCGCATGCAGGAGGCGCTGCTCCAGGATCTCTACGGGCCACAGACGCTCATCGCCGACGGCGTGCTGCCGGCCAGCATCGTCGCCGGCAGCCCGGAATTCCTGCGTCCGCTGGTGGGCGTGCGCCCGCGCGGGGGGAAATTCCTGCGCCTCTACGCCGCCGATCTCGGCCGGGGGCCGGACGGACGCTGGTGGGTGATGGCGGACCGTACGCAGGGGCCTTCCGGCGCCGGCTACGCGCTCGAAAACCGGTTGGCTCTGAGCGCGGCGCTGCCGGAGGCGTTCGGCGCGCTCGACGTGCATCGCCTCGCCGGCTTTTTCCAACGTTTCCGCGAGAGCCTCGCGGCGCTGGCCGAGCCGGGCGGCGCGGGCGTTTGCGTGCTGACGCCGGGACCGCTCAACGAAACTTATTTCGAGCATGCCTATCTCGCCCGCTACCTTGGCTTTCTCCTGGTGGAAGGCGAAGACCTGGCCGTGCGCGACGACAAGGTGTTCGTGCGCACGGTTGCGGGCTTGCGCGGCGCGGACGCCTTCATCCGCCGGCTCGACGCCGATTTCGCCGATCCGCTCGAACTCAACGCGCAATCGCGCATCGGCGCGCCCGGCCTCGTGCGCGCCGCGCGCGCCGGCAACGTGACGTTCGCCAACGCCTTGGGATCGGGGCTCGCCGAAAGCCGCGCTCTGCTTGGATTCCATGGCGCGCTGGCGCGCCGCCTGCTGGGCGAGGAGCTGCGGCTGCCCAACGTCGCCACCTGGTGGTGCGGGCAGGGCGAAGCGCGCGACGCCGTGATCGCGCAGCTGTCCGCGCTCGCCATCGCGCCGGCGTTCTCTCCGGCTTCCAGCTCGTACACCGACGTGCAGGTCGGCGCCGAACTGGACGGCCCGCGGCGCGCGCGGCTGATCGAAGCGCTCACGCGGCGCGGCGTCGATTACGTGGGCCAGGAGATCGTCTCGCTGTCGACCATGCCGGTGTGGAGCGAAGGGCGGCTCACGCCGCGGCCATTCCAGATCCGCGTGTATGCGGCGGCGACCGAGGACGGTTGGATCGTGATGCCCGGCGGCTTTTGTCGCGCCGCCAATTCCGCCGACGCGCGCGCCATCTCGATGCAGATGGGCGGACTCTCCGCCGATGTCTGGGTGCTGAGCGAAGGGCCGGTGGCGCCGGAAAGCCTGTTGCCGGCCGAGGGCGACATCGAAGTGAAGCGCCATGTCGGCGCGCTTACCTCGCGCGCGGCCGACAATCTGTTCTGGTTCGGGCGCTATCTCGAGCGCGCCGAAGCGACCATCCGGCTGATCCGCGCCGGCCATGCGCGCGAAGCTCTGAACGATCGCGACGAACGCGCGGTTTCGGCGGCGATTTCGGCTCTGCTGATCGGACGCGGCGCATTGACGCCGCACGACACGCTGCTCAATCGCAAGGTCGCGCTGGCGGCGCTGGTGGGTTCGGGCCAGGTGGGGACCGCCGCCGACAGCGTCGCCGCCGCGCGCCGCGCGGCCTCGCACGTGCGCGAACGCCTCGCCACCGACGTGATCAGCACTGTGGACGAACTTGCCGATACGCTCGATCCGGCCGTGCGTCCGCGCTCGGATCCGCAGGAGCGCGCCGATCGCGCGCTGCGCCTGCTGGCGGCCATCGCCGGCCTCATTGGCGAAAACATGGCGCAGCTCACCGGCTGGCGCTTCCTGGAAATGGGGCGGCGCATCGAACGCGGCCTCGCCACGCTGGATTTCGTGCGCGCGCTGGGCGTCGACCATGCGAGCGGCGCTTCGCTCAGCGCCTTGCTGGAGCTGGGCGACAGCTCGATCACCTATGCGCAGCGCTATTTCATCGCGCCCGCCCGCCGGCCGGTGCTCGATCTGCTCATGCTCGACGACAACAATCCGCGCGCCTGCGCCTTCCAGATCCGCAAGCTCGGCGAGATGGCGCGGCAGATGCCGGGCGAAGGCGCCGACGAATCCGCCTCGCTGGCGCGCCGCCTGGTGGAGCGCCTCAGCGCCGAGATGATCGCCATCGAAGCGGACAGCGTCGACGCGGGTTTTGTCGCGCGCGTGCGCGCCGCGCTGCTGGAACTGTCCGACGCGCTGTCGGAGCGCTATCTGGTCAACCGCAACCGGCTGGCGTTTTCGTACCGGGTGGACGAATGATCTACGACATCCGCCTGGTGACCTTGTCCACCTACGACGATTACGTCCCGTTCGCGCGCCACGTGCTGCGCCTTTCGCCGATGAACACGACGCGCCAGAGCGTGCTGTCGTCCTCGCTGTCGGTGGAGCCGGCGTCGTCCGAATTGCTGCCGGGGCGCGACTTTTTCGGCAATCGCACCGTGGGCGTCGTCTGCTCCGAGCCGCATCACAGCTTCATCGCGCGCGCGAGCGCGCGGGTGGAGGTCGCCGCGCCGGCGCCGATCGGCGCGACCCCGCCTTGGGAGGAGGTCGCGGGCTTGGCGCTGGCCGTGCGCGATCTTTCGCCCGAAGCGCCGGCGCATTTTCTGTTTCCAAGCCGCGTCGCGCCGTTGAGCGATGCGATCCGCGCCTATGCCGAGCAGAGTTTTCCGCCAGGACGGCCGATCGCCGAGGCCGTCACCGATCTGATGCGGCGCATCCACGCGGATTTCGCCTATGACGGCGACGCCACCAACGTCTCGACGCTGCCGGAAGAGGCGTTCGCGTTAAAGCGCGGGGTATGCCAGGATTTCGCCCACGTGATGATCGCGGGTCTGCGCGGCCTCGGCGTGCCGGCGGCGTATGTCAGCGGATTCCTGCGCACGCTGCCCCCGCCCGGCGAAGCGCGCCGGGAGGGCGCGGACGCCATGCACGCTTGGGTGATGGCCTGGTGCGGGCCGGCGGCGGGATGGTTCGCCGTGGACCCGACCAACGCGCTGGTGGTGGGCGAGGAGCACGTCGTCGCCGCGATCGGGCGCGACTATGCCGACGTGGCGCCGATCGACGGCGTCATCTTCACCGCGGGCGCGCAGCGCGCCGTCGAAGTGGCCGTGGACATGGCCCCGGCGGCTTGAGCCCGCGATTGACGCGCGCCGCGGAGGCGTCTCCAATCCGCGGCGCACGCGGAGTCGGTTGAGGAGATCGCCGTGATCTATGTCGCAGCTGGCCTGCTCGTGGCCGTCATCGTGCTGCTGATCGTCCTTTACAATGGGCTGATCGCGAGGCGGCAAATGGCCAATAATGGCTGGGCGGACATCGACGTGCAGTTGAAGCGCCGCGCCGATCTCGTGCCGCAGCTCGTCAGCATCGTGCAAGGCTACGCCGCGCACGAACGGCAATTGTTCGCCGACATCGCCGAACGCCGCAGTCAGGCGCTGGCCGCCGCGGACGATCCGGCCCGGCGCGGGGCGGCGGAAACGGAGCTGTCGAGGCCGGTCGCGCGCATGATCGCGCTGGCGGAGGGCTATCCGGAACTCAAGGCGAGCCAGAACTTTCTCGATCTGCAGAACCAGCTCGCCGACACCGAAAACAAGATCGAAATGGCGCGCCGTTTCTACAACGGCGCCGTGCGCGAATTGAATACGCTGGTGGAGAGCTTTCCCTCCAATTTCGTGGCCGGATTGGCCGGCGTCGGCAAGAGGTCGTTCTTCGAGACGGAAATGGCGGCGCGCGCGGCGCCGCAGATCAATCTGGGCAATCCATGACGCGACTATCGGCGCTGCTCGTCGCGCTCGCGGCGCTCGTGCTCGCCTCGCCCGCGCGCGGCGCCGAGCAGATCAATCATTTCAATGTCGAGATCGAGGTGGCCAGGAGCGGCGATATCGTCGTCACCGAGCATATCGGCGTGACGGCGGAAGGCGTCCGCATCCGCCACGGCATCTTCCGCGATCTGCCGCGCTATTACGAAAGCGAAGGCGACAGGCTGCCGTATCAGTATGCCGTGCTCGATGTCGCCCGCGATGGGCGCCCCGAACATTATGAAACCAGCGACGAAGACAACGCTTTCCGCATCCGCATCGGCGACGAGAACGGCGTCGTTGAACGCGGCGCGCATGACTACGTGATCCGCTATCGGGTGAAGAATCAGGTTCGCTATTTCGACCGCTATGACGAGATCTACTGGAACGCGACCGGAAACTTCTGGGCCTTTCCCATCCTGCACGCGCGCGCGACCGTGACCCTGCCGCCGGGCGCGCGGATCACGCAGGTCAGCGGCTATACCGGCGCGATCGGCCAGCGCGGCGAACGCTATACATACAGCCAGATCGGCGACAACCACGTCTTCACGACAACGCGGACGCTGGCGCCGGGTGAAGGATTGACGCTGGCGATCGGCTTCGAGAAAGGACTGATCGACCCGCCCTCCGGCATGGACCAGACCTGGCTGTGGTGGCAGCGCAATGGCGCGCTCGCTGTGCTTGTCGCGTCGCTCGGAGGGCTGTTTTTCTTTCTCTATCGCGGCTTCGAGCGCGTAGGGCGCGATCCCGCGCGGCTGCCGGTGTTTCCGCGCTACGAAGCGCCGCCGGGCTATTCGCCGGCCGCCGCGCACTTCATTTATAACCGCGCGCTGTCCGGCCACCGCGCGCTGATCGCAACCTTCATGAACCTCGCCGTGAAGGGACGCATCGTGATCGACGCTTCCGCGCGCAAGCAGACCGTGCTCACCCGCACGCCCAGCGGCGGCGTCACGGCGGGGATCGCGGCCGAAGATATTGAGCTTGAACGCAATGTGTTCGGCGGACTGCGCACAAAGGTGCTGGGCGGCGAATATGACGACGTCTTCACGGCCGCCTACAGCGCGTTCAAGCGTGATCTCGCCCGCAATTACGGCAGCCCGTACTTCCGCTGGAACGCGGGATACACGGTGTTCTCGGCGCTGGCGACGATCGGCGTCGTGATCTACGCGGCGGTGTCGGCGCTGCATTGGACGGCATGGCACACCGCGGCGGTGCTGGCTCTGGCGGCGCTCAATGTCGCCTTCATGTATTTCATGCCGGCGGCGACGCCGAAGGGCGAGGAGGTGCGCTCGGCGATCCTCGGCTTTCGGCTCTACATGAATACGGCGGAGAAATTGCAGCTCAATGCGGTCGAGGTCGGCGGCGAGCAGCCGCCGCCCATGACCACGGAACGCTACGAGAAGTTCCTGCCCTATGCCGTCGCGCTCGGCGTCGAGAGCCCATGGACCAAATATTTTGAACACGTGCTGCCGGAAGAGGCCGCCGCATACAATCCCGCTTGGAGCGCCGTGGGCTGGAGCGGATCGCATTCGCTCACGCACATGAGCGAGTCGATGATTTCGCATATGAGTTCGGGCGTGACGAGCGCGCTGCCGCAAAGTTCGAGTTCGTCGGGATCGGGCGGCGGCGGCGGCTCCGGCGGCGGCGGCGGGGGCGGCGGCGGCGGCGGCTGGTAGCGCGCCGCGCTAAGCGCGCCGCGCCTTCGCCTTGAAGCGCTCCAGCTCCCACAGATCGTTGCGCGAGAAGCCAAGGCGCGGCGCGATCGCCGTCAGCACGCCGGCGCCCAAACGCCGCTCGACTTGGCCCAATTGATCGACCATGTCGCGGTCTTGCGGACTGAGTTCGGCTTCCTTGCCGTCCTGGATCGCCAGCATGATCTCCTCGGCGCGCAGCACCAGCGTCAGCTTCAGTTCGAAATAGGCGAACACCTCGTCGGCCGCCGCGCCGTGAAAGCGTCCGGCGATGGCTTTCAGCGCCTTGCCGGTTTCGGTTTCGGCGAAATGGCCGCCGCGAATCTCTTCGAGCATGAGCTGGTGCACGGCGTAGTCGGTTCTGATCCAGATGTGGGTCGGCCGTTCGCTGCGGGCGAAAACGATGAACAGCGAGAGCGGCGCCAGCACCAGCGTCAGCGCCATGGCGAGGGCGGGGTGGTCGGTGAAATGGTTGAACGCCGAGTGCAGCGCATACGCCGCCGCAAGTCCGGGCAGAAACAGCAGTGCGTTGAAGCGGTAGTGCGCTGCGTTGCCTTCGGCTTGGCGCTCGGTCATTTCGTGCGAGGCGGCGGCAAACAGCGCCGTTGCGCCGCCGTGCATGATGGCCGTGCCGAAACCGCGGACGAGCCAGCCGGCGTAGTCGCTGTTGGCGAGCAAATAGAGGTACCAGGCGTTCTCCACCACGGAAAATCCCGCGCCGACGGCGAAGCCGGCGATGGCCGAATCGAGTTTGAATCCGACGCGGTTGGTCGCGAAGAGGTAGATGACGGGAAGCGCCTTGAGGCTTTCCTCGATCGCCGGCGCCACGTAGCGGCTGTGCGCCGTGCGGGCGATGGGAAAGCCTTCGAGGAAGCTCCAATTGGCCAGATAGCTCAACGCCGCGACGCCGCCGCCGACGCACACCAGAAGGCCGATGGTGCGGAGCGTGATCAAATTGAAAATGTCGAGCCGGTCGAGCACGAGCAAAAGAATGATGACGGGCGCGACCGCGGTCAGGCCCTTCTCGACCACATCAAGCGGCATCACATGATTTTCAGCGACACCAAAGTCTCGCCGCCCCGCCGTTCGCCATCTTCGAAGCCCTCGGCATAGCCCAGCGAGAAGACCATGGGTAGCCGGGACGCGGCGGTGAAATTCCAATCGATCTGTGCGCCGACGGTTTCGAAGGTGCGGCTGGGGCCGCTGGCGGGATCGGCCTCGAGCACGCCGGCGAAGAAAGCCGTGCGGGCGGAGCTGAGATAGAGGCTGGGAACGCCGACATCGCGGAAACGCAGCGGCGGCAGGTTGATCTCCGCCAGCGTGCGCACGAAGCGGCGGGCGGAAATTTCGTTGATGTCGAAGCCGGGGAAGCTGTCGAACTCGCGGTAGCGTTTCACCTCGCGGTCATCGACATAATTGTTGCCGAAGCCGCCCATGTAGAAGCTGCCGAGCGGGCTTGCAGCATCGCCTTCGACGAAGCCGGCGGCGGTGTAGAGCCAGAACGAGGAATTGTTGAGCGGCAGCGGCACGCCGAAATCGAGCCCGGCGCGCAGGCTCGGGAAGGTTTGCGAATTGGCGTAGTCGACCTCGCCGTCGAGGTTCCAGCCCCAGCCCTTTTCGTGATCGACGGCGCCCAAGGATTTGGTGGTGTTGGTGTAGGCGAGGCCGGAGCTGAAGGTCGTCAGCGTATCGAATTGCGTCTGCACTTCCTGCGCCTGCGGCAGCGTGTCGAGGCCGGTGTAATAGGCGAGATCGGCCTTGAAATCGAGCTGGCGCGGCGGATCGTAGATGAAGGAATGGCGATAGCCGATCATGCCGGCGTCGCCGCGGCGCGCGCGCTCGGTCGGGCCGAACAGATCGTAGAAATCGGCGTCGTTGTGCCAATAGCGGAAGCGCCAGGAGAGCGTTTTGTATTGGGCGTCGAAGTGCCAGTCCTGATCCTGGCGGTCGCTGTTGGGCGAGTAGGAGAGCGTCGCGGTGAGCTGATTGAATTGCAGCGGGTCTTCGAAGATCACGTGATAGCCAATAGTCGTGTCGCCGCGATAGCCTTCGAGCACCGGATAGGCGGCGCCCAGGCGCATTTCGTTGCGCGGGGCGTAGTGGCTGCGGTCGGTGATCATGCTGTCGAGCGGCACGCGATTGGGCGAACCGGCGGCCCAGGTAGTCACGACAGGATGCGCGTGGACGATTTCCGTGCCGAGAAAATGGATGGCGCCCAAGTCTTGCAGCGGCGTGGGCTGGATCGTCGCGGGGCGGAAGCCTTGGCCGGTGTATTCGAACACGACGAGCGAACCGTCGGCGCGTGGAATGGGGCGGAAGAAGCCGGTGGAGGCGTTGCTGACGGCTTCGACGGCGTGGGTGGCGAGTTCGTAGCGATAGATGTTGGAGACGCCGGTGTAATAGGCCGAGCCATAGAGGTAGCGCCCGTCGGGCGAGAACACGAAGCCCTCGGGCGTCGATGAGCCGAGCGAGAAGCTGGCGATCGGGTCGGCGCTGTCCGGCGAGAGATCGGCGAGGCGAAACACTTCGACGCTTTGCTTGCCGTCGACTTCGCCGACAGAGGCGGAGAGCAATGTTCCATCGGGCGAGATGTCGAGATCGAACGGCGTCGTGCCGAATGGGAACGTGTGGATCTGGTTCCAGCTCGTGTAGGGCGGCGGGATGCGCACCAGGGTGACGTAGCCGTTGAGATGGCGAAGGCCCCAGAGCGAGCGGTCGGCGGGATTGAAGACGATATCGCCGATGCGCGCATCGTGCAGCACGCGCGTCTGACGCCCGGTGGCGACGTCGAGCTGCATGATGTCGCGATAGGCGTAATTGTCGGTGGTGTACCAGGCCGTGTCGGTGGCCGGATCGTAAGCCAGCGAGGTGACGCGGTAGAGCATCGCGCCCTTGATGTCGGTGAGGCGGCGAATGTCGCCCGTCTCCGGCGAGAGCACGCCGACGTGGGCGATCACGCCGGGATAGCGGAATGCGCCGATAAGATCGTCCGTGCGGGGATCGATGAAGGCGCGCGAAATCGAACCCAGCGCGCGCGGGGCGAGCGGCGTCGCCGTCGTTTCCGGAAAAGCGCGCACGGAGTCCAGATTGGTCTGCTGGAACGTATGCTCCCAGGCGATCCAATCGGCCCACGCCGCGCGCAGCGGCTTGCCGAACACGTGCTCGAACTGCGTTTCGTAATAGGCGGCGCTGCCTTCGTCGCGGCGCAGCCATTGGATCACTTGTTCCGGCGAATAGTGCAGGGCGAGATAGCTGAAGAAACGCGTGCCGTAGAGATAATCGTTCACGCCGACCTGGAAGTCGGAAAAGATGCCGGCGGATTCGAGCCCAACCGGGGAGTAGAAATAGGCGTTGTCGCGCACCATGGCGCGGAACACCATTTCATCGTAGCCGCCCTGGGCGCGGCCGTAGCCGCCGGCCATCCAGGTTTCCATGAACACGGCGCTGCCTTCGAGATACCAGCGCGGCACGGCGACGCGCGGCGTCGCGAGATAATTGTAGAGGATGGATTCGGGGTGCTCTTGCAGCGCCATCGGCTTGCCGCCGAACACGTGGCGCCAGAACGCGTCCGTATCGTTCCACACGTCCATGGTGGCGACGTGCGTGAGTTCGTGATTGTCGAGCGTGAAGAAGCGCTCGCCGGCGCTGAAGGTTTCGTAGGTGAGGCTCAACGGCGCGATGTCGAGGATCATCGCGTTGTTGGGCGAGGCGCGGGCGGCGGCGTTGCCGTAGTCGGAGAAGTCCTTGAGCAGCAGCGTGGTCTTGTCCCACGGGCGCCAGCCGAACAGGCGCTGCTCCATCGCCATGGCGTTTTCGAAGCTGCGGCCGACGTAAGGCGTCAGATAGGTTTCGGCGGGATCGAAATAGAGCAGCCGCAGGTCGTGCGTCTGCATCTGGCTGAGATCGATGAGAGGCACGTCTTCCGGCGCGCGGCTGAGCGGAGGCTGCGGCGCCGGCTCGGAGACGATGGGCGGCGGCGCGGGCGCCGCGGTTGCGGGCTGGGCGGCGTTGGGATCAGGCGGTGGCGCGCCCGTTTGCGCGCGCGCCACCCCCGTTGCGAGCAGCCCGACCAGGACCGCGCCAAGTGCGATATGCCGCATCAATCCCCCACGCGGCCAGCCTAGCTCCGCCTATGCGGGGCGCGAGCTAGTTCCCCCGAAGCGCTGCGGCGAAGTTGGCGTCGAGCGCCATCGCCGCGAACGAGGGATCGCGCACCAGGGCGGAGAAGGCCGACGAGCGGGCCAAAGCCGCAAACGCTTGCGGCTGCGCCGCCAGCGCCGACAGCGCCTGGCTGTCGCGTGCGAGCGCGGCGAAGGCCTGCGGGTTCATGGCCATGGCGGAGAACGCCTCGGGGCTTCGCGCCAGCGCGGCCGCCGCTTGGGCGTTCATCGCCGCGGCCGCCGCGTTGACCTGGAAGGCTTGCGCGTTGGCGGCGAGGGCGGCCAGCGCCTGACCGTCGCGGGCGAGGGCGGCGAAGGCCTGCGCGTTGGCGGCCATGGCGGTGAACGCCTGGCTGTCGCGCGCCAGCGCGGTGAACGCCTGGCTGTCGCGGGCGAGGGCGCGGAACGCGGGCGCGCTGGCGGCCATGGCCGAGAACAACTGCGCATCGCGCGCGAGCACGCTCATCGCCTGGCTGTCGCGGGCGAGGGCGGTGAAGGCTTGCGCGTCGCGCGCCATCGCCACGTTGCTTTGCGGACTGCGCACGGCCGTCGAAAACGCCGCGCTGTTGGAGGCGTAAGCGGCGAAGGCTTGGGGATCGCGCGCCATGGCGGCGAACGCCTCCGGATTGCGCGCCAGCGCCACGAACGCTTCGGGATAGCGCGCCATCACGGCGAACGCCGCCGGCTGCGAGGCCAGCTGGGTGTAAGCCTGAACGTTCATGGCGAAGGCGGAGGCCATCTGCGCGCTCATGGCTTCGGAGGTGCGGCCTTGCGCGGCGAGTTGCGCGGTGAAGGCTTGCGCGCTGCGCGCGGCGGCCGAGAGCGCATTGGCGTCGCGCGCCAAGGCTTGGAACGCCTGGGCGTTGGAGGCGAGCGCGGTGAACATCTGGCTGTCGCGCGCGAGCGCGGCCATGGCCTGGCTGTCGCGCGCCAGAGCGGTGAACGCTTGCGCGTCGCGCGCCATGGCGACGTGAGCCTGCGCGCTGCGCGCGTCGGCGGCGAAGGCCTGAGCATTGTTGGCGTAAGCGGCGAACGCCTGCGCATCGCGCGCCATGGCGGCGAGCGCCTGCGGATGACGCGACAGCTCGGCGAACGCCTGGCCGTGCATCACCATGGCGGTGAAGGCCTGTGCGTTGGCGGCCTGCGCCGTGCGCGCCTGGGTGGAGGCGGCCTGCACGGTGTTGGCGAGCGCGGTGAAGGCGTTCGGATCGCGCGCCAGCGCCGTGAACGCCTCGGGCGAGCGCGCCATGGCGATCAGGGCGGCCTGGTTCTGCGCCAGCGCGGCGAATCCCGGATCGCGCGCCAGAGCGCGGAACGAGGGGTCGTGCACCATCAGCTCGAACGCATCGGTCTGCATCAAAAGCGAAACCGAACTGTCGCCGAGGGCGATGTCGGCGCTGCTGACCTGGCTTTGCTGATAGCGTTCCGCGGGTGCGATGGTGCCGGCCACGTTTTGACCCGGCGTTGTCAACTGCGCCGTTCCGTAAAGGCCGCCCGCCACAAGCACGAGCGCCGCCAACGCAACGCCCATCTTGGCGTTGTTGGACAACTTCAACGACATTTACCCCTCCGTCGAACCTCGCACCCTCAAGCCTTAGCCTAGCGGGTTCCGCGAAAACGACCACTGAAATCGGGACGGAGGCGAAACCGCCGGTCAACTGGCGAGAGAACGGACAGATCGCGAGCGCGGCGCGCCGAGGTCAGAAATCGCTTGAAGCGGCCGGGCCCGCGCGCATCACTCGCGCTGGGCGGCGAGTCGCGCGGAGAGGGCCGCGCCAAACGCGCCTCGCCCAGGGAGCGCGCATGAGGATCGACCGCAGCGACATGCCGCGCGTGTGGGCGCTGCAGGTGGCCGTGCTCGCCCTCTCCGCTGTGGTGGTGTTCTGGGGCTTCTTCACCCTCGACCACGTCGTGGCGCAGCATTCCGCTACGGAACCGGGGGGCGCGTTCGGCGGTCCGTTCGGGCCGCTGCAGCGCTATTTCGCTTTCGATCCCGAAAGCGTGATGAACTCGATCTCGGCGCTTTCCGGCATCAATACGGCGGTGTTCGGAATCGTGCTGACCGTGGTCAGCATCATCGTCCAGTTGACGGCGGACCGGTACACGGGCGTCGCGCGCATGTTCTTGCGCGATCCGGTCAACATCATCGTGCCGGCTTATTACGTGGTGGCGTGCGTGGTGAGCGTGTGGCTCGCACTGTCGTCGAGCTCGACCTACGTTCCGGTCGCCACCATCGCCGCGGTTCTGTCGATGACCACAGGCGGCCTCATCATCATGGGGCCGTATTTCAGCTACGTGTTCTGGTTTCTGGAGCCGCGCCACATCATCGACCGCGTGCGCGAGGAGGCGGTGCAAAGCGCGCGCGAGGGCGCGCTGGAGCACGACGAACAGAGCTGCTTCGACGCGCAAGCGCAGACCCTGTTCGCGCTCGAGGAGCTGACGGACATCACCAACAATTCGATTTCCGGCAAGGACAAGATCATCGCCAGCAGGGCGGTCGACGCACTGAAGGATTTGACGCTCGAATATTTGAAGGTGAAGCCGCGCGCGAGCGAAGCGTGGTTTTCGATCGGCCCGGAAATCCGCCTGAATCCGGATTTCGTCGCCATGGATCCGGAATCGCTGACGGAGCTGCAAGGCCGACGGACATGGATCGAATGGAAGGTGATGCGCCAATACCTCAGCATCTACAACGAGGCGCTGGGGTCGATGCGCGACATCAATTATTTGATCGCCATCGATACGCGCTACATCGGCGAAGCGGCGGTGCGGGCGGAGGACACGCAGCTCATCGAGCTGGTGTTCCGTTACTACAATTCCTACATCCGTTCCGCGCTCAACGGGCGCGACGTGCGCACCTGCTACAACGTGCTCAATCAGTACCGGAAATTGCTGGAATTCATGCTGCGGCACGGCAATCACAAAGCCGCGCTCGCGGGCCTCAGGCACATCAAATATTATGGCCTTGCCAGTTTCGAAATGGGCCTGAATTTCGTCACCGAGACGGTGGCGTACGACATGTCGGCGCTGGCTCAGCTCGCCAACGAACTGGCTTCGCCGGCGGACGACGATTTCCTCACCGAGTTCCTTGAGCTCGATCGGCCTTCGTTCGCGCGCAGCCAGGAAAAGGCGTTGCTCGGCGTGCGCAAGGCGCAGACCAAGCTCGCCGCCTACTATCTGGCGAGCGGCCAGGAACAGCGCGCCCGCGCGATCGCCGACGACATGCGCGATGAATCGCAGGAGCGCCTGCGCCTCATCCACCAGCAATTGGCCGCGGTCGAAAGCAAGGAGTTCTGGGAAATCGTCGACCGGGGCCGGAACTTCGAATACATGCCGCCCGAGCACAGGGCGCGCCTCGGCGCCTTCTTCGATTGGCTGAGGGCCGAGGCCGACGCCCCTGCGGCGCCGGACTGAGGCGCGGGGCCGGGCCAGAACGCGCTTGCAATGGCGCGGACCTGTGCGGCATAAAAATTACATCGCGGAGAGTGTCGCGGGTCCGGCCGGGGGAAAGCCTTCCCCGCCGTACGCGCGGACGGTGAAGTGCTTGGGGGTAAACATGATCGCGCGTTGGTTGATCGTCGGATTTGTGCTGTGGCTCGCAATGACGGCGGCGTTCCGTTTCATCGGCCTCGACTTCCTGATGCCGGGCTCGAACAATATCGCCTGGCTCTTCATGATCCTGCCGCTGGTGATGTTCGCGCTGACATTCGGGCTCTTGAAGCTGTTCAAGGTCGATCCGTCGGACCGGGCGGAAGCGGCCTCGATTTTCGCCCTGCCGGGCCTGCTCGTCGGCATCTATGAGATCAACAGCTTTCACGCGGTGTTCCCCAACCTGGATGAGGGGATCGCGCTCTCCTTCGCCGCTTTGATGTTCGCCTGCTACGCGGCGATCATCATCTCCGGCATCGTTTCCTCGCGCTTGCAGGTTCTCGAAAGCAAGGGCTGAACCAGCCGCGCTCCGAAGGGCAGGGCAGCGCGTCTCGCGGGGGCGGGGCGCGCTGTTTCTTTGTTTGCCGTCGGCGGGCCGATGTTTGCGCTAACAGCTGCGGACAGTTCGCCCGATCGATCACCGCGCCTTGCGCGCGCCCGGAAATCCGCAAACATCAATCCGCGCCATCGGAACGGCGCGGGAAGCGGACCGGTCACGCATGAGCACTGAAGCGCCGCCGGCGATTGCGCCCCTGACGCCGTCGGCGCGGGCGATGACGCGCACCGTGCTCTCGCTCGGCCTCGCCAACATCGCCCTCTACATCGTCTACATGGGCGTGCTGCAGCTGTTGCTGCCGCGTCAGCTCGGGCTGATCGATCCGGTCAACAAGGTCGCCTTGTTCGGCATGGTGACGGGCGTCGCCGCCGCCGCCGCGACCATCGCCAACCCGATCGCCGGCGCTCTGTCCGACCGCACGCAAACGCGCTTTGGCCGCCGCACGCCGTGGATCGTCGCGGTCGCGCTGCTGGCCGCGCCGACCCTGGCGCTGCTTGGAGGCATGCAGACGGTGATCGGCGTGACGATCGGCTGGTGCCTGGTGCAGATCGTGATGAATTGCTTTCAGGCGCCGTTCGCGGCGGTGCTGCCCGAGCGTGTCCCCGCCCCCAATCGCGGCGCGGCCTCGGCGGCGCTGGGCATCGGCGTGCCCGCGGGCATCATCATCGGCACGGTGATCGGCAAGCGCTTCCTGGAAAATCTGCCGCTGGCCTATGGCGCCCTGGGCGCCGTGTTCGCGGTCGCCGCACTGTTGTTCGTCGCGTTCAATCCCGAGCCTGCGCCCGCGGCGCGTGAACCGCGCGCGCGAACCCGCTGGCGCGACTTCTTCTCGGCGTTCGCCGACGCCGATTTCAATTGGACGTTCGTCAGCCGCTTCCTGATCAATCTCAACTATTGCGCGACGACGACCTTTCACTTTTATCTGCTGCAGGATTACGTGACGCTGCCGGCGGGGCAGACGCCCGAGCAGGCGCTGGTGTTCGTCAACATGGCCGGCATGACGTCGATGATCGTCGCCACGCTGGCGTCGGGGTGGGCCTCCGATCTGGCGCGGCGGCGAAAGATTTTCGTGTCGGGCGCCGCGCTCGCGCTGGCCTGCAGCGCGCTGATTCCGATCTGCGTTCCGACGCTTGAGGGCATGTTTGCGTTCGCCATCGCCAACGGGCTGGGCATGGGATGCTATCTCGCCGTGGATACGGTGGTGGCGACGCAGGTGCTGCCCGATGAACGCAGCCAAGCGCGCGACCTGGGCGTGTTCAACATCGCCAGCGCCGGCCCGCAGATTGTCGGGCCGTTCGCCGCGTCGATGATCGTGGCGCATGTCGGGGGCTACCCGGCGATGCTGATCTACGGCGCGGCCATGGCGGCGATCTCGGCCGTCACGATCCTCAAGGTCCGCAAGATCGCCTGAAGCTTGCAACCTGGACATGCGCACTGAACTGGACCAATGATCCGCGTCGCAAATTCTGAGTAAAAAGCGCAGAGCCGGCGTCCAAGCCGGCCGCGAGAACGGAGCGGAAGCGGGGCGATGGCGACCATAATGGACGTGGCCGCGCGGGCGGGGGTGTCGATCAAGACGGTCTCGCGGGTCTTGAACGACCATGAAAACGTGAGCGAGGAGACGCGCGAGCGCGTGCACGACGCGATGCGCGCGCTCAATTACCGGCCGAGCGATGCGGCGCGGCAGCTGCGCGGGCAGGGGCCCGCCAATGTCGGCATTCTGCTGGAAGACCCCAGCGGGGGTTATCAGTCGCGTTTCCATCAGGCCTTTCTGGAGGCCTGCCTGCACACCGGGCGGTACCTGTGCGTCGAATTGTTCGAGGGTCCGAGCCCCGGCTGGGAGGAGCGCATCCGGCTGTTTCTGGATCGCACGCGCATCGGCGACATGGTGCTGCTGCCGCCGCTGAGCGATTTCGCTCCGCTGAAGCAGCTGCTGCGCGAACACAATGTGGGCTGCGTGCTGATCTCGCCGTCGAGCCCCGATCCGAACAATCCCTCGGTGCTGATGGACGACCGCTCCGCCGCCAGCGAGATCACGGGCAAGCTGATCGAACTGGGGCACCGGCGGATCGGCCACATCCTCGGCGACCCCGATCACGTCGCCTCCGGCCTGCGGCGCGCCGGCTTTCTTGACGCGTTCGCCGCGCGCGGCCTGCCGAGACCCGATCCGGAACTGATCGTCGAAGGGGATTTCCGCTTCAAGCGCGGGCGTGACGCGGCGGAGGCGCTGTTGAAATCGCCGCATCGCCCGACCGCCATCTTCGCCGCCAACGACGATACGGCCGCGGCGGTCTGCATGGTGGCGCACAGCCTGGGCATGAACATTCCGCAGGATCTGTCCGTTGTCGGTTTTGACGATTCTCCCATCGCCTCGGCGATCTGGCCGTCGCTGACCACGGTGCGGCAGCCGTTCGCGGCCATGGCGACGAGCGCCTTGAAGGCGCTCGGCTTGTCGGGCTCGCACCACGTGCGCGAGGGCCAATCGGCGCGCTCCTATATCGAGCCCTACGAGCTTATCGTGCGCGAATCCACCGGCGCCGCGCGGACGGGTTAGCGCTGCTTCGGCTTGGCGCCGGTCAGCTATCGTCCGCGCCGCAATATTGGCGGACGTAAGCTTCGTGCGGCGGCAGCCGCTCCACCGTCCTGCTGACGTTCGCCTGGATCATGCCGAGGAATTTGGTCAGTTCGTCGCTGCTCATCTTGTTGGCGATCGGGTGGTAGGTTTCCGGCATGACGCCTTGGCCGAGCATCACCTGAACCCAGGAATTCTCGGCAAACAGCTCTTCGTTCTTGCGGAAGACGCGGCCGGTCTGGCGGAACAGGTCGATCTTGTGACGCAGCGTATCCGGGACTTCCATGCTGCGGCACTGGTTCCAGAAGGCGCTGTCGTTCCGATGCGTGGCGACGTAGTGCAGGATGATGAAATCGCGGATTTGCCACATGTCGGTGTCGGCTTGATCGTTGAACTCATCGACATCGGCCGGGCTTACATCGCCCAGCGGCATCATGCGCAGAAGGCGCAGCACCGAACGCTGAATGAGGTGAATGCTGGTCGATTCCAGCGGTTCGAGGAAGCCGCTTGAAAGGCCGATGGCGACGCAGTTCTTGCGCCATTGCTGCTCGCGCACGCCGGCCTGGAAGCGGATGAAGTTGGGCTGGATGAGGGTTTCGCCTTCGAGGCCGGAGAGAAGGCGCTGCAGCGCGTCGTCCTTGTCGAGAAACGCGCTGCAATAGACGATGCCGTTGCCGGTGCGATGTTGCAGCGGAATGCGCCATTGCCAGCCCGCGTCGTGCGCCATGGCGCGCGTGTAGGGCGGCGGCGGGCGCGTGGAGCGCGTCTGTACGGCGATGGCGCTGTCGCAAGGCAGGTATTTCGACCAGTCGATGTAGCCGACGCCGAGCGCCTTGCCGATCAGCAGCGCGCGGAAGCCGGTGCAATCCACGAAGATGTCGCCGGCGATGCTGCGCCCGGCGTCGAGCGTGAGCGATTGGATCATCCCCGTTTCGGGATGCAGAGTGACGTTCTCGATCCTGCCTTCGATGCGCTCGGCGCCGTTCTTTTCCGCGATTTGGCGCAGGAATTTGGCGTAGAGCCCGGCGTCGATATGAAAGGAATAGTTCATCGCGTAATCGGGCAGCTGCGCGAACTTTTGCGCCTGCGCCGCCGCGACTTCGAGGCAATATGCGCCATAGTCCGCCGCGAGCCCTTCGTGCGCGGCGCGCAGCCAGAAATGCTGGAAGCCGCTGGTCCAGTGATCGCGCCCGGTCAGGCCGAACGAGTGGAAATAGACGTGGTCAATCTCCTTCCAACCCTCGAAATTGATGCCGACCTTAAACGTCGCCTTGGTGGCGCGCATGAAATCGGCCTCGTTGATGTCGAGGATCTGGTTGAATTTCACCAGCGGCGGGATGGTGGATTCGCCGACGCCGATCGTGCCGATCGCATCGGATTCGATCAGTGTCACGTGCGCGACGCCGCCCAGCGTCTTGGCGACGGCCGCCGCCGTCATCCAGCCGGCCGTGCCGCCGCCGGCGATGACGATGCGCTTGGGAGGCGCGGAGCCGCTCATCATGAGTTCAGCGCCTTCAAGAGATAGGCGCGAATCTTGTTCGCCTGTTCGGGCGTCATCCGCCCGAGGATACTGTCCTCGACGCGCGGGATGTGCGCCGTGACCTCGGCGCCGTCGCCGAAGACGTAATAGTCGAACATGTCGCGCCAGATTTTCTTCTCCGCGTCCGGCAGGTCGCGGATGCTCATGATGGCGTGGTTGAGCGCGTCTTGCGGCTGCCCGAGATAGCGGGGCGTGTCGCGCCACCAATAGTTCACAAGAATGTTGAAGCGCTCGAGGCCCTCGACGTGATGCCACCACATGCTGGGCATGTAGATGGCGTCGCCCGGTCCGAGCTCGGCGACTTGGCCGTGCCTCATCGCTTCGCGGAAGCGCGGATGCTTATCGAAATCCGGATTGAGGAAATCCACCATGCTGACGGCGCGTCCGGCCGGCGTGTTGTCAAGCGGGCCGATGTAGAGATTGCGGAACTGTTCCGGTGGAAAGACCGTGAACCGCCGGCGACCGACGGCGACGCAGGCGAGATTGGCCGGGAAATCGTTGTGCGCGGCGATGCGCGTGCGCATGCCGATCCAGATGCGCTCCATGTAGTGCGGTCTGCCGATTGCGACGTTGTTGGCTTCGTGCAGGCCGCGAAAGAACGTGCGCGTATCGACGGAGGAGAGGTAGATGATCGGCTGATTGTCGTCGTTCTCGTGCTTCTCGATGCGTTCGAACACCTCCGGCAGCCGGGCGCGGATCATCTGCACGTTCATCAGCATGTCGTCGCGATAGAAAATACGGCCCGACGAGGCGGGCGAGCCGATCGTGACCTCGAACGGCTGCTTGCCGTCGTGCTGCAGCAGATACTGGCGCGCCTGATGCGGGGATGTGAGGCCCGCCTGCACCAGCGGCCACTCGCGCACCAAACCTCGGAGGACGAAAGGACGCTCCGCCGTGAGCAGGTCGCAGACGGCCTGTCCCGGCGCCAGTGTCCTTTCCGGCACGGCGGGCAATTGCTCGAAAATGCCTCGGGCCTCGTCAAACATTGGCGTTCTTGCGGTCCATCAGCTTGGCGAGATTGGACAGGGACGCCACCTGCATGAAGATCGGCAGGAGAAAGCCGCGCTCCTGCAAATCGCCGAGCGCGGCGGCGTCGAGCGCGCGCAGCTTTTCTTCATTGATGGTGTGAAAGCCGACCAGGCGGCGCTTGGCGCCGTCGGCGAGCAGCGCTTCAAACACGAACGGTTCGATCAGTTCATAACGCTGCAGCGCGGCGAAAAAGTCGGGCGCGCCCTGGAAGCCGGCGTGCAGCGCGCCAAGCTTTTCCGCGACGCCGTCGAGAAACGAGGTGGGTTTTCCGTCATCGCCGAACAGGCGCACGCCGTCGCTCTGGCCGATGCGGGCGCTGCCCATGTCGATGTGCACCTGCTCGCGACCGGGCTCGCGCGTGCGGCCGATCAGGAACGGCTGCACATCGAGCGAGAGCGGCACATAGCGCGCGTCCCATGTCTCGCCCTTGAGGTAGAGATTTTCGTCGCGCTCGAAGCCGAACAGCACGGCGGCGCGGAATTCGGTGCGCTCGGCATTGAGCTGGAACACGATCGGGTATTCGTTCTGCAGGCGGCGAAACTCGTCCGGGAAGGTGAGGCACAGCATCACGCCATCGCCCAGGGCGGCGGAGCGTTGTGTCTTGATCCTCAGTGTGCGGTGCGCCTCGGGCGTGAGGATTTCGTGCCTCGCCATGTTCGATTTCACCTTTCCAGCGGCGCACCGGCGCGCATGAGCCCCGACAGGAGCGAGCGATTGGTCGGCAGGCCGGCGACAAGCTTGCGCTTGCGCTGCGCCAGCACCTCAAATTCCGCGAGCAGCTCCTTGGCGCGATCGCGCCGGAAGCTCTGCGCCGGCGCGGTTTCATAACCCATGCCGTAGAGAATGTACTGGTGGCTGGCGGCGGAGAAAATCTCCTCGATCTGCGGAAAGTCCTGCGGCGAAGGCGGCTGCCAGCGCCAGAGCTGCAGGAGTTCGCTCAGCCGCGCGGGGCGCGTCTCTTCGCTTCTGTGCGCATCCCAGTAGGCGCCGGCGCAACCGCTCAGGCAGTAATGCAATTTGAGAAAATCGACGATGCGGCCCCAGCGGTAAGCGAAGACTTCGTTGAATCGCCGCGCCACGAGCCGCATCAACGCGCGATCGCGCGGGAAATTGTCGGCGAGCATGCGCGCCGAGAGCTCGATCATGACGATGGCGGACGCTTCCAACGGCTCGATGAAGCCCGCCGACAAGCCGATGGCGAGGCAATTGCCGCGCCAGAACTCGGCTCGATGGCCGGACTGAAACGGAATCTTGCGCACGGAAAGGCCGGCGAGGCTGGCGCAGCGTGTGCGCGCGGAAACGTAGCGCTCCAGTTCGGCGTGCGCCGCATCGTCGCTCATGAAAGCGCTGGCGTAGACGAGGCCGATGCCGCGCCGCGTCGGCAGGCCGATGTCCCAAATCCAGCCGGCGCCGTGCGCGGTTGAGATCGTCTGCGAGGCGATGGCGTCTTCGGCCTCGACCGGCGCTTGGACCGCGAGCGCGGCGTCGTTGAAAAGCACGTGGCGCTGATCGATGAACTCGACGCCGAAATGGCGCCCGAGCAGCAGCGACTGGAGGCCCGTGCAGTCGATGAACAGATCGCCATCGATGCGGCCGATCTCGCGCGTGGTCAGCGCCTTGATGTCGCCGTTCTCTGCACTTTCGACGCCCGTGACGTGATCGCGCACGTGTCGCACGCCCAGCTTTTCGGCGGCGTGCCGCGCAAGCAGGGCGGCGAATTTGCCCGCGTCGAGATGGTAGGCGTAGTTCAGCGCGCCCTCATAGTCGGGCATCGAGGAGAGCTTGGGCGCGAGATCGTGCGCGCAGACTTCGCCTTGCAAGCACACGGCGTCGGCGAATTTCATGGTGGGGCAGGCGGCGCGCCACGCGGCGTGGATCTCGGACGCCGCGCCGCCGATGGGCGGCATGAATGGATGGAGGTAGCTGTCGTTCGCGGCGCCGGACACCCAGCCGTCGAAGCGCGAGCCTTGTTTGAACGAGGCGTCGCACTGGGTCAGGAACTCGCTCTCGGGCAGGCGGATGCGCCGCAGCGTTTCGCGGATCGTGGGCCACGTGCCTTCGCCGACGCCGATGGTCGGCGCGTCGGGAGATTCCACCAGCGTCACGCTGGGCGCGCCGGTTTCATGCGCGTTGAGCTTGGCGGCGAGAATCGAGGCGGTGAGCCAGCCCGCGGTTCCGCCGCCAACCACGACTACACGCTGGATTGCGCCGTTCATTCCGTCTTTCGACCCGCTCATCTGCCCGCGGAGCCTAATCCTTCAGGGCCGCGCGCGCCACAAGCAGCCCCATAAAGAAGAAGGATCAGCGATCCGGTTAAGGACCGCTGATCCAGTCTGTTTGCGAGGCCTTTCGGCCGTTGATTTAGAACGAGTAGCGCAGGCCGCCCGCCCACCTGGCGTCGCCAGGCGTGACGAAGGTGACTTCGTTCTCGCTCCGGCGGTGGCCGCGGCGGCCCTCGCCCGTCACGTTGATGCCTTCCAGGAACAGCGTCAGGTGTTCGGCCACGTCGTAGCTCGCGCTCAAGTCCACCTGTCCGTAGGCTTCGACGTAGTTCGGATCGGTGGCGCCGCCGGCGTAGAATTCGTCGCGCCAGTTGTAGGCGATCCGCGCCTGGATGCCGTTCTTGTCGTAGAAGCCGATCAGATTGGCGCTGTCGCTCAAACCCGTCAGCGCGAACTGAGACACGGTGTGCGGCTGCGTGTTGTCGAACTGCAGATCGCCTTGCACCAGCGTGTAGTTGGCGACGACGCCGAAACCGGTGTCGCCGAAATTATGCTGGAGCGCGAATTCCCAGCCGTCCACCGTGGCCTTCTGATCGCTGTTGGCCGGCTGCGTCAGCAGGAAGTCGATCAGCGGGTCCGCGTCGACGGAGTAGATGCGGGTGACGCCGTTCACGACTTCGACGTCCTGCGGGTAGTTCGCGATCAGGTAGTTGCGGATCGCCACCGGATCGTTGCCGACGGCGGCGATGGCTTCCTGAGCGCGCGGGCCATTGCCCGGGTGCCGCAGGTCGAACAGCGTCGTGTGAGTCTGCTGGGTGGAGATGAAGTTCTCCACGTCCTTCCGGAAATAGCCGATCGCCGCGTAGCTGTCGGGCGCGTAGTACCATTCGAGCGAAATGTCGTAGTTCGTCGAAATGTTCGGCAGCAGGCCGGGATTGCCCGCGCTCGCCGTGCCTTGGCCGATGCGGAAGAGCTGATCGATCGTCACGCCGCCCTGCATGTTGTTGTAGGTTGGGCGCGTAAGCGAGCGGCTAGCCGAGAGGCGCAGCTTCAGATCATCCCGGAGATCGACGTCGAAGTCGACGGACGGCAGCCAGTAATCGTATTCGCCGTCGAGCGTCGTGAAGCTGCTGACACCCGGCTGGTTGAACACGTTGAACTCGTTGGCGGCGACCCAGGCCGTCCTGTGCTGGGGCACGGGAACGAGCGCCGACGACGAGATCTCCGTCTTCTCGTAGCGCACGCCGGCGATCAAATTCGCCGGCAGCGGGCCGACTTCGAACTTGGCGTGCGCCTGCAGGTAAGCGGCGTTGGTCTCTTCCTGAATGCGACGGTCGGTCGTGAACGGCGCGATGCAGTTTCCGTCGCCGCCGCACACATTGTAGTGGCTGTCGATGAAGCCGACCATCTGCTCGAAGTTCCAGCTGTAGAAGCCCTGGATCATGCGCGGATCGCCGGCGCCGCTGATGCCGTCGAACTTGTCCGGGATGGTGACCCAGTGGAAGAAGTTATCCGGCATTTCGGCGATGCCCGCCGCCGTGTTCGGATTGGCGCCGCCCCAGGTGTCGTTCTGGATGACGCCGAACGCGGAGCGAACGTTGTTCTCGATGTGATCGACGCCGAAATCGAGGCTTTCGACGATCGACCAATCCGGGGCGTAGCTGCCGTGGAGCTGATACTCCTCGATCTCGTCGCGCTGATAGGCCGTGCGGAACGCATTGCCCGTCGCCAGACGATAGGAGGCGTCCTCCAAAGGCAGGCCGGGATGGTACTGGAAGAACAGGATCGGCAGATCGTGCGTGAAGTCGATCCCTTGCGAGTCGAGACCGAACACCGCGGTGCCGACGCTGATGCTCGTGCCGTACGGATTGTTCGGGCCCGATTCGGCGCTTGAGTTGTGATAGTCGGCGAACAGCGTGAGGCGGTCCGTCGCATCCCAGCGCAAATTGAATCCGGTCGAGTTGTTGGTGCTGCGATTCTCGGTCAGCGAGCCGCTGTGCGAGAGATCCTTGCCGGCGAGGCCGTCGCCGGTCGCGCCGCCGAACACTTCCGAATAGCTGAGCGGTTCGGATACCGGCCCGTCGCCCCACGCGCTGGTGGAATTGGCGAGGTTGAACCAGATCCCGACATCGTTCTCGCGCGCCTGCACCGTGTTCTGCGAATAGGTATAGTCCACGGTCGCGGTGATCGAGTCGATCGGACGCCATTGCAGCACGACTTGGCCGTTGTACCGCTCCCGGTTGATGTCGGTCAGCGAGTACGAGGCGTTTTGCGGCGTGGAATAGACGTCGGTCGGGCCCGGGTGATTGATGACGTTGGGCGGATCGCCGCCGGGCGTGCCGGCATTGGGGATCGTGCCCCACGCATTTTCCGCGCCGGTGAAGCCTTCGCGCCAGCCGACGCTGGCGGTGTTCACGCTGCCTTCGCGCTTCTGATACGAGCCCGAAATCAGGATGCCGACGGTGTCGTTGGCGAAAGTGTCGCTGAACAGGCCGGAAATTTCCGGAGTCGGCGTCGGATCGTCGTTGCGCGATTCATCCACCACCGCCTTGACGCTGAACGCGCCGCGCATGCCGGGATTGTCGAACGGGCGCGAGGTGCGGATGTTGATCGTCGAACCGATGCCGCCCGAGGGGACCGACGCGCGGCTCGTCTTGTAGACGTCGACGCCGGCGATGTTTTCCGAAGCGAGATTGGCGAAGTCGAACGAGCGCGAGGAGGGCGCGCTGGCGCCGTCGCCGAGGGAGGTCGTCGGCATCTGGCGGCCGTTCAGCGTCACCAGATTGTATTCGGGGCCCCAGCCGCGAACCGTGACGGTCGATCCTTCGCCGTTGGCGCGGTCGATCGACACGCCGGTGATGCGCTGCAAGGATTCCGCGAGGTTGGTGTCGGGAAACTTGCCGATATCTTCGGCGGAGATCGCGTCGACGACGCCTTGCGCGTTGCGCTTGATCTCCATCGATTGCTGCAAGCTGCCGCGGATGCCGCGGACGACGATGACGTCTTCACCCGTGGCCGACGCGCCGTCGCTTGCGTCTTGCGCCGCGGCGACGCCTGGAATGCTGGCCACCGCCGCCAAAGCAACGCCGGACAATAGCCGCACGGCAAAGCTGTTATTCTTGTTCCCCAAAGCTTCCTCCCTCCACTATTGCCCGCTGGCCCAATGGGCCGGCGGGCGCGCGCCTGCGTTCAGGACTTTTTTGTTACCAGAAGGGGTCGCAGATGTGTCCAACGTTGTCAACATTTGGCCGACGACAAGACAGAGAATTGGGGCCCTGTGGTTCAGAAACCACAGTCCGGCCCGCGCCAGGACGACGCCGGAGCGCATCGCGCGCTCCCGTATATGTCGCAATAATATCAGATAGATACGGCTAGGACGGGGCGCTCGTGGGGCGAGGGCGCCGGCGCCTCCAGGCGGCGCGTCGGTCCGACCTTGTTGGAAGATCGACAGCCGGCCGCGGCCTGTGGTGCTATGGTGACCCGCAGGAGCGGCCAAGCCTTGGCCCCTGACGAGACATGACCCACGCCATCGCCCCCGCCAACGTCGAAATCGTCCGCATCGGGGCCGAGGCGCGGCCCGTCATAGTGGTCGAGAATTTCGTCGAGCGGCCGGAAGATCTGGCGGGTGAAGCCGCGGCGCTGAGCTTCGAGCCGGTCGGGCGCTTCTATCCGGGCGTGAAAGCGCCGTTCGCTCTGGCCCGCATGACGGAGATGGCCGCGCCCTATCAGGATCTGCTGCGCGAGACGTTCGGCGGCGTGCGGCCCTATCGCGCGGTCGATTGCAACTTCTCGATCGTCACCACGGCGGCGCGCGAGCTGCACGCGCTGCAGCGCATCCCGCACGTCGACACGGTCGCGCCCGATCGCATCGCCGTTCTCGTGTACCTGTCGGGCGCGCAACTCGGCGGCACCGCGTTTTATCGGCATAAAAGCACCGGTTTTGAATATCTGGATGCGAGCCGCAGCGAGGCCTACAACGCCGCCTTGGACCGGGATGTGGAGCGGCACGGCCCGCCCTCCCATGCCTACATGGCTGGCGACACGCCGCTGTTCGAAATGATCGCCGCCTTCGACGCCAAGCCGGGACGGGCGCTCATTTATTCGGTGCAATCGCTGCACTCCGGCTTCATCCATGCGCCGGAGCACCTGACCGCCGATCCGCGAACCGGACGCCTCACGCTCAACGGCTTTCTTTCCGCGGAGTGAGCGGACGCGCGTGGGCCGTGCTCGAGTCCTGCGTTTGACAACGAAGGACATTACAGGTCATGTCATCGGCCAATGAGGACGCGGCCGAGCACGGAGCCGCGCGGAGTGGGGAGAGACATGAGCCGATGGCGTGTTGCGACGCTGCTCGTCCTGGCGCTGAGCGTCGCTTGTTGCGGCGGGGGAGGCGGCGGCGGCGGGGCCTCGGCGCCGCCCCCTCCGCCCCCGCCGGCCGGGCCGGGCGCGGCGGCGATCAACGAGGCGGGCGGCCTGCCGAGCGGCTACACGCTGGTCTGGTCCGACGAGTTCACGGTCGACGGTCTGCCGGATGCGGCCAAGTGGGACTACGACACCGATCGCAACGCGCTCGGCTGGTATAACAACGAGGCGCAATATTATTCGCGGGCGCGGAGCGAGAATTCGCGCGTCGACAACGGCGTGCTGACGATCGAAGCGCGCCGCGAGGACCTCGACCCGACCGTGTTCGCCGACTGGGGCGGCCAGCATTACACGTCGGCGCGCCTCGTCACGCGCGGCAAAGCCGCTTGGACGTACGGATTTGTCGAGGTGCGCGCCAAGCTGCCCTGCGGCACCGGCACGTGGCCGGCGATCTGGATGCTCTCGGCGCCGCCGCAATCGACATGGCCCGATGACGGCGAGATCGATATTATGGAGCATGTCGGCTACGATCCCGGCGTGATCCACGGCACGGTTCACACCAAGGCGTACAACTCCACCATCAATACTGCGCGCAGCGCGGCCGTGACGCAGGCGGACGTGTGCGCCGCCTTCCATCGCTATCAGATGACGTGGACCGCCAATCGCATCACCATCGGCATGGATGACGTGAACTACTTCCAGTATTCGAACGACCATTCCGGCAACAGCGAATGGCCTTTCGACAGCCCGCAATATCTGCTGCTCAACATCGCCGTCGGCGGCACGTGGGGCGGCGCGCAGGGCATCGACGCGACGATTTTTCCGGTGCGCATGGAGGTCGATTACGTGCGTGTCTATCAGGCCAATTAGCGCGCTGCGCGGCGCCTGCGAAGATCGCGCCGGGCTTGAGCTCCGAGGGAGATTTACCTCCGTCCACGAGAAATCGCCGGCGCTGGACGGATCGGGCTTGACAACGATAGACACTGAATGTCTATAGGACATTCGAGATTGAATCCGGTGCGAGCCGGCTTCAATCGCGCTTGGAATTTGGCGCTGCAAGCGCTCGCTTGAGGCCCGTTTCCCGCGCGCGGACCTTATCGGTTCGGCTCGATTTTGCGTTGTACTACCCGCTTCATTTCAGCGCCGTTGGCTTCGCGCCAGCGGCGCTCTTTTTTGACCGATCGCCGGCGCCGCCGCCGAAGGTCTGGTGACAAAACCTGACAGAGATTGTCCGTCGATAGACAAAATGGCTTGACTATCGGCCAGTTGAATATCTCTCTTGGGTCAACCGCGCTTGTCTCGTCCGGCGCGCGCGGACGCTGCGAAGGGCCCGGAAACGCACATGGCGACCATTCTGGACGTGGCCAAACAGGCCGGCGTCTCCGTCAAAACAGTGTCGCGGGTCCTCAACGACCACGAGAACGTCAGCGAGGAAACGCGCGCGGCCGTCTATGAGGCCATGCGGGCGCTCAACTATCGGCCGAACGACGCGGCCCGGCAGTTGCGCGGGCAAACCTCGCCGAATGTCGGTCTGCTGTTGGGAGATCCGGCCAGCGGCTATCAGGCGCGCTTCCACCAGGCGCTGCTCGCGGCCTGTCTGCAGGCGGGGCGCTATCTCTGCGTCGAGCTGTTCGACGCGCCGGGGCCGGGCTGGGGCGAGCGCGTGCGCGTGCTGCTGGAGCGCACCGGCATCGGCGACATGATCCTGCTGCCCCCGCTCTGCGACTTTCTTCCGCTCAAGACGCTGTTGCGCGAACAGGGCGTGCGCATCGCCCTCATCTCTCCGGCCAGCCCCGATCCGCAGAGTTCCGCCATTCTCATGGACGATCGCGCGGCGGCCGCTGAAATCACGGGTTTTCTGCTGGATCAGGGGCATCGGCGCATCGGTCACATCACCGGTAATCCCGATCACGCCGCCACCGGTCTGCGCCGCAACGGATTTATCGACGCGTTCATCGCGCGCGGGCTGGCGCGGCCCGATCCCGAACTGATCGTCGAGGGCAATTTCCTGTTCAAGCGCGGCAGCGCGGCGGCGGAGCAGCTTCTGGACGTGGCGCGTCCGCCGAGCGCGATCTTCGCCGCGAATGACGATACGGCCGCCGCTGTCTGCATGGTGGCGCACCGTCTGGGCCTGAGGATCCCGGAGGATCTTTCCGTCGTCGGCTTCGACGATTCGCCGATCGCCTCGGAAATCTGGCCCTCGCTGACAACCGTGCGTCAGCCCTTCGCGGCGATGGCGGCGGCGGCGCTGAAAGCATTGGCGCTGACGCCGCGCGGGGCGCGCGAGGGCCATGCCGCGCCGGCGTTTCTGGAGCCCTATTCGCTGGTGTTCCGCGAATCGAGCGGGCCGCTGCGGCTCCGGGAAGAACGGATGACAACGAGAGACAGTTAGTGTCGCGTCGCCTACGCGGCCGAAGCGGACGCCGCGTCGGCCACGCCGCCTAGAGCGCCTGGCGCAGCCGGGCGATGGCGGGATGGGCGGCGTCGAGGGCGCGGCCGTCGAGCCGGGAGACGGGGCGGACCTCCTGGAGCGCGTTGGTGATGCAGGCCGCCTCGGCGCGGCCCATGTCGGCGCGCGTGAGGATGGCGGTTTCGATCTCGAGCCCCGCCTCCAGCAGCGCCTGGCGCACCGTGCCGGGCAGGGCGCCGTGGGCGACTTCCGGCGTCCGCGCGACGCCGTCGAGCACCAGGAAGACATTGCAGGCCGCGCCCCCGGCCAAACCCCCGGCGCCGTTCAGCATCAGGGCCTCGTCGGCGCCCGCGGCCGCCGCTTCGCCGCGCGCCATTACATTGTCGATCGACGACAGCGTCTTGAAGCGCGCGGAGGGCGCGCCCGCATTGCGCGGAAATGAGGCGGTGATCACGACAGCGGGCGCTTCAGGCTTGGGGCTGGGCGCGCAGGAGATCAGCAGCGTCGGCGCGATCCGTTCTGGCCGCGGCAGACCGCGCGCGCCGGCGCCGGCGGACCAGGTCACGCGAACCGCGGCGCGGTGAGCACGCAGCGCGTTGCGCGCCAGCACGTCGAGGGCGATCGCGTGGAGCGCCGCATCGGGAGGCGGCTCGGGCAGCTTCAAGGCTTCGGCGCTCGCGCGCAAACGCTGCATGTGCCGGCCGAAGCGGCAGAGCACCGCTCCGTCCCACAGCATCGTTTCGAACAAGCCGTCGCCCAGCAGGAAGCCGCGATCGGCGGGACTGAGCGTTGCGGCGGCGGCGTCCGCCCAATCTCCATTGCACCACACGATCATGCTGCGCGCCTTCCGCCGCCTGCATCCACGCGCGCCCTCGTTTGCATCACTGCCTCGGCCCGGCAAGGAGAATGATATGCGAATTGAGTTTTTGACGGTGGTCCTGGCCGCGGCGGCATTGACGTCGCCGGCGCTTGCCCAACCGGGGCGCGAGGCGGTGCGCGTGAGCGTCTCGTACGCGGACCTTGATGTGTCGACGCCGACAGGCGCGCGCGAACTCGCGCATCGCATCGACGACGCCGCGGCGCGCGCGTGCGGGGGCAGCCCGGGCTTTGACGTCGACTACCGGCTCGCGCCCGCGGCGGTCACCGATGCGTTCGAAACCTGCAAGAGCGAGGCCGTGGCGCGCACCTTGTCGGCGCTCAATCGGCCGAGCGTAACTCGCGCCTACGCCGAGAATTTCGCGTCGCGCCGCAGTCTCTGATCAGCCCGGCGCTCTGCAGTTCCTTGCAATAAAGTCCTCGTGAGCCGGCATGGCGGCGACGGCTTGCGCCGCCGTGCGTCTGAGGCTCGCGAGGAATTTGCCGGCGTCGACGTCGCGGCGCAGGTCGACCATGGGTGCGTAGCGTTCGGGAAAGATCTCCTGGCCGATGAGCACGGCGAGCCAGCTCGTGTTCTGAAACAGCTCCAGCGCGTCGCCGACGATGTTGCCGGCGGCGCGGAATTGTTCGAGCTTGTAGGCGAGCGTGTCGGGAATGCTCATCGCGCCCGTGTAGCGCCAGAGCGGCGCGTCCCCGCGCGTGACCGCGTGATAGTGCAGTATGATGAAATCGCGCACGCGTTCGAACTCGATTTGCGTGAGGCGGTTGTATTCAGCGATGCCCTGCGGATTGAAATCGCGGTCCGGGAAGAGCGCCAAGAGGCGCGTGACGCCGCTTTGGATGAGGTGAATGCTGGTGCTTTCGAGCGGCTCCAGGAAGCCGGAGGCGAGGCCGATGGCGACGCAGTTTCCGTTCCAGTGCCGTTTGCGCCGGCCGGTCGTGAAACGCAGCAGCCGCGGCTCGGCCAGCGCGGGGCTTTCCAGATGCGCGGTCAGCGCTTCACGCGCCGCGTCATCGTCGATGAAGGCGCTGGAATAGACGTAACCGTTGCCGACGCGGTGCTGCAGCGGAATGCGCCATTGCCAGCCCGCTTCGCGCGCGGTGGAGCGTGTGTAGGGCGTCAGCGCCGCCGTCCGCGAGCAGGGACACGCGACGGCGCGGTCGCAGGGCAGCCAATGCGTCCAGTCGTCATATCCGCTGTGCAGGGCCTGCTCGATCAGCACGCCGCGAAAGCCGGAACAATCAATAAAGAAGTCCGCCTCGATGCGCCGGCCGTCAGCGAGCCGCACGCCGGCGATCCGGCCGGTTTCGCCGTCAAGATCGGTTTCGACGATGCGGCCCTCGGTGCGCGTCACGCCGCGCGCTTGCGCGTACGCGCGCAGATGGCTGGCGTAGAGCGAGGCGTCGAAATGATAGGCGTAGTCGAACGTCGATTGGATGAGACGAGGGTCGCGCGTGGGCCGGTCGAACTTGTTTTCGCGCGCGGCGGTCCAGGCGATGCAATAGTCTTCGAGCGGTGTGGGATCGCCGTCCGCGCGCGCCTTCAGCCAGTGATGGTGCAGCGGCACCACGTCGAACTCGACGCCGAACTTGCCGAACGGATGAAAATAGCGGTGGCCGAGCCGTCCCCAGTCCACGAATTCGATGCCGAGCTTGAACGAGCCCTGCGTGGCGGCGACGAACTGGTTTTCGTCCAGGCCGAGACTCTGATTGAAGACCTTGATCGGCGGGATGGTCGCTTCGCCGACGCCGACCGTGCCGATCTCCTCGGACTCGACGACGACGATTTCACAAGCGCGCCCGACGGCGTTGGCCACGGCGGCCGCGCTCATCCAGCCCGCCGATCCGCCGCCGACGATGAGAATTTTGCGCAGCGCGCGCGGGTGCGCCTGCGGGTTCATCGCTTGATGAACACGCGGTACGACCAAGGCGGCATGTCCAGCGCGGTGTTCTCGTCGAAGCGCTGGCGCGCGCCGCTGAAATAGTCCGTGTAACGCCCGTGATGCAGCGCTTCCGTGAAAGTCACGTGCTGCGCGGCGTCGGAGAGATTGAACAGCGCAAACACGCCCGCCCCGTCCTTGAAGCGCACGAAGCTCAGCACCTTTTGCGGCGCTGAATTCACCACCGGGATCATCCGCGCGCCGGCCGCGCCGTTCCACAAGGCGGGCGTGGCATGCTTGAGCGCGATGAGCTGGCGCAACAGCGCGCCGTGCGGATCCTCGCGCCACGGGATGGGATCGCGTTCGAAAAAGGCGAGCCGGCGCCGGTTGCCGGCTTCCTGGCCGTTGTAGATGAGCGGCAGACCCTCGCCCACGAACGACAGCACGATGGCCGCGTCGACGCCGGCGCCGAAGCGCTCATATTCCGTGCCTTCCCACGCATTCTGATCGTGGTTCGACGTATAGGTCATCCGGTAGGCGTCGGCCGGCCAGGCGCTCTCATTGCCGGAATAGTAGCCGAACAGCGCGCCGACATCGGCGTGGCCCGAAGCGACGTCGTGCATGGAATTGTTCCACGGCCAGGAATAGGTGGCGTCGAACGCGCGCGCGTGCACGTCGCGCTGATCCCATTCCGCCAACATGAAGACCGGCTTGACCGCCTCGAGCTCGCGGCGGGCGTTTTCCCAGAAGTCGAGCGGCACGTAGCCGGCGACGTCGGCGCGAAAGCCGTCGACGCCGACATCGCGCACCCAATAGAGCATCGCTTCGGTCATGTAACGGCGCAGGTCCGGCCGGCTGTAGTCGAGATCGATGATGTCGGACCAATCCCACCAGGGCGTCGGGTGATAGCGCCCGCGCCAATCGCGGTCGTACCAATCGGGGTGCTGGTTCACGAGCACATTGTCCCATGACGTGTGGTTGGCCACCCAATCGAGGATCACGTGCATGCCGAGGCGATGGGCTTCGGCGATGAAGGCGCGCAGATCGTCGAGCGTGCCGAACTCGTGGTTGACGCTGTAATAGTCGCGCACGGAATAGGGGCTGCCCAGCGTTCCTTTCCGGTTCTCGACGCCGATCTCGTGGATCGGCATCAGCCAGATGATGTCGACGCCAAGCTGTTTGAGCCGCGGCAGCTGCGCGCGCGCGGCGTTGAACGTGCCCTCCGGGGTGAATTGGCGCGTGTTGATTTGATAGAGCACGGCGCTGCGCGCCCAGTCCGGATGATGCAGCTGCACGTAGGGCCGGGGCGCATAGGGATCGGTTTGGGCATGCGCGATCGGGGCGGCCAGCAGGGCGAGCAGGAAGGCGATGAGGCGCATGTCAGGCTCCGGCGCGGGCGGCGGCGGCGGAAAGCGGAGACGCGTCCTTGACGACGAAGGTCGCCGCCGCCGCGATCAGGAAGGAGGCCGCGCCGATCGCCAGCGCGTAGAGGGGATCGTTGTGAAAGCCGAGTTTGAGGATGAGACCCAACAGCGTCGCGGCCATCAATTGCGGAATGACGATGAAGAAATTGAAGATGCCCATATACACGCCCATCTTCCGCGCCGGCAGCGCGCCCGAAAGAATCGAATACGGCGTTGAGAGAATAGACGACCAGGCGAAGCCCACGCCGATCATGGGAATCCACAGCAGCTTCGGATCGCTGATGAAGAAGAACGAGGCGAAGCCCGCCGCGCCGAGCGCGAGATTGAGCGCGTGGGCGAAGCGCCGCCCGGCCGCGCGCGCCACGATCGGGATGACGATCGCCGCCAGAGCCGCCACGCCATTGTAGATGGCGAACAGCACGCCGACCCAATCGGCGCCCTGATTGTAGGCGGGCGAACTCGCGTCGGCGCTGTGATAGAAATGCGCGGCGACCGCGGGCGTGGTGTAGATCCACATCGAGAACAGCGCGAACCACGAGAAGAATTGCACCACAGCGAGCTGCTTCATCGTCAGCGGCAGATTGTGCATGTCTTCGACGATTTCATAGAATCCGTTGGCGGTGGCGCCGGAGCGGCGCAGAAGCCCGGCGACGAGCTTGGCGGCGCCGAACAGGACGACCAGGGCGGCCAGGACGTAAAGCTCCTTCTCGAGCTGGCGCGCGAAGACGCCGGCGGCGGCGAGCGCGCCAAGCACGATCCAGATCAGCCCGCCCGCGAGGAACTGGCCGGCCGAGCGCCGCGGGACGTGCGCGGCGTCCGCGTCGCCGGGTCCGGCGTCCTCCATCGATGCGAGTTCGGCGGGGCTGTATTCCCTGCTCGTGAACACTGTCCACATCACCGCGACGAGCAGCACGCCGGCGCCGATATAATAGGAGAGCTGCACCGAGATCGGCACTTGTCCGGGCGGCGCGGAATTGTCGATGTGCGCCCAGTTGCTGAGCATCCAGGGGAGGGCCGAGGCGAACACCGCGCCGACGCCGATGAAGAAGCTTTGCATGGCGAAGCCGGTGGTGCGCTGCCGGTCGGGAAGATTGTCGCCGACGAAGGCGCGGAACGGCTCCATCGTGATGTTGATCGACGCATCCATCAGCCACAGCATCAGCGCCGCCACCCACAGCGCCGGAGAGTTCGGCATGACGAGGAGCGCGAGCGTCGTGAGGATCGCGCCGACAAAGAAATAGGGCCGGCGCCGCCCCAACCGGCCCCAGGTCTTGTCGCTCAGATGGCCGATGATGGGCTGCACGAGCAGACCCGTCGCCGGCGCGGCGATCCAGAGTATGGCGATGCCGTCGATATTGGCGCCGAGCGTCTGGAAGATGCGGCTGGTGTTGGCGTTCTGCAGGCCGAACGCGACCTGAATGCCCAGAAACCCGAAACACATGTTCCAGATTTGGAAGAAGTTGAGCGGCGGCCTTGTCATCGAACGTTTCCTCGGCGTGTTCTTATTGTTGGCCTCGCGCCGCGAACGCCGCCGCCGCCGGCGCCACGCGGAGGTGTGCGAGGCGCATCATCGCCGCCCCCGCTCGGGATGGAAGCGAATGGCTTGCCCGCCGCCCGGCGCGAGGTTCAGCGTCAGCGTATCCGCGCTCGTCACGGTGCGCTGCTCGATGACGATGCTTTCGCGATGCGTCGTGTAATTGGCGTCCGGGCCGTCGCGGTAAATCTGCGCGGTGTAGCGCTGGCCGCGCGCGAGGAAGGCGAGCGGCACGGTCAGCGTGCGCGCGTTCTCGTCGGTGATCGCGCCCAGATACCAATCGTTGCTGTGGCGGTCCTTGCGAACGATCGTCACATAGTCGCCGACCTCTCCGTTCAAGACATGGCTCTCGGACCAGTCCGTCGGCACGTCGAGGATGAACTGGAACGGGCCGGGATTGGCCTCGTAATTCTCCAGCAGATCCGCCGCCATCTGGATCGGGCTGTAGATGGCGACGTAGAGCGCGAGCTGCTTGGCCCAGGTGGTTTGCACGCCATCCGGCTGCTGCGTGTGCATGCCGAAAATGCCGGGCGTGAAATCCATCGGACCGCCCAGCATGCGCGTGAACACGAGATTGGTTTCGTGCTCGGGCGGATTCCCGGGGCTGCCCCACGCGTTGTATTCCATTCCGCGCGCGCCTTCGCGGGCCACCCAGTTCGGATAGGTGCGGCGCAGGCCGGTATCCTTGATCGGTTCGTGAGCGTCGATGGCGATGTGATGAGCGGCCGCCGCCTGCACGACGCGGAGGTGATGGCGCGCCATATCCTGACCTTCGTGCCAGGCGTAGTGAACGCGCCCGTCTTGCCCGTGCACGCGGGCCTGGCCGGCGTCCGCGACATAGCCCGTCTTCACCGCATGGATGCCGAGCCGTTCATCGAGCGCGAACGCGGCCTCCAGCTGATCTTCGTAATGCGCGGCGTTGCCGCCAGTTTCGTGGTGGCCGATGAGTTCGACGTGGCGCTCGCGCGCATAGGCGGCAAGGCGGTTCAGATCGAAGTCGGGATAGGGCTGAGTGAAGCTGAAATCGTCGCCGTTTCCGAACCACTCGCCGTCCCAGCCGACATTCCAGCCCTCGACGAGCACGCCGATGAAATGATGCTTCGCGGCGAAATCGATGTAGCGCATGGTGGTCTCGGTGGTGGCGCCGTGATGGGGGCCGGACGACCAAGTCGCTTGGCCCAGGTGCATCTGCCACCAGATGCCGACGTATTTTCCCGGACGAAACCACGACACGTCGCCGATGGCGTTCGGCTCGTTCAGATTGAGCGTGAGATTGCTTTCGACCAGGCCGCCGGCGTTTTCGGCGATGATGATGGTGCGCCAGGGCGTGTGGAACGGCGCCGTACGGACGACGCGGGCGTCGCCGATGCCGGGCGTCAGATCGGCGCGGAAGCTTCGCCCCTCGATGCGGGCGACGTTCATGCCGGAATAATCGACCAGCGCCGCTTCGTGAATGGAAATGTGAACGCCGGACTCCAGCCGCATGGTCAGCGGCGTCTGCGACAGCGAGACCGCGTCGATCGGCGTGCGGTTATACAAGTATTCGGCGCGGTTCCATTGCAGCGCCGGGAGCCACCAGGCCGTGCCGTTCTGGGCGATGTTGAACTCGGTGAGTTCGTTGCCGATGCGCACGTCGTGCAGCTGCGGCTGGTCGGGAAGTTCGTAGCGGAAGCCGACGCCGTCGTCATAGACGCGGAACACGACGTCGAAGCTGCGCTTCAGGCCGGACGTTTCGGTGAATGTCGTGCGTAATTCATTGTAGCGGTTGCGAATGTAGCGCCGCTCGCCCCAAGGCTGCTCCCAGGTTTGGTCGAAGCGGGAATTGGATTGCCGCGTGAGCGCCAGATTGCGTTCGAGCTTCGGCGCGTCGACGAACAGGAAGCCAAGGCGCGAGGGCGCGATGATCGCGCTTCCGTTGCGGCTGACCGCGTAACTCGCCCGGCCTTCGCCGTTGAGATCGACGCTGAGCGTCAGCACGCCGCCCGGCGAAGAGATGTGCGCAACGTCGGCGAAGGCCGGCGCTGTGAATGCGGCCAACATGCAGACGCACGCGACGAAGAACCTGCCCAACATCGAAACGCTCCCCACCTAGTTCTTTGACTTGCAAATTCATCTCGCGAGTGCATAGAGAAAGCAACGTCAGAATAGAGATTTCGCGGGTGCCCAAGGATACGACCACGCTGGAAGACTTGGCGAAGCTCGCGGGCGTTTCGATCTCCACCGCATCGCGCGCCTTGAACGACAGCCCCGCGATCAACCGCAAGACCAAGGAGATGATCTGGCGTCTGGCGCGCGAGCACAATTATCCGTTCCGCCGCTACATGCCCGCCGGCCCGATCGGCGCGGACGCCACCATCGCCATCGTCATTCCATCGTCCTCCGGCCGCGAGTCCGTGCTGCAGGATCCGTTTTTCATGGAGCTGCTGGCGGGTCTGGGTGAAGCGGCGCGCGATCGCGACTGCGATCTGCTGGTCAGCCATGTCGCGCCGGCGACCTACGAAGATCTCACCGTGCTCATGTCCACCTCGCGCGCGGACGGGACGATCTTTCTGGGGCAGAGCACGCTGCACGCCAGCCTTAACAAGCTTGCCGAGACGGAAAACCGCTTCGTGGTGTGGGGCGCGCAATTGCCGGACCAGAACTATTGCTCGATCGGAAGCGACAATATCGCCGGCGCGCGGCGCGCGACGCTGCATCTCGCGCGTTTGGGGCGCAAGCGCATCGCGTTCCTCGGCGACACGGACGATCCCGAGCCGATGCAGCGCCACCGCGGCTATCTCGATGCGCTGGCTCAGGCGGGCCTGGAAGCGGATCCCGCGCTGACGGTGGCGGCGCACTTCGAAGTCGAATCGGCGGAAGGCGCGACCGACGCGCTCATCCATCACGACGTGGCGTTCGACGGCGTCGTCGCCGGCAGCGATCTCATCGCCATCGGCGCCATCCGCGCGCTGCAGCGCGCCGGCAAGCACGTGCCGCGCGATGTCTCCGTCGTCGGCTACGACAATGTGCGCGTGGCGCGCTATTCCAGCCCGGCGCTGACCACGGTGGGGCAGGACACCAGCAAGGCGGGACGACTCATGGTCTCGAAGCTGCTGGACGCCGGCGAACGCAAAATGCACAGCCGCTCCGAACGCTTGCCGACCGAACTGATCGTTCGGGAATCCTGCGGCGGATAGCGCCGCGATCACCGCCGGCGAGCCACGATCCCGGCGAACGCGGGAAACATCGGGCCGGACGCCGTTTCATGGTTCACGCGCGCGACGATCTCGTAGCCTTTCGGTAAACTCCATGCCGCGGCGCGGTCGGAGAGATTGAAGGCGCAGAGCGCCTCGCCGTCGCCGCGCGCAAACACAAGCATGTCCTTCGGCGCGTCCAGGAAGGTTTGCGCGCCGCCGCGCATGGCCGGCAGCGATTCGCGCAGCGCGATCAGGCGGCGCGTGAAGGCCAGCGTCGAGTTCGGGTCGTTCTCCTGGGCGTCGACGGCGAGCGGCGGATGCGCGGGATCCACCGGCAGCCACGGCGCGGCGGACGAGAATCCGGCGTTGGCGGCGCCGGCGCTCCAGGGCATCGGCGTGCGCGCGCCGTCGCGGCCGAGCGTCAGCGGCCAGTTGGCGATGGCTTCCGGATCGCGAAGCCTGTCGACTGGCACGCGGCCCTGCGGCAAGCCGAGCTCTTCACCCTGATAGATGAAAGCCGAACCACGCAGCGACAACAGCAGCAGCATGTAGAGTTCGGCAGCTTTCGCGTGCCGCGTCGGCCAGCGCGAGAGCACGCGCGGCGCGTCGTGATTGGAGAAGGCCCAAGCCGGCCAACCCTCTTCCCCCTCGCTGATCCATTCGCCGAGCGTGGCGCGGACCAGCGCGGGCGTCAGCTCCTGCGCGTAGAGATATTGAAACCCGTACGCCGTGTGCAGGCGCCGTCCGCCCGCTGTGTAGAGCTTCATCTCCGCATCGGCCTGCTCGCCGCCGACTTCGGCGACGAGGAAGGCGCCGTACGCGTCGGCGAGTGCGCGCACGCGTTCCAGGAAAACGGGAATGTCGGGGTGCGATTGATTGTAGAAATGATGCTGGAAGTCGAACGGGCGCGTGCGCGGACCCGGCGTCGTCACCGGCGGATTGTCGCGCAATTGCGGATCGTGCATGGCGAAATTGATGGCGTCGAGGCGGAAGCCGTCGACGCCGCGGTCGAGCCAGAAGCGTGCGACCTCGAGCAGCGCGTTCTGCACATCGGGATTGTGCACGTTGAGGTCGGGCTGCTCGCTCTGGAAGTTGTTGAGATAGTATTGGCGCCGCCGCGCATCCCAGGTCCAGGCCGCGCCCTTGAACACGGATTGCCAATTGGTGGGCGGCGAGCCGTCGGGCTTGGCGTCGGCCCACACGTACCAATCGGCCTTCGGATTGGCGCGGTCGGCGCGGCTTTCCTGAAACCAAGCGTGCTGGTCCGATGTGTGCGAGTAGACCTGATCCAGAATGACCTTGAGGCCCAGCGCGTGGGCGCGCGCGATCAGCGCGTCAAAGTCCGCGAGCGAGCCGAACAGGGGATCCACCTCGCGATAATCGGAAATGTCGTAACCGAAATCGCGCATCGGCGAACGGTAGAACGGCGAAAGCCAGATCGCGTCGACGCCGAGCGAGCGAACGTATTCGAGCCGCTGCGTAACGCCCGGAAGATCGCCGTAGCCGTCGTCATTGCTGTCGGCGAAGCTCAGCGGATAAATATGATAGATAACGGCGCCCCGCCACCAAGCCGCCTCTTGGGCGTTCCAATGCGCGGGTGTGTTCAGGGTGTCGGCGGCGGTCACGAGCGTTCCGAAATGCAGACGATATAATCAAGCGCGGGGACTTGCACAGGCAAAACCGCCGGCGCCGGCGACGCGCCCGCGCAGGCGCCGTGCAGCGAGCGCCAATGGGCCGATTGGGCTTCGACCAAGACATTCGCGGCGACCGGCTCGCGCGAAGTGTTGATCGCCACAAGCACCTCGGCGCCGTCCAGCAGCCGCGAGAAGGCGAACAGTCCGGCGTGCTCGCCATAGGCGCGCGACACTTGGGCGCCGCGCCGCAGCGCGGGCGTGGCGCGGCGCAGCGCGGCGGCCTCGGCGATGGCCCGGTAGAGCGGCGCATTGCAATCGAAATGGCGTCCACTGCCGCTCGGCGCCGATGATCCGACGATGCGGTCGTCCATGTAGGACGCGACCTGCGTGGCGAACATGTCCTGGCGCGCATCCTGATCGCCGCCGTCGCCAGTGAATCCCTGCTCGTCGCCGTAATACACCACGGGCGCGCCGCGCGAGAGCAGCATCAGCGCGTGCGCCAAGCGCACGCGCGCGAACAATTCGGCGTCGGAGATGCCGGGATTTTCCTTGAGCACGAAGAAGGCGAAGCGACCCATGTCGTGATTGCCTAGGAAGGTGGGCAATTGCAGCGCCGCGCGGGCGCCTCCTTCATAGAGCGAGTCGCCGCGATAGATGGTGTCGAGGCTCTCCGTCGCGCCGCCTTTGGCGATGGATTCGTACGCGGCGGACTGAAAGCCGAAATCGAGCACGGCGGGCAATCCGTCGACGCGCGTGTGCTGGGCGAGATGGCCGGGGTCGGGATCGAACACCTCGCCGAAAATGTGGAAGTGGTTGTTTCCGCGCGCCCGGGCGCGCGCGATCATGGCCGGCGCGAAGGCCTGCCAGAATTGCGGATTGACGTGGCGCGCCGTGTCGATGCGAAAGCCGTCGACGCCATATTGATCGATCCACGCGCCGTAGATGTCGATAAAGCCCTGAATGACGCGCGGGTGCTCGGTGTAGAGATCGTCGAGGCCGAAGAAATCGCCGTAGAGCGAGCTTTCGCCGCGAAACGTCGAATTGCCGCGATTGTGGTAGTAGATCGGGTCGTTCAGCCAGTCCGGATGCTTGATGCGCCGCTCCGCGGCCGGGACATAGACGTCATAGGCGAAGTTCGGATTGGTCAGGCGCGCGAAGTTCGCCGCATCCGCGTGATCGTCGCCGAGAAAGCCGTCATTGATCGGCGCGCCGTTGACGCCGCCGCGACGCGTGTAGGGATAATCGGCGAGCCCGCGATAGGGACAGGCCTGATAGCCGCAGCCGCGATACTGAATCACGTCCGCCGTGTGATTGGTGATGATGTCCATGTAGACGCGGAGCCCGCGCGCGTGCGCGGCGTCGACGAAAGCGCGGAATTCCGCGCGCGTGCCGAAGTGCGGATCGACGTCCGTGAAATCCGTCACCCAATAGCCGTGATAGCCCGCCGATTCATCGCCGGGGCGGCCTTGCACGGGCTTGTTGCGGAAAATCGGCGCGACCCACACCGCGGTCGCCCCCAGACCTTCAATGTAGTCGAGCTGGCGCGTCAGGCCGGCGAGGTCGCCGCCGTGAAAGAAGCCCTTGCTGGTGGGGTCGAAGCCGGTGTTGAGCCGCCCGCCGCGCATAAGGCCGCGATCGTTGCGCGTGTCCCCGTTCTCGAACCTGTCGGGCAGGACGAAATAGACGATCTCGTCTTCGGGGCCGCGGTCGCTGGCGGAGACCGCTTCCTGGGCCAGTCCTGGGGACGCCGGCGTGAGGATCAGGAGAAGCGTGGAAAGGGCGGCGCACGCCGCCACGCGAATGCCCCTCGATGTCATGGTCTCCGCCCGTCCGTGTGCGAAGCGGCGTCGCCGCCCGCGTTGTTTTGCAAGTTTTTGCATTGACGAGAAGGGGTGTCAAGGCGGTTCAAGGGCCTAGGAAAACGTTGTCATAGCAGGGAACGGCGACGAATCTCCGCGTTAAGATTTCGATTGACGATCGTGTGATTTGCAGTAATTTGCATTAAAGCGGCCGCCAAAAAGGCGGAACCGACAAGGGAGGGAAGTGCGATGCGGGGATCGCCAAACGCGCGGCGGCTGCGGCTGCTTACGGGTGTTGCTGGAAGTTTTGCGGTGATGTTCGCGGGCGGGCTCGCCTACGCACAGGACACAAGCGCGAACGCCACGGCGCAGGAAGATACCGGCGATACGATCGTCGTCACCGGCTTCCGCGCCAGCTTGCGGTCTTCGACGGCGACCAAGCGCAACGCCGACGCAATCGTCGAATCGGTCACCGCGGAAGAAATCGGCAAGCTCCCCGACAGTTCGATCGCGGAATCCCTCGCCCGCCTGCCGGGTCTTTCGGCGCAGCGCCTGTTCGGGCGCAGCCAGCAGATTTCCGTGCGCGGCCTTTCGCCCGACTTCACCACCGCCCTGCTCAACGGACGCGAACAGGTCAGCGCCGGCGACAATCGCGGCGTCGAGTTCGACCAATATCCCTCGGAATTGCTGCAATCGGTCGTCGTCTACAAGACGCCGACGGCCGGGCTGATCGGGCAGGGCCTCGCCGGCACGGCCGACATGCGCACGGTGCGCCCCCTCAGCTACGACAGCCGCGTCATCGCCATGAACGCACGCTACGAGTGGGACGAACTCGGCGCGCTCGTCGCCGGCTCCGACGAAAGCGGCTACCGCGTCACCGCGTCGTACATCGATCAAAGCGCCGACCGCCGCTGGGGCTGGGCGCTGGGCGTGGCCGACATGTCGTCGCCGACGCAAGCGGAACGCTTCGAATCCTGGGGTTATCCCACCGGTAATTCGCCGCCGGATTTTCCGACCGGCAATCCGCTGCCGAACAACGTGTTCGTGATCGGCGGCGCCAAGCCCTACGTGCAATCGAGCACGCTCGAACGCACCGGCTATCTGGGCGTGCTCGAGTTCCGCCCGAACAACAATTTCTCGACGCGGATCGATGCGTTCTATTCCGAGTTCGACGAACGCCAGAGCCTCAAGGGCATCGAAATTCCGCTGTGGTGGGATTGCTCCTCCGGTTGCGGCTGGCGGATGGACCCGAGCTACACCGTGTCCAACAACCTCGTCACCGACGCCACCTTCGCCACTGAAGGCGTGGTCCGCAACGACGTGCGCACGCGCCACAGCGAAGTGACGGCGATCGGCTGGAACGGACGCTACGACGCGAACGATCATTGGTCGTTCGAGGCCGATCTCAGCTATTCGCGCGTCAAGCGCGACGACCTCGATCTCGAAACCTATGCCGGCACCGGCCCCGGCAACGGCGCCGGCGCGGCCGGCGGCGCCGACGACATCCTGGGCGTGCATCAAGGCAATGGCTCGTGGGTGTTCGACTCGAGCATGGATTACACGGACTATTCGCTGATCCAGCTCACCGACCCGCAGGGTTGGGGCCAGGCCGGCTTCATCAAGCGCCCGCAGACCGACGACGAACTCGACGCGCTGCGCGTTACGGCCGAGCGCCATCTGGACAACGGCCCGTTCAGCTCCTGGGAGTTCGGCATCAATTACAGCGAGCGCTCGAAGGACCACACCAGCCTCGAACATTTCGTCGATCTGAATTGCGGCGGCTCCCCGCCGACCTTCAACAATTGCTCGGTGCCGGTGCCGATGGCGTTCCGGCAGGGGCCGACCTCGCTCGCCTTCATCGGCATCGCCGGCCAGATCAGCTTCGATCCCGAAGCGCTGCTGAACGACGGCGGCGTCTATACGCTGCGCGAGCTGCTGAACAGCGACGTCATCGTCAAGACCTGGGGCGTCGATGAAAACGTGCTGGTGGCATACACCCAGCTCAACATCGACAGCTCGCTCGGCGCTCATTCGCTCAAGGGCAATGTCGGCATCCAGTTCGTCAATACCGAGCAGGAATCGACCGGCGGCGTGCAGACCGGGCCGACCGTCAGCGTGGCGGACGTGACGGAGAGCTATTTGGAAATGCTGCCGAGCCTCAACCTCTCCTATGAGGTGATGGACAATTCCTATCTGCGTCTCGGCATCGCCCGCACGCTGGCGCGCCCGCGCATGGACGAAGAACGCGCGAGCTTCGCCGTCAGCTACAATATCGGCAATATGGGAAGCACCAATCCTTCGGCGTCCTATTGGGGCGGCAGCGGCGGCAATCCACGCCTGCATCCCTGGATCGCCGACTCGATCGATCTTTCCTTCGAGCACTATTTCGGCCAGTCGGATGGGTATGTGTCGCTGGCGGCCTTCTACAAGAAGCTCGAAAGCTACATCTACACGCGCAACGAGGTGTTCGACTTTACCGGCTTCCCGCTGCTCAATCCGGGCGACACGCCGGCGACCAATCTCGGCGTCGCCAGTGTTCCGGTGAACGGCTCGGGCGGCTACATCCAGGGCCTCGAACTCACCGTTTCGTTGCCCGGTGAAGTGATCGCATCCGCGCTCGAAGGCTTCGGCGTCGTCTTCAACGCCGCCAGCAATGACAGCGACATCCATCCGCCGAACACGCCCGGCAGCGCGCTGCCCGGCCTTTCGGAGACGGTCATCAACACCACGGTCTATTACGAGCGCGCCGGGTTCGAGTTCCGCGTCAGCAACCGCTATCGCTCCGACTTCCTCGGCGAAGTCACGGGCTTCGGCGCCGGGCGCGAACTGCGGATGGTGAATGGCGAATCGATCGTCGACGCGCAGATCGGCTATCGTTTCGAAGAGGGCGCTTTGCAGGGGCTGGCGATCCAGTTCCAGGCCAACAATATCACGGACGAACCGTTCTCCACTTTTGTGAACGGCGATGATCGCCTCGTCCGCGATTATCAACGGTATGGCTCGACCTATTTGTTCGGGGTCAGCTACCGTCGATAGGACTACTCCCCTGAAATGATGAAAGCCTTCGCCCCCGTCGACAAAATCGGCGGGGGCGTTTCTTATGCGCGGCGATGACGAGGCCCAAGCAGCGCGTGGTGATCGCCGGCGGCGGCACGGCCGGCTGGATGGCCGCCGCCACGCTGGCGAAGTATCTCGGCGCGCTGGCCGAGATCGAACTCGTCGAATCCGACGAGATCGGCACGGTCGGCGTCGGCGAAGCGACGATTCCGCAGATCCGCAATTTCACGCAGGCGCTTGAGATCGACGAAGACGAGATGATCCGCGCCACGCAGGCGACGTTCAAGCTCGCCATCCGCTTCGAAAACTGGACGCGGCTGGGTCACGCCTATTTCCACACCTTCGGCGACAACGGCATTCCGCTCAACCGCGCTCCGTTCCAGCATTTCTGGCTGCGCGCGCGGCGCGATCCGCGCTTCGCCGATCTCTGGGCGTACAACGCCAACGCGCAGGCCTGTCTCGGCGATAAGTTCACGCGCGCGCCGTTCGAGATGGGAACGCGCAGCCTGGCCTTGGCCTACGCCTTTCATTTCGATGCTTCGCTGTTCGCCAAATATCTGCGCGGCTATGCCGAACGCCGCGGCGTCAAGCGCAGCGAGGGCAAGATCGTCGAGGTTCCGCGCAACGGCGAAAGCGGGGACATCGTCGGCCTCAAGCTGGAGAACGGGCGCGTCATCGAGGCCGATCTGTTCATTGATTGCTCCGGCTTCCGCGCGCTTTTGATCGAGGGCGCGCTGGGCAGCGGCTTCGAGGACTGGTCGCATTGGCTTCCCTGCGACCGCGCTTTCGCGGCGCCGACCCGCAATGAAGGGCCGACGCATCCTTTCACGCAGGCCATCGCGCATCGGGCCGGGTGGCAATGGCGCATCCCCTTGCAGCACCGCACCGGCAACGGCCATGTCTTCAGCAGCGCCCATATCGGCGAAGACGAGGCGCTCGAGGTGCTGTTGAACAATGTGCGGGGCGAGGTGCTGCAGGCGCCGCGGCTGCTGAAGTTCAGGACCGGACGCCGGCGTGCGTTCTGGAAGAACAATTGCGTCGCGATCGGGCTGGCGGGCGGCTTCCTGGAGCCGCTCGAATCGACCAGCATCCATCTCATCCAGTCCGGGCTCAGCCGGCTGCTCGCCATGTTTCCCAATGGCGGCGTGGAAGAAGCCGAGCGCGCCGAATACAATCGCCAGACGGCGCTTGAATATGCGCGCATCCGCGACTTCATCATTTTGCACTATCACGCCAATGCGCGCACTGACTCGCCGTTCTGGACGCAGTGCCGCGAGATGAGCATTCCGGAAGACCTTGAGCGTAAGCTCGCCTATTTCCGCGCCAGCGGCGGCATCTGCCGCGAACAGGAGGACTTGTTCACGGAATCGAGCTGGCTGCAGGTGATGGTGGGGCAGGGGATTTCGCCGCTGCGCTATCACCCGTTCGCGGATCAGATTTCGGCGGCCGATCTCGAGGGCTTCCTCAGCAATATCCGCTCCATTCTCGAGCGTGCGACGGACGCCATGCCGACGCAGGCGGAATATATCGAGCGTCATTGCGTCGCCGCGGACGCCGCGCCGTGACCCTCCGCTATCCGCCGAGCGAGCGCCGCAGCCGCTCTCGGATGCGTTGCAGGTTCTCCCGCGTCATCGGTCCGAACAGGCCCTTCGCATGTGGCGGCAGATGCGCCATCGCCTCTTCGGGCTCATCGAAGATGTAAGTCTCGAACAGCACTTTCCAGCGCGCCCGCTCCTCGGGCGGCATATCGCGCAGCGTGATGAGCGCGTGCAGCAGCGTTGAGAACGGCGTCGTCAAATAGTCCGGCCCGTCGCGGAACCAGAAATTCATCATCACGCCGAACGGATCGCGCGCCTCGACGTGGTGAACCCACAGGCTCGGCATGTAGAGCACGTCTCCGGGTTCGAGTTCGGCGATCGCGGCGTGCGCCATGGCCTCGCGAAAGCGGGGAAAGCGGTCGAAATCGGGCCGCGCGAAATCGACCAGGCTGGTCGGCTGCCCGGCGATGGTGGCGTCGAGCGGGCCGATGTAGAGATTGCGCACCTGCGCGATCGGCAGCAGCGTGAAGCGGCGCCTGCCGGCGATGACGCAGGCCAGGTTCTGCGGCAGATCCCAATGCGCGGGCGTGCGTCCGCGATTGCCGATCCACAGCGACACCAGCTTTTCGCACTCGGGCGACAGCAACGGCATCGTATGCGCGTCGGCGAAGGCCGGCGCGTGCGCCGGCACATTGACCGCGCCGGCGTAGGCGCTGGGCGCCTCCGGATCCGTGAGGGCGTCGATTAATCGGTCGAGAAATTCCGCGAGCGGGGCCTCGCGGCGCTCGAAATTGAATCCAGAAAAATCGTCCTTGTAACTATAGCGGCCCTCGGGCGCGCCGGTGAAGAACGAGATCGGACGCGGCGCCGCAAACGATTTGAGATACGCGGCGAGCGCGGCGGCGCCCTCGCGTCCGCGCAGCACGCCCGGCCAGTCGGCGACGAGGCCGCGGATCAGCGCCGGCTCGCCCGCCGGCTTGATCTCGCGCTCGAAGCATGCCCGGTCGACGTTGCGCCACTCACGCACGCGCCGCGCATCGCGCCAGAAATCGTCGTCGCTCGCAACCGCCATGTCCGCAGCATAAACGCATTGCGCGCCCGTCGCGAGCGCCGCCTTCAGGGCGCGCCTTCGATGGCGCGAATGAGATTGAGCGCCTTGACTTCGGTTTCGCGCGCTTCCTCAAGCGGATCGGACTCGATCACGATGCCGCCGCCGACGCGGAACGACACGTCCCATCCCGCCGCTCGCTGCGTGCAAATCGCCGTGCGGATCATGACGTTCATATCCACCGCCCCGTCCGCGCCGAACCAGGCCATGGAGCCGTAGCAGGCCTCGCGCGGCGCCTGTTCGATCTCGCGGATCAACTGCATCGCCTTGATCTTCGGCGCGCCCGTGATCGAGCCGGCGGGGAAGATGGCGCGCACGAGATCGGCGTTCGAACGCCCGGTCTTCATTCGCCCGGTGACCGTCGAGACGAGATGGTGGACGTTGGAATAGGTCTCCACCGCGAACAGCGCCGGCGCTTTCACCGTGCCGGGGACGCAGACGCGTGAAAAGTCGTTGCGCATGAGATCGACGATCATGAGGTTCTCGGCGCGGTCCTTTTCGCTCGCGGTCAAAGCTTTCCTGAAAGCCGCGTCCTCCGCCGCATTGGCGCCGCGCGGGCGCGTGCCCTTGATCGGGTTGGCGGAGAGAAGGACGCCGTCGGGCCCGGGCGCCGCGGAGGCGAGGCGCTCCGGCGAATTGCAGACGATGGCGGCATGCGGAAGACGCATATAGGCGCAGAACGGCGCGGGGCTTCGCGCGCACAGGCGCTGAAACAGCGCATACGGGTGATCGTCCCCGCCCAGCGCGCCGCCAAACTGGCGCGAGATGTTCGCCTGGAAGAGATCGCCCGCGCGAATGCGCTCGGTGAGCGCTCTCACATGTTCCTGATAGCGTGTGCTGGGTTCCAGCGCATCGACGCCGCCGCCGCGCGTCGCGGATGGGAGGAGCGTGTCGCCCAGGGCGCCGGCCAGGCGGCGCGCCTGATCCGCGTCGTCGGCGATGACGCAGGCGCGGCGCGTGTGGTGATCGAAAGCGGCGAGGCGATCGTAATGGCCGAAGGCCGCGTCAGGCAGGGCCGTCGGCGCCGTCTGCGGCATGGCCGGATCAAGCCGCGCGCCGAATTCGTAGCCGAAGAAGCCCGCCACGCCGCCCGAGAACGGCGCCGCCTCGGCCGGGCTGGGCCGGACCGGGAGGTCAGCGATCGCCGCCAGGATGCCGGCGCCGTCGAACAGCCGCGTCGGTTCGGCCAGGATATAACTCCAGCGCGCCAGGGCGTGCCCGCCGCAGCCGTGCAGCAGCATGCTCATCGGCGCATCGCGCAGCGGCGCATAGGCGACGATAGGATCGCGATAAGCAATCGGAAGCACGCGGCGCGTCATCGCCGGTTCCTGCCACAGCGCGGCGCCGGATACGAGCGTCCGCCGCCGCTCTCAGTAGGGCAGCTCCATCACTTCGATGTTGCGAAATTCCGTCGGATGGCTTTCGGCCTGGAGGGCGATATAGCCGCCGGTCAGTTCGCGCGTCGGCGACCACGGCTTGTCCTCGTCGAGCAGCGGGGCGGAATATTCCATCACCGTGCGGCCGTCGACGATGTGGCGGATGACACGCCCATGATCGACCTCCACCTCGATGGAGGCCCATTCGCCCGGCGCAGGCGCCGGCGCGGTCGAGTTGATGCAATGTTGCGTGCGGCGTTCGCCGTCCATGAAAATCGAGGTGCCGGGCGAGCACATGTTCGCCGTCGTACGCGGATGCACGCCGTCGCCGCCGAGCAGCTGCACCTCGACCGAGTCCGGAAAGTCCTGATCGAGACCCATCGTCTCGGGCGGCTGGGCCAGGATCATGACGCCGTTATTGCGCAGCGCCCAGCCCGGCGCGCCGGCCGCCTGGGCGCCGACGAAGCGGTACTGCAGGCGGAGGCGGAAATGACCGAAGGGCTGGCGGTAGAAAAGGTGGCCGAACTGGCCCTCCAGCATGGTCCACCGGTCGTAGGAGACGACCAGCACGCCGTGCTCGGCGCGGAAGGTGTCGTTGTAATTCTCGCCGAGCGGATGGTGCGTGAATTTCGCGCTCCAGCCGTCGAGATCGCGTCCGTTGAAGAGGGAGCGCCAATGCGGCGACGCCGGTTCCGCCGACGATGTCGCGCAGGCCGCGAGCAAGGCGCAGACAAGCAGGAGCGCGCCGCGCCTCATGCGCGCATCCAGACGAGGTCCCAGGCCTCGCGGCGCTCGATCATCCGATCGACGCGGCCTTGCGCGTCGCGCATGAAGATGAAGCGATAGCGTGGGCGCCCGGGCTGAAACAGCACGTCGCGGACCTCCGCCTTCAATGGCCGGGCCGGACCGCCGGTCTGCTGGCCGGTGAGTCCGTCACCGACGCGGGCGACGACGAAGGCCGTATCGGCGCTGAGCCGGTATGTGCCGGCATAAGCGGCGAGGTCGGCCGGCGAGAGCGCGATGTCGGGCGGATCGGTGCGCAGTGCGAGCGATTGCAGGGCCAGAAGGCGCCAGCCGTCCGGCGTCGCGATCCAGGTGTCGGTGTTGCGATATTGGCAGTGCAGCTGGCCGCCATGATAGGTTTCGTGCTCGTCGATAACGTAGGTGACGATGGCGACGTCGCCCACGCGGCGCGTCTCGACGTCCGTCAGCGCAAGAACGCCGGACACGTTCGCCGGCAGCGGATGGATTTGCGCCACCATTTGCGCCTTGGTGAACACATCGCCGTCCTCCGAGGTGTAGGCGGCGTTGTCGTGCAGGTAGCGCGCCCACACGCTCGCATCGCCGGCGGTCACCGCGTCGCAGAGCGCCTGGATTTGCGCTTGCAGCGTGGCGGCGGGATCGGCTTCGGCGCTGGCGGCGCCCGGCGCGGCGGCGGCGGTTGCGCCGGCGAGGAAGAGGCGGCGGTCGAGGCGCATCACTCGACCCTCGCGAGCACGCCGCGCACCTTATCGACGATCTGATCGATCTGGCTCTTCTCGATGATCAGCGGCGGCGAGAAGGCGATGATGTCGCCGGTGACGCGCGTCAGCAGTCCCTCATCGAAGCAGGTGTTGAACACCTCCAGCGCCCGCCTGGTGGGTTCGCCGGGGCGCGGTTCGAGTTCGACGCCGCCGATCAGGCCGAGATTGCGGATGTCGATGACATGGCGCGCGTCGCGGAGCGAATGGATCGCCTCCTGCCAATAAGGCGCGAGTTCGGCGGCGCGCTCGAACAAGCCCTCTTCCTGATAGGTCTCCAGCGTCGCGATGCCGGCGGCGCAGGCGAGCGGGTGGCCGGTGGTCGTGTAGCCGTGGAAGAGTTCGATCGGCGTGTCCGAATTGGCGAGCATGGTGTCGTAGATTTCCCGCTTCACGGCGACGCCGCCCATCGGCACCGACGCATTGGTGATGCCCTTGGCCATGGTGATGATGTCAGGCTTGACGTTGAAATAATGCGCGGCGAAGGGCGCGCCGAGGCGGCCGAAACCAGTGATCACTTCATCGAAGATCAGAAGAATGTCGTGCTTGTCGCAAATGGCGCGCAAGCGCTCGAGATAGCCCTTGGGCGGCACCAGCACGCCGGTCGAGCCAGCGACCGGTTCGACGATCACGGCGGCGATGGTGGAGGCGTCGTGCAGATAGACGATGCGCTCCAGCGCATCGGCGAACTCCACGCCGTGTTCGGGCTGGCCCTTGGAGAAGGCGTTGCGCGAAAGATCATGCGTGTGCGGCAGATGGTCGACGCCGACCAGCATCGGCCCATAGGTCATGCGGTTGCGCGGGATGCCGCCGACCGAGATGCCGCCGAAATTGACGCCGTGATAGGCGCGCTCGCGCCCGATCAGCCGATACTTGCCGGGCTTGCCGCGCGCGCGCTGATAAGCGAGGGCGATCTTGAGCGCGCTATCGACGGATTCCGAACCCGAGTTGGTGAAGAACACGCGGTCCATGCCCTCGGGCAGGATTTGCGTGAGCTTGTTGGCGAACTCGAACACGAGCGGGTGGCCGAGATTGAACGCGAGGCCGAAATCGAGCTCCGCGGCGGTGCGCTGGATCGCCTGCACGATGCGCGGTCGCGCATGCCCGGCGTTGCAGCACCAGAGCCCTGACGTCGCGTCGAGGATCGCGCGCCCGTCCTGCGTATAATAATGCATGCCCTCCGCGCGGGCGACCATGCGCGGATTGGCTTTGTAGGCCTTGTTCGGCGTGAACGGCATCCAGAAGGCGTCGAGGGAATTGGCGGTGCTCATGGAGCTGTTTTGCTCCCTTCACTCCACGTGAGGCAACTACCCATCCGACCGCCGGCGTCCTCGCCGGCGGGAAACTCCGACCCATTGGGATTCCCGCCGGCGGGGACGCCGACGGTCCGCGTATTGGGCGCCCGGCGCTTCTCAGCTACACAGGCGTGATGACCCTCCAAGATAACCTCGCCCGCGTCGCCACGTTGAACCCGCCCGGCAAGGCGGTGATCGACGGCAAGCTGGTCGGCGCGGCCAGCGGCGAGAGCTTCGCCAATCTCTCGCCCCGCGACGGGAAGAAAATCAATGACGTCGCCTCGTGCGGTGCGGCGGATGTCGACGCCGCGGTGAAGGCCGCGCGTGCGGCGTTCGAGGACGGGCGCTGGCGGGCGCAGCATCCGCGCGCGATCAAGAAGGCGATGTATCGGCTGGCCGAGCTGATGGAGCGCGATTTCGAGGAACTGGCGCTGCTTGAATGCATCGACATGGGCAAGCCGATCCGCGACGCGCGGGGATTTGACATCGGCGCCGCCATCGGCTCGATCCGCTGGTACGCGGAGGCTTTGGACAAAGTGTACGGCGAAGTCGGCGCCTCGCCGCCGGAGCGCTTGTCGTTCGTGGTGCGCGAGCCTCTGGGCGTGGTCGGCGCGATCGTGCCGTGGAATTTCCCGCTGCACATGGCGTGCTGGAAAGTCGGCCCGGCCTTGGCCATGGGCAACTCGATCGTCTTGAAACCCGCCGAGCAATCGCCGCTGACGGCTTTGAAGCTGGGCGAGTTGGCGCTGGAGGCCGGCATCCCGGATGGCGTGCTCAACGTCGTGCCCGGTTTCGGCGAAACCGCGGGCCAGGCGCTGGCGCGGCACATGGACGTGGATCTGGTGGCGTTCACCGGCTCCGGCGAGGTCGGCCGCAAGCTCATGGTCTATGCGGGCGAGAGCAATCTGAAGCGCGTGGCATTGGAGCTGGGCGGCAAGAGCCCGCAGATCGTGTTCGCCGACGCGGAGGATCTCGACGCGGCGGCGGAAGCGGCGGCCTGGGGCATCTTTTTCAATCAGGGCGAAATCTGCAACGCCGCTTCGCGCCTGCTGGTGGAAGAGAGCATCAAGGACAAGTTTCTCGACAAGGTCATCGCCGCCGCCGCCAAATATAAGCCGGGCGATCCGCTCGATCCCGACAGCATCGCCGGCGCCATCGTCAGCGAAGGGCAGATGCGGCGCGTGCTGAGCTATGTCGACAAGGCCAAGGCCGAAGGCGCGGCGCTGGCGCTCGGCGGCAACCGCGTCAACGAAGCCAGCGGCGGCTTTTATGTCGAGCCGACCGTGTTCGACCGCGTCGCCACGGACTCGACTTTGGCGCGGGAGGAAGTGTTCGGCCCGGTGCTTGGCGTCATCGCCTTCAAGACGGAAGCGGAAGCCGTGCGCATCGCCAATGACACGGTCTACGGCCTCGCCTCCGGGCTCTGGACCGCCAACGTCTCGCGCGCGCATCGCGTGGCGCGCCAGTTGCGTTCGGGCCTGGTTTGGATCAATGGCTGGGATGCGTGCGACATCACCATGCCGTTTGGCGGCATGAAGCAATCCGGCTTCGGGCGTGACCGTTCGCTGCACGCGCTCGAGAAGTATTGCGAACTTAAAGCCATTTCGATCACATACGGCTGAGCATGACCGCGAAGATTTCCGATCCGAAGGAAGCCCAGGCGTTTTTGGACGCGCATCCGGAAATCCAATTTCTGGAGATCATCTACACGGGCCTCTCCGGGGTTTCGCGGGGCAAGCGGCTGCGCCGGCACGAAATCATGCCGCTCTATGAGAACGGCCGCTTCCTGCCGACCTCGATGCTGGTGACGGACGTCACCGGCCAGGATTGCGAGGCCACCGGCTTCATCTGGGAAGAGGGCGACGCCGACCGCATCGGCTGGCCGGTCGCCGGGCGGTTGACGACCGCGCCTTGGCTCGGGCCGGATGTGGCGCAGGTCCCGGTCAGCGTGCACGAACTCGACGGCGCGCCGATGGACCTCGATCCGCGCCACGTGCTCAAGCGCGTGGTCGATCGCTTCGAGAAGGACGGGCTGACGCCGGTCGTCGCCTGCGAGCTGGAATTCTTCCTGGTCGACGCCAAGCGCGCGCGCGGCGAAGGCCTGAAGCTCGCCACCTGGCCGCTGGCCGGCGCGGCGCCGACGCAGCACGATCAGTATTCGCTGCGGGAAATGCAGGAAGCCGCGCCGTTCCTGCGCGAGCTATGGGGCGCGGCGGACGCTTGCGGCATCCCGCTCGAAGGCGCGATCAGCGAATACGCGCCCGGCCAACTCGAACTCACCTTGAAGCACCACGCCGACGCCGTGCGTTCCGGCGATGACGCCGTGCTTTACAAGCGCGCGGCCAAGGGCGTGGCGCTCAATCACGGCTACGAGGCCACCTTCATGGCCAAGCCCTTCATCGAGCACGCGGGCTCGGGCATGCACATGCATGTCAGCGTCAACGATGCGAAGGGGAAGAACATCTTCGCCAGCGAAGCCGTGGAAGGCTCGCCCGCTTTGCGCAACGCTGTCGGCGGCATGAAGGCGCTCTTGGGAGACTCGATGGCGATCTTCGCGCCCAACGCCAATTCGTATCGGCGTTTCCGCGCCAATTCCTATGCGCCGGTGGCGCCGACCTGGGGCGTCAACAACCGCACGGTGGCGTTCCGCATCCCGGCGGGCGGCGCGTCCGGACGGCACATCGAGCACCGCGTCGCCGGGGCCGACGCGCACCCCTATCTCGCGCTCGCAGCATTGCTCGCTGCGGTGCATCATGGGTTGACCAACAAGATCGATCCCGGCGCGCCGGTCAGCGGCGACGGCTATGCGCACGCTGCGGAAACCGGCGAGCGTTTGCCAACCAACTGGTTTTCCGCCGTGGACCGGTTCGAAGCCTCCGATCTGCTCAAGGATTATCTCGGCGCGCGTTTCGTACGCATTTTCGCCGCCGTGAAGCGGATCGAACAAGAACGCTTCTTCAATGTGATCACAGAAGCGGATTATGATTGGTACTTGAGGTCCGCCTGACCGGGCGGCGCCAAAGCGAGGGAGAAGGTGATGGTAGGGTCTCGCATCAGAAAGGGCGCCTCGCGCCGGTCGATTCTCGCGGCCACGGGCGCGGCGGCGGTGGGGATCACGTTCCTCGACGGCTGCAGCCCGAGCGGCGGCAAGACTTTGAACTTCTACAATTGGGACACCTATATCGGCCCGACCACGCTCGACGATTTCAAGGCCGCGACCGGCGTCACCGTCGATATGAGCTTGTTCGCGAGCAATGACGAATTGTTCGCCAAGCTCCGCGCCGGCAATTCTGGCTATGACGTGATCGTGCCATCCAACGAGTTTGTCACGCGCATGGCGCAGGCCGGCATGCTGATGGAGCTCGACCGCAGCAAGATTCCGAACTTCTCAAACCTGCTGCCGGAATTCCAAGACGCCGGCTTCGACCCTGGCCGGCGCTACTCGATGCCCTATACGTGGCTCGTCATCGGCATCGGCTATCGCAAGTCGAAAGTGGATGGCGTGCCGGACAGCTGGAAGTGGCTGCTCGATTCCGACCGCTACCATCAGAAGATTTCGCTGCTCGGCGAATCCGCCGACCTCATCCGCATCGCCGCGAAGTACAAGGGCCATTCGGTCAACGGCATTCCGGATTCGATGATCAGCGACATCGAACAGATGCTGATCCGGCAAAAGCCGCACATTCTGAAGTTCCACTCCGACGACGGCCAGGACTTGCTGGTCAGCAAGGAAGTCGACCTTGTCATGGAATACAATGGCGATATCGCGCAGGTGATCCGGGACGATCCGGATAACGACCTCGCCTGGGTGATCCCGAAGGAAGGCAGCCTGCTCAACCAGGATACGCTCTGCATCCCCAAGGGCGCGCCCCACGTCGACGAAGCGCATGCCTTCATCAATTACCTGCTCGACGCGCAGGCCGGCATGAAGATCGCGTCGGAAATCAACTACGCGACGCCCAACGGCGCCGCGCGCGCGCTGATGCCGGACAGCTACAAGAACAACACCATCGTCTATCCCACGCCGGAGGAGATGGCGCGCTGCGAATACGGCGCGTTCGAGGGCGACGAGCGGGCGCAGCTCTACGAGGAAGTATTCACGCGCATCAACGCCGCCTGATCCTCAATCGGCGCGAGGAGAGAACGTGGAGCAGCATTGGAAGCGCGCGAGGGGGGCGTTCGCCGTTGTGCTGGCGCCGCCGGCGCTTTGGCTGCTGCTGTTCTTCCTCGTGCCGATGGCGGTGATCTGGGCCTACAGCTTCGGCCAGAATCGCGGCCTCACGGACATCGCCCTGACCGGCACGTTCGCCAATTACATGCGCGCGTTCGAGCCGCTCTATTTCGGCATTTTCATCAAGTCGGCGATGCTGGCGGCGGCGACGACGGCGCTGTGCATCCTGGTCGGATTCCCGGTGGCGCTGGCGATCACGTTCGCGCAGCCCAGGACCAAGTCCTGGCTGTTGCTGCTGATCATGCTGCCGTTCTGGACCAATCTGCTCATCCGCACCTATGCGCTGATCGCGGTGCTGCGCGGAGAGGGCTACGTCAATTTCACCTATCACTGGCTCTACGACCGCACCAACGACGTCTTTCTGACGATGGGGCTTTCGCCGCTGGGGCCGTTCCAGCCGCTGGAGCTGCTGCACAACAATTTCGCCGTCGTGTTCGGGCTGGTTTACGTGAACCTGCCCTTCATGGTGCTCCCGCTCTATTCCGCGCTCGACCGGATGGACCGCTCGCTGCTGGAGGCGAGCCTGGATTTGGGCGCCGGGCACTTGCGTACGATCCTTTTTGTCGTCGTGCCGCTCGCGGCGCCCGGCATCGCCTCGGGCATTCTCATCACCTTCATTCCCGCGCTCGGCTCTTACCTGACGCCCGACCTGCTCGGCGGCCCGGACAGCCAGATGATCGCCAACGTGATCGAGCGCCAGTTCAAGCGCGCCAACGACTGGCCGTTCGGCGCGGCGCTGTCGTTCGTGCTCATGTATCTGACGCTGCTCGCCATCGTCGCCCAGGCCTTCATGTCGAAACGGGCGCGCGCATGACGAAACAAGCGCCTCCCGGGCCGCTGGAATACTTCCGCCGCTGGCCGCTCCGGCTTTGCGTGGCGCTGACGCTGCTGTTTCTCTACCTGCCGCTGATCACGCTGATGATCTTCAGTTTCAACGACAGCCGGCGCAACATCGTCTGGCACGGCTTCACGCTAAAATACTACGACAAGCTGATGCACGACGGGCCGCTCATGGAGGCGTTCCTCAATTCCATGACCATCGCCTTTGTGTGCACCGTGGCGAGCGTCGTGCTCGGCGCCCTGGCGGCGGTGGCGCTTTGGCGCTTCCGTTTTCCGGGCAAGACGGCCTTCGAGGGCTCGATGGCGTTGCCGATCGTCGTGCCTGAAATCTGCATGGGCGTCGCCATGCTCGTGTTCTTCGCCAAGGTTCTGCCGTGGCCGTCGAACCTGCCATGGCCGCTCAATCTCGGCGCCATCACGATTTCCCACATCTCGTTCTCGTTTCCCTTCGTGGCGACGGTGGTGCGCGCGCGTCTGGCCTCCTTCAACCGGGAACTGGAGGAGGCGGCGAAGGATCTGGGCGCCAACGAGTGGCGCACATTCATGGATGTCCTGGTGCCGCACATGAAGCCCGGCCTCGTCGCCGGGGCGCTGCTGGCCTTCACGCTTTCGCTGGATGATTTCGTCATCACCTTCTTCACGTCTGGGCCGGATACGATCACGTTCCCGGTCAAAGTCTATTCGATGGTGCGCTTTTCGGTGACGCCGGAAGTGAACGCCGCCTCGACCGTGCTCATCGTCGTCACGGTGCTGCTCACGGCGATTGGATTGCAGATGCAAAGCGCGCAAGAACGGAAGCCGTCATGAGCGAAACCATCGTCCATTCCCAAGCCGAGAAGCGCGCCGGCGAGGTGAAGCCGAACGTCATCATCAGCTTTGAGGGCGTCACCAAACGCTTCGGCAAGGTGGCCGCCGTCGACAACGTGAACCTGCACGTGCAGGAGGGCGAGTTCTTCGCGCTGCTCGGCCCCTCCGGCTGCGGCAAGACGACGTTGCTGCGGATGCTCGCCGGCTTCGAGACGCCCACCGAGGGCCGCATCCTGATCGACGGCAAAGACGTGGCGCAACTGCCGCCGAACAAGCGGCCGGTGAACATGGTGTTCCAGTCCTACGCCGTGTTTCCGCATATGAAAGTGTCCGACAATGTCGGCTACGGCCTGAAGATGGACGGGGTCGCCGATGCGGAGCGCGAAACGCGGGTGAAGGAGGCCCTGGAGCTGGTCAAGCTCGACGGCTTCGGCGACCGCATGCCCGATCAGCTCTCCGGCGGCCAGCGTCAACGCGTGGCGCTGGCGCGCGCCTTGGTGAAGCGCCCGCGCGTGCTGCTGCTGGACGAGCCGCTTTCCGCGCTGGACGCGAAGCTGCGCGATCAGATGCGCTCGGAGCTGACGCAGCTGCAAGAAAAGGTGGGCATCACGTTCATCATGGTGACGCACGACCAGGATGAAGCCCTGGCCACGGCGACGCGCTGCGCGGTGATGAACAGAGGCGTGCTGGCGCAGGTGGCGACACCGGCGGACCTCTACGAATTCCCCAATTCGCGTTTCGTCGCCGACTTTATCGGTTCGGTAAACTTGTTCGAAGGTACGCTGGACGTGGACGAGCCAGCGCACGCTCAGGTGCGCTGCGCGGAACTGACGGCGCCCGTTTACCTCGATCACGGTGTAACCGGTGCGAAAGGTTCTTCGGTTTGGGTGGCGCTCCGCCCGGAGAAGATCGAGATGCACAAGCGCGGCGACGGCGATGCGCCGATGAAGATGGAGGATGCGCCCGCCGGCGCCAATGTGATCGCCGGCGTGATCAAGGACATTGTCTATCTGGGCAGCGAGACCATCTATGAGGTGGAGATCGCGGGCGGGCGGCGCGTGAAGACGTTCCGCTCCAACCTCACCCGGTACGATCAGGAAGATTTCACCTGGGACGAGCCGGTCTGGCTTGCGTGGCACGCCTGTTCGCCGGCGGTTCTGTTGTCGTGAGAAGACCATCATGAGCGCCGCGCGCCCCGTGCTTGGCGTCATCGCCTGCAACCGCAAAGTCGGTTCCGAGCCCGCGCAGGCGGTGATGACCCGCTACCTCAATTCGTCGCTCCGCTATGCCGACGCCGCCGGGCTGTTGATTCCGGCGATGCCCGATCTCATGGGCGCCGCCGAAGTGGCGCCCCGTCTCGACGGCATCCTGCTCACCGGCACGCCCTCCAATCTCGAACCCACGCGCTACGGCGAAGAGGGCGAAGGCGTCGGGCCGTTCGATCCCGATCGCGACGAGATGACGGCGCGACTGATCGACGCCATGCTGGAGCTCGGCAAGCCGGTGTTCGGCATTTGCCGCGGCTTTCAGGAAATCAACGTCGCCTTCGGCGGAACCTTGCGTCGCGACATGGCCGAACATCCCGACCTCATTCCCCATCACGCGGAAGAGGCCGTCGACCTGCCGAAGATGTTCGAACATACGCATCCGGTGGAGCTGAAGGACGGAGGCATGCTGAAACGCGCCTACGGACGCGAACGGCTCGACGTGATCAGCGTGCACTATCAAGGCGCCGACAAAGTCGGAAAAGGGCTGAAGGTGGAGGCCACCGCGCCCGACGGCGTCATCGAGGCGGTGTCGGCGGAGGTGAACGGCGCGCCCGTGCTTGCGGTGCAATGGCACCCGGAGTGGCGCGTCGCCGAGAATCCGCAATCGCAACTCTTCTTCCAGCTGTTGGGCCGAGCGCTGCGCCGCGAACCGTTGACGCCGTCGTGACCGAGCCGCGCAACTACGATCTCGATGAGTTGCGCCGGCTTGATGTCGCGCACCATCTGCCGGCGCAAGCGGACTACGCGGAGATCCAGCGGCTCGGCGGCAGCCGCATCATCACGCGCGCCGAAGGGTGCTACGTTTACGACGCCGAGGGCCAGGCCCTGCTCGACGGCATGGCCGGCCTGTGGTGCGTCAATGTCGGGTACGGTCGCGAAGAATTGGCGCGCGTGGCCTACGATCAGATGCGCGAGCTGCCGTTCTACAATACGTTCTTCAAGACGGCCTCGCCGCCGCCAGTGATGCTCGCCGCGAAGCTGGCGGAAAAGCTCGGCGGCGATCTCCAGCACATCTTTTTCAATTCGTCCGGCTCGGAAGCCAATGACACCGTGCTGCGCCTGGTGCGCCATTATTGGAAACTCAAGGGCCAGCCCGAGCGGCAGATATTCATCAGCCGGTGGAACGCCTATCACGGCTCCACCGTCGCCGGCGCCAGCCTCGGCGGCATGAAGCCGATGCACGGGCAGGGCGGCTTGCCGATCCCGGGCATCGAACACGTGATGCAGCCCTACAAGTTCAACGAAGGCTTCGGCGAGGAGGAAGAAGAATTCGCCGCGCGCGCCGCGCAGGCGATCGAAGAGCGCATCCTGCAGGTCGGTCCGGAGAAGGTCGCGGCTTTCATCGGCGAGCCGGTTCAGGGCGCCGGCGGCGTGATCATCCCGCCGAAGGGCTATTGGCCGCGCGTCGAAGCCATTTGCCGCAAATACGGCATCCTGCTCGTCATCGACGAAGTGATCTGCGGCTTCGGCCGGCTCGGGCAATGGTTCGGCTTCCAGCATTTCGGCGTGAAGCCGGATCTCGCGCCGATGGCCAAGGGCATGTCGTCGGGATATCTGCCGATATCGGCGACGGCGGTGTCTTCAGAGATCGTCAACACGCTGCGCGACGCCGGCGGCGATTTCGTCCACGGCTACACCTATTCGGGCCATCCCGTCTGCGCGGCCGTGGCGATCCGCAATCTCGAAATCATTGAGCGCGAGAATTTGGTCGAGCGCGTGCGGACCGATATCGGCCCCTACCTCGCGGCGGCGCTGAAGCGGCTCGACGATGACCCGCTGGTCGGCGAGACGCGGGCGTTGGGTTTGCTCGGCGCGGTCGAAATTGTCGCCAAGAAAGGAACCAATCAGCGCTTTACCGGCAAGGAAGGCAAGGCGGGGCCGATCCTGCGCGACATCTGCATCAAAAACGGACTCATGGTGCGGGCCATCCGCGATTCCATTGTCATGAGCCCGCCGCTCGTCATCAGTCATGCGGAGATCGACAAGCTGGTCGACGTGATTGCGCGCTCGCTTCGCGAAGCGGCGCCCGTGTTGCGCGCTTTGCCCGACGCCGACTGATCCTCGCGCGGACGGCGGGTGCGAACTACACGGAAGGGGCGGTGCTGGACACCAGTCCGCTGCGGGCGATCAGCCCCATGCCATCGGAGATGTCCGCGGCGATCGCCTTTCTGAGCGCGACGGCGTCCTTCGCGACGATGGCTTCGATGGCGAGGCGATGCTGATCCACCAGAGTCGCATTGGCGAGGCGGCCATAGACGGTGCGCATGAACGGGCCGAATTGCAGCCAGAGCGTTTCGATCAGTTGCGTCAGCGTGCGCCGCTCCTGCGCGCGGTAGAGTGTGAAATGGAAGGCGTGATTGCCTTCCATGTACGCCTCTGCGTCTCCTGTCGCGATGGCGCGGTCGAGCGCGGCGTCGATCTCGCGCAGACGCTTCAGCCGTTCGCCGTCCATGTGCGGCAGCGCCAGCCCCGCCGCCTCCGGTTCGAGCAACAGGCGGCAGCGCAAGAGATCATCGAACCGCGCCGCTGTCATCGGCGGGACCTGGACGCGGCGTTTCGAGCGGATTTCAACCGCGCCCTCCGCCGCAAGGCGGCTCAGCGCGTCGCGCACCGGCGTTTGGCTCACGCCCAGTTCCTGGGCCAGCCCGCGCGTGGACAACTCACAGCCGGGCGTCATCTTTCCGGTGACCAGCCGCTTACGCAAATCCGCATATACGGCGGCGTTAAGCCGTTCTTCGCCCGCGTCCATCATGTGCAATCCCAGCATGACCTGACCACAAGCGCATTGCGAACGCACGCAAATTCCTCACATGGCGCAGCTTGACTTCGCCGGGAGCGGCCAGCGATACTGTGATCACATCAGGTGACTTATGTGTTCCCGTCTGCCTCCCCGCGGAGGCGAGGGCAGCGGTTTGATGCGCCTCGCGGTCTCGTACGGCCGCTTCGATTTTTCGGCGCGCCGCGCTCTTACATCTGGCCTTGTCCGCGCAACGTGCGTTGATGTGCGCATGCGCGCGTGCGCGCCGTGATCATCGAGTTTTCCCATGCAGAATAGTTTTGCGTCTTGGATCAAGGAACGCGGCATCGGCGAGGTCGAATGCCTCATTCCCGACCTCAACGGCGTCATTCGCGGCAAGGTGTTTCCCGCGCCCAAATTCCTGCAAAGCGAGCGCGACGCCTCGCTGCGCATCCCCTCGAGCGTGTATTCGCTGACGGTGACGGGCGAGTATTCCGACGACGCCGACGAATCCATCGCCATGAAGGATCCCGATGTCGTGCTGCGGCCGGACATTGACACGATCTGCGTCGCCCCTGGCTACAAGACGCCCACCGCCTTCGTGTTCGCCGACGCGTATCATACCGACGGCAAGCCTTTCGACATCGCGCCGCGCTACGTGCTCAAGAAGGTGGTCGAGCTTTACGAAGCGCTCGGCCTTCGGCCCGTCGTCGCGCCGGAACTGGAATTCTATCTGACGCAGATCAACACCGATCCCGATCTGCCGTTGACGCCGCCCGCGGGGCGTTCGGGCCGCTCGGAAACGGCGCCGCAGCCTTACGGGCTCGAAGCCATCACCGAATACGAAGATCTGATCGAGACCATTTACGAGCACGCCGAGGCCGCCTCGCTGCACCTCGACACGATGATCCACGAAAGCGGCACCGCGCAATTGGAGATCAATTTCAACCACGGCGATCCTGTGCACGTTTCGGACCAGGTGCTCGTGTTCAAGCGCATCGTCCGTCAGGTGGCGCTGAAGCACGGCGTGTACGCGACCTTCATGGCCAAGCCGATGGAGAACCAGCCGGGCAGCGCCATGCACATGCACATCTCCGTCGTCGACGCCAAGAGCGGGGAAAACCTGTTCGGCGCGGCGGACGGCTACACGCCGATGTTCCGGCATTTCGTCGGCGGCTTGCAGAAATATCTGGGCGCCTGCGCGCCGCTGTTCGCGCCGAACGTGAATTCGTTCCGCCGCATGCGGCCGGATTTTTCCGCGCCGATCAACCTGCAATGGGGCTACGACAACCGCTCGTGCGGCCTGCGCGTGCCGATCTCCGATCCGCGCAATCGGCGCATCGAAAACCGGCTGCCGGGCGCCGACGCCAATCCCTATCTCGCCATCGCCGCGTCGCTGGTGTGCGGCTATATCGGCATCCGCGACTCCATCGCCCCTAGCGAGATGGTCGAAGGCAACGCCTACAAGTGGAAGCGCACGCTGCCGCGCACGCTGGCCGAGGCGCTCGACCGCTTCCGCGAGTGCAAACCGGTAATCGAATTGCTGGGCGAGCACTTCTGCGCCTCGTTCCAGCGCATCAAGGCGCACGAATTGAACGCGTTCGACGGCGTCATCAGTTCCTGGGAGCGCGATCACCTGCTCTTGAAGGTGTGAGCGTGGACTTTAACGCCGGCCTCGGCATGGCGAACTCGTACTATGCCGCCACCGCTCATGCGTTCGCGCCGGCGCGGCGCCTCCAAGGCGAGGAGCGCGCCGACGTTTGCGTGATCGGCGGGGGCTACACCGGCCTCAGCGCGGCGCTCGCCGCTGCCGAACGCGGCTTTTCCGTCGTGCTGCTGGAGGCCGGCAGAATCGGCTGGGGCGCTTCGGGCCGCAACGGCGGACAGATGATCCCCGGCCTGCGCAAGGGCGCGGCCGAGCTCGTCAAAGCCTATGGCGAAACGCACGCGCGCGATCTTTTCAATCTGGCGCTGGAAGCGCGCGCGCTGGTGCTGTCGCGCATCGAAAGGCACGGCATCGCCTGCGACCTGCGCGCCAGCGGCCATCTGACTTGCGCGGCGAAGCCGGCGGACATGCGCTGGCTGGCCGAGGAGGCCGATGCGTTGGCGAACGTGATGCGCTATCCGCACGCGCGCCTGCTGGATCGCGGCGAGACGCGCGAAGAAGTGGCCTCATCCGCCTTCTATGGCGGCCTGCTCGATGCCGGCGGAGGGCATTTGCATCCGCTGAATTTCGCGCTGGGTCTCGCCGAGGCGGCGCGCGGCGCCGGCGTGACGATCTTTGAAGATGCGCGCGCCGTCGCGATCGAAGCGTCCGAAGTGAGGACGGAGCGGGGCGCGGTGCGAGCCCCGCGCGTCGTGCTCGCTTGCGATGCATTGCTCGGCGGACTGGCGCCGCGCATCGCCGGGCGCATCATGCCTGTCGCCAATTACCTGATCGCCACGCCGCCCTTGCGAGACGCCGGCGCGCTCATTCCGCATGATCGCGCGGTGAGCGACAGCCGCTTCGTCGTGAACTATTTCCGGCGCACGGCGGACGGACGCCTGCTGTTCGGCGGCGGGGAGCGCTACACGCCCGATCCGCCCGCGGACATCGCCGCCTTCGTGCGTCCCTATGTTGAGCGCGTCTTTCCGCAGCTCGGCGGCGTCGGCGCCGACTACGCATGGGGCGGCCTTGTCTCCGTCACCATGACGCGCTTGCCGCACGTCGGGCGCATGGGCGAGGTGTTCTTCGCGCACGGCTATTCGGGCCAGGGCGTGCTGATGGCGGCGTTCGCGGGGCAATTGATCGCCGAGGCGATGGCGGGAACGGCCGAGCGCTTCGACGTGATGGCCTCGCTCGCGCCGCCCGAATTTCCCGGCGGCGCCGCCTTGCGCGCGCCGCTCTACGTGCTTGGCATGCTCTGGTATGCGCTGCGCGATCGGCTTTAGGGTCAGGTCTTCTTGAAGGCCGCCGCCTGCTTGGCCAGCGCTTCGACCGCGGCCCAATCACCGGCTTTCATCTTATCCGCCGGCGTGATCCACGAACCGCCGACGCACATCACGTTGGCCAGTGCGAGATAGCTTGCGACCTTGTCCGGGCCGATGCCGCCGGTCGGGCAGAATTTCGCTTTCGGAAGCGGCGAGGCGAATGCTTTCAGCACAGCCGCGCCGCCCGCGTTTTCTGCGGGAAAGAATTTGAAGCAGGCGTAGCCCAAGTCGAAGCCGGTCATGATCTCGCTCGAGGTCGCCACGCCCGGAATGAACGGCATGCCCGCCGCGGTCGCGGCCTTCAACAGGGCCGGCGTGCCGCCCGGGGACAGCGCGTACGACGCCCCAGCCTTGAGCGCGGCGTACAAGTCCGCTTCGTTGAGCACGGTGCCGGCGCCGACAACGGCCTCGGGCGCTTCATCGCGGATGATGCGAATGGCTTCGAGCGCCGCGGCCGTGCGCAGCGTGATCTCAATCGTGCGTACGCCGCCGGCGAGCAGGGCGCGCGCCATCGGCCCGGCGCATCTGACGTCGTCGATGACGACCACCGGCATCACGGGCGAAAGCGACAGAACCTCTTCGGGGCTCATGGAGCGGACCTTCTTCTAGCGGCGCACGTCGAACTTGTTTTCGGAGAGGAACGCCTGGACATCGGCGGCGGTTGCGAGATTGAAATCGCCCGGGATGGAATGCTTCAGGCAGGCCGAGGCGATTGCGAAATCGAGCACGTCCTGATCGCCGAGGCGGTTTTCCAGACCGTAGAGCATTCCCGCCGCGAACGCATCGCCGCCGCCGATGCGGTCGACGATCTGGGCCAGCGCATAGTCGCGCGTCGTCCACACGCCTTCGCGCGTGAACATCGCGCCGGAAATGTCGTTGTGGTCGACGCTGTGAACGCGGCGCGCCGTACAGGCGATGCGCTTCAGATTGGGGAAAGCGGCGAACGCCGTCGCCGCGGCGTGGCGGCGCTGTTCGTGCTCGTCGCCTTGGGTCTTCTTGCCGGTGATCAGCGCGATGTCGCGGTGATCGGCGAAGGCCAAATCCGCCTCGGCGAAGAGCGCGCGCAGGATGTCCGGCGCTTCGCCCGAGCGCGCGCCCCAGAGCGAGGCGCGGTAATTGCCGTCGAGCGACACGTTCGCGCCCGCTTGCCGGGCGGCCTTCGCCGCGCGCAGGGCGGCGGCGGCGGCGCTGGGGCTGACGGCCGGCGTGATGCCCGAAATGTGCAGCCAGTTCGCGCCCCTGAGCGCGGACGTCCAATCGATCAAATCCGCCGGGGCAAGCGCGAAGCTCGAATCGGCGCGGTCATAGAGCACCTGGCTCGGTCGCTGAATGGCGCCGGGGGAAAGGAAATAGAGGCCCATGCGCCCCGCATGCGTGCGCACCAGCGTGGTGTCGACGCCGTAGCGCCGCAATTCCTCGATGGCCGCGTCGCCCAGCGCGTTGTCGGGAACGACGGACGCCACGGCGGATTTCAGGCCCAGCCGCGCCAGCGACACCGCGACGTTCGCTTCCGCCCCGCCCACATGCACGCGCAGCTCGGGACGCTGCAGCAGCAGCTCGCGCCCGGGCGCCGAAAGACGGATCAGCACTTCTCCGAAGCAGACGATGCGCATCGTCTCAGCCCGTATTCCGCAGGCCGGCGGCGATGCCGTTCACTGTGAGCTGAATGCCCAACTGGATTTGCTCCCCGGTTTCGCCGCGCCGGCGGCGCGACAGAAGTTCGACCTGCAGGTGATTGAGCGGCTCGAGATAGGGTTTCGACAGCGCTACGGAATCGGCGAATTCGGGCTGCGACTCAAGCAGAAACGCGCTTTGCTTGATCTCCAGCACAAGATCGCGGGCGGCGCGCCATTCGTCGCGAATGACCACGAAGATGCGTTCGGCCAGATCCGCGTCGGGCACGAGCCCGACATAGCCGGCGGCGATCTCCATGTCGCTTTGCGCCAGAGCGACTTCCATGTTGGAGAGCATGGTTTCGAAGAACGGCCAGCGCTCGGCCATCTCGCGCAGCACGGCGATATCCGCCTTGGCGTTGCGCACGCCGGATGCGAAGCCGAACCAGCCGGGCAGCATCATGCGCGCCTGAGTCCAGGAGAACACCCAGGGTATCGCGCGCAGATCCTCGATGCGCGGCGAGGCCGTGCGCGAAGCGGGGCGCGAGCCGATTTTCAGGTCGCGGATCTCCGCGATCGGCGTCGCGGCGTTGAAGAAATCGACGAAGCGGGGAATGTCGACGAGGCCGCGATAGGCCTTGAAGCACGCCTCTCCCACCGCGCTCATGGTTTCGGCAAAGCGCGGCTCGGCCATGGATTCGCCGGGCTTGTGACCCGCGGTCGCCAGCAGCGTCGCCGCCGCCAGGCTGTCGAGCGTATCGCGGGCGGTGGCGATCTCGCCGTATTTGCGGGCGATCACCTCGCCTTGCTCGGTGAGCCGCAGGCGTCCGCCGACGGAGCCCGGCGGCTGCGCCAGGATGGCGGAATAGGACGGGCCGCCGCCGCGTCCCACCGTGCCGCCGCGACCGTGAAAGAGCTGCAGGCCCACGCGCTCGTCGGCGCAGGTTTTGCTGAGCTTCGAGGCGGCTTGATAGACCTCCCATCGCGACGCGACGTAGCCGCCGTCCTTGTTGCTGTCGGAATAGCCCAGCATCACTTCGAGCACCTTGTCGCCGCCGATCAGCGAACGCGCGACGGGCGTCTTCAGCCAGGCGCGGACCACCTCCGGGGCGTTGCGCAGGTCGTCGATGGTTTCGAACAAGGGCGCAACGCGCACCAGGGCGCGCGGCGATTGACCGCCCGACACCAGCCCCGCCTGCTTCATCAGCACGAACGCTTCGAGAATGTCGGAGACGGTGGAGGCTTTCGAGATGATGTAGGCGCCGATGGCGCTCGGCCCGAAATTGCCGATCGCTTGAGCGGCGGCGTCGAGGATGGCGAGTTCCTTGCGCACCAGCGGCGAGTATTCGCCCAGCGGCCAGCGCAGCGGCCGGTCTTGCGAGAGTTGGGCCAGCAACGCTTCGACGCGCGCCCATTCCGGCAGCGAGAGATAGTTCGCGCCTTGCGGTGAGCGCGCGAACAATTCCGCGACCACCTTTTCGTGCACGTCGGAATTTTGCCGCAGGTCCACCGAGAGCAGATGGAAGCCGCATACGCGTACGATCTGGATGAGTACGCGCAGCGAACGGCCTACGAGGCGCTCGCCGCCATTCTGCACAAGCGATTGGCGGATGACTTCGAGGTCTTGGATGAAATCGTAAGGCGAGGCGTAGAAGGGCGCGTCGATCGCCTGATCGCCATTGACGCCGTTGGCCAGCTTGGCGCGCGTGGCTTGAAGGCGCTGACGGATCAGCACGAGCGCGCGGCGATATGGTTCATCGGCGCGCTGAATCGCGCTTTCGTGCGAGCGGCGCGCCAGTTCGAGCAAATCTTCCGAGACGTGCGCGAGCGTTGAATTGATCGTCAGTTCCGCGCCCAGCTTGTTGATCTCGTTGAGATAGAAATCGAGGATGAGCTGCGATTGAAAACGCAACGCCTGGCGCAGCGTGATGTCGTTGACGTGGGGGTGCCCGTCACGGTCGCCGCCGATCCAGGTGCCGAGCGAAATCACGTTGGGGAACGGATCCAATTCCTCGAAATCGCGCGCCCAGTCGGCGTAGAGATTGACCATCGCCGGAAGGATCGCCCGCTTCACGAAGGAGAGGGTGTTGTCGATCTCGTCCTCGACCATGATGCGGTCGGGCCGATGCAGTCGCGTTTTCCAGAGGATGGCGACGGCGCGGAAGAGTTCGTCGCGCAATTCTTCGGTCGGCGGACGGCGCGAATTGTGAATCAGGCCCAACAGCCGGGATAGCTCGTGCTCGCGCTCCATCACCGAACGCCGGCGCATTTCGGTCGGATGCGCGGTGAGCACGGGACTGACGTGCAGGGATCTGAACAGGGCGTCGATCTCCTCCGCCTTGTGGCCGCGCCGCTTCAGCCACGCCCCGGCGCGGGCGAGGTTGAGCGGGCGCGATTCGTCGGAGGCGAGGACAAGATCGGCCTGCCGGCGCCGGCCAACTACGTCCTCGGCGATATTGGAGAAGGTCGACAGGCATGCCAGCGCGCGCGCCGCGTACATCGCTTCGTGCGTCCCGAGCTTCGACAGATCCTCCGGGTGCGCTTTCAGCGCGCGCTTGTAGAGGGCCTCGCCCTCCTTGCCGTCGAGATAGCCGATGGCCTCCCGGAGCAGCTTTTCCAGCAAGTCGACGTGCTGCTGCACCAGCTTGGCGGCGCTCTCATCGCGCGCCGCTTCGGTTTTCCTCTTCCGCGCGCTGAGGCCGGTGGTGGTGTCCGCGTTCATGCCGTCTCCGGGGCCGGTTCTTCCTCGACGCAAGGAATTGACGGCGCGTGAACATAAGGCGAGGGCGGCCCTGGCCGGAAGGGCAGCCGATCTAAAAAGTGCACTTGCTTTGCTCCCGGCGTCAGCCGGGCGCTTTCGTGGCGAGCTTATAGGCGCGTTTGGCGAGGTTATAGGAGAGGTCGACGATCAGTTCGGCGGCTTCGTCCTCCGCCATGCGGTGCTCGGAGACGAGTTTCGCCAGGAAGGCGCTGTCGACGCGGCGCGCCACGTCATGCCGGCAGGGAATGGAGAGGAAGGCGCGCGTGTCGTCATTGAAGCCGACGGTGTTGTAGAAGCCCGCGGTCTCGGTGGTTTGCTCGCGAAAACGGCGCATGCCTTCGGGGCTGTCGTGGAACCACCAGGCCGGCCCGAGTTTGAGGCACGGATAATGCCCTGCCAGCGGCGCCAGTTCGCGCGCATAGGTGCTTTCGTCCAGCGTGAACAGGATCACACCGAGGTCGCGCTCATTGCCGAAGCGATCGAGCAGCGGCTTCAGCGCGCGCACATAGTCCGTGCGCATCGGAATATCGGCGCCCTTGTCGCGGCCATAGGCATTGAACAGCCCGCCATTGTGATTGCGGAAGCTGCCGGGATGGATTTGCAGCACGAAGCCGTCATCCATGCTCATCTTGGCCATTTCCGTCAGCATTTGCGCGCGGAAAAGCTCGGCGTCGGCGGCGGAGGGATTGGGCCTCAGCACGCGCTGGAAGAGCGCCTCGGCTTCAGCATCGGAAAGATCGGCCGTCGCCGCCGTGGGATGGCCGTGATCGCTCGAGGTCGCGCCCATCTCCGCGAAGAAGGCGCGGCGCTTGCGGTGTGCGGCGAGATAGCCTTTCCACGAATGCACGTCTTCGCCGGTCAGCCCCGCGAAAACTTTGAGCGCATCGTGGAATTGCTCATGCTCGGCGTCGATCACCGGATCGGGGCGATAGGCGGTGATCACGTTGCCCTTCCAGCCCGAGGCGCGGATTTTTTGGTGATGCTCCAGCGTGTCGGTGGGGCTTTCGGTGGTGGCGATGACTTCGATGCGGAAGCGTTCGAACAGCGCGCGTGGGCGGAACGCGTCCGTCGCCAGTTTCGCATTGATGGCGTCGTAAGCGGCGTCGGCGGTGTCGGCGTCGAGCCGCTCGTTCAGGCCGAACACCACCTTGAACACGTGATTGAGCCACAGCCACGACGGCGTGCCGCGGAATAGAAAGAAATTCTTCGCCAACAACCGCCACGCCTCGCGCGGGTCGGCCTTCGAGGCGCCCGCACGCGAAGGCACGCCCAGCTTTTCCAGCGGCACGCCCTGCGAATAGAGCATGCGGAAGAGGTAGTGGTCGGGCGTCAGCAGCAGCTCGGTCGCGTTCGACCAATTCTGGTTGTCGGCGAACCAAGCCGGATCGGTGTGGCCGTGCGGGCTGATGATCGGCAGATCCTTCACCTCGGCGTAGAGCGCCCGGGCGATGGCGCGCACGCTGGGCTCGGCCGGGAAGAGGCGGTCTTCGGAGAGCAGGATCGGCTTGGGCATGGTGCGCCTTACGGTAATGGGCGCCGACGAGGCGCATCCGGCAGCACCATCGCGCAGGCCGCTGCCGCTGTCAGCCCTCCTGCGCTAGAGAGACGGGACACATGAGGGAGAGGCATGGAGTTTCTGTCCAACGCGACGTTGCCGCGTCTATCCGCCGGCGTCGGCAAACCGGCCTACGACCGCGCCAAAGCGCGCCCCGGCGTCGTGCATCTGGGGCCCGGCGCGTTTCACCGCGCACACCAGGCCGTCGCATTCGACGACATCCTCGCCAGCGATCCGCGCTGGGGCATTACCGGCGTGTCGCTGCACTCGCCCGACGTGGCGGAGGCGCTCAACCCGCAGGACGGGCTCTACGCGCTGGCGCTGCTCGATGAAGAGGTGAGCTTCCGCGTCATTGGCGCCATCCAATCCGTGCTGGTCGCGCCGCGCGATCCGGAAGCAGTTCTCCAACGGCTCGCTGCGCCGGAGACGGAGATCGTCACACTCACCATCACCGAGAAGGGGTATTGCCTCGCCACCGACGGCCAGCTCGATCTCGCGCACGCCGACATCCGCGCCGATCTCGACAGCCGGGCCCGACCGAAGAGCGCGATCGGGTTCCTCGCTGAGGCTCTGCGCCGCCGCCGCGACGCGCGCGCCAAGCCGCTCGTGGTGATTTCCTGCGACAACCTCGTCGACAATGGCGGCAAGCTCCGCCGCGCCGTCGTCAATTTCGCGGCGGAGCGCGACCCGCAGCTGGGCGTCTGGATCGCGGAAAACGCCGAATTTCCCTGCACCATGGTGGATTCCATCACGCCGGCGACGACGGATGCTCTGCGCGAGCGCGTCAGCGCCGCGCTCGGCGTCGCCGACCGATGGCCAATCCAGCGCGAGGCGTTCACCCAATGGGTGATCGAACGCCATGAACACGCCGACGGTCCGGACTGGGCGGCGATGGGCGTCACGCTCGCCGATGATGTCTCCGCCTTCGAGCGCGCCAAGCTGCGTGTGCTCAACGCCAGCCATTCCGCGCTGGCTTATCTCGGCCTCGCACGCGGCCATGAGACGGTGCGCGACGCCATCGCCGACCCCGAGCTGGCCCGCTTTGTCCGCGAATTGATGACGCAGGACGTCGCGCCTAGCCTCAACACCCCTGCCGGTTTCGATCTCAATGCCTATATCGAGGCTGTGCTCCGGCGCTTCCACAATCCTGAGATCCGCCACTTGCTGTCCCAGATCGCCTGGGACGGTTCGCAGAAGCTGCCCAACCGCCTGTTCGGCCTGATCGAGGAAGCGCTCGCCGCCGGCCGTCCCATCGAGCGCCCGGCGCGGATCGTCGCGGCGTGGTTGCGCTTCCTGCGCCGCAAAGCGCAGACCGGCGACAAGCTGGTCGATCCCCTGGCGCCAGTGTTGTTGGAAACCGCTGCCAAGGCCCGCGACGAAGCCGCATTCGACGTGCCGCTTTTCCTGGGGCTTGAGGCGGTCTTTCCCGCGCGCTTGGCGCAACTGGAAAAGTTCAGAGAAGCCCTGGCGCGGGGCTATGCGGGGCTCTTGAATCAGCCCTGATTGCCTCCGTCCGCAAACTGAGATTGATAGCGCTGTCATGGCTGAGTTCATTCCCGTCCCGCCCTTCGATCTGGTCGTTTTCGGCGCCACCGGCGACCTTGCCTTGCGCAAGCTCTATCCGGCGCTGCTGCACCGTTTCCTGGATGGGCAGATTCCGGCCAATTCGCGCATCCTCGGCTTTTCCCGCCAGCCGCTCGACGACAATTCCTTCCGCGAACTGGTCAAGACCAGCCACCGCAAGTTCGCGTCCGACGTTCAGGTCGATGACGCGAAGTTCGACGAGTTTCTGAAGCACGTCTTCTTCATCCAGCTCGACGGCACGGCGCCGAAGCCGGCATGGAAGCCAGTGCTCGAATTCTTTAAGAATGGCGGCGGCGACAAGACGCGCATCTTCTATCTCTCCACTGCGCCCAATCTGTTCGTGCCGATCGCGCAGCGCCTGCAGGAGACGGGCTTGGCGACGCCGACCTCGCGCATTGTCGTCGAGAAGCCGATCGGCCACGATCTCGCTTCGGCGAAGGAGATCAACGAGGGCGTCGGCGCCGTGTTCGACGAACACCGCATCTACCGGATCGATCACTATCTCGGCAAAGAGACGGTGCAGAACCTGATGGTGCTGCGCTTCGGCAATGCGCTGATCGAACCGCTCTGGTCGCGCAACGCCATCGATCACGTGCAGATCAGCGTCTCGGAAACCGTCGGCCTTGAAGGCCGCGCCGGCTATTACGACACTTCGGGCGCGCTTCGCGACATGGTGCAGAACCACCTGCTGCAGCTGCTCTGCCTCGTCGCGATGGAGCCGCCGAACTCGGTCTCCGGCGACGCGATCCGCACGGAGAAACTGAAAGTGCTCTCCGCGCTCCGGCCCATCGGCCGCGGCGACGCGCGTGAGAAAACCGTGCGCGGCCAATACAAGGCCGGCCTGGTCGATGGAAAGACGGTGCCGGGCTATCTTGAGGAATTGCAGGGCAAAGCCAGCCGCACCGAGACGTTCGTCGCCATCAAGGCGGAGGTCGACAATTGGCGCTGGGAGGGCGTGCCATTCTATCTGCGCACGGGCAAGCGCATGGCGCACCGCCGCTCGGAGATCGTCATCCAGTTCAAACAGCCGCCTATCGCCATGTTCGGGCAGGGCGCCGACACGCCGAACCGGCTCGTCCTGCGCATCCAGCCGAACGAAGCGGTGACGCTCTGGCTCAACATCAAGGAACCGGGGCCCGGCGGCCTTCGCGTGAAGCAAGTGCCGCTCAACCTCTCTTATGCGGAGGAGTTCGCGGTCCGCTATCCGGACGCCTACGAACGGCTGCTGATGGACGTGGCGCGCGGCAATCTCGCGCTGTTCATGCACCGCGAGGAAGTCGAAGCGGCCTGGAAATGGGCCGACACGCTGCTAGAGGCTTGGGCGGACGAGCGCTCGGAGCCGCAAGCTTATGCAGCGGGGTCCAACGGGCCGCTGGCGTCCGCGCTCCTGCTCGACCGCGACGACCGCGCCTGGTGGGATCCGGACTGAGCGCATTCTCCTTCTCCCCTTGTGGGAGAAGGTGTCTGAGCACGAGGTGCGAAGACGGATGAGGGGTGAGAGCGAGACGTTTCGAGGGAGCGCATACGCCCCTCATCCGGTCTCGCTTCGCTCGACCACCTTCTCCCACAAGGGAAGAAGGACGAGATGAGGAGCCGATGTCGGCATTGAATCCCACGATTGAGGCGGTCACAGCGCGCATCAAGGCGCGTTCGGCGAAGCGGCGCCGGCGCTATCTCGATCTGATCGAGGCGCACGACGCCAGCGAACCCGCGCGTGTGCGCTATTCGGCGGCGAACCAGGCGCACAATTCCGCCGGCTGCCCCGCGCACGACCGCGAGCTTCTGCTGCAAGGCAGGTGGCCCTCGATCGGCATCGTCACCTCGTACAACGACATGCTTTCGGCGCACGCGCCGTTCGGCGCGTTTCCGCCGATCATCAAGGAAGCCGCGCGAAAGGCGGGCGCGACCGCGCAAGTCGCCGGCGGCGTGCCGGCCATGTGCGACGGCGTCACGCAAGGCTTCGAGGGAATGGAGCTGTCGCTTTTCTCCCGCGATGTGATCGCGCTGGCGACGGCGGTGTCGCTCTCGCACGCGACCTTCGATTCGGCGCTCTGCCTCGGCATCTGCGACAAAATCGTGCCGGGCCTGCTGATCGGGGCGCTGCGCTTTCCCTGGCTGCCGACGATCATGGTTCCGGCGGGGCCGATGCCCTCGGGCGTGCCGAACCGCGAGAAGGCGAAGCTTCGCCAGCTGTTCGCCGAAGGCAAGATCGGCCGCGACGAATTGCTGAAAGCCGAAGCGCGCGCCTATCACGCGCCGGGCACGTGCACCTTTTACGGCACCGCCAACACCAACCAGATGATGATGGAGGTGATGGGCCTGCACATTCCGGGCTCGGCCTTCATCCAGCCCTATACGCCGCTTCGCGACGCGCTCACCGCGGCCGCAGCGATGCGCGCCGCCGAGATCACCGGCATGGGCGACGACTATCGCCCGCTAGGGCGCCTTGTCGACGAGCGCGCCATCGTCAACGCCATTGTCGGCCTCTCCGCTTCCGGCGGGTCGACCAATCACATGATCCACCTTCCGGCGATTGCCCGGGCGGCGGGCATCGAAATCGATTGGGACGATTTCTCCGACATCTCGCGCGTCACGCCGCTGCTCGCGCGCATCTATCCGAACGGCCACGCCGACGTGAACCATTTCCATGGCGCCGGCGGCATGGCGTTCCTGGTTCGCGAACTCTTGGGCCTTGGATTGCTGCACGGCGACATCCCGACCGTCTCGAAGGGCGGCATGGCGGACTACGCGATGGAGCCGTTCCTTTCTGAGGGCGGCGTCACCTGGACGGCTGCGGTCACTCAAAGCGGCGATGAAACCGTGCTGCGCCCGGGGTCGGAACCGTTCAGCGCCGAAGGCGGCTTGCGCGTGATGAAGGGCGGGCTGGGCCGGGCGGTGACGAAAATCTCCGCCGTCGACGAGGAGCATCGCGTCGTCGAGGCGCGGGCCAAGATTTTCACCGACCAGCTCGATGTCCAGGCCGCGTTCCGGGACGGCGTGCTCGATTGCGATTGCGTCGTCGTCGTGCGCGGGCAGGGGCCGAAGGCGAACGGCATGCCGGAGCTGCACAAGCTTCTGCCCATGCTGGGCGCGCTGCAGGATCGCGGCTTCAAGGTGGCGCTCGTCACCGACGGGCGCATGTCGGGCGCCTCCGGCAAGGTGTTGACGGCGATCCATGTCGTCCCCGAAGCGGCGGCCGGCGGACCCATCGCCAAGCTGCGCGATGGCGACAAGATCAGGGTCGACGCGGTCGAGGGCGTGTTGGAGGTGCTCGATCCGCCCGATTGGCAAACGCGCGATTGCGCTCCGCTCGATCGCGCCGCGCACGAGCGCGGCTTTGGCCGCGAGATGTTCGCGCTGTTCCGCGCCAATGTAGGCGATGCGGAATCAGGCGCGAGCCCGCTCGGCGATTTCGACTAGTTCGCGCCGTCGATCGTGCGCACGCGCTGCATGAAGGCGGCGTTGCGTGGGGCCGGGGCGAATCCTTCGCCGACGGAGACTTCGAATACGCGCGGATGCACCACGCCGATCGATACGCTGAGCGGCTCGATCGCGCGGAACACGGTGAAATCGCCGGCGACCAGCGGCACATAGCGTTCATTCTGATGCACGATCAGGACGCGCGCGCCTTCCTCGGCGCGCATCGGGTCAGAGCTTTCGGCCGAATTGTGCGGATCCGCGTAGAGCCGCCACATGCGCACCGGCGGCAGCGCGGCCCCGTCACGGCGGGCTTCGCGCCAATAATAGCTGAGTTCGTAGAACAGATCGCGGTCGTCCACCAGAACGGCTGTGTATGGCGCTTCGCCGGCGCGGGGCGTGGCGCGTTTTGCGATCTCGCTTGCGGTTTCATCCCAACCGCGCGCGCGCTTGATCGAGTTGGACAGTGACTTGACGTCGTCGGCGATGTCGGGGCGCACGGCGGCGAGGCCGAACACTGCGCCCATCGCGAGATTGACGGCGCACGCGGCGATCAGCACGCGGCGGCCGCGTTTCGAACCGGCGAGCGCGCCCGCGATCCACACCATTGCGGCGGGATAGGCGGAGGCCGCCCAATTGCCGTTGGCGCGGCTGAGAAACGCCTGCGCGATCATCAGCACCAGCGGCGGCAGGATGAAGGCGAGCAGGAAGCGGTCTTCGTCCGACAAACCGGACGAGCGCGTCCAGCCGCGCCAGAACAACCATGCGAGCGCGCAGAACAGCACGGGGCCGATCACTGCGGCTTGGCTCAAGACGAATTCGAGCACCTCGTCGGGGTGCATGAAATTGCGCGTCAGATGCGCGTTGGAGACGGTGTGGCCGACGGTTTCGAACTGGTGGGAAATGTTCCAGTAAAGATTGGGCGAGACGATCAGCAGGGCGACGCCGAGAATCGCCAGCCAGCGATAGCCGGTGAGCGCGTCGCGCGCGGGCTTTGACCAATAGGCCGCGAGCGCGCCGGACAGCACGAAATAGAACATCGCGTATTTGGCCAGCAGGCCGAGCCCGAGCAGCGCGCCGAGCGCGATCGGCCAGGCCCAACTGCGCGAGACGGTGAGGCGCCAGGCGCAGAATAGCGCCACCGACCAGAGCGGCAGCACCAGCGCGTCCGTGGACATGATGCCCGAGGAAAGCCACACGCCCGGCAGCAGCAACCACAACAGGCCGGCCCACACGCCCGCGGCGGCGCCGTACATGCTGCGCCCCAGCCCGAACAGGGCGAGCGCCGCGAGCGCTTGCGCCACCGGCGCCGCGAGCCGCACCGCCCATTCGGAATCGCCGAACAGCGCGGTGGCCCCGGCGACAACCCAGGCGATCAGCGGCGGCTTGGAGAAATAACCGAAGTCGAGATGGCGCGACCACGCCCAGTATTGCGCTTCGTCCGCCTGCAGGTTGAGCGGCGTGGCCACGAGGCCCCAAATGCGCACGGCGAGGATGAGCGCCAGCACCGCCAAAAAGGCGAGCGTCGCGCGGTCGAAAAACGCCTTGTGCCCTGCCATGCGGATTGTCTGGTCCCCGTGCCGCCTCTTAGCGCGAAGAGGCCGGCGGCGCCATGCCGCGCGGCGGGGGAAAGACATGCGCTTCATGTCTGGATTGGGGAGAAGTGGCGCCTAAGGCATGCTGGGCTATAGGTGGTTCAAGCAAGCGAACGCAGGGCAGCCATGAAAATCAGCGATCTTTTCTCCGTCGAAGGCAAGGTTGTGCTCGTCACCGGCGGTTCGCGCGGCATCGGCGAGATGGTGGCGCGCGCTTATGTGGACAACGGCGCCAAGGTTTATATCTCTGCGCGCAAGGCCGAGGCGTGCCAGGCGCTGGCTGATGAGCTCTCCAAGATCGGGACCTGCATCGCGCTGCCGGCCGATCTCTCCAAGATGGAGGAGATCGAACGGCTGGGGCGCGAGATCGAGGCGCGCGAACAGGCGCTGCACATCCTCGTCAACAACGCCGGCGCGACATGGGGCGCGACGTTTGCGGATTTTCCGGAATCCGGTTGGGACAAGGTGATGGATCTCAACGTGAAGTCCGTGTTCTTCCTGACGCAGCGTCTCTTGAAGCTGCTCGAAGCCGGCGCGCGCGAGGACGATTTTGCGCGCGTGATCAATATCGGCTCCGTCGATGGGCTGCATGTGTCGCCGATCGAAGCGTATTCGTACGCGACATCGAAAGCGGGCCTGCATCATCTGACGCGCATGATGGCGAAGTTCCTGGCGCTGAAGCACATCGCCGTGAACGGCGTCGCGCCGGGATATTTTCCGTCGAAGATGACTGCGGGCATCGAGGCCGAGTACGGCGAACCGACGCGCCTCGCCACGCCGATGCGCCGCTGGGGGGCTGCGAGCGACATGGGCGGTGTTGCGCTTTATCTCGGCTCACGCGCATCGAGCTTCGTGTGCGGCGCGATCATTCCGGTGGATGGGGGATTTGCGACGACGGTGTGAGCTTCCTTCTCCCCTTTGTGGGAGAAGGTGGCCCGAAGCGCGACGTTGAGCATGCACCCCTCACCCGTGTCGAGTTCGTGGATGCGCCGCGCGTGTGATCCCCTCTCCCACAAGGGGAGAGGGTCGGGTTGGCGCTGTTCGTCCTTCTCCCCTTGTGGGAGAAGGTGGCCCGAAGGGCCGGATGAGGGGTGATGGCGCGCCGTTGAGCATGCACGCCTCACCCGTGTCGAGTTCGTGGATGCGCTGCGCGTGTGATCCCCTCTCCCACAAGGGGAGGGGGTCGGATTGGCGCTGTTCGTCCTTCTCCCCCTTGTGGGAGAAGGTGGCCCGAAGGGCCGGATGAGGGGTGATGGCGCGCCTTTACAAATCCGAACGCACCTTGCAACGCGCGCGGCGCTTGCGCCGAGACATGAGCGATGAAGAGCGCATCTTGTGGATGCTGCTTCGCGATCGCCGGCTCAACGAATTCAAGTTCAGAAGGCAAGTCCCGCTCGGCGATTATGTCGGCGATTTCGTATGCCTCGGCGCCAAGTTGGTGGTGGAGTTGGATGGGTCGCAACATGCCGATCCCGAGCAAGTTGCCTTCGATGCAAAGCGAGACGTCTATCTGCGCGATGCCGGATTCCGTGTGCTGCGCATTTCCACGGGCGATCTGTTCAACGAACGGGAGCGCACGCTCGACACGATAGTCGCGACGGTCAGCGCGCAGCGCTAACGCCGGCCCT
>DASZQK010000004.1:0-35806 GCA_035549695.1 Caulobacterales bacterium | reverse complement strand
TATGTTGAAACTTTCCGCGACGCGGCGGGCGCCGACGGCCGCGCACACGCCACCGCGATCTATTTCCTGCTCCAAGGCGGCGAGCGCTCGCATTGGCATCGCGTCGACGCCGCGGAAATATGGGCGTGGCACGCTGGCGCGCCGCTTGCGCTTTCCATCGACAGAACAAGCCTCGTCCTTGGCCCCGACCTCGCCGCCGGCGAACGCCCCCAGGCCGTCGTTCCCGCGCATGCGTGGCAAGCCGCGCGGAGCTTGGGCGATTGGACGCTGGCGACTTGCGTTGTTGCTCCGGGGTTTGAGTTCAACGGCTTTGAACTCGCGCCGCCGGATTTTAGGCCCTAGGCGACTATTGCTCCGGCCCCTGCCGTTGGCCGGTCACCACATTGCGGATGGTGGTGGAGGATGGGCGCCCCGCAAAGCCCATGGCGGGGGCGACCTGCACGGTCAGCACTTCGCCATGCACGGCCGCCCCCGGCGCGGGGCCGATCGTGATCACGACGCGGCGCACGGTCGTCAGCGGCGCATCGGCCAGGCCTTTTGCGGCGCGTTCGGCGGCGTCCAGCACAACGCCGGCGGTCGGCCCATTGACTTGCACCGGTGCGTCGAAGGTCACCGATTGGCCCATCTGCCGCGCCGCCAATTCCTGCAATTGCCTGAGACGCTGGCGCATAACCTCAAGCGCCACGGCTTCCGGCGTCAGCGGCGCGACCTGCGCTTCTTCCGACGCGGGCGCGCCGGTCTGATGCGCGCGCGTGTAAACGATGATGCCGCCGTGACGCGTCACGCGCAGCACGACGTCGCCGGATTCGGTGCGATAGATTTCGTCGCCGCCCGCCGCCATGAAAGGGCGCAGCACGTGAACTTCGGGATCGCCCTCGAAGCGCACCAGCGCCACGCGGCCGCCCGAGCGGTCGAACACGAAGCGCACGGCGCCGTCAGGCGTCGTGTAGCGAGAAGCGCCGGAGGTGCTGTAGAGGCCCTGCACCGGCGGCGCCGTCGGCTGATTGTCTTGACGGGGTTGAGCCAGCGCCGCGCCGGGAGCGCCTGACAGCGTCAGCGCCGCGGCGAAGGCCGCTGCCCCGCGCACCGAAAGGCTCGTCGCACTCGCTTGGCTCATTGCGGCGGAGGAAGCCTCCCGACCTGGGCGCTTTTGCGGCGGTGTTGCAAAGCTTCAAGCCCCTGTTGCGGCAAAACCGCAACAGACCGCGTATTAGGCTTCGATTGCCGCATGTTTAACCGAATGCGGCTTCGGCGCGCGCTCCGGCGGCGTCTTGGGCATTGATTTCGCGGCCTGCCGATGCGGCTTCGCGTGCGTCGCCATCGCCACTTCGGCCCGTTCGCGCCGATGATGCCGCGCTGTGTGTCGAGGCGGCAACGGATGCGCCCGCGTGGCGCCGACCAGATAAGGCGGCAATTCGACGTGCGCCGAGGCGGCTTGCGCCGCGTCCGCGGCGGGATGGCGCGATCCCACGGTCAGATCCCCCGCCACATCCGCGACGAAAGACACCGCACAGATCGCGAGGGCGGTGGCGATGACGCGCATATCGGCTCCGAATCAAAGGCGCACAACGAATGACTTACGAGCATTAACCGAGTCGGTCCCGCTCGGCTACCCGCCATCGGGCTCCGGCCCTTCCTCGTCCGCCCAGGCGATGGCCGCGATCTGCGCCGCCGAAAGCGCCGACGTGATCTCCAAAATATCCGTGAGCACCACGCCCTGCATGCGCGCCCCGCTGAAATCGCAGGCCTCGAAGAAGGAGCGGCGGAGGTCCGCCCCGCTGAGGTCGGCGCCCTTGAAGCTGACGCGCGTCCACAGCGAGGCGCGCATGTCCGACCGCGACAAATCGGCGCCCTCGAAGCTCACATCGATGAAATCGTTCCAGCACAAATTGGATTCGCTGAGATCGCTGTCGGCGAACGACACCGCGTTCACTTCCGAGCGGCCAAAGAAACTGCGCGGCATGACGAGCCCCGAACAATCGCCGCGCTCGACAACCATGCGAAACACACGCACGCCGACGAGGTCCTCGTCGTCGGCTCGCGGCATGCGCGAGGGAATTTGCGGCGTGTCATCCCGAGCGACGAGGCCCGCCGCGCGCAATCGCTCAACCGAGTTCTCAAAGCTCAGTCGGGCCATCAGAGGCGGCTCGGATCATAGGCCAGGATCGGCGCGAGCCAGCGTTCGGCGGTGGTCATGTCCCAGTTCTTGCGGCGCGCATAATCCTCGACCTGATCGCGGTCGATGCGCCCGACGCCGAAATATTCAGATTGCGGATGCGCGAAATAGAGCCCGCTGACCGAACTGGGCGGCGTCATCGCCAGGCTCTCGGTCAGATCCATGCCCGTCCGCTCGCGCGCCTCGAGCAGATCGAACAGCGTGCGCTTCTCGGTATGATCGGGCTGCGCCGGGTAGCCGGGCGCGGGGCGGATGCCGCGATAGTGCTCGGCGATCAGCTCCTCGTTCGAAAGCGTCTCATCCTTGGCGTAACCCCAGAGTTCGCGGCGCACCTTGGCGTGCATTGCTTCCGCAAATGCCTCCGCCAAGCGATCGCATAAGGCCTGCGCCAGAATCGCGGAATAATCGTCATTCGCGCGCTTGAAGCGCAGCGCCGGGCCCTCCTCGCCAATGCCCGCCGTCACCGCGAAGCCGCCGACATAGTCCTTCGTCCCCACGGGGCCGACGAAATCGGCCAGGGCGAAATTCGCGCGCGCTTCGCCTTTGTCCATCTGCTGACGCAGCGTGTGCAGCCGCGCGCGTTCCTTGGTGCGCTTATCGTTGCTCCAGAGCACGATGTCGTCGCCGTCGCGATTGGCGGGCCAGAAGCCGACGACGCCATTGGCCTGCACCCAGCGCTCCGCGACGAGCTTGTCCAGCATCGCGCGCGCATCTTCGTAGAGCGGCCGCGCCGCTTCGCCGACAATAGCGTCGTCGAGGATCGCCGGGAATTTGCCGACCAGCTCCCACGACGCGAAGAACGGCGTCCAATCGATATAAGGCACAAGCTCCGCGAGCGGATAATTCTCAAACGTGCGCAAGCCGAGGAAGCTCGGCCTCACCGGCGCATATTCAAGCTTCGGCGCACGCTCCCGCGCTTTGGCGATGGGCAGACGCGGGCGCTTGTCCTGGCTGGTGAGATATTGTTCACGCGCGGTCTGCTGATCGGCTTTGGTTTCGGCAACAAGCGCTTCGCGTTCATCGCCCAGGAGCTTCTGCACCACCGGCACGGCGCGCGAAGCATCCGTCACATAAATCGTCGGCCCCTTATAGGCCGGCGCGATCTTCACGGCGGTATGCGTGCGCGAGGTCGTCGCGCCGCCGATCAGCAGCGGCAGCTTGAAGCCGAGCCGCTCCATCTCGCTCGCCACGAACACCATCTCGTCGAGGCTCGGCGTAATGAGGCCCGACAAGCCGATCGCGTCCGCGTTCTCGGCCTTCGCCGTCTCCAGAATCTTGTCACACGGGACCATCACGCCGAGATCGACGATCTCGTAGCCGTTGCACTGCAGCACCACGCCGACGATGTTCTTGCCGATATCGTGGACGTCGCCCTTCACGGTCGCCATCACGATCTTGCCGTTGGACTTGCCGGCCATGCCGGTGGCGATCTTCTCCTCTTCCATGAACGGAATAAGGTGCGCGACGGCCTGCTTCATCACGCGCGCGGACTTCACCACTTGCGGCAGAAACATCTTCCCCGCGCCGAACAGATCGCCGACGACGGACATGCCGTCCATCAGCGGCCCTTCGATCACGTGCAGCGGCCGCGCCGCTTGCAGGCGCGCTTCCTCGGTATCCTCGACGATGAATTCGTTGACGCCATGCACAAGCGCGTGGCTGAGGCGCTCCTTCACCGGCTTCTCGCGCCACGCCAGATCCTTGGCGGCGTCCTTCTTCTTGCCGCCGCCGCTTTTGACCGTCTCGGCGATTTCGAGCAGGCGCTCGGTCGCGTCAGCGCGGCGATTGAGCAGCACGTCTTCAACGCGCTCGCGCAATTCGGGCTCGACGTCGTCATAGAGCGCCAGCGTGCCCGCGTTGACGATGCCCATATCCATGCCGGCGCGAATGGCGTGGTAGAGGAACACCGCGTGCATCGCCTCGCGCACCGGCTCGTTGCCGCGGAACGAGAACGAGACGTTCGAAACGCCGCCCGAGACATGCGCGTGCGGCAGCGATTCACGGATGCGCCGCGTCGCATCGAAGAAAGCGAGCGCGTAATCCGCGTGCTCCTCGATGCCGGTCGCCACCGCGAAGATATTGGGATCGAAGACGATGTCCTCAGGCGGGAAGCCGATCTTCTCGGTCAGCAGATGATAAGCGCGCGTGCAGATCGCCACCTTGCGGTCCGCCGTATCGGCTTGCCCCTGCTCATCGAACGCCATCACCACGCAGGCTGCGCCATAGCGGCGCACGCGCTTGGCCTGTTCGAAAAACTTCGCCTCGCCCTCCTTGAGCGAGATCGAGTTCACGATCGATTTGCCTTGCGCGCACTTAAGTCCCGCTTCGATCACCTCCCATTTGGAGCTGTCGACCATGAGCGGAATCTTGGCGATGTCGGGCTCAGAGGCGATCAGATTTAAAAACCGCGTCATCGCCGCAGGGCCATCGATCAGCGCCGCGTCCATGTTGACGTCGAGCACGTTCGCGCCGCTCTCGACCTGCTGGCGCGCCACGGCAAGAGCGCCGGCGTAATCGTCGGCCTCGATGAGCTTCCGGAATTTCGCGGAGCCGGTGACGTTCGTGCGCTCACCGACAATGACAAAATTGGCGAAGGGATTGGCGGAAGAAGTCACAAGCAACGGCTCCAGCCCTTCTCCCTTTGCAAGGGGAGAAAGTGGCTGTCGCGAAGCGACAGACGGATGAGGGGATGCGCCTCAGAAAGAAGCTCGGCATCGACGACGCGCTCCATTCCGAGAGACACCCCCTCATCCGGCGCTTCGCGCCACCTTCTCCCCCTCGTGGGGGCGAAGGGCTGCTTGATCCTGCTATGCCGCGGCATTGAATGGCTCCAAACCAGCCAAGCGCAAGCGTGCCTCATGCCGCGGGATCGCGCGCGGCTTCACGCCTTCGATGGCGTGCCCCAAATGCTCGATGTGCTCGGGCGTGGTGCCGCAGCAGCCGCCGAGGATGTTGACCAATCCGGCGCGCGCCCATTCGCCGTAATGCGCTTCCATCATGCACGCATCGTCGTCATAGGCGCCCATCGCGTTGGGCAGACCGGCGTTCGGATAGGCGCTCACCGCGCACTCCGCGACGCGCGCGAGATCGGCGAGGAACGGACGCATTTCGGCTTGACCGAGCGCGCAATTCAAACCGATCGCCCACGGCTTGGCGTGGCGCACGGAATTGTAGAACGCCTCGACCGTCTGGCCCGACAGCGTACGCCCGCTGCGATCGGTGATGGTGCCGCTGATCCAGAGCGGCAGCTCTTCGCCCGTCTTGTCGAACGCCTCCCACGCGCCCCAGAGCGCGGCCTTGGCGTTCAAAGTGTCGGTGATGGTCTCGATCAGCAGCACATCCGAGCCGCCCGCGATCAGGCCGCGCGCCTGCTCCTCATACGCCTTCGCCATGGTGTCGAAATCGCAATCACGGCGGCCGGGATCGTTCACCTCCGGCGACATCGACAAGAGCTTCGTCGTCGGCCCCATCGCGCCCGCGACAAGACGCGGCCTGCCATCCGCGCGCTCGAACTTGTCGGCGACGAGACGCGCGAAGCCAGCGCCTTCGAGATTGATCTCGTAGGCCACCTCCTCCAGCGCATATTCAGCCTGGCTGATCGAGGTGCCGCTGAATGTGTTGGTCTCGATGATGTCGGCGCCCGCAGCCAGATACGATTCATGCACCTTCATCACCAGCTCGGGGCGCGTGAGCTGGAGCAGATCGTTGTTGCCCTTGAGCGCCTGGGGATGCTCGGCAAAGCGCGTGCCGTGGAAATCGTTGGAAGTCAGCCCGAAGCCTTGCAAATACGCGCCCATCGAGCCGTCGAGTACGAGAATGCGCTTGGCCATTTCCGCGTTGATCGCGGCGAGGCGTTCGGTGCGATTCATGGTCTTGTCTCCGCACACCCAGTCATTCCAGACGCGCGGAGCGCGTCGTGGAGTCCAGAGCCACACGCAACGCCCTTCGATCCCTGGATCCCATGACGGCTTTCGGCCGTCTGGAATGACTGAAAAAATGTCATATCGCCTCCGCCCGCACGCCGAGCACGCGGCAGATGGCCAGCGTGAGTTCGGCGCGGTTCAGCGTATAGAAATGGAAATCCTCGACGCCTTCCGCAGCCAAAGTCGCACACAATTCCGCAGTGGCGGCGGCGGCGACGAGCTTGCGGGTGTCGGGATCGTCGTCGAGCCCTTCGAACAGGCGCGCGAGCCAGGGCGGCACGCTCGCGCCGCAGCCCTCGGCCATCTTGGCGACGCCCTTGAAATTGGTCACCGGCATGATGCCCGGCACAACCGTCGCGCTGACGCCCGCGTCGGCGACGCGGTCCCGGAAGCGCAGAAACACATGCGGATCGAAGAAGAATTGGGAGATGCCGCGCGCGGCGCCGGCGTCGAGCTTGCGCTTGAAATTTTCGATCTCCTCGTCCCACGAGGCGCTGGCGGGATGCTTTTCGGGATGCACGGCGACCGAAACCTCGAATTCGCCGATGCGCTTGGCGCCGGAGACGAGCTCGGCCGCATTGCGGTAGCCCTCCGGGTGCGGTTCGAATTTCGCGGTGACGCCGCCGGGCGGATCGCCGCGCAGCGCGACGATATGGCGGACGCCCGCCTCCCAATAGCCGCGCAGCACGTCGTCGACTTCCGCGCGGCTGGCGGCGACGCAGGTGAGATGCGCGGCAGGCTTCAACGCCGTTTCCTGGACGATGCGCGCGACGGTGCGGTGCGTGCGGTCGCGCGTCGTGCCCCCGGCGCCGTAGGTGACCGAGACGAAGGTGGGATCGAGCGGCGCAAGTTTCGGGATCGCTTCCCAGAGCTGGGCTTCGAGCGCCTCGGTCTTCGGCGGGAAGAACTCGAACGACACGCGCGGGCGTCCGCGATCGGCCGCCTCGGCGATCAGATTGTGCGCGTGGCTCGTCATGATCCCACCTTGTCGCCGGCCCAGATCTTCACGGTGAGCGATTTGGGCTCTTTGGACGCGAGCGTCGTCGTCTTCAATTTCGGCACGCCGGCGGCGGCGCACCAGGTCTGGATTTCGGAATCAGCGAAGCCAAGCCGGCGATGCGCATGCTCCTCGCGTAAAAATTCCAGATCGTGCGGCGCGAAATCGACGATCAGCAGGCGCCCGCCGGGCTTGAGCACGCGTCCGGCTTCGGCGATGGCGCGCGCGGGATCGGAGAGGAAGTGCAGCACCTGGTGAATGGTGACGAGGTCGGCGCTGCCGCTTTCGACCGGCGGCGCGTAGGCGTCGCCAAAGCGCAAGGCCGCCTTGGCTTGCAGATGATCGAGCGCCGCGCGGGCGATGGCGAGCATCTGGCGGCTGGTGTCAAAGCCTTCGGCGCGCTTCACGCGCTCGGCGAAGAGCTGGATCATCCGCCCCGAGCCGACGCCGACATCGACCATGAGCGCGAACGGCCCCGCGCCCGCCGCCGCCAGAATGGCGCTGTCGACATCCGTCTCCGGCAGGTGAAGCGCGCGCACCCGCTCCCAGTCCGCCGCGTTGCGCGCGAAATATTCCGCGGCTGCGGTTTCGCGGTCGTCGCGGATTTGCTGCAGCCGCGCCGCATCCGAGGCGAGCACCGGATCGGCGGCATCAAGCGCGGCCAGAATGGAGTCCGCCAACACGCGTTCAGCCGTCCGCGCGCCCGGCAAGCGATAGAACACCCAGGCCCCCTCCGGCGCCCGCTCCACCAGCCCAGCCTCGGTGAGCAGCTTCAGGTGCCGGCTGACCCGGGGCTGGCTCTGGCCGAGCGCCTGGGCCAGTTCCCCAACCGCCAGCTCGCCGTGGGTCAGAAGCGCCAGGGCGCGCAAGCGGGTCTGCTCCCCGGCCGCGCGCAGCGCGCCGACCACCCGGTCGGCTTCCAGGCGCTGGGCGACCTCGTTTGCAGATATAAACATATCTTTATATGGCACGAGACGGCGACGCTGCGGAAGCCCTTTTTTTTCGCTCGTCCACAGGCGCCCGCGTCGGCCCAAACCGTTCAGCCCGCGCTCAGCGCGGCAGCCTCAAACTGGGCGCCGTTCGGGACAAGGGATGCAGCGCGGCCACACTCACGAGAGGTTGAGATTTTCCTGCCCTGCGCGGCGACGCGCGAAAGTTGATTAACCCTGCTGCGTCACTATTTGCCGAGGGATCGACCAGCCGGAAATTTCCATGCGGGGAATGTTCTCAGCGTTGATGGCGACGGCGGCGTGCATCTGCATGCCGGCGTTGGCGCACGCGCAGGAATTCGTCAGCGATCCCTACGAAGACTTTAACCGCCAAATGTTCGGCGTTCATGAAAGCGTCGACAAGGCGGTGCTTGAGCCTGTCGCGCGCGGCTATCGCGCCGTCACGCCCTCGCCAGTGCGCAGCGGCGTGCGCAATTTCCTCAACAACCTGCATTCGCCGGCGATCTTCGCCAACGATCTGCTGCAGGGCGAAGTGCGGCGCGCGGGGGTCACCGCGGCGCGCTTTGGGGTGAACAGCACGATCGGCGTGCTTGGCGTGTTCGATCCGGCGAGAAGCATGGGGCTCGAGCGCCACGACGAGGATTTCGGCCAGACGCTCGCCGTCTGGGGCGCGCCGTCGGGCCCCTATCTCTGGATTCCGCTGATGGGGCCGACCACCGTGCGCGACGGGTTCGGTTCGATCGTCGACATCGCCTTCGATCCGTTGGCCTGGGCGCGCTTCGACGATAAGGGCGCCGTGGTCGCGGCCAAGGTCGTCGTCGACGGCGTGTCGACACGCGAAGCCCTGCTCGACGGCATCGACGACGTTCGGCGCAATTCGCTCGATCCTTATGTGACGTTCCGCACGACCTACGGGCTGCTGCGCTATAGCGCCATCCAAAACGGTCGCACCGATGTCCAGCAATTGCCGGATTTCGAGCCGATGCCGGGGGAGGCGCCGTCAGGGGATGGCCCGGCCCCGCAAACCGAGTTCGAGCAGCCGCAATCGGCGCCGCAAGCGCCCGCGCCCGCCGACACGCCCTCCATCGCGCTCACACAACCAGGAGCACACCAGTGACCGCCCGCACTTTCACCCGCGCCAGCTTCATCGCCTCTCTGGCCGGCGCCGGATTGGTTCTGGCCGCGCCCGCCGCGCACGCGGCGCGTAACGCCGACGCCGAGGCGTTCGCGCAATCCAGCGCCACGCAGGCGCTGAACGCGATCTCGCAGCCGCAGGGCCGCGAGCAGACATTCCAGACGCTGATGTCTCAATTCGCCGACGTGCCGCGCATCGCCAATTTCGTGCTTGGGCGCTACGCCGTGCAATTGCGCAACGATCCGGCGCTGCGTTCGGCCTGGGTCGACGTGTTCCGCGACTATGCGTTCGCCGTCTACATGGCGCAGCTCGACCGCTATCGCGGCGCGCAGATCAGCGTCACCAATTCGATCGAACGCATCCCAGGCCAGGACGTGGTGGTGCGCACCGAAATGGCGCCGCGCGGGCAGTCGCGGCCGCTGCCGGTGCAGTGGCGCCTGTTGAAGAATGGCGACAGCTGGAAGGTGGTCGACGTCTCGCTCATTCTCGACGGCAACGAGATCTGGCTGGCGCAGCAGCAACAGCGCGACTTCCTCGCCATGCTGGACGCCAATCACGGGGACATCCAGGCGCTGATGGCGCACGTGCGCAGCTCCACCGCCAACCTGCGTCAGCGGAGCGCGCGCGGGTAATTGTTTGAAAACGCCGAGGGCCGCCGGCTCCCAGCCCTTCGTGGAAACTCGCGGCGGCGGCGCCGGTTGGAGCGGATTGCCGACCGTAAGAAAAAACCGCCCGCGCCGTTCCGGGGAGCCAACCGGAACATGCGCGGGCGGTTTGGTGAGACGCTGTCGGGCGCGGGCCTTGCTCCGCGCCCTTGTCATCAGCGTCTCGCGAACTCAGACGATCTGCGCCGCTTGATGCAACGTGGCGAACGCGACCGGGGCGACGAGCGCCGCTGCGAGAACCAAAGTGGCGATGCGGGTAAGGACGGTCATGGGACTGGCTCCGTTAGCTGTTGAACTCATGTCGCCGAAGCGATGAGTTGAACTTAAGGGAGCGTTGGCCATGGCGATGTGACGGGGGTCACGCGGCTCGGCGCGGGTTAGGCCGCCAGGGCGTACGCCTGTTTGAGCCAGCCTATGAGCTCGCCGTCCACGTCCGTTGGCGAAGCCAGCCGCACGTCCTGATGCCAGCGGTTCTTGGAGACTTGTTCTTGCGCGCGGACGCGGGGGCTTTTGATGGGTTTGTCGCTTCGGATCGTAAGATCAAGCCAAGCCTTCTTCGGGTGCGCGCCAGCGAATGATGTGTCTCGCATAAAATGGATGGACGTTTTCTTCGGCTCGGCTTTCACCGGCCCGATCTTGGCGAGACCGGCCAACACCTTGTCGTAGGAAGCCCGCACCTGAGGTTCTTTGTTCGCAAAAAGCGCGTCCAGCGCCGCATCCCTTGGCATGACTCACCTAACCAGTCGCCATACCCTTCATATAGCGCTCGTGGTTCGGCGCTGGGAAGTGAAGCCGAGCACGGCGCCACGCCTAAACGCTGGCTTCCGAAGAAGCTCTATTTCGCACCGCTCGCCCCCACCGCCTCCGCCACGCTTCCAAAGCCCTCCTGCGCCAGCTTCGCATCCAGCTCCCGCGCGATACGCGCAACGAGGCCCGGTCCTTCAAACACCATCGCGGAATAAAGCTGCACGGCGCTGGCGCCGGCTTTGATCTTGGCGAGCGCATCGCTGGCGCTGGCGACGCCGCCGACGCCGATCAGCGGCAGGCGTTTGTTCAGCGCTTGCGCGAACAGGCGCAGGATGTGCGTCGAAGGCTCGAACAGCGGCTTGCCGGAAAGCCCCCCGGTCTCGGTGCGCTGCGGCGAACGCAAAGTCTCCGGGCGCGCGACGGTGGTGTTGGAGACGATGAGCGCGTCGAGGCCGTTGACGATGGCGAGTTCGGCGATGTCGCGCACCGCGGTTTCATCGAGATCGGGCGCGACTTTGAGAAATAGCGGGCGCTTTCCATGCTTCTCCTCCAGCGCCGCGCGCGCTTCGCGCAGGCGCACGAGCAAATCTTCCAGCGCGCCGCGTTCCTGAAGCCCGCGCAGGCCCGGCGTGTTGGGCGAGGAGATGTTGGCGGCGACGTAAGACGCGAAGCGCCAGACGCGCTGCATGCAAAGCACGTAATCGCCCGCGCGGTCGGCGCTGTCCTTGTTGGCGCCGACATTCGCGCCGACGATGCCGCCGCGCGCGGCGCGATGCTGCAAGCGCGCGGCAAAGACGTGCACGCCCTCATTGTTGAAGCCCATGCGGTTGATGACCGCCTCGTCCTCGCTGAGACGGAAGAGGCGCGGACGCGGATTGCCCGCCTGCGGCTTGGGCGTGACCGTGCCGCACTCGACGAAGCCAAAGCCCGCCGCAAGCAAAGCGTCGGGAACCTCCGCGTTCTTGTCGAAGCCCGCCGCCATGCCGATCGGGTTCGGCAGATCGAGCCCAGCGAGCTGGGTGCGCAAGCGCGGGTAGGCGTAAGCCGGCGCGCGCGGGCCGAGACCCAACTTCAGCCCCAGAATGGCCGCGCCGTGCGCGTCCTCCGGATCAAGGCGGCGCAGAAGCGAAGTCCCGAGATCGTGCATGGTTGCCAGGGATATATTCCTATGTTACGGCTAAATTTCCTGGCGGCGGAGGTTAAACCGCTTCATGCAGCACGGCCAGATTTGGCGCGCGATCGACGCTTTGGCGGCCCGCAGGGGCATGACGCCCTCGGGCCTGGCGCGTGCGGCGGGGCTCGATCCCACCACCTTCAACAAATCCAAGCGGGAGGGGCCGGACGGAAAGCCGCGCTGGCCCTCGACCGAAAGCGTGTCGCGCGCCCTGGCGGCGGCGGAAACGAGCTTTGACGAATTCGCGGCGCTGCTGGCGGGCCGCCCTGGCGGCGCGGGGCGCGCCATTCCCATTGTCGGCCTCGCCAAAGCCGGCGCGGACGGCTTTTTCGATGACGCCGGCTTTCCGATCTCCGCGGACGAAACAGTGCGCTTCCCGGGTCTCGGCGACGATCGTGTCTATGCCCTCGAGATCACCGGCGACTCGATGGAGCCGGTGTTTCGCGAGGGCGACATCGTCATCGTGCAGCCGGGCGCAGCGGTGCGCCGGGGCGACCGCGTCGTCGTGCGCACGCGCGCGGGCGAAGTGACGGCCAAGACACTGGGGCGGCGCAACGAGCAGCGCGTCGAACTGATCTCGCTCAATCCCGCTTACCCGACGCGCGAATTGCCGATCGAAGAGATTGACTGGATTGCGCGCATCCTCTGGGCCAGCCAATGAAACTTGTTCGCCTCGTTCTTTCGTTCCTTCTGCTGTGCGGCGCCGCGAGCGCTGCAGGCGCCGGCTATCGCACCATGGGCCGCTACGCCGAAGCGAGCGGCGGCGGCGCGACGTTCGCCTGGCCCGCGAGCGGCGTCGAAGCCCGCTTTGTCGGCACGCGCCTTGTCGCAAGCATCGAAGACAGCGGCTCGACCATCATGGATCTCGATGTCGACGGCGCGATGACGCAACTGCACCTGCAGAGCGGAACCCGGGACTACACGCTGTTTTCGTCGCCTACGCGCGGCGAGCATTACGTGCGCCTGACGCGCCGCTCGGAAGGCGGCAGCGGGCTGACGACGATCCACGCCATGAATGTCGACGGCGAATGGCGCGCGCCGCCGGCGCACGCCCACCGCATCCTCTTCATCGGCGACTCCATCACCGTCGGCTACGGCGCGGCGGGCGCGGACGAGCATTGCACCTATTCGGTCGAGACCAGCCCGCCGTTCGACACCTACGCAGCCCGCACCGCCGCGGCGTTCGATGCGGAGTTTCACATCGTCGCCATTTCCGGACGCGGCGTCGTGCGCAACTATGACGGCTTCGAAGCCCCGCACATGCCCGAGCTGATCGACGCGGCCCTACCCGATCACGCCGAGATGCATTGGGACGCGGCGCGCTTCCAACCCGAACTGATCGTCATCAATCTCGGCGCCAACGATTTCTCCACCGCCGATCCGGGACCGACATTCGAGCCGCGCTATCTCGACATGCTGCGCACCTTGCGCGCGCGCTATCCGCATGCGCGCATCTTCACCGCGTTCGGCCCAGAACATCGCGAAGACGCCATTCCGCGCATCACCGCCATCACCGAAAGCTACAATCGTGAGGCGCACGAGAACGTCTCGTTCGTCTACCTGCCGCCGGCGGAAAGCGGCCGCATCTTCGGCTGCGACTGGCACCCTGGCGAAGATACCCACGCCCGGATGGCGGAGGCGCTGGAAGAAAAAATCGCGCGCGATCTGGGCTGGCGGCGCGCCGGCGGACAATAGTTTGGCGTGACGGCCGCGCCTTCAGGCGCCACACTCCCAGCATTGATGGGGAGCTGTTCATGCTGAAACATATGTCCGTCTCGGCGCTTGCGCTGGCCGCTGTCGCATGCGGTCAGCCGGTCGCCACCGCAACCGAAGCGCAAGCCCAACCCGCGACGACAGCGACGACGGCGGCGCCCGCCGAGGTCAGCGCCGCGGACAAGGCCGCGATCCTCGCGGCCTTGCATATGCGCGCCGATGCACGCGGCATGGTGATGAACGAGTGCGAGGAGAAAGTGACGCCCGGCTACATCCCGGTCGACATGGGAAGCGGCGTCGGCTCGGCGATTCTGTTCGTGATGGTGGGCGGGCCGAACATGGCGTCGTGCTATGGCGACGGCCCCGATCTGCATCTCATGCGCCGCGAAGGCGGCGCGTTCCGCGAAATCTATTCGCTGCGCGGCGGCGTCATGGTGGTGCTGAACACCGAGCACAGTGGCGGCAAGGATATCGCCGACGGCGGCCCCGGCTTCTCCTTCCCGGTCGAGCAGTGGAATGGCGCGACCTATGTGAGAACGCGCCGTACGGTGAGCGACGCGCAGACGGCGGACGCGTTGATGCTGCCTTAATCGTCCTCGCGCGCGGGCTTCCACGCCGCAATCAGGCGCGGGCCGGCGGCGTGCATGAGATCGCCGCGGATCTCAAACGCCGTGAACGCCGCCGTCGGAAAATTCCCCGCGAACTCGCGCGCGGCGCGGGAGCCGTCGTGCGCCTGGGAGATGAGAAGGGAAGCAAGTTCGCCCAGGCCGGGATTGTGGCCGACAATGACGACGCTCTCCGCCTCTTCCGCGGCGAACGCATCCCAGATGCTCTCGGGCCCCGCATGATAGAGGGCTTCGTCAAAGCGCGTCTCCACATGCAGTCCCTGCAGCGCGCGGGCGGCGGTCTGGCGCGTGCGCACGGCCGGGGAAACCAGCGCCAGCGCCGGCTTGAAGCCGTGATCTTCCAGCGCCGCGCCGGCGGCGCCCGCGTCGCGTTCGCCGCGAGCAGTCAGCCCGCGCGCCTCGTCGTTCGGCGCCTCATTGGCGCGGACGGCTTTGGCGTGGCGAAGCAAGATCAGGGTGCGCATCGCGCAAATGTGCATCAGCTTGGGCGAAGCGTCCACGCCTCGGCGCTTGCGCGGGCGCCCCGGGCGTGCTGATCGACGCTGCATGAGCGAGGCGAACCGCGCCGTCGAAGCCATTTGGCGTATTGAACAGGCCAAGCTGATCGCCGGCCTCGCGCGGGTGACGCGCGACGTCGCGCTCGCCGAGGAATTGGCGCAGGACGCCCTCGTCGCCGCGCTCGAGACATGGCCGCAAAGCGGCGTGCCGGAACGCCCGGGCGCGTGGCTGATGGCGGTGGCCAGGCGCCGGGCCATCGACGCCCATCGGCGCGCGGCCATGCTGCAACGCAAACACGAAGCGCTCGAACAGGAAAGCGAAGCCCACCACACGCCGGACTTCGACACGGCGCTGGACGAGGAGATCGGCGACGATCTGCTGAAGCTCGTGTTCGTATCCTGCCACCCGGTGCTTGCGCGCGAGGCCCGCGCGGCGCTGACGCTTCGGCTCATCGGCGGCCTTACCACCGAGGAGATCGCGCGCGCCTTCCTCTCCAACGAACCGACGATCGCGCAGCGCATCGTGCGCGCGAAACGCACGCTGAAAGACAAGGAGATCGCCTTCGAGGTTCCGCGCGGCGCGGCGCTGGCGGAGCGGCTCAGCTCCGTGCTGGAGGTGATCTATCTCATCTTCAACGAGGGCTATTCCGCCACGGCCGGCGACGACTGGATGCGCCCGCAGCTTTGCGAGGAAGCGCTGCGCCTGGGGCGCATGCTGGCCGCGCTCGCCCCTGGCGAACCGGAGACGCATGGGCTCGTGGCGCTGATGGCGATCCAGGCTTCGCGCCTGCGCGCGCGAACCGGGGCGGACGGCGAGCCGATTCTGTTGATGGATCAGAACCGCGCGCGTTGGGACGGCATGCTGATCCGCAGCGGGCTCGACGCGCTGGCGCGCGCCGAGCAGAGCGCGGCGGCGATTGGCGCGGCGCCCGGGACATACATGCTGCAGGCCCAGATCGCCGCGTGCCACGCGCGCGCGCGCACGCCGGAGGAAACGGACTGGGCGCGGATCGTCCTGTTCTACGATGCGCTGGCCGCGGCTTCGCCTTCGCCGGTCGTTGCGCTCAATCGCAGCGTGGCCGTGGGCATGGCTCACGGCGCCCAAGCCGGGCTCGACGCGCTGAACGCGCTCGCGGGCGAACCTTCGCTTCAGGGCTACCATCTGCTGCAAGCCGTGCGCGGGGATCTGCTGCAAAAGCTGGGGCGGTTCGAAGATGCGCGCGCCGCGTTCGAAGCGGCCGCGGCTCTCACCCGCAACGCGCGCGAACGCACACTGCTGCTCAAGCGCGCCGCCGACTGTGGGGCGTGAGCGTCGCTTTTCAGGCCGCCCGCGTTTGCGGATGTTCACCGGCGCGCTGCGGCGTGAAGAGGATCAGCACGACGATCGCCGCGCCCAGAACCGCGGTGGCGAGAGGGCGGCTGAGCGCGAGGCCGCCGTGATCGAACGGTTTGTCGAGAAAATCGCCGACGGTGGCGCCGAGCGGCCGCGTGAGGATGAAGGCCGCCCAGAACAACAAGACGCGCGAGACTCTGGTCCAGAAATAGAGCCCGGCGATCACCGCGAGCGCAGCGCCGAACAACAACGCGCCGCCGAGGAAGCCGACGCCCGCGTCGTCCGCCATCCAATCGCCAAGCGCCGTGCCGAGCGTCTGCGAGAGCGTGATGGTGATCCAATAGAAGGCTTCGACCTTAGGCGTGGAGACGGTGTCGACGGAGATCGTGCGCTCTGACCAGTACCAGATGGCGAGAGAGGCCAGCACGCCGGTCAGCAGCAGCGCCGAGCCGCCGGCATAGCCGATGCCGAGCGAACGGTCGGCGAAATCAGCCAGTGTCGTGCCGGCCGTGGTGGAGGCGATAATCGTCGCCCAATAGAGCCAGGGATGAAAACGCCTGGCGACGATCTGCGCGATCACCAGAACGAGCAGCAGCGATAGGAAGATCGCCGTGCCGACGAGATAGCCGAGGTTCATCGACATCGACACGGTGTCGCCGCCGGTCTCCCCTAACGTGGTGGCGAGGATCTTGATGGCCCAAAAGCCCAGCGTGACGGCCGGGACTTTGCTCAGCGTCGAGGAATTCATGGTGCGCGACTTTGCTCCGTCTCCAGAGCACTGCGCGCCACTTAAGGTTCAACTAAGGCGACTGCTCAGCTTTCGACATCCAGCGCGTAGCCGGCGCTGCGGACGGTGCGGATCGGGTCGATCTCCGGCGCTTCGTTGAGCGCTTTGCGCAGGCGCCCGATATGGACATCGACGGTGCGCGCCTCGACGTACACGTCCGAGCCCCACACCGCATCGAGCAATTGCTCGCGGCTGAAGACGCGGCCGGGATACTGCATCAGATGGTCGAGGATCTTGAACTCGGTCGGGCCGAGATGCACCTCGCGCGGGCCGCGCCGCACCCGGTGCGCGACGCGATCCATGACGATGTCCCCCACGCGGAGCTTGTCATCGGCAAGGCCGGGGCGGATGCGGCGCATCACGGCGCGAAGGCGCGCCAGCAGCTCCACCATCGAAAACGGCTTCAGGACGTAATCGTCGGCGCCGGTATCGAGGCCGCGGATGCGGTCGTTTTCCTCATCCCGCGCCGTGAGCATAACAATCGGCGTGTTGCGGGTTTCCTGGCGCGCGCGCAGACGCCGGCACACCTCGATGCCGGGCTGCTTCGGCAGCATCCAGTCCAGCAGGACGAGATCGGGCTTGGTCTCGTCGGCGACGACGAGCGCTTCTTCGCCGTCTTGCGCCAGCGAGACCCGGTAGCCTTCCTTCTCCAGATTGTATTTGAGCAGCTGAGCGAGGGCTTCCTCGTCCTCAACCACCAGAACGTGCGCGCTCATACGTCGGGCGCCTCCGCATCGCCACGCGGGCGTTCCGTGGCTATCTCTTCGCCCGTCACCAGGTAGTGGATGTATTCGGCGATGTTGGTGGAGTGATCGCCGATGCGCTCAAGATTCTTGGCGATGAACAACAAGTGCGCGCAGGCGCCGATCACGCGCGGATCCTCCATCATGTAGGTGAGGAGTTCGCGGAACAGGCTGGTGTAGTGCGCGTCCACGTCGTCATCGTGGAACCACACGCTCACGGCGGCGCGCACGTCGCGGTTCGAATAGGCGTCGAGCACCTGCTTCAGCTGAGCGGCGGCGATGCGGCCCATGCGTTCAACACTTTTGATGAGCTGGATCGGCTCGGCCTGATTCAAGATCAGCGTGCGCTTGGCGATGTTCTTGGCAAGATCGCCGACGCGCTCGAGTTCGCTGGCGATGCGCCAACCGGTCAGCACCACGCGGAGATCGTTGGCGAACGGCTGGCGCAACGCGAAAAGCTTGATGGCGCGCCGCTCGATATCTCGTTGCGCCGCGTCGATCTTGCCGTCGCGCTCGATCACGCTCTGCGCGAGCACGGTGTCGCGGCGCACGACGGCGGTGATCGCCTCGTTGACGGCCATTTCGGCCAAGCCGCCCATGCGGGCGACCTCATGCGTCAGCCCGTCGAGCTCTTCGGTGAAGGCCTTGACCGTGTGGTCCGTCATTTCCGCCTGTTTTTTTGCGGCGCCGGCGGAAGCGCCCCTGGCCCGAGCTGACCCAGACATGACGCTTAGCCGAACCGGCCGGTAATATAGTCCTGGGTACGCGAGTCACGCGGATTGGTGAAGATTTCTTCTGTAGGACCCGTCTCCACCAGCTTGCCGAGGTGGAAGAATGCCGTCTTTTGCGACACGCGGGCAGCTTGAGCCATCGAGTGGGTCACGATGATGATGCAGAAATTCTCCCGCAACTCGTCGATCAGCTCCTCGACCTTGGCCGTGGCGATGGGGTCGAGCGCCGAGCACGGCTCGTCCATCAGGATGACGTGCGGGCTGACAGCGACGGTGCGGGCGATGACCAGACGCTGTTGCTGACCGCCCGACAGGCCGGTGCCGTGAGCGTGTAGCCGATCCTTCACTTCGTCCCACAAAGCCGCGCGACGCAGCGATTTTTCGACGATTTCATCGAGCTCGGCCTTGGACTTGGTGAGACCGTGGATGCGCGGTCCGTAGGCCACGTTTTCGTAGATGGACTTGGGAAACGGGTTCGGCTTCTGGAACACCATGCCGACGCGCATGCGGACCACCACGGGGTCGACGTCGCTGGCGTAGACGTTCTTGCCTTCAAGCTCGATCGTGCCGGTGACGCGGCATTTGTCGATCGTGTCGTTCATGCGATTGATGCAGCGCAGGAACGTGGTTTTGCCGCAGCCCGACGGCCCGATGAAAGCGGTGACGGCGCGGTCGGGAATATCGATGGAAACATCGAACAGCGCCTGCTTCTCGCCGTAGAAGACGTTGACGTCGCGGCCCATCACCTTGGTGGCGGCGCCGGTCAGCGAGCCCGCGCCGGTCTTGACGACCGGGGCCGCCATTTGCGGCGGCGCCTGCGTTGGCGGAGCCCGGTCTGCGCCCATGCTTGCGAAATCATCCATGGCCAAGCCCCTCGCAGCCGATTGAGGGCCCTCTTACGGAGGTTATGTGACACTCATGTGAAGGCCAATATCATTAGCCTTATCAGTCAGTTGGCTGTTCGAGATAGGCCGCGAAGGCCGAGCCCTTGCCGGGTTCGCTTTCAACCAGAAGTCCGCCGCGATGGCGGTTGACGATGTGCTTGACGATCGCCAGTCCCAGCCCCGTACCGCCGCGTTCGGCGCCCGTCTCCCGCTCGACCCGGAAAAAGCGCGCCCCAAGCCGGGGCAGGAACCGACGCGCGATGCCGGGCCCCTGGTCTTCCACGCGCACGTAGACATAGCTCTTGCTGGGCGCGGCGACCGGGGTCAGCAGGGCGATGCGGGCCGCGCCGTCCCAGCGCCGGCTGGCCTTGGCGACCGCATCCTCGCGGCTTTCGGCGACGCCGATCTCGACCACCACCTCGCTCTCGGGATTGGAATATTTCACGGCGTTGTCGACCAGGTTCTGGATCACCTGCGCCAACTGGAAGCGCTCGCCGACGACGACGGCGGCGACCCCGCTCTTGTCGTCGATCCGCAATTTCACGCTGCGCTCCGCGGCGACGGGGCCCAGCGCATCGACAACTTCACGCGCCACGCGCCCGAGATCGGCGCGATCCGAGGGCGGCACGTGCTCATCGAGTTCGATGCGCGACAGCGAAAGCAGATCGTCGATCAACCGGCGCATGCGGTCGGCCTGGGTCTGCATCATGTGCAGGAAGCGGTCGCGGTCTTTGGCGTTGTCGCGCGCCGGCCCGCTCAAGGTTTCGATCAGCAGCGTGAGCGAAGCGAGCGGCGTGCGCAGTTCATGGCTCGCATTGGCGAGGAAATCCGCGCGCATGCGCTCCGTATTGATGCGCGCGGTTTGATCGTGGAACACCATCAGCGCCGCGTGATGCTCGCCCCACGTCATCGGCGCGACGTAGCAGCGCGTGTGCTGTTCCACCTGAGCGGCGGTTTCGTATTCGACCGTGCGGCTGGCGCCGTCGTGCACCGCCGCCTGCACCGCGTCGAGCAAATCGGGCTGGCGCAAGATCGCCGATAAAAGCAGGCCCGCCGCTTCGAATTTCATTTGTTCGCGCGCCGCCGCGTTCGAACCGGCGATGCGGCCTTCCGCATTGATCAGCAAGGCGGGGTCGGGCAACGCCTCCAGCAAGGGCGCGAGATCCTGCAGGCTGGGGGCGCGCGATTTCGGCGGATGCTCCGCACCTGTGGGCGCCCGCGCCGTTCGATTCTGCATCCAGGCTATCCAGTCGCTGGCGGCCATGCTCTCGCTCACGCGGCCCCAATGCGCCGCATGCGGAACTAAGCACCGCAGCAAATCGGCGCAACCGCTAGGACAGCCGCAAAGCGATTCGCTATCGCAACAGTGTGAATATCGAAAATCGATGTGCTTTTATTGACAATCGAAATTCGCCTCTTCAAGGTGCGTGTAAGCTGGGGCGTCCAGGCGGAAAACCGGCGGCTTCTCAACTCTGAGAGCGCCTTTTCAGCCCGCTAGGCGGCGCCTCTTCGGCGCGTGAGCGAGGGCAAGTGGGGCCCTTGTCCGCCCGACTGACGGAGGACTACGCATATGATGACGATGTCGCGCCGGGCTTTGACGGCGTCGATGGGCGCGTTGCTTGCGGGCTGCGCCACGCAATCCATGAAGACCCAGGCCGCGCAGCAGCCGGTCGCGCCCGCCAAGCCGCCCGCGCAGATCGCTCCATGGGGCGTCGATCTCAGCGCGCGCGATCTCGATGTGAAGCCGGGCGACGACTTCTACAAATACGTCAACGGAACGTGGCTGGCGCACAACGAGATCCCCTCCGACCGCACGCGCTGGGGTACATTCGATCAGCTCGCCGACAAGTCGGACCGCGAAGTGAAGGCGATCATCGAAGAGGTCGCCGCGACGGGCGGCGCGCCGGGCACGAACCAGCAGAAGATCGCCGACTTCTACAAATCGTTCCTCGACGTCGATGCGATCAACGCCAAGGGATTGGCGCCGGCCGCGGCGGACCTCGCCGCGATCCGCGCGCTGCGCACGCACGAACAGACCGTGCGCCTGATGGCGCGCCCCGACTTGCCGGTTTCCAGCCCGATCGGCATGGGCATCGGTCTCGATTCACGCAATCCGGACCGCTACGTCGTCCACGTCGTGCAGGCCGGGCTCGGTTTGCCGGACCGCGACTATTACCTGCGCGAGGATCAGCAATTCGTCGACATTCGCAACGAATACAAGGCGCACATCGCGCGTATGCTGACGCTCGTCCATGAGAGCGATGCGGCGGCGAAGGCCGAGCGCATTCTCGCCGTCGAAACGCAAATCGCCCATCATCACTGGGCGCGCCGCGACTCGCGCGACCGCTCGCGCACCAACAACCAGATGACGCGCGCCCAATTGCGCGCGCTCAATTCGCGCTTCCCGTGGGACGCGAGCTTTGAATCGGCGGGGATCGCCGACGTGAGCGAAGTCGTGGTGCACCAGCTGAGCGCGATGGCGCCGTTGTCGCAAACCTTCATGTCAACGCCGGTATCGACCTGGCGCGCGTATCTGTTGCACCACTATCTGCGCAACCTCGCCCCGCTGCTGCCGAAGGAGATCGATGACGAAAACTTCGCTTTCTACGGCAAGACGCTGAGCGGACAGCCGGAGCAGCGCGAACGCTGGCGCCGCGGCGTCGACGCCATGGACGACGCGCTCGGCGAGGCCGTGGGCGAGATTTATGTGGCGCGCCACTTTCCGCCCGAGTCCAAGGCGCAGATGCAAGCGCTGGTGGAAAATCTGCGCCGCGCCTATGGCGAGCGCATCGAGCAGCTGGCCTGGATGTCGCCGGAAACCAAGGTCAAGGCCCGCGAAAAACTGGCCATGTTCCGCCCCAAGATCGGTTATCCGGATCGCTGGCGCGACTATGGCGCGCTCGATATCCGGCCGGGCGATGCGTTCGGCAACGGGCAGCGCGTTCGCATCTATCAATGGGAGTTCGACGTGGCGCGGCTCTCCAAGCCGAGCGATCGCGACGAATGGGGCATGACGCCGCAAACCGTGAACGCCTACTACAATCCGGTGTTCAACGAGATCGTGTTCCCGGCGGCGATCCTGCAGCCGCCCTTCTTCGATCCCAACGCCGATCTTGCGGTGAATTACGGCGGCATCGGCGGCGTCATCGGCCACGAAATGGGCCACGGTTTCGACGACCAGGGCGCGAAGTCCGACGGTCACGGCGTGTTGCACGATTGGTGGAACGAGCAGGATGTGGCGGCGTTTCAGGCGCTCACCGGCAAGCTCGCCACGCAATACAGCGCCTTCGAACCACTGCCCGACATCCATGTCGACGGCAGCCTGACGCTCGGCGAAAACATCGGCGACAATGGCGGCCTGCAGGTCTCTCACTACGCCTATCACCTCGCGCTCGAAGGCGCGGAAGCGCCGGTGCTCGACGGCGTCACAGGCGAGCAGCGCTTCTTCCTCAATTGGGGCCAGGTGTGGCGCGAACTGATCCGCGACGAGAGCTTGCGCAATCAAGTGCTCTCAAATCCGCACTCGCCGGCGAAATACCGCGTCAACGGCGTCGTTCGCAATGTCGAGGCCTGGTACGCCGCGTTCAATGTTCAGCCGGGGGATGCGCTCTATCTCGCGCCCGCCGACCGCGTGCTCATCTGGTGACGCGTCGCTAACGACGCGCCTGGAGCCGAACGGAGGAAGCCTCGTGCTTCCTCCGTTTTTTTATTGCGCCGGGTGGCCGGCGATGAACCGGGCGATGGCGGGCGCCAGCGCGGGCGCGATCGGCGCGTTCGCGTCGGCGTAACTCGCGAGATTGGCCGCGCGATCGCCGTCCGGCACGATCCTCAGCACGTGGTTCATCCCGGGAATCGGCGCGTAGTCGACGCCCTCTCGGGCGTGCGCGAGCTTGTCGGCGTCGTCCGCCGGGGAGATCTGCACATCATTTGCGCCCTGCACGACCAGCGTGGGCCCCGCATAGTGCGCCAGCAGCGCGACCGGATCGGCGGACGCGAGGCTGATGAGAAAGCCCTGGACCCGCGGATTGAACAGCCCCTGCAGCGCGGGATGCATCGCCGAAACATCGATGCGCCGGCCATGCTCGAACGCGTCGAGCGCGCGCATCGCATCCTCCATCAGTGGCGCGTTCGCCGGATTGGCGGCCAATTGCGCGCGCAGCACGTCGCCAAACTTGCGGCCCGGCGCGGCCAGCAGAATCAAACCGCAGAGATTGGCGTCGGACGGCGCGGCGGCCAGCGCCACCAGCCCGCCTTCGCTATGCCCGAGCACCCACACGCAGCGCACATGCTCGCGCGCGCGCAGCGCCGCCGTCCATGCGCGCACATCGGCGGCGTAATCGTCCACCGTCACCGCGTTGGGATCGGCGGCGCCGGCGGCGCTGGAGAACATGCCGCGCTTGTCGATGCGCACGCTGGAGACGCCTTGCGCGGCGAGCGCTTCCGCCAAGCGCCGATACGGGCCGCCGCGGACCCCGAGACGATTGTCGCCATTGTGGTCGGTGGGGCCGGAACCCGGGATGATGAGCAGCAGCGGCGCGCCCTCGCCGGCGCGGCGCATCACGCCGCCGAGTTCTCCGCTCGGACCAGCGATCGTCACCGCCGCATCCTCGCCTTGCGCGCGCGCGGGTGCGGGGGCCAGCGCGGCGGCCATCAGCAACACCCCCAGCATCCAGCGCATGGGCCGACCCTCCAAGCGCTATGGCGCCTCCAATTCGGCGACCAGCGCGTCCGCACCATACACGCGCGTCAGCGCCTCGCGAATGGCGGTCGTGGAGACGGAAACGGTGCGATTGAGCGCGCCATCATAGAAATAGTCGCCGCCGAGAGAATAAATGTTGCCGTCGAACACGACGCCCACCACCTGCCCCTCGCGATCGATCAACGGACTGCCCGAATTGCCGCCAATGATGTCGTTGGAGCTGGCCACGTCGAAGATCGTCTGCGGATCAAGCGAGGATTGCGCCGCGCTCCAGCGCGCGGGAAGCGCGAACGGCTCGCGTCCGGTTGCGCGGGCGAACAGCCCTTCAAAACGCGTGAATGGGTCGACGACCCGTCCGCCCGGTTCGGTGAGGCCGATCACGCGCCCGTAGGAGAGGCGCGCGGTGAAGGTGGCGTCGGGATAGATGCTGTCGCCGAATGCGCGGAAACGCGCCTGGGCGATGCGTTCCTGCGCCGGCGTGACGACGCCCTCGATCTCGCGCTGATAGCGCAGCTGCAGGGCGCGGGCGTCGGCGTCGAAGGCGCGCACGAATTCGATCATCGGATCGGTCGACGCCGCGACCGCCGCCCGCCCGCCGTTCCAGAGCCGCGCGCGCTCGGCGGGGTCGGCTAGCCTTGTTCCTGAAATCAGCCGGTGAGCCAGCTCTTCGGGGCTTTCTCGGCCGAGCACGCGCTGCGTCAGCGGATCGTCGACCGTGAGATACTCGCGCAGCTTTGCGGCCCAGAACGAGAGCAGCAATTCCTCGATCCCGGCATCCACCGGCCGCGGCGCGAGCAAGGTGTGCTCGACGGCGCCGATGCGCGCCGGCGCATAGCGCGCCAGGCGATCGCCCGCGGGCTTTTCACGCTCCGCCGCGCCGCGCACGATATCGCGCGCCCAGTTGAACAAGCGCGATCCCCCGCCGGCGCGGCTTTCAAGATATTGGTGCGCGAGGAAGAACGTGCGGTAGTTGCGCTGGGCGCTGGCGATCTCGCTCCACGCGTCGCCGACATCGCGGATAGCGGCGCGATTGCGCTGCACGCGCGCGCGCAGATCGGCTTCACCCGCTTCGACGCGGGCGAACGAGGACGCATCCACCAAGGCGAGCCGCCGCCCGTTGAGCGCCTTGAAGGTGTTCTCGACGCCTTGAATCTGGTCGGCCGCGGCGCGCGCCTGGTTGGGTCCGAGCGCCGCGTAAGCGAGGAGCCGCCCACGCAGCTCCGACAACGTGGCCAGTCGCCACGGCATGAAGAAGTCGCGCTGAAACGCCAACTGGTCCACCGTCATCAGCCGCGAGGTTTCGCCCGGATTGCCCGACACGAGCGCGATCTCGCCCTCGGCCAACGGCGTCAAGCGCAGGCGCAGATGTTGCGGCGTGGCCGCCGGAGCGCCGTTTTCATAAAGGCGGATGAAGGCGACGTCGAACGCATAGCGCGGGAAGTTGAAATTGTCGGGATCGCCGCCGAAATGCGCGATCGCCGCTTCCGGCGCGAACACGAGCCGCACGTCTTCGTAGCGCTTGTATTCATGCAGCGCATAGCGCCCGCCTTGATAAAGCGCCACGACCTCGCAGCGTTTGGCCGCGTCGTCGCCTTTGCAGGCGCTTTCGATGCGCGCGACCGCCGCGTCGCGCGCGCGCGTGAAGCCCTCCGGCGGAACGTTGAGCGTGGCCGCGTCGATCTCGCGCGTGACATCGCGCACCGCGAGCAGACGCTGCACCGCCGTCGCCGTGCATCGCCGCTCCTCCGAGCCGGTTCGCGCAAGGAAGCCCGCTTCATAGTAATTGTTCTCGGGCGTGGAGAGGTCCTGGATGCAGGCGCGCACGCAATGATGATTGGTCATCACCAGGCCCTGCGCGCTGACATTGGCGGCCGAGCAAACCCCCTCGATGCGCGCCGAACCCGCGAGCACGCGGTCGAGCCAAGCCTGGTCCGGCGCCCAGCCCAATTCGCCACGCATGCGCGCGGCCGGAAAATTGTCGAACGTCCACATTCCCTCCTCGGCCGAGGCCGAGGCGGCGAGCAGCGTGACCAGGGCGATCACGCCCGCGAAACGAACCATTCGAAACTCCCGCTTTGCCGCTTGATGGCCCGATGCGGCGCGGCGGCGCAAGCCTTGAACGACGATCAGAGGCCGAGTTCGCGCAGCATCCCGGCTTTTACCTCTGCGGAAAGGCCGTCGGCGTCATTGACGAATTTGCGCGCCGTCTCTTCGCTCGCGCCAGTGATGTGCACGCGCGCGCGGTCTCCGCCCTCGCCTTCGCCGTCTTGCGCATCGATGGAAATGCCGCCGTCGCCGCCATTGATCTCGATATGAGCCGCGCCATTTCCGCTCTTGTCGTCGTCGGCGTTGATCGAGAGCGAGAAGTCGCCAGCGCGGACATTCATGACTTGATGCTGCGGCGATGTGAATTGCGCCTGGCGCTCGGCCAGCAAGCGACGCGCTTCGTCGGCGGCGATCAAGGTTGAACGTCCGTCGAGCACGCGCGCGGCGGCGACCCGTCCGCTCTCATGCGCGACGAGGTAGATTTGCTCGGCGTCGAGGCCGAAAACATCGAGCGTGTAACCGGGCGCCGTCGCCTCCGCGTGGCGCGGCGCCGCCTCACCGCTCTCGCCCTTGCACGCGCCGAGCGCCAGCACGGCCGCAGCCAATAGGAACTTCCAAGTCATCGGTCTCCGCCTCCCTTTTGGCCACTTTATCCGCTTCGCTCCGGCGCGGGAACGGCGGGAACTGTGGGTTCATGACGAGGGTTTAACCGCATGGCCGAGCCGGATCTCACGGAGCTGCGCGTAGAGCCGCGGCGCGAAAGCGCGCCGCCGCGCACGTCCTTCCTGGCGCCCGAACCGCCGCCGCCGCGGGGCGCCCTGCCGCTCAAGTTCAGCTTCACATTGTTGGGCGCGCTTCTCGTCGCGCTCGGCGCGCTGGCGCTCGTGTTTCCGTTCGTTTCGACACTCGCCGCCACGCTGTTCATCGGCGGGGCGTTCCTGGCCGCCGGCATGCTGAAGCTGGCCAGCGCGCTCATGACGCGCCCGCGCGTTTCAGGCGTCATCAAGGGCGCGTGGGCGCTTTGCTATGTGCTGGGCGGCGCGATCGTTCTTTACGCCCCGCTGGCCGGCGCCTGGTCGCTGACGGTCGTGCTCGCCGGCATGCTGATCATCGGCGGCGTCGCCTCCGCGGCGTGGGCGCTGACGGATCCGAAGCCGTCAGGCTGGAGCTGGATGGCCGCGAGCGGCGCGCTTTCCGTCGTGCTGGGCGGATTGGTGGCGATCTGGCTGCCATTCGCGGCTTTGTGGTTTCCCGGCGTCATCGCCGGCGTCGACCTCGTGTCGACGGGCGCGGCGTTCATCGCCATGGACCGCGCCGCGCGAAACGAGTTCAAGCAAACGCGCATCGCCTCTTGAGAAAGCGTCACGCGCTATTGATGGTCCCTGCGGTTCTGGTCGACGCGGTCATAACAGGCCGAGCGCGCTGCGCCCGAAGCTTCCTGATCGCATTCGCGCCGCGCATGGTCGTCATAGGCGCTTTGTATGGATGACGCGCAGGCCGACAGCGACAACGCCGCCAGCGCGGCCAAGAGGATTTTTCTCATCACGGCTCCCACACCTGCCCCCGCGCGTAGGCGACAAAGGCGGCGGCATTTCGGCAAAGCTACCGAAATCGTTCGAAGCGCACGACTTTCTGATCGCGATCGACGTAGGCCACGCGATAACCCGCCTTCATCCAGGCGCGCGCGTGCGAATGGTGATCCTGATTGTCGTTGGCCCAGAACGAGCGGTGCTTCTGCGCGCTTTGCGGCAATTCGCGCCCGATAATGGCCTCGATATCCTCGAACGACAGCATTTCCGGCCGCCCGCGCCGGCGCTCCAAATGAGCCCTCAACGGCTCATACTTGTACGCTCTCACCCGCTCCGCTCCCATCACGGACCGCATCGACGAAGATGCCTCGGGCCAGGGAGCATACGGTGATTTGCCGCGCATTTCGCTGGGCAGGATTTGCCTAGCGCGGCGCGGTCGTTCTGCTATCGCTTGGGCCTCCGCGGAGGATCGCCCCATGAAAGACGTCGCCATTGTCGGCTATTGCCGCACCGGCATCGCCAAAGCGCAACGCGGCGCGCTCAATCAGACGCACGGCATCCCGATGGCCGCGCACGTGATGAAGGAAGCGCTCGCGCGCGCGAAGATCGAGGCGGGCGAGATCGAGGACGTGGTGCTGGGCTGCGGCCTCCCGGAGGGCGCGACGGGCCACAATATTGCGCGCAACGCGGCTCTGTTTGCAGGGTTCGGCGTCGGCGTTCCAGGCGTGACCATCAACCGCTATTGCGGCTCGGGGCTGACGGCGGCGTCGTTCGTCGCCAACGCCATCGCGCGCGGCGAGATTGCCTGCGGCATGGCGGGCGGCGTCGAAAGCATTTCCCTGGTGCAGTTCAGCCTGCACTTCGACGGCTTCTTCTATGAGCCCCTGCGCCAGATCATGCCCGCCGTGTGGTGGACCATGAACCAGACCGCCGATTTCGTCGCCGAGAAATACAAGATCACGCGCCAAGAGCTCGATGAATACGTGGTGATGAGCCAGAAGCGCGTCGCCGAGGCGACGGCGGCGGGCAAGTACGCGCAAGAGATCGTTCCGTTCACGACGACGATGAAGCAAACCGACAAAGCCACCGGCGAAAGCCGCATGGTGGAGGTGACGCTGGATCACGATGAAGGTCCGCGCCCCGATACGACGCTGGAAAAGCTGCTGGCGCTGAAGCCCGTCTATGAGGGCGGCACGACGACGGCGGGAAATGCGTCGCAGCTTTCCGATGGCGCGGCGGCGTGCGTGCTGATGGACGCCGATCTCGCCGCGCAGCGCGGCTTGCCGATCCTGGGTCTCTGGCGCGGCTTTGCGCTGGGCGCGGTGGCGCCGGAGGAAATGAGCATCGCCATCACGCCCGCGATCCGCAAGCTGATGAAGCTCCATGCCGTGAGCGCGGGCGACGTCGACCTGTGGGAGCTGCACGAGGCCTACGCCGTGACGACGCTTTACAATCAGCGCCAACTCGAAACGCCGTGGGAAAAGACCAACGTGATCGGCGGCGCCATCGCGCTCGGCCACCCCTACGGGATGAGCGGCATACGTTATCTGGGACAGACGCTGATGGAGATGGGCCGGCGCAATGCGAAGCGCGCCATCGTTGGCGTGTGCACCGCGGGCGGCATGGGCACGGCGGCGCTGCTGGAACGCTGACCCGTGCTGCGCGGATAATGCTGTCGCCGCGGCGCGGGGGCGGGTGGCACACAATAATGGCGAATCGAAGTTCAAGCGGCTTCTACGGCCCGCGCGCATGCCGATCTGCTCGCAATTTCGGCCGTTTGACGGAGTTTGACGCGGATGTGCGCGCGCCCCGACCCGACGCAGCCGACGCGCAGCTCCCCGCATTGAATGAGCACCCTTTGGCTCCGAATCTCATCTCCAGACGCCCCAACTTTTTCTGGAGGCACACAATGATGATTACGCTTGCCGGTCTCGCCAGCATTTTAGCGGGAATCAGCGCGGCGATTGCATCTCTGGCCGCGGTCGGAGCTCTTCGCTCCTATATTCAAGACGTCAAACACAAGCAGACACATTGGCTGTACGAGCTTTTTCGCGACTTCTACGAGAACAACACGTTTATTGGCGTGAGACGGACACTTGAATACGGACAAAATCCCGAATTGAACGAGTTGCGGAAGGCAATTCAATGCAACCCCACGCCGCGAGAAGGCGTCGAGATCGCGGACGCGTTCTGCAACTACCTCAACTTCTTCGAATTCATGTGCAATCTGGTGGAGCGCAGGCGGCTCGACCGCAAAGATCTGGAGAGGTCGTTCCAGTTCTATCTGGACAACCTTGCCTCGCACCGGTTCGTGGTTGAGTATATTTTTGAGGAGAGCAATGGATTTGAGGCATTACGAAAAGAACTGCGTCACCATCGCGACAAGTTTCCCAATGACTTTGCGGAACGGCGCTGGTCTTTCCGTCGTGGCTTGCGACCCAAGAATCCGCTCGCCGAGTTGACAGTTTGAGATCGTCGCGGGAGCGCGCCTCAGCAGTTCGGCGTAACCCGGCCGTGTTCGTAGCGCGAGCACTCGTCACGGCCGGGATCGTCGCCGGGATGGTCGATGGCGCAGGCAGCCGGCAGCGCCAAGGCGATCAATACGAGAAGGCCGCGCGCCGTCACCGCCCGAATTTCTGAAACTTGATCCGGCTCGGAATGATCTCCGTCAGCCCCAAGCGGCGCTTTTTGTCTTCTTCATAGCTGTCGAAATCGCCTTCGAACCATTCGACGTGGCTATCGCCTTCGAACGCCAGGATGTGCGTGGCGAGGCGGTTGAGGAACCAGCGGTCGTGGCTGATGACGACGGCGCAGCCGGCGAAATCCTCGAGTGCGGCTTCGAGCGATTGCAGAGTTTCGACGTCGAGATCGTTGGTCGGTTCGTCGAGCAAGAGGACGTTGGCGCCGGTGAGCAGCGTTTTCGCCAAATGCACGCGGTTGCGCTCGCCACCGGAGAGCTGGCCCACCTTTTTCTGCTGATCGCCGCCCTTGAAGTTGAAGCTCGACACGTAGGCGCGGCTCGGCACTTCGCGCCCGCCCACCGGCAGCATGTCGAGACCGCCGGAGATTTCTTCCCAGATCGTCTTCTTGTCATCGAGCGCATCGCGCGACTGGTCGACGAAGCCGAGCTTCACGCTGTCGCCAATGGTGATCGCGCCCTCGTCCGGTTTGTCGGCGCCGGTGATCATGCGGAAGAGCGTGGATTTGCCGGCGCCGTTGGGGCCGATCACGCCGACAATGCCGCCCGGCGGCAGCTTGAAGGTGAGCCCGTCGATCAGGAGCTTGTCGCCAAAGCCCTTCTTCAGGCCTTCGAACGCGATGACGTTCTGGCCGAGGCGCGGGCCCGGCGGAATCTGGATGGTGGCGAAAGTCTGCTTCTCGCGCTCGGCGGCCGCGGCCATCTCCTCGTAGCGCGAGAGGCGCGCTTTCGACTTGGCCTGGCGCGCTTTCGGCGACTGCCTCACCCATTCCAATTCGCGCGACATCACTTTCTTGCGGCCTTCGGCCTCGCGCTCCTCCTGCTCCATGCGCTTGGCCTTGGCTTCCAGCCACGCCGAATAATTCCCCTCGTAGGGAATGCCCTTGCCGCGATCGAGTTCGAGCGTCCACTTCGTGACTTGATCGAGGAAATAACGATCGTGGGTGACGAGGATCACGCAGCCGGGAAAATTTTCGAGGTGATGCTGCAGCCAGGCGACGCTTTCGGCGTCGAGGTGGTTGGTCGGTTCGTCCAGCAGCAGCATGTCGGGCTTCGAGAGCAGCAAACGGCAAAGCGCGACGCGGCGGCGTTCGCCGCCGGAGAGCTTCGTCACCTCCGCGTCGTCGGGCGGGCAGCGCAGCGCATCCATCGCCATTTCGATCTTGCTGTCGATGTCCCACGCATCGGCCGCGTCGATCTTTTCCTGCAGCGCCGTCATCTCTTCCATCAGCTCGTCGGAATAGTCCTCCGCGACCTTCATGCTGACTTCGTTGAAGCGCGCGACGAGCTGCTTCTCCTCGCACCACGCCTCCACATTTTCCCGCACGCTGAGCTTGGGATCGAGCTGAGGCTCCTGCTCAAGATATCCCATCTTGGTTCCGGCCATGGCGAAAGCTTCGCCGGTGAAATCCTTGTCCATGCCGGCCATGATCTTCATCAGCGTCGACTTGCCCGAGCCGTTGACGCCGACGACGCCGATCTTGGCGTCCGGAAAGAACGAGAGCCAGATGTTCTCGAACACCTTCTTCCCGCCCGGATAGGCCTTGGTGAGGCCCTGCATGGTGAAAATATATTGCGCGGGTTGGGCGGCCATGGGTCGCTTCTGATCCTTCGGGAAAACGAAGCGCGGGATATAGCGAGCCCGGACGATGGCGTCGAGGGCGCGCCCTCGCATTATCGTGCCGCGCGCCACGCCTTGGCGTGCAATTCGCGCAGGACGGCCATCTCACGCAGATGTCGGGGCGCGACGGCGAGTCTGGCTCGTCAGCGCTCCCTAGCGGGCGTTCAAGTTCGCGGCGAGGAACGTCTCCAATTCCTGCAGCATTTGCGTGCGCGTCGTGGCGTCGGAGAGGTAATGATCGTCGCCCTGCAGCTCGACGTAGCGCACGTCCTTGCCGGCGGCCTGCAGGCGATCGCGCATCCGCCGCGATTGCTCGATCGGGACGACCGTATCGTTGGTGCCGTGAATCAGGAGGATCGGGATGTGCACGCGATCCGCGAGATTGGCCGGCGAAACGCTGCGGATGCGTTCGCGATCCGCGCTGCTGTCGCCGATCGAGAGGCGCCAAAAGTCGGCCGTCATGCTTTCGCGGCCGTATTGCTGACCGTCGACGCTCAGCATGAGCAGCAAGTCCGAGACGCCGGCGACGCTGGCCGCGCACTTGTAGCGATCGGGCGTCAGTGTCGCGCCGGCGAGCGCGGCGTAGCCGCCATAGGACGCGCCGACGATGCACACCCGGGCGGGATCGACCATGTGCGCGCGGATCAGCGCCACGACGCCATCCTCCACATCGGTTTGCATCAGCCCGCCCCATTGCCGGCGGCCGCGGTCCTCCCACGAGGCGCCATAGCCGCCCGAGCCGCGGAAATTCGGCTGCAGCACCGCATAGCCGCGCGACGCCAGGAATGCGGCCCAAAAATCGAAATCGAGCCGGTCGCGAATGTGATGCGGTCCCCCGTGCACGAGCAGCACGAGCGGCAAATTGCGCCGGTCCTCGACATCGGGCAGCGTGAGATAGGCCGGGATGCGCGTGCCGTCGCGCGCCGGATAGGTGATCGACTGGCGCTCGCCGGACAGCGCTTGCGCCAGTTCGGGATAGCGCATCGAAATGCGGGCGATGGAATTGTCGTTGGCATTGTAAACATAGTAGCCGCCGCCATCGAGGCCGATCTCGGCATAGACCAGGAAGCGGCGGCGATCGCGCGACCATGACATCAGGCTGACGGTGGCGTTCTCGAGCAGCGGCCCGACGTGGGCGTAAGCATCGCGAAGCGCGGCGTCAAAGAATTCCTGTTTCCGCTCCTCCTCGGTCCACGTCACGCCGACGATCTCTCGCGTCCATGGATCGGCGATGGCGTCGTCGACCTCGAAGCCTTCGCGCTGGAACAGCATTTGCTTCTGCCCGTTGGCGCGGTCGATGGCGTAGAGCCCGAAAAATTCGCCGTTCTCGTCCTCGTCCAGGCTGACGAGGCGCCCATCGGGCAGGAGGCCTTGAATATTGACCGGCGCCCCAGTCGGGGAATCGCCTTCAAGCAACAGACGCGGCTGGCGCCCGTCATAGGTGAAGACCCGCCAATGATTGGTGTGTTCGTCGGAATCGATGCGGGCGCCAACTTCGCCATGGGAGTCGAGCACGAAGCGCAACGTGGTTCTGTTCACGCCGACCTGGCCGAGATATTGCGTGCGCCCGCTGGCGATACTGACCTTGAACACGCCCGGCATCGCGCTCTCCATGCCCGGCGCGCGTCCCAGCATGCGGCCATATCCGGGGTCGCCTTCGATCGGGGCGATAAGCGCCGCGCCCTGATCCTGCCACTCGTCGTCGGCGTTCGTCGTCAGCATGCGCGGGCGCTGCGTCGCCAAATCGATGAGGCCGGTGCGGTAATAAACGACTCTATGCGGGTGTCCGACAAAGCGGACATAGGCGGGCAACACTTGTCCCGGCAGAAAGGTGCGGCTCATCACGAACGAGATGTGCGCATCGTCGGCCCAGCCGACGCCGCGCAGATCCGAATTGTCGTCAACGGCCGCGGTGTAGATGATGCGGTGCTGATCGAGGTCGACGACGCGGATCGCCGAGCGCGCGCCTTGCGACATCGCCAGTGCGACCTTGCTTCCATCCGGCGATATCGCGGCGTCCGAAATGGCGGGCAGACGGCCGAACGCCTCAACCGGCGGCGGCGCGGGCTGCGCGGAAGCGGCGCCCGCCCATCCGATCGCCGCCGCGGCCAGAATCAAAGCGCGCATCGCTGCCTCCCCATCCCACAGGACGGCGCGAGTTAAGCGGCGAAAAACCCCGATTTCAACCGGCGATCAGCGCGGGCGCCATTGTCCATTCGCGTCACGGCAAAACGTCTCCGGCGGCAGGTGTTGGGGACCGGCCTGCGGATCGATCACGGTGGCGCTCACGCTCCGGCATTCGCCCTCGCCCGGCGCCGGCGCCGGCGCGTCGACGCGCAGCGAGCGCTGCCGCCCCTGATCCGAGAGCCAGGCGTCCTCCACGGGACGGTTGGACCGCAGCGACTGATAGTACGCCTCTTCCACCCGGGCCTCCTCGCGCGCGGACAGGTACTTGCAGACGCCGTACGTGCCGAGCCCGCCGGCGGCCGCGCCCAGGGCCGCGTTCTCGCCGCGATTGCCGCGCGGCGCCGTCGCCGCGCCCAGCACGGCGCCGATCCCCGCGCCGATCAACGCATTGCGCGTGCACTGCGAGAGCTGCGTCTGATGCGCCGGCGCCGCACCGTATCCGCTTCCGCCCGTCTCACATGCCGCAAGGGCGACGGCGCCGGCCAAGACAGCGGCGACCACATTGACGCGCATCGCGTGCACTCCTCGAACGCCCTCGGCCGTTTTTGTACCACGGAATTCACAGGCCGGCGCGGTGCAAACCCAGTGCGGACAGCGCCTGTTCCGCCGCCGTGACGCCGGTCTCGAACGCGCCATGAGCCGTGGAATAGCGTTCCCGCGAGCACGCCTCTCCCGCGAAGAACACCCGGTTGTCGACCGATGCGGCAAGCACGGCGCGGTCTTCGGCGCGGCCGGGCTTGGCGTAGGAATACGAGCCGAGCGCGTGCGGCTCGGTCGCCCAGTGCGACGCCGCCAACGGCGCCAGCCGCCGCGGCGCGGAAGCGCCGATGAGGCCGCCCAATTCCTGCAACGCGAAATCCGCCATCGCCGCAGCGCCGGCGCGCGCGAGCTGTTCAGCCAGATTGCCGCCGAAATAGCATTCGACGATTGGCCGCCCCAACGGGCGCAGGTGGTAGCTGCCGGTGTCGACGCGGTCGATGTGGCCGAACCAATGGCCATCGGCCGGAAATTCCTCCGGTTTGGCGAGGGCGAAGAACAGCTTCTCGGCATGGCCGAGCGGCAGACCCTCGGCCGCGGCCCGCTTCTCCGGAAGATCGGGCGTCAGTTTCAGCCTTGGCAGCACCGACGTCGGCAGGGTGACGATCGCCGCCTTCGCGTTGAGCACGCCTTTGGCCGTTGTCACGCGCAGCACCGCCCCGCTGTGATCCAGTTCGGCGACGGGCGCGTCGAACAAGACCGGCAGGCCGGCGCCGTACGCCGCGATCAGCGCGCCATAGCCCTCGCGCACGCGCCAATTGATCCCGCTGTCGTCATAGCGCGCATAGTCGCGCGCATCGATGCAGTCGAGCGCCGCTCCGCTAATGTAAGTGAACACCGCATTGAGCAGCGGATTCCAGCGGCAGTCCGCTTCAAGGAAGAAGCTCGCCGCCCGCGCCTCGCTCTGTTCCGCCTCGGCGTCGACGCGGGCCTGGAAGCGACCGAACGCCGCGCGAAAGTCTTCCTGCTCCGCCGAGGTGAAGCCTTGCGAACCGGATTGACGGTTCCAGGGCGCGGGCGCGTGCTCGACATGGAAGCCCATCCGCTCCGCCTGCGCGCGCCAGATGTTGTGATCGGCCGAATGCAGCCAGCCGCAGCCCATGTCGAGCGGCAAGCCGGCCGCGATGTTGGTGAGGCCGCGCCCGCCGAGGCGATCGCGCGCCTCGACGATCAGCACGGAGGCGCCGGCGTCGGCAAGGCGGCGCGCCGCGGCCACGCCGGCGGCGCCGCCTCCCAGCACCAAAACATCATACGCGTCGTCCATGCGCGTTGATAACACGGCCAGCGCCCTTCCGGCGCCCGCATGTCGATGCTAGGCGATAATTTGCATTGGGGCCCGTAGCTCAATGGTTAGAGCCGGCCGCTCATAACGGTCTGGTTGCAGGTTCGAGTCCTGCCGGGCCCACCA
>DASZQK010000003.1:0-69518 GCA_035549695.1 Caulobacterales bacterium | reverse complement strand
GTAGGGCGCGAGCAAAGCGCGGTCGCCGCGAAAGCCGACGATCTCGGCGCGCACCGGCTGCGCCACCTCGATCGTCGCGCGGGCGCCGAGCGCCAGAGCCTCGATCGGCCCCGAAGCTTCGATCACCGAGCCTGACAGACCGGTAACACGGCCCTCGTAGCGATTGGGATCGAGCGCTTCGATGTCGGCGGCGAGACGTGAGAGATGTGATGGCATCACGTGGCGCTCGTTCCTTCAGTCATTCCAGGAGGCCGAAGGCCGACGTGGAATCCAGAAGCCATACGCGCATCGCTCCACGCTCCCTGGATTCCACGACGCGCTTCGCGCGTCTGGAATGACTGAACTGAATCGGTTGCGCAGCAATGTTTCGGTCATCAGTGCTCACAGCAAATGCAGCAAACGTGGTTAACCGACATTTACGCTCTGCGTGATGCGGGCGTTTATCCGCGCCGATGATTCCGGAATCGAATCTTCTCTTGAGCCAAACGTACTAATGCTAGTGCATGTGGAGGAAGCACATGCGAAGCTCTTGATCACTAGAACGAACACGATTCTATATCGCGCAGCTGGTCCGGTTCATCACCTGTTTACCTGGTTCGGTAATGGTGATTCCCAACCGTTAAATTAACCTCGGGGCGGCGTGACCAGCGCTGAGGTTGGAGAGGGCGCGATGCGGGTTCTGCTGATTGAGGACGATAGCGCGACTGCGCAGGGCATCGAGCTGATGCTGAAGTCCGAAGGCTTCAACATCTATTCGACCGACCTTGGCGAAGAAGGCGTCGATCTCGGCAAACTCTACGACTACGACATCATCGTGCTCGATCTCACGCTGCCGGACATGAACGGCTTCGACGTGCTGAAGCAGCTGCGCGTCGCGCGGGTGAACACGCCGATCCTCATTCTCTCGGGCACCGCCGACATCGACACCAAGGTCCGCGGCCTCGGCTACGGCGCCGACGATTACATGACCAAGCCCTTCAACAAGGACGAGCTGATCGCGCGCATCAACGCCATCGTCCGCCGCTCGAAGGGCCATGCGCATTCGGTGATCAAGACGGGCGATGTGGTTGTGAACCTCGACGCCAAGACCGTGGAAGTCTCGGGCCAGCGCGTCCATTTGACGGGCAAGGAATACCAGATGCTGGAGCTGCTCTCGCTCCGCAAAGGCACCACGCTGACCAAGGAAATGTTCCTGAACCACCTCTATGGCGGCATGGACGAGCCGGAACTGAAGATCATCGACGTCTTCATCTGCAAGCTGCGCAAGAAGTTGGCCGCCGCCACCGGCGGCGAACATTACATCGAAACCGTGTGGGGCCGCGGCTACGTGCTGCGCGACCCGCAAGACGCCGGCGCTACGGGCGCGGCGACGATGACCGCCGCCTAGACAGGCGCCTCGTCACGAGAACTTGAGGCCGGCCTCGCCGCATGCGGCGACGCGGACTCATGTCTAGCGCTAGACAATCGGCGCATCTCGCTGGACAATCCCCCATCGGACAAGCGCGGGCCACGCACCTGCGCGCACGATGGGGAGAGCAATTCATGCCCGATCCAGGCGAAAGCCGGGAGCTTCACCGGCGCGCACTGCTGCAGCGCGCAATCATTCTCGTGGGCGGAGCAGCGGCTTTGGCGGGCCTGGAAGGCTGCGATTTCGCGCACGCGCAGTTTTTCTCCGCCAACCAGCGCGCCAAGCTCGACCGGATTTGCGACATCATCATTCCCGCCACCGACACGCCCGGCGCGCTCGGGGCGGGCGTTCCCGCATTCATCGATGCGATGATGACGCACTGGGCCTCGCGCGAGACGCGCAGGCGGTTCGTCAGCGTGCTCGATGAAGTCGAAGCCAGGGCGCACTCCGTGGGCAAGACGGATTTTCTCGCGCTGACGCCGCAGCAGCAGATCGATGTCGTCACGGCGTATGATCGCGACCAGATGTTGGGCCCGGGCCAGAATTATCGCCCGTTCAAGAACCTGCTGCTGCTTGGCTATTACCACTCCCAGATCGGCGCTACGCAGGAGCTGCACTACGAACTCGTGCCCGGCCATTGGATCGCGGATGCGCCGCTTTCCTCAATCGGCCGCACCTGGGCTTGAAGGAGACGGACGATGGATTTCGATGCAATCGTCGTCGGCTCCGGCATGAGCGGAGGCTGGGCGGCGAAGGAATTGTGCGAGCGCGGCCTCAAGACGCTCGTCATCGAGCGCGGCGCGCACGTGACGCACGGCGAGGACTATCTCGACTACAAGGAACCCTGGGAGCTTGAGAATTTCGGCAAGATGCCGGAGGACGAACTCGCGCGCGATTATCCCATTCAGAAGGAATGTTACGCCTTCACCACCGCGAACAAGCGCTTCTGGGTAAAGGACAGCGATCACCCCTACATCACGCCGGAAGGCCGTCCGTTCCATTGGCTGCGCGGCTATCATCTGGGCGGGCGGTCGCTGCTCTGGGCGCGGCACTCCTATCGCTGGAGCGATCTCGACTACGAAGCCAATCTGCGCGATGGGCACGGCGTCGACTGGCCAGTGCGCTACGCCGACACCAAGCCGTGGTACGATCATGTCGAGCGCTTCGCCGGCATTTCGGGATCCCGCGAAGGCATCCCCAACCTGCCCGACGGCGAATTCCTGCCGGCAATGGAGCTCAACGTCGTCGAGAAGGCGTTCAAGCAAAACATCGAAATGCGCTTTCCCGGGCGCAAGCTGATTATGGGACGCGTCGCGCACTTGACGCAGCCGACGGAAGAGCAGGATGCGCTTGGCCGAGGCCAATGCCAGTACCGTGATTTTTGCTATCGCGGCTGCTCGTTCGGGGCCTATTTCTCGGCGCTGTCGGCGACGCTGCCGGCGGCGGAGCGCACCGGCAACCTCACCATCGTCACCGATGCGATCGGCCACAGCGTTTTGCACGATCCGGCGACAGGTCGCGCCATCGGCGTGCGCGTCATCGACGCCAACACGAAGCAAGGCCGCACCTACACGGCGCGGATCGTGTTCCTGTGCGCCTCGGCCATCGGCACGGCGCAAATTCTGCTCAATTCCCAATCCGAGCATTTCCCGACCGGCATCGCCAACCGCAGCGATCAGGTGGGGCGCAATCTGATGGATCACATCAGCGGCATCCGCGCCTCGGGGACGGTTCAAGGATTTGAGGACCGCTACTATGCCGGGCGGCGCCCCGCCGGCTTCTACATTCCGCGCTATCGCAATCTCAACAACGAACAAGGCGGTCCGTTCGTGCGCGGCTTCGGCTTCCAAGGCGGCGCATCGCGCGAAGACTGGGCGCGCGGCGGCTGGCAGCCCGGCGTCGGCGAAGAACTCAAGACGCGCTTGCGCACGCCCGGCAAATGGACGCTCAGCATGGGCGGTTTCGCCGAAATGCTGCCTCGGCCGGACAATCGCGTCACGCTGCACCGCACACGCAAGGACAAGTGGGGCATTCCCCTGCTCGTGATCGACTGCACCTACGGCGACAACGACCACAAGCTGATCGCGCAGGCTTACGACGACGCCGAAGAGATGCTGAAGGCGATGGGCTGCACCGACATCAGGATCGGCCGCGCCGAAGGCCCCGCCGGTCCCGGTTTCGGCATTCACGAAGCAGGCACCGCGCGCATGGGCCGCGATCCCGCGACCTCGGTCTTGAACGGATGGAACCAGGCGCACGACGTGCCCAACCTGTTCGTCACCGACGGCGCGTGCATGGCTTCGGGCGCGTGTCAAAACCCGTCTCTGAGCTACATGATGTTCTCCGCGCGCGCGGCGAACCATGCGGCCGACCTCATGCAACAAGGAGCGCTCTGATGAAATTCACATCGCCCTCGCGCCGATCGTTGCTTGCCGGCGGCGGCGCGTTCGCGCTCGCCGGGGCATGCGCGCAAGAGACTTCCGCGGCGCGACCGGATCGCAAAGTGGGCATTCAGCTCTATACGGTGCGCGCGCAAATGCAGGAGGACATGCCGGGCACGCTGAGACGCATCCGCGAAATCGGATACGACGAAGTGGAGTTCGCCGGCTATTTCAACCGATCCCCGCAGCAGGTGAAACAGATGCTGGCCGACATCGGCCTTTCCGCGCCCAGCGCGCACGTGGCGCGGGATCTCTTGCGCGACCACGCCCTGCCGACGCTCGAAGCCGCGGCGACGATCGGCCACCAATGGATCGTGTTTCCATGGCTGCCTCCGGAGGAGCGCACGCTCGATCAGTTCCGCGCTTGGGCCGACGTCTGCAATCGCTTCGGCGAGCAGGCGCGGGCCTATGGCGTCCGCCTTGCTTATCACAACCACGATTTCGAGTTTCATCCCATCGAGGGTCAGACGCCGTACGACGTGCTGCTTGAACGCACGGAGCCGAGCCTCGTGCATTTCGAGGCCGACCTCTATTGGGTGAAGAAGGGCGGGGTCGATCCGCTGCCGTTCCTTGAGGCGCATCGCGACCGCATCACGATGTGCCACGTGAAGGACATGGATACCGCCGGCAACATGGCCGATGTCGGCGCGGGTACGATCGATTTCGCGGAGATTTTCGCGCGCGTGCCTTTCGAGCACTATTTCGTCGAACGCGACGACGCGCCCGATCCGATCGCCTCGGCGACGGCGAGCTATGCGGCGACGCGGCGCCTGCTCGACCGCGCGTGAACCGCAGCGCGCGCTAGTTCAGCGCGGGTCCGCCGCCGAAGGCGCGATAGACGGCGATGGCGGCGCTGGCCTGCTGATGCTCCGCATCGATGCGCGACAGCGTCGCGTCGATCAGTTGCTGCTGGACCTGCAGGCGGTCGGCGAGGCTTTGAATGCCCGCCTCGTAGGACGCGCGCGAGCCGCGGTCGCTGGCTTGCGCCGCGGTCTCGGCCGCGCGCGAAGCCTCAAGGCGCCGCTCCCCGCCGCTCAATGAGATGAGTGCGTTCGAGGCTTCGGCGACGGCCTGCGTCACCGTCTGCTTGTAGAGGATGAGCGATTGCGCGAATTGTTCGTGACGGACGCCGACTTGGGCAAAGCGCTGACCCCAATCGAACAGCGGAAGGGAAATGAAAGGTGTCGCCGTCACCTGACGGCCCTCCCCCGCCGGCAGCGCCGACCCGACCAGATTGCTGGTCGCCGACAATGTGCCGGTGAGATTGAGCTGCGGAAACAGATCCGAACGCGCCGAGCCAAGCGCCGCCGCCGCCAGCAGCGCCTGCGCCTCCGCGCGCGCCACATCGGGACGAAGGCGCAAGAGGTCGGCGGGCGCCGCGGGCGCTTGGCGCAAGGGCAGAGAGGGCACGTTGTCGGTGGTCGCCGCGAACGCCTGCGCCACGTCTTCCGGCTCGGTTCCGGGCGAAAGCCCGCGCAACACCGCCAGCACGTTTTCCGCGCGGCGCGCTTCGATCTCAAGGCCAGGCAAGCGCGCGCGCGCCGTTTCGGCGAGGCGGCGCGCATTGGCGGCGTCGGCGGGCGCGGTGAGGCCCGCGTCAGCGCCGGTTTCGAGAATGCGGGCCAATTGGTCCGCGCTGTCGACGGATTGGGTCAGCGCCGCATAGCTCGCACGGGCGGCGCGGAGATCGACATAGGCTTGGGCCACATCCGCCGCGACGGCGACGCGCGCCGCGCGCAGATCGGCAAGCGCGCTGCGATTGTTGGCGCGCGCCCCCGCGGCCGCCGCCTCGATGCGCCCGAACAGCGGCACTTCCCACGTCACCTGCGGACCCCAGGCGCCGACCATCTGCACGGTCTCCGACCCCCCGCCCGCCATCGGCAGCGAGGCGTCGTCGAGCGCGCGCGTGTATTGGCCCTGGCCGGTCAGGGTGAGCTGCGGAAGATACTGCGTGACGGTCGTCCGCGACTGCGCCCGCGCCTGGCGCAATCGCGAAATGGCGAGTTGGACATCGGGGCCGCTGCTCAGCGCCTCGGCTTCCAGCCGATCCAGCAAAGGATCATCGAACTGGGTCCACCAATCGGTGACCGGAAGGTCCGCGCCCGTCGGCGCGTCGCGCCAGGCGGAGGGCAGCGGCGGCGCTTCGGCGCGCTCGGCTGGCATCGTTGAGCAGGCGCACACAAGCGCGAGCGCCGCCATGGCTCCGGCCGGTCCCTGTCCCCTCATCCAACCGCGCTGACCAAACATCCGACCTCACAAAGGGTTAAGCCGCGTCGTTCTCCAGGCTTCCGGGGCTTGACGTAAGCCGGCCCGTTTAACATTTGTAGAACGAACGCTCGCTTTATATGCAGCGCACCCAAGTTCGTTCAAGGCAAGGATACGGAATGGCCCGTCTGGCCGACCCCCTCCTGGCGGAGCGCCGCCGGCGGCAGATCCTGGAGGCGGCCATGAGCTGCTTTCGCCGCCGCGGCTTCCATCAGGCGACGATGCAGGAAATCTGCGCCGAGGCCGGGCTCAGCCCAGGGGCGCTCTACCGTTATTTCGACTCCAAGGCCGACATCATCGCCGCCATCGGCGAGGACGAGTGCCGCGCCTTCAACGCGATGCTCAGCCAGACCGAGACCGCTGAAGGTCTGGATCAGGCCCTTTGCGCCATGGCGCGCGGCTTCTTCGGCCATGCCGCGGCGGATGGCGCGCTGGTGGCCGACCTGTTCGCGGAAGCGGCGCGCGATCCGCTTCTCAGCCGAACCTTGTCTCGCGCCGACGCGTTGAGCGTGACGCTCTGTTCCGAGGCCATTCGCGCCGCGCAAGGACGTGGCGAGGCCGATCCGAGCCTCGACCCGATCGAGGCCGCGCATGTCCTGTTTTCGACGATGACAGGAATTGGCCTGCGCAGCGCCATGCTGGGCGAATTGGATGTCGATGTGTCAGTCGAACGTTTTCGTGAATTCGCGTTGCGGTATTTGGGGTTGGGCGGATGAAGCCGGAACTTTTCATCAAGCGCTTGTTTCAGCGCGGCGAGGCGCAGCCCGCGCCCAATCCGCTCGATCAGAAGCCCGAAGACGCCGACGGCGCAAAACGGCAGCGCAGGCTCATCCGCAACGCCGTGATCGTGGGCGTGGGCGTCATCGCCGTGATCTACGCGATTTCCCACTGGCCGCGGCCCGGCGCCAAGGCGCCGCCGGTCGATTCCGCGCTCGCCGTGTCGGCGGTGCGCGTCGCGGCGCACGAATTCCACCCCGTCATCAGCATCACCGGCGAAGCGCGGCCGCAGCGTGACATCCACGTCTTCGCGCCGGCCTCCGGCGTACGCGTGCTGCAATTGTTGGCCGACGCGGGCGATCGCGTGCGAGCCGGCCAGCCCTTGGCGCGGCTCGACACCGCCCTCTCCACGGCGCAGCTCAGCGCCGCGCAAGCCAACGTGGCCAATGCCGAGGCAGCGCAAATCCGCGCACGCAGCGAATACGAGCGCGCTGAATCCATCCGCGATTCCGGCGCGCTTTCGACCGAAGCCATCGAGCAACGCCGCGCGGCGGCGGCCGCCGCCGACGCACAGCTCGCCGCGGCGCGTGCGCAGCTCGCGGAGGTCAACGCCCGCCTGCAGGGCGGATATGTGCGCGCGCCCATCGCCGGCACGGTGATTTCGCGTTCGGTGGAACTCGGGGCGATGGTGGATCAACAAGAGATGTTCCGCATTGCCGGCGGCGACGCCCTCGAGGTCGCCGCGCAAATCGCCGAGGCCGATGTGCTGGCGCTGCAGGATGGGCAAGTCGCGAGCTTTCAGCTGGTGGACGGATCTCGCGTCCAGGGCACGCTGAGCCGCAAGCCGGCCTCGATCGACAGCCGCACGCGCACCGGCGAAGCGCTGTTCGCGTTGCCGCTGCGCACGCAAGTGCGCGCCGGCATGCATCTGAGCGGCGAACTGCCGCTCGGGACGCGCAGCGTGCTCGCCGCGCCGCAGACGTCGGTGCTTTACGAAGCGGGGCAGCCGTTCGTGTTCGTGATCGACGGCCAGAATCGGGCGATCAAGACAGCGGTGACCCTGGGCCAGCGCGACCAGGACTGGATCGAAATCGTCTCCGGTCTCAAGGCCGAGGATCGCATCGTCGGCGCCGGCGCGTCGTTCCTGCGCAGCGGCGACCGCGTTCGCCCGATCGAACGCGCCGGCGGCGGCGCCGCACTCGATCTCCGCGGCCGCAGCAACGGATAACCATCGATGGCCTGGAACATCTCCGCGGGCGCGATCCGCAATCCGATCCCGCCGATCGTGCTGATCGCCGCACTCGTGTTCGGCGGTCTCATGGCCTATTTCAGCCTGCCCGTGAACCAGCTGCCGAACATCGAAATGCCGATGTTCGTGGTGACCGTGGCGGAGCCGGGCGCCGCGCCGGCGGAGATGGAAACGCAGATCACGCAGCGCGTCGAATCGGCGCTGACCGGCGTGCAAGGCGTCCACCGCGTGACCAGTACGGTGACGCCCGGCGTCTCGCAGACGCAAGTCGAGCTGCAGATCGGCGCCAATCTCTCGCGCGCCGTGGAGGACGCACGCGACGCCGTGACGCGCATCCGCCCCGATCTTCCCGCGGGCATCACCGAGCCGCAGATTTCGCGCGTCGATTTCTCCTCGCAGCCGATCGCCTATTACGCCGTCGAAGCTCAGGGCATGAGCGACCAGGAACGCTCGTGGTTCATCGACAACGATCTGTCGCGCGAGTTGCTGGCCGTCCGCGGCGTCAGCCAGATCACCCGCACGGGCGGCGTCGACCGGGAGGTTCGTGTCGAGATCGATCCCGAGCGCCTCACCGCCTACGGCATATCGGCCGATTCCGTCAGCCAGCAATTGCGCGCGCAGAATGCGGATATGCCGGGCGGCCAGGCCGAGGTCGGCGGCCAGGCTCAGTCGATCCGCACGCTGGGCAGCGCGCAAAGCATCGCCCAGCTCGCCGAGACGCGCATCACCGCCGCCGACGGACGCAGCGTGCGTCTCGCCGATCTCGGCGCGGTGACGGACGGGTCCAGCGATCTCTCGGAAATTTCCCGCTTCGACGGCCAGCCGGTCGTCTCGTTCATGGTCCAGCGGGCCAAGGGCGCAAGCGAAATCCAGGTGTTCGACGATGTGAAGGCGAAGCTCGACGAGGTGGAGAAGAGCCATCCGGGCATGCACTTCCGCCTCGTGTTCACGCCGGTGGATTTCATCAAGGGCATGCACGAGAGTTCGATCAACGCGCTGTGGGAAGGCGCCGTGCTGGCCTGCCTTGTCGTGCTGCTGATCCTGCGCGACTGGCGTTCGACGCTGATCGCCGCGGCCGCCATTCCGCTGGCGGTGATCCCGACCTTCATGGCGATCCAAGCGCTCGGCTTCACGCTCAACATGATGACGCTGATCGCGCTCGCGCTCGTCGCCGGCGTGCTCGTGGACGACGCCATCGTCGAGATCGAAAACATCGTCCGCCACATGCGCATGGGCAAGGACCCTTATCACGCGGCCATGGAGGCCGCCGACGAGATCGGCCTCGCCGTTGTCGCCACCAGCGCCTCCATCATCGCCGTGTTCCTGCCGGTCGGGTTCATGGGCAGCCAGACCGGCCAATGGTTCAAGGAATTCGGGTTGACGGTCGCCATCGCGACGTTCTTTTCGCTTGTCGTCGCGCGCCTCATCACGCCGCTCATGTGCGCCTATTTCCTCAAAGACAAGGGTGAGGTCGAAAAACACGGCGACGTCAGCGCCATTTATCACAAGGTGCTCGGCTTCTCGATCCGCCGTCCCGCGTGGACGGCCATCGCAGGCATCGTGTTCTTTATCTTCTCGATGGTCGCGCTGGCGCCGCTCGTGCCGTTCACGTTCATCCCGCGCATCGATAACGGCATCGTGCAGACCAATGTCGAAATCCCGCCCGGCACGCCCCTGGTCGACGCCGACCGCGCGCTGCAGAGCATCGCCGCCGCTTCGCGCAGCGTGCCGGAGGTCCGCAACGTCTTCACTTCGATCAGCGGCACGGACGGCTCGGCCAGCACCGGACAAATCTTCTACATGCTGGCCGAACGAAACGAGCGCTCGCGCAGTTCGTACGAGGTGCAGCAAGAGCTGCGGCCGGTGTTCGCCCAATTCCCCGATTACCGCGTGTCGTTCATCAATGATCAGGGCGGATCGAGCGGCGCCGACGTCACAGTGCAATTCGTCGGCCAGGACCCGCACCAAGTGATCGCCGCCGGCGACCGGCTGGTCGCCGCCATGAAGCGATTGCCTGAGCTGGCGGACGTGCGTTCCTCGGCCGCGCTGCAGCGGCCCGAACTGCAAATCCATCCCCGCGTCGACGACATGACCCGTCTCGGGGTGAATTCAGCGACCCTCGCTTCCGCCGTGCGCATCGCCACGAGCGGCGACGTCGAGCAGAATCTGCCGCGCTACAATCTGACCGACCGACAAATTCCCATCCGCGTGCTCATTCGCACAGATCAGCGCGGAAACCTCGATGTGATCCGCGCGCTGCCGGTGCAATCCACCACGGGCGCGCCGGTGCGGCTGGACGCGGTGGCCGACGTCTCATTCGGACTTGGCGAGGCCTCCGTGGAGCGCCGGGACCGGCAGCGCTCGGTCACCGTCTCGGCCAACGTCGTCCGAGGCGATATCGGCGCCGCCCAGAACAAGGTGTTTCACCTCCCCGAAGCCAATCCCGGCGGCGGAGTGCAACTCGTCACCTCGGGCGACACCGAGCAGACCGTGGACATGTTCTCCTCCTTCGGCACCGCCCTGCTCTGGGGGATTCTGCTCATCTACGGCGTGCTGGTGTTGCTGTTCCGCGACTTCGTGCAGCCGCTCACCATCATGACTGCATTCCCGCTGGCGCTAGGCGGGGTGTTCGCGGCGCTGCTGGTGGCCAACCAGCCGTTGTCGCTGTTCGTGTTGATCGGCATCATCATGCTGATGGGCATCGTCACCAAGAACTCGATCCTTCTGGTCGACTTCGCCATCGAACAAATGCATCGCGGCATGCCGCGCGATCAGGCGCTGATGGAGGCGGGCGAAAAGCGGGCCCGGCCGATCGTCATGACCACCTTCGCGATGGCGGCGGGCATGCTGCCCGCGGCTTCGGGGTTCAGCGTCGACGGCGCGCTTCGGCAAGGGATGGGCGTCGCGGTGATTGGCGGACTGTTCGTTTCAACGATGCTGAGCCTAGTCTACGTCCCGGCGATCTTCGTCCTGTTCGATCGGCTTGAGCGGCTCGTGCGCCGATTGTTTGGCCGCGGCGGCGATGTTCACGCCCCGGCGCCCGCCGCGGCCGAATAAAGTTCCCCTCCAGAATAACAAAAGGCTGGATGAGAGCGCGCAAACCGCCGTGCGGTTAATGAGTTGTTTCTCATCTCGGAACATGCGGCGCCTGCGAACGTTTCGCCGAGCGGGTGCGCGCTCACTCGGTGGCGCGCATGTTCCGGGACCGGCGGCATGCGGATTTCAAAGTCACGAGCCAAGCGTCTCCCGGCATTTCCCGCCGGACGTTTGGGTTTCGCCGTCGGCGACGTGCATGGACGCGCCGATCTTCTGGAAAAGCTGCTGCGCGACCTTGAGCAGCTGGCCGAAGGCGAAGCGAGCGATACGCCGATGGTCGTGTTCGCCGGCGACTACATCGACCGCGGCCCCGATAGCAAAGACGTCCTCGACCTTCTGCTCGCCGGCAGGCCCTTCGGCTTCGAGCGCCGGTTCCTGAAAGGCAACCATGAGCAATTGATGCTCGATTTCTGCCGCAATCCGGTGCGCGCGCGGACCTGGCTCGCCCATGGCGGCGCCAACACGCTTGCCTCCTACGGCGTGCGTCCACCGCCCCCCGGCGCCAACAATCCGGCGGCGATCGCCGACGCCGGCGAAGCGCTGCGCGACCGCATGCCGAAGGCGCATGCGCGGTTCCTGGCCGAGCTCGAGCGCTATGTGGAGGCCGGCGACTATCTGTTCGTCCACGCGGGCATAGACCCCGCCAAGCCGCTCAAGGACCAGACCGACAGCGATCTCTTTTGGATCCGCGATCGCTTTTTGCAGAATACAAAACCCACGAGCCATTGTGTCGTGCACGGGCACACGCCTGTGCGCGCGCCAACAATAGAAGGCTCGCGCATTGCGATCGACACCGGCGCCTATGCGACCGGCGTCTTAACCGCGGCGCGGCTTGAGGGAACGTCTGTTTCGTTTCTCACGGCAAGAACGGCCGGATATTCGCGAGCATAGTCAGGGGACGACATGTCATTCGATTTTCTCGCCCGCGCGCCCGCGTCGCTGTGCCCGCGCTTGCCGAACGCCATTCGCGGAGTCCCGGCATGAATATCGCCACTTATGATCCGTTGCCCATCGCGCGCCAACCCTCCGGCGCGATGCAGAACGACGAGCTCAGCCTCTCCGGCATTGTCGAGGTGCTGCAAAGGCGCGCCAGCGTGATTCTTTCGGTCGCAGCCGCGGTGGGCGTCTGCGTGGCGGGCTATTTGCTGATGCAGCCGCCAAAATACGAAGCGACAGCGCAGGTGATGATCGATCCGCGCCAGGATCGCGTCGTCGACCCTCAACAGCAGCTCAGCGACGTGTCGCCGGATTCGACTTTCGTGGACTCGCAGGCGGAAGTCTTTAATTCGCGACATATGGCCGAGCGCTTGGCGCAGGCTCTCCATCTCAACAACGATCCGGAGTGGAACAAGGCGGCCGTACGCGGCGCCAATGCGCCGCTGACGCCAGCCGTGATCGAACGCGTCCATGGCGCCATCGACGCCCACCGCAACGGCATGACCCACGTCATCGACGTCAAGGTGACGGCGCGCAGCGCCGCCAAGGCCGCGCTGATGGCCAATACGCTGATCAGCCTCTATCAACTCGAACAGATCGAACAAGGACAGCGCGCCTCGCAGCAGGCGAGCGCGTGGCTTTCGCAGCGCCTGCAGGAATTGCGCGTCGAATTGAACGCCAAAGAAGCCGCCGCCGAAGCCTATCGGGCCCAGCACGGCCTGCTGACGGCGCAAGGCGCGACACTGACCGAACAGCAGATTCGCGACGCGCAGATCGCCGTCACCAACGCGCAGACCGATCTTGCGGAAAAGCAGGCGCGCTACCGGCAAGTCCGCTCCATGATCTCGTCGGGCAGTTCGCCCGATATGATCGCCGGCGTGATCAGCTCAGAGACCATCCGCGATCTTCGCGCCCGCGAGGCCGACGTCGCGCGGCGTCAGGCGGACATGGAATCGCGCTACAGCGACGCCCATCCGGCGCTGCAAAACGTGCGCGCCGAGCGCGCCGACATCGAACGGCAGATCGGCAGCGAGATCGCCCGCATCTCCTCAAGCCTCGAGAGCGAAGAGGAAGTGGCGCGGGCGCGCCTTGCCTCGCTGCAGGGCCATCTGGCGGCCGTCCAGGGCCGGCTGCTCAACAACGGCGCGGACCAAGTGCAGCTCAACGAGCTCGATCGCGAAGCCGCGGGCGCGCGCGCCGTTTACGAGAGCTTTCTCCAGCGCGCGCACGAGATATCCGACCAAGGCGTGCTAACGCCGTCGACGCGGCTTCTGTCTCTGGCGACGCCGCCGGCCGCGCCAGCCTCGCCCAAACTCTCTCTCTCGCTCGCCATCGCGGCGATACTCGGCCTGGTCGTCGGCCTGATCGCCGGGATGCTCGTGCATCAATTCGACGATACGCTCGGCAGCGCCGATGATGTCGAGCGGGGGGTCGGCCTTCCGGCGGTCGCTTCCATTCCCGTGATGCCGCGCAAGGTGCTGCGCAACCTACCTCTGCGCGAGCGCCATCCGAGCGGCTACTTGCTCGCCAATCCTCTCTCCGCCTTCGCCGAGGCGTTCCGCGTGCTGCGCGCCTCGATCGTCTATTCGCAAGGACGGCAAGGCCACAAGATCGTCGCGGTGACCTCGGCGCTTCCGGGCGAGGGCAAGACCACGGCCGCGCTCTGCCTCGCCCGCGTCGCGGCCATGTCCGGCGAAAAGGTGATTCTGATCGATTGCGATGTGCGCCGCCGCTCGCTCAATGACATTCTCGACATCGCTCCCCGCGCCGGGCTGCTCGAAGTGCTGTCCGGCCAGCAAAACTGGCGATCCGTAATCGGGCGCGACGAAGGCGCCGGCACGCACGTGCTTCCCCTCTCCGCGACCGATACGCCCTTGCATGACGTGTTCGGTTCGCCGGCGATGAAGAAGCTGATGGATGAACTCGCCGCGGAATACGATCTTGTCGTGCTGGATTGCGCGCCGGTGCTGGCCGTGGCCGAGACCCGCGCGCTTGTGGCTCTTTCCGACATGGTCATCTTGCTTGGACGCTGGCGCAAGACACGGACGCGCGCCTTGGCTTCCGCCATCCACCAAATCGAAGCGACCGGAGCGAGCGTCACCGGCGTCGCGCTCAATTGCATCGACCCCAGAGCTCCGGGCCGGTATTCGCATTCGGATTCGCTCTACTACGTCGACGCCGGCAAGGGATACTACAATGCATGATCGCACCGTGGCGCTTGGCGCCTCGGTCGGTTCGGACTGGTTGACGCGGGCGCGGCGCGCGGCCGGGATCGTGCGTCGCAGCCCGCGCAGCATCCCCCGTGCGCTGAAGGGCGCCTGCCTGCAGCGTCTAATCGACTGGACCTGGCCCGATCGGCGTCCGCAACCGCGGCGGCACGCGCTGCCCGGACGCCTCGTGGTTTCGCTGACCTCGTTTCCGCCGCGCTTTCCAACGCTGGCCGCGACGCTCAAATGCCTGTTGTCGCAAACCGTCGCCGCCGATGATGTCATCCTCTGGATCGCGCACGGCGACGCGCCCGAATTGCCGGAAGACGTGCGTGCATTGACGCGTTACGGGCTCACGATTGAGTTCACCGAGGATCTGCGCTCCTTCAAGAAAATCATCCCGACCTTGGCCGCATTTCCGGATGCTTTCGTCGCCACGGCGGACGATGACGTCTACTACCCCGAGACCTGGCTTGAAGAAGCGTGCGCCGCCTACGATCCGCAGCGGCGCGAGGCGCTATGCCACCGTGCGCATGGCATTGGTCTGGACGCCGCCGGCTTGCCCCTGCCCTATCGCGCCTGGCGTCATGACGTGCGCGCGCGTGAAAGTTCGCCCCTGCTTTTTCCCACTGGCATTGGCGGCGTGTTGTTCCCGCCGGGAACACTGCACGACGATGTGCGCGATGTGACCTCATTCACCCGGCTTTGTCCCACGGCGGACGACATCTGGCTCTACTGGATGGTGCGGCGCGCGGGCGCTCTCGTCCGCCGGGTCGGCCCGCGCCGCGACATGGTCACGTGGCCTTCGAGTCAGACGTTCTCGCTGCATCGCGTCAACGCCGCACCCGACGGCGCCAACGATGTGCAAATCCGAAACATGATCGCCCGCTACGGCTTCCCCCTCACATGAAGGCGCGCCCGCGCGCGGCCTAGCTTTTGCGCGCCAATTCGCGGTAAAGCGAATCCCAGGCGTCGGCGATCCTGTCCCAGCTGAGATCTTCGCTCATGCGCCGTCGCGCGGCATGACGCCTCGCCTGCACCTCGGCTTCGTCCCGCGCCGCGCGATCGAGCTTGTCGCGAAGATCGCCGACGTCGCCGCAGCGGAACAACAGGCCCGTGTCGGCGACGACCTCGATGTTGGCGGGGATGTCGCTGCAAATATTGCACGCCCCATAGGCCAGCCCGTCGAGCAAGGACAGCGACATGCCCTCCACTTCCGAAGGCAACACATAGGCCCGGCAGTTCGAATAGAGCTCCTCGAGCGTCGGTTCATCCACCGCGCCGAGGAACAGCACATCGTCTGTTTCTGCGGCGAGCTTGCGCACGCGCTCGGCGTAGTCCTTCGAATGCCAATCCGCGCCCGCGACGACGAGTTTCAGCCCGCGCCGATCGTCCATCGCGCGGAAAGCCTCGATCAGGAGATGCGGCTGCTTCTCCGGCACGATCCGCGCGAGGTAGAGAAAATAATCGTCGCCGCGGAGACCGTGCGCGCGGATCTTGTCCGGCGCACGCCTCGGGCGCGCCTCGGCGCCGTTGGGAATGACCTGCGGATCGGCGCCGTAGCGCGAGCGCAATTCGCGGCGCAGACCTTCACCGACGACAATCGTGCGATGCGGCGCTTTCACCGCCGCCCATTCGCCGGCTTGCAAAAACTGCTGCGCCGCCCAGTTCCACTTTCGCCGCTGCCAATCAAGACCGTGGACCGTCACGACCACCTTTTTGCCGAAAAGGCGCGCCAGCGGCGCAAGCGGCGCAGACCCGCTGCCGTGATAGTGCACGACGTCCGACGCGCCGACGATCTCGCGCAACGTCGCCAGCGCGGAGCGGCCGATTGTATCGAAATACTGATGGCGGAGGCTCGGAACGTGTTTCAGAGTCACGCCGTGATAATCGCGCACTCGCGTGGGGGCCCAGTCGGCGCAATAGACAGTGACATCGTGACCGCGCTCGACCAAACGCGGCGCGACCGCCTCGATCACGCGTTCGACGCCGCCCATGTGCCCCGGAATGCCGCGACTTCCCAATTGCGCGATCCGCATTGCCGCTGCTCCTTTGCCGCGACAATGCGAACCGAACACGATGGTTCCGGCTAAGCTTGCGGATGCGCAGCGTCGATCGTCTCGGCGACGCCGGCGGGACGCTTGCGCGGCGCCTCGGCCCAAGTTTCCGCCAGAGCCGCGCGCAAATCGTACGCTGGCGCCCAATCGAACAGCGTGCGCATGCGCGTGTTGTCGGCCAAAAGCTGCGGGCGGTCGACCTTGCGCACCTTGGCCGGGTCAATCTCCACGGCGATGCGCGCGCCAACCACATCCTCGAGCAGATGGATCATCTCACGCACCGAATAAGAAACGCCGGAGCCGAGATTGACCACCGGAACGGAACCGAGTTCGGCCGGATAGGGCTGAACGGCGGCCGCGATGAACCCGCGCGCGGCGTCGCTCACATGGATGTAGTCACGCTTTGGATGGATATTGCCCAGCGAAAGGCGCCGCTCGCCGCGCCGAAGCTGCGCGATGATTTCCGGGAGCACGTGCGGATTGGTTTCGCCGCGCCCCACCACGTTGAACAGGCGCACGATGACGGCCTCGAAATCTCGCGTCGACATGAAATATTCCGCGAAATTCTCAGCGGCGAGCTTGCTGTGGCCATAGACGTCCATCGGCCCGAGAATGTCGCTTTCGCGATGCGCGACGTCGCTGGGCGCATACACGGCGGCGGTCGAAGCGAACACGAACCGGCTTCGCCGCGGCGCGGAATTGAGCAGATTGTTGGTCGCCTGAATATTGATCGACACCGCTTCATCGGGCAGACGCTCGCATTCGGGAATGAAATGGATCGCCGCCAGGTGGATGATGGCGTCCGGCTCGAAGGTCCGCATCAGGCGCTCGACGGCGGCGCGGTCGCGCAGATCGCTGGCGTCGACGTCGAACCCTTGCATCTCCTCTTCGGAGAACCGCCACGGCCCGTAACGCAGGCTATCGACCGCCAGCACCTCGTGATCGCGCCACAACTGGCGCACCGCCTCCATCCCAACGAAGCCGTTGGCGCCCGTCACCATGATTTTCATGAAGCCTCTCCGATTGAACGTGTGGTTATGTTGAGCGATGCGCGGGCCGCAGGCCGCGCGCCGACGGCGGCGAAAAGATTGAGCAGCCGGGAGACATGGGCGCTGGCTGAGAACCGGGTCAGCGCCGAGCGGCGCGCTTCCGCGCCGAGTCGCGCGCGCAGGCCGGCGTCGCCGACGAGCCGTTCGATTTTGGCCGCGAAATCAGCCGCGCTTCCCGGGTCCGCGAGCAGGCCGTCCGCGTCATCGCGGACTGAAACCGCAAGCGAGCCAATGCGCGAGGCGATGACAGGCGTGCCGCACGCCATGCTCTCGATCAACGAATTGGGCAGGTTCTCGAACCAAACAGCGGGAATGATGGTCGCCAGCGCGCCCCTGAACAGATCCGCGGCGGCGTTCGGCGACGCTTCACCGCAGAACTCGACGACATCGGTCACGGCTCGTTCCGCGGCGAGTGCATGCAAACGCGCGACATAGTCGGCCTGATGTCCTGCGCCGACGATTTTGAGTCGCGGCGTGCTTGCACCCAGGCGCCGCTTGAGCAGGGCCATTGCGTCGATCAACACCTCGACGCCCTTGGGCGGATCGAGCCGGCCCAGACATAGGAGGTAGTCGCGCCGATCTTCCGCCGGCGGATGAAATGCCTCGGTGTCAGTGAACGTCGGCGCGCAAAAAAGCCGCTCCGGCGCAACGCCGGCCTCGACCATCAGGCTCTGCATGAACGTGTTGGTTACGACAAACGCATCGATCAGATCGAAATAGCGCCGCCAGCGATGGAAGGCCGTCGCTGCGGCGTCGACGGCGGAAATCGCACGACTGCCCTTGACGCAGGCGTAGCGCACGCTTGCGCTTGCGTCGGTCAGACAGGCCGTGCAAGGCGCTCCATGCCGCAGGCAATGGTGCTCCGGACAGAACATGCCATAGTCCGACAGACGTACGACGATCGGCACGCGCCGCTTCTTCAGACCCACGAGCAGGGATGGAGAAAGCTTGCGCAGATAGTAGAGCACGTAGGCGACGTCCGGCTTCACCTCATCGGCCATGCGCATGACGGCGCGTTCGACCTCGTGCGAATAGAACAGGCGCGCCATGGTCTTGCCCAGCGCGCGCAGCGAGGATTTGTGCTGATCGAAATACACCTCGTCCTCGCCAGCCAGCGGCGACACGAAATAGCGATCGTAAGGCGTCGCCGCGTTGCGCGCATAGCGTACGGAGAACGGCGCGACGGTGTGGCCGGCCGCCTCGAGGCGGGCCTTGAGATTGAAGAGATATCTTTCGGGCCCGCTTGAAACGAAATAGCGGTAGTTGGCGATTAGGATCTTCATCCGCCGAGCCTTTGGCCGGCGCTGAAATGTCCGCTGCGCGCATGCCCGTTAACCGCCACATTCACCAGCTCGACGCCGCCCTCGCGATCGCCGCTCACGAGCTCCGCTCCGTTCTCGAGGCGGATCGCGCCGCCTGTCACGCGCAGCGCCGGGGGGCCCTCCCCGCCCGTTGACAAGCGGAAGATCGCGGCGCCAGCGCCAGCTTCGAACTGGCAATCGGTGAACTCGGCGCGTCCGTGCGCCTCGACACAAGCGCCGCTTTGCGCACCGTAGCGCCGCGGATCGCGAATCACGCAGCGGCGCACGACGTTGCGCCCCATCGACCAGATGCGCAGGCCGTACTTACACGCAGCCGCCGTGCAATCCTCAACCGTGACATCCGTCGTCTTCAAATCAAAGCCGCCATCGCCCATACCCTCGGCGTGGCAATTGCGCACAACGAAGCGCCGCGTGCCGCGCTCACAGACGAGCCCATCGCCCTGGACGTAATCGCGCGTGTTCACCGCGTTGCGGAACTGGATATTTTCGAAGCGAACCTCGCTTCCCGCCGCCACCGCAATGAGCTGCGTGACGTTGCCGCCGCCCAGATCGACTCGATTGGCGTCCAGCGTGAGATTGCGAAGCACCGATTGGTCCAATTGCCAGAAGCGCGCGAAGCCGCGGCTGAGCGCGAAGGCGTCGCAATCTTCCACGAGCAGATTGCGTATCTGCGCGCCTCGATCAGTCTCGATCGCGCGCCCGGCATTGCGCACGCTGAAACCGCGCAGCGCGACATTGTTGGAGGCGCCGGGCCCGAACTTGATCACGCCGTCCGCGGATGCGCCGTCGACGCGAAGCCCGGACACTTCCACGTAGGACGCGCCGTTGATCCGGAGCGGCGCGCCGACGCGCGCACGCATCGAGTTCGGCGCGAGAAAGAAAGCGCCGCCGGCGCCGCGGGCCGCGCGAAGCTCCGCTTGCCCCACGCCATAACCTGCCTCGATGCGTATGGGCCGTCCCGGCGCGCCGGACCGCTGCACGACGAGATTGGCGCCCGTCCAATCCACGGGGTTTTCGCCGAAGTTCGGAAAGCCAATGGCGAAGCGGTCGCCAGGGCGCGCGTCGCGCAAATCATTGGCCAGCAGCGCGAACGGGCGCGAATCGCGCCAGCCGGCGCCGCGCCGGCGCCCCTCGCCGTGCTTGGTGTAAAAATAATCGGCCATGGCGATCAGATCCGGTGGCGCGCGCGCGCCATGGCGAAGCGGCGCGCCGCCGCGCGGTGCGGCGGCGCCTGCGGTTGTTCGAGGACGATCGCGGCCCGCGTTTGCGCCAGCGTGACGCCGCAGACGAACGCATAGAACATCAGCCCTTCAAGCAGCCATTGTCCCATCGTCGCCATGTTGACGAGCACGAAAGTAAGGTGCGAAGCCAGCAACTTGAACCGCACCAGCGCGTCCTCGGCGCGAAGGCTCGCGAACGCCATGGCGCCCCAAAGATAGAGCAGCGCCCCCGCGCCTAGGGCGCCGGTTTCGTAGAGCGTCGAAATGAACGTGTTGTGAGCGTAGATGGCGAATTCATTGCGCCAGGCGTCGGGACCGAAGCCGAAGAACTGGTGCTCAAGCCCGCCTCTGGAGAACGCGTCGAGATACTGGCTCCACAAATAGAGACGCGACGAGAACAACGTTCGTTGCGAAGCCGTGAAATCTTCGGGCGACTGGAAGATCGGCGTTCCGTGCAGCACCGTCGCAAAGTCCGCAAAGCGGTCCCGCATCAAGAAGCCGATCGCGGCGACGCCGAGAACGGAAAAGCCGAGCATGACGCCGCTGACGATCATGCGCTCGCGCGAGCGAAATGCGCCGGCCGCCTGCACGGTGAAGTAGACGATCGCGATCGGCGCCACGGCGAGGATGGAGGTTCGGTAGTTGGCGAGATAGAGGCCGACCAGAAAGGCCGCCACTAGCACATTGCGCGCAATTCCATTGAGTCGCGTGGCGAACGCCGCAACGCAAACGCCGGTCACCATGACGATCGAAAACGCGGACTCGTGATTGTATCCGCCAATATAGCTCAACGCTCCTTCGCCCTCATTCTGCTTGGCGACGCCGGTGACGACCGACGCGGCTTGGAACACGAGCGCCGGCGCGATCGCCCACAGCAGGAAGCCCGCGGTGCGCTCGTGTCCGTGCCGCCGAACCGCCTCATAGACGCCGAGCAGAAGAACGAGAAAGAAGCCCCATTTGATGAGCGTGTTGACGAGGCCCGAATAGGCGCCGTTGATGACGGCGCTTAAAATCGTTACGCCGAGAAGGATGTAGATCGGCGCCAGCGCCTTCAACATCCAGCGGCGCGGCGGAACAACCAGACAGCCAAGGCCAAAGAGGCCGGTCGTCACCAGCGCCATCATCGAAAAGTCGCCCACGACGGGCTTGAACGTCACGTCATGAAAAACCGGCATGACATAACGCAGCCACATGGCGGCGATGACGAAGCGTGCGGCGCGTCCTTCCGCCCGCCGCAACACGAACCACAGCGCGATGGCCAGAACCGCGGCGATGGGATAGAGCACGCTCCCCGGCAGCGACGGCGAATAGGCGTCCAACATGGGTTCGCGTCCCCAAGCCCCAACCGTTCCCGCCGCCTGTCCCATAACAAGTCAGTTCGGAACTAGTTCCTGCGGCGCACGTTGGTGGCGCGGAGCGGGGCGAATTTTTGTGCTTGGACTTTTTTATGAGCGCCTCCTCGCCTCAGCTTCCGCAGCTCGGATTTGCAACCGCTTCACCCACGGCGAGCGATGTCGCGCCGTTGCACGGGATTTATCCGCCCGCCGGCATGGAGTATCGCCTGGCGATCGAGCCAGTCGGCGGCGCGCTGAAACGCGCATTTGACATTGTCGCGTCGGCTCTGGCGCTCGCGCTGCTGACGCCGCTGTTCATATGCATCGCCATTCAGATCAAGCTCGACTCGCCGGGGCCGGTCTTCTTCCGCCAGCGCCGCGCCGGATTCCGCGGCCGCGTGTTCCGAATCTACAAGTTCCGAACCATGTCGACGCTTGAGGATGGGCGCAATGTCGCGCAGGCGGTGCAGGGTGATGCGCGCGTGACCCAAATTGGCCGCACGCTGCGCAAATTCAGCCTTGATGAGCTGCCGCAGCTCATCAATGTGCTGCGAGGCGAGATGTCGCTGGTCGGCCCGCGGCCGCACGCCATACTGCATGAACACGAGTTTCGCCGCTTCGACCTCGCGTACACGCGCCGCCGCTTCGCGCGCCCCGGGATCACCGGCTTGGCGCAGGTTTCGGGAGCGCGCGGGGTAACGGATACAGAGGAAAAGGTGGCGCGCCGGATCGCACTCGATCTCGCCTACGTGAACCACTGGTCCATCTGGCTCGATCTGATGATCATGTTGCGCACCGTCGCCGTGTTCCTACGCGACCCTGCGGCCTTCTAGATTGGGCGGTTCGCGATCGATCTGCCGCGACGCGGCGCGAAGCGCACGCTTCAGCCTCGCGGCCTCGATATAGGCCTTACCAGCAAAGCTGTGCGCCAGGTGCGCACGCCACAACGGCGTGCGGGTTTCGCCCAGCCGCTGCTTCCAGGGCGCGTCGCCAACGCCGAGATCAAACACGCTCAGGCCCTGCGCATAACACCACGCGATGAGATCCTCGACCAGAATGCGGCCTGGAGAATATTGCGCCCACACGCCCTCGGCATGGGCGAGCATGAGGCAATAGAAGCGATCCGCCGTGACCAGCCCCCAATGAACGGCGATCGGCTCGCCATTGAGTTCGAGGCCGGAAATATGCACTTCGCCGGTCTCGCCGAAGCGGCGCGTCAGGGCGTGAAAGTAGGTGCGATAGCCCGGGCGATTGAACCCGTCGATGCCCCGTGTCTGCAGGTAGCGGCGCGTCTTCTGTCGGATCAGCGCCTCGAGCAGGCGCTCACGATCGTCCGCATTCGCGGCGACGAGAAAACGCAGCGACCCAAGTTCGGCCAAGCGCCTGCGCTTACGCCGGCTGTCCTTGGGCCGATGCAGCCGTGTGGCCACGAATGACGGCCAGTCACCGCTGAGTTCGACCGCGTGGGCGCTCTCCTCGTAGGCCTCCTGCGCCAGTAAACGGAAGGGATTGGGCGCGCCGTCGACGGCGCCCGGCAATTTCTCGAGCAGCGCCGCGTCGAACGGCGGCAAGGCGCCGCTGATGCGCCGCCAGATGGCGCTCATGTCGGCCAACCGGAGCGCCGCGGCGCGCGGGAACAGCACGGGCGCGTTATAGTCGGCGACGCCGCCGTCGGGAAAGCAGACGATGCGCACGCCGCGCCGGCGCTCCAGCGCGAGCGGAATCAGCATGAGCGGTTCCTCATTGTCGGCGACGCGAACGAAGCAAAGCTTGGCGCCGCGCGCGCGGCCCATCGTGCCGCTCCACTCTTCAAGGTAGTCGCGCGCCTGAAAAACATGGAATGCCGCCGCGCAGCGATCGGTCACGCGCGGCCATTCCTCCGCGAAAGCCGAGCTATCAAATGAGAGTCGAACCTGCATCGCCCCGCCGCCTCCCTGTTGTTCCTAGAATAAAGACGCGAGAGCAGTTCCGGTTCTCGCCCTATCGCCCCTTCGCCCGATTTTTTTGCGCGAGCGCGTCGGAACCTCGCACCCCGGGACCCGTTGCCGTCCAGGGAACCGAGGACGAGAACATGCCCGCGGCCAAAACGAAAAAGTGGTCCCAGGACGTCACCACAAAAAGCAACGCGCTCGATCTGGATGGCGGCGTCTTCACCTGGAGCGATCCCAAGAAGATTGCGCGCTCGCTCAAACGGTCGGCGGAAACGAGCCGCCGTCGCAAGGCCGAGCCCTATCGCTCGGCGATGTCGATGCTCACCTTTTATATCAATCGCGCCGGCCACAATCTGCCAGCGGGCCAATTGAAGACGCTGCAACGCGCCAAGACGGAATTGCGCAGGCAATTTGGGCGCGAGCCAAGATGAGGGCGCCGCCTCTCGCCGAAATCGCCGCCCAGCGCACGCCGCCGCTCTGACCGTGAGAACTCGGCGCCGCGCCCGGCCCCCAGCCCGCGTCCGCCCGCGCTAATACTCGTTCGCCAGGCGCGCACGATGCAAACGCTTGCGCGAAAGCCTGCAACCCTGCATCAGGGAACAAAAATCGCGGCGGGAGCGAAACTTGGCGAAAGCGGTCTACAAAGCGCCGGCCCTCGATAAGGGGCTGGAAATCCTGGAATTGCTCGCTGGCCAGCCCTCGCCCTTGGCGATGCCGGAAATCGCTCAGAAACTCGGGCGCTCGAAAACCGAAATCTACCGCATGCTCGTCGTGCTTGAGGCGCGCGGCTACATCGCGCGGGGGGAATACGACGACCGCTACCAGATCACCAGCCGGCTGTTCGAACTCGGCATGCGCAATCCGCCGATGCGCAACTTGCACGACGCCGCATTGCCGGTGATGCACACGCTGGCGGAACGAAGCCAGCAATCCTGCCACCTGGGCGTGATGATCGGCGATGACGATCATGTCGTCGTTATCGCGCGGGTCGAGAGTCCGGCGGCGGTGAGTTTTTCAGTGCGGGTGGGGCATCGCGTGCCGATTTTGCGTTCCGCCTCGGCGCGGGTAATTTTCGGCGCCCAATCGGAAGCTCGCCAGAACGAACTCTTGCGACTTTGGAAGGCCAAAGCGCCTGACGCCAAGGCGATCGACGCGTTCGTTGCGGAATCCAAGGCGGCCGCCGAACGCGGCTACCTGCTGGAGCCGAGCCGCATCTCCGACGGCATCCGCGACATCGGCGCGGCCGTCTATGACGGCGAGAATCTGGGTGCAATCGCCAGCATCACCATGCCCTTTGTCGCGCGCCATCCGCCGGGACCGCCGATCGAGCAATGCACCGAGCTCACGCGCGAAGCGGCGAAGGCGATCACGGCGCGGCTCAAGAACGGCTAAGGCGTGGGCGCTTCGGCCGAGAGGAAACCGCGCGCCTTCAGCGCGGTCCATAGCGCGCCCGGTATTTCAGCCGCGCGCCAAGCGATGAGTTCGTCGACTTCCGCGCGGCTGCGCGCGCCGACAATCGTGTGCGATACCGCAGGATGAGCCGCCGCGAAACGCAGCGCCGCCCCTTGCGGCGCCACGCCATGCTCCTGGCAAAGCGACCAGATCGCCCGCGCGCGATCAAGCATCGGCTGCGGAACTCGCGCGTAGTTATAGGTGCTGGCTGAAGTCGGCGCCGTCGCCAGCAAACCTGAATTGAATACTCCGGCGGCCATGACCGAAACGCCGCGTCCGGCGCAGACATCCAGCAGCCCGCTTGTCAGCGCGGGCTGCTCCAGCAGCGTGTAGCGGCCGGCGAGCAAGATGCAGTCGAGCGGCGCGCGCGCAAGGATCTCGTGGCAAACATCGCACTCGTTGACGCCAATGCCTATGGCGCCGACCAGACCCTCGCCTTGCGCACGCCAAAGCTCGGGCAAGGCTTCGTCCAACACTTGGCGAAGCACTTGGGCGTGCGCTTGGCCGTGGGTGAGTTGGCCGACATCGTGAACCAGCGCGACGGCGAGCTTGGCGACGCCGAGCCGCTCCAGACTCTCCTCCAAGCTGCGGCGAACGCCCGATCGCGAATAATCGAAGCGCGGGCGAAAGGGCGCCGGGCTGACGAAGCCAAAATCGCCCTCCTCACCCGGAGCGACCGGATCGAGCACGCGCCCGACCTTGCTGGAGATGAGTGGCGCGGGTCCTTGCCATTTCCGAAGCGCGGCGCCGATACGCAGCTCGGAAAGGCCGTGACCGTAATACGGCGCGGTGTCGATGAGCTCGAACCCGCCTTCGAGGGCGCCGAGGATTGCGGCCTCGGCGTCGGGCTCGGTGACGGCCCGATAGAGATTGCCGACCGCGGCGCCGCCCAGACCCAGTTGCACAACGCGCTCCTGAAAACATTTAGCGGCCATTGGCAAAGATTGCCAGCCGCGGCTTGCGCTGGAAAGCCCGGCCCTGCCACAGCGGAAGGCGCGGGGGAAATCACGTGACCGACGCCTTCAATTTTTCCGGCCGGCGCAGCACCTGGGCCTTCGGCGTCGGCTGGGTGCTCGTCACCATCGGCGTCATTCTGCATCTGCCGATGTATTGGATGGGTCGCTTCAACCATTTCGTCCTCGTCGGCATGCCGATGGACGCCGGGATGTATCTCGGCATGCTCGCTATTGTCGTCGGCGTCGGCATCGCCGGCTACGGCCTTCTTCCCAAACCCGAGGCGCTTTCCCACGCGCATGATCCCATCGAGCGGCTGACGCCGCCGGAAGACGCCCCGCTCACGCGCGAGCATTGGATCGTCATGGGCGTGCTTACCGTCGCTTTGGTCATCGACATCATGAAGCCCGCGAGCCTGGGCTTTGTCACGCCGGGCATGCGCACCGAGTACGCGGTCAACGGCGCGACAGTGTCGATCCTGCCGTTCGGAGCGCTCGCCGGCACCGCCACAGGATCCTTTGTTTGGGGCGCGCTTGCGGATTTGTATGGGCGGCGTGCGGCAATCCTGCTTTCCGCCGTGATGTTTGTCGGCACGTCGATTTGTGGGGCGATGCCCGACTTCTGGTGGAATGTCGGCATGTGTTTCCTGATGGGCCTTTCTGCCGGAGGCATGCTGCCGGTCGCCTATGCCCTGCTCGCCGAGATCATGCCGACAAAGCACCGCGGATGGAGCCTTGTTCTGGTCGGTGGCATGGGCGCCGTGGGCGGCTACTTCGCCGCGAGCGGTCTGTCGCAATTGCTGCAGCCCTATTGGGGCTGGCGCATCATGTGGTTTCTCAATCTGCCCACCGGCCTCATCATCATCCTGATGGCGCGGATGCTTCCGGAATCCGCCCGATTCCTTCAACACATGGGGCGCGGGGCCGAGGCGCGCGCCGCCTTGGCCCGCTTCGGCGCGGTCGTCGTCGCATCCCGGCCGCAGGCCGACACCGACGATCATTCCCATCTGCCGCCGATCGAGCAAAACCACCTCGGCATCACGCTCGCGCTCACTCTGGCGGCGCTGGCCTGGGGGCTTGTGAATTTCGGCCTCTTGCTCTGGCTGCCGATTACATTGACGTCCGAAGGCCTCAGCATCGGCGCGGCGAGCGAGATGATCAGGAATTCCTCGCTGATCGCGGCGCCGGTCGTGCTCGTCTGCACGTGGCTCTACAGCAGGTGGAGCACCAGAGGCTCGCTGATGGCGATGATCGCCGTGATCACGGTCGGCCTGGTGGCGGTGCTGTTGAGAACGACGGGAATCCCAGGCTTCACGAGCCCCCTGCTTTTCACCTCGCTGTTGATCATCGGAGCGACCGGCGCGATCTCAGTGCTCCTGCCGTACACGGCGGAATGCTACCCGCTGCGCATCCGCGGTCGTGCGTCCGGCTGGATTGCCGGGTGCAGCAAGGGCGGGGGCCTGCTGGCGCAGGCCGTCAGCGTGTTCATCGGCATTCCCCCGCTGGGCGCCGCGGCGCTGGCGATCGGCTCGATCGGACTCGCGGCCATGGCGCTGATCGCCCGCTTCGGCGCGGAGACGCGCGGACGCGATCTGCGCGAGCTCGACGGCCTTATGCCGACGCGCGCCGAGTCGCCTTGAGGCCGGTAAGACCGAACACGCAAATAACCGCGAAGCACAGCGCCGGGACGAACATGGCGAGTTGCACGTTGTGCGTCGCGTCCGCGATGCGGCCCATGACTTGCGGCAGCACCGCCCCGCCGATGATCGCCATGATGAGAAAGGACGACGCCGGCTTCACGAGCGTGCCCAATCCGCGGATCGAGGACGCGAAGATCGTCGGGAACATGATCGACATGAAGAAATACGCGGCGATCAGCGCGCCAAGGCCAATCGGGCCGCCCGACGTTGCCGCGAGAATCATCAACGCCACGCTGGCGGCGGAGAAAATCGCCAACAAAAGATCAGCGCGCACGAAGCCCATCAGCCAGGTGCCGGTGAAACGGCCCAGCATGAAGGCGACGAGCCCGGCGAGGTACACATAGGCCGCGCTCTGCTCGTGCAGGCCCGGCGCGGCGTGCTGCGCGTAGATGATGGTAAGCCCCCACACGCCCGCCTGTGCGCCGACGTAAAAGAATTGCGCCACCACGCCGAACAGGTAGCGCGGCTGCTTCAGCAATTGCGAAAAGCGTTGCGGGGCGGCGGAATCCGCTTCCGCATACGGCGCGGCGACAGCCGGAAAGCGCACGCTCAGCACCAACACGGCCCAGATCAGAACGACAGCGCCCAACAGTACGTAGGGCAATTGCACGGCGCGCGCTTCGCTCTCGAAATACGCCGCGACCTCGCGCGCCGGCATGCCTGCGAGTTGTTCGGGCGTGTATTCGACGTTGGAGAATATGACGAAGCGCCCGATCAATGCTGCGCTGATCGGGCCGAAACCGTTGAACGATTGCGCAAAATTCAGCCGCCGTTCCGCCGTTTCCGGCGCGCCCATCACGGCGATCAACGGATTCGCCGAGGTTTCGAGAAACGCCAGGCCGCTGGCGATCACAAACAGCGCGCCGAGGAAGAAGCCGTACACGCGCAGCTCAGAGGCCGGAAAGAACAAAAGCGCGCCGACGCCGTAGAGCATCAAGCCGAACACAAGCGCGGCCTTGTAACCATAGCGGCGCATGAACATGGAGGCCGGGATCGCAAACACGAAATAACCGAGATAGAACGCCGTATCGACCAGGACCCCTTCCTGAACGGTCAGTTCAAAAGCCTTGCGCAACGTCTTCACGAGCACGCCGTTCAAGCCGTTCGCCACTCCCCAGAACAGGAACAGGCTGGCGATGACGATGAAGGGCGCGACGCTCTCGCGCTCGAGCGTACGCGGGCGCGGCGCGGCGTCGACGGTCACCGCGGCCGCCGGATCGTCACCGCCGCGCCGGAATAGCGCACGCTGCGATCGGCGCGGGCGTCGAAATTGGTTGCGCTCCGCGTCGGGCCGGAGATGAAGCGCACGTTGAAGGTGCGCGCGCCCGCCATGCCGGGGAACGAGCCCGCGCGAGCTCCGATCGTCAACGCGCCAGTCGCGTCGTCGTAGCTCATTGGGATGCGTGAGAATTCGCCGCGCTGATAGCCGTTCGAGACGCCATCGTCCTCGTAGAGGTCGAACGATCCGTCGCGGCCGGTATAAACCGTGATCGTGACGGGCCCGGCCGGATCTTGCCCCGTATATTGGATCGCCGGGCCCGTCGGAATGATCGAGCCGGCGCGGACGAATACCGGCATGCGCGCGAGCGGCGCATCGGCGTTGACGCGCCGACCGCCATCGAACGCACGGCCCGTGTAGAAATCGTACCAGCGATTGCCGGCCGGCAGATACACATCGCGCGTGCGCGCGTGGAATTCATAGACGGGCGCGACCAGGAAGGCGGGACCGAACATGTATTCATCGCCCATGTCGCGGACGTTCGGATCGTTCGGAAAATCCATCACGAGGCCGCGCATGATCGTGCCGTCGCCCTGATAGGTTCCCGCGGCCACCGTGTAGATGTATGGCATGAGGCGATAGCGCAGCCGATCGTACCAGATGAGGCTTTGCTCCACCTCCGAACCCGCCGGGGCGATGTTGTAGATTTCCCGCAGCGGGAATTCGCCGTGCGCGCGGAAGATCGGCGCGAACGCGCCGAACTGGAACCAGCGCAGATATTGCTCGCGCCACTCCGCCTGATGCGCGGGGTCTTGGTGCGAATAGCGATCTTCGACGGCGAAGCCGCCGATATCGAAGGTCCAGTTCGGAATGCCCGACATGGAGAAATTCACGCCCGCCGAGATCTGCGCGCGCATATCGTACCAGCGCGCCGCGAGATCGCCCGACCACATCGCCGCCGCATAACGCTGCATCCCGCCCCAGGCTGAGCGCGAGAAGATATATTGGCGCGTGTTGGGATCGTTGGCGTGCTGGTGATCATACATGCCGCCGACATGCAGCAGCGGAAACGAATTGAAATATTCCGCGCCCGGACCGCGCGCCGTCGGTCCCTGGATGTAAGCTCGGTCGGCGATGGAGAGATTGGAGTGAATGTCCGGCTCGTCATTGTCGAGCCACCACGCATCGAAACCCATCACGCCGAGTTTTTCATGGATCTGGCGCCAGTACACATCCTGCACGCGGCTCGAATACGGATCATAGTACGTGCTGACATAGCCCGGCCCGACCCAGTCGCGCCGGCCCATCTCCACGTTGCGGCGATAAATGCCGCCGATGGCGTCGAGCTCTTTGTAATTATCGGTCGTAGGATAGAATTTCGGCCACACCGATATCATGATGTGAGCGTTGTTGGCGTGGACGTCGCGCACCATGGCGGCCGGATCGGGGTAGCGCGCGCGGTCGAAATCGTGCGAGCCCCAGGCGTTCTCGGGCCAGTAGAACCAATCCTGCACCATAGCGTCGAGCGGCAGTCCGCGGCGGCGGTACTCATGCAGCACGCCGGTGAGTTCCGCCTGCGTGTTGTAGCGCTGGCGGCTCTGCCAATAGCCGTAGGCCCAGCGCGGCAGCAGCACGGCTTTGCCGGTGAGCGCGCGATAGCCGGCGATCACCTGATCCATATTGTCGCCGCTGACGAAATAATAGTCGATCGCATGGCTTACTTCGGAGGCGAGCGAGAGCGAGTGGCGATCCTCCGCCGGCAGCGGATCGAGGTGATCGAGTTTGATATAGCTGCCGTTCGGAATCCATTCGATGCGGATGGCGTGGCGCTCGCCGGGGGCCATCTGCACCTCGAAATTGCGATACCAAGGGTTCCAATTCTGCCGCCAGCCGTCGAGCACGAGCTGATCGTCGACCCAGAGCTTGAAATAATTGCCGGCATAGAGCCGGAACTTGTGCAGGCCGGCGCTGCGCGCCTCGACCGTGCCGCTCCAAACGATCTTGGCCGGCTCAACGTGATTCATTTCCGCCGGCCAAACGTCACGCACGGCTTGGCCCGTGGCGAACTGATCCGTCGGCAAATACTGGTAGTCCACGTCCGCTTCGCGGCGCGTCACGATCAGCGCGTTGTCGGCGCCATAATATTGCGCCGTGAGGCCGCCCTCCGCGCCTTGCGCGTCACGCACCATAAGGCTCTGGGTGATCGCCTGATAGGGGCGTGCATCGCCAAAGCGCGTGATCGAGTTGGTGTCCCACAGCACGCCGTAATTGCGGGTCGACACCACGAACGGGATGCCAATATCCATGTTGTGCTGCGCGAGTTCGACGTCCTCGCCGTTATAATTGAACTGCAAATTCTGGTGCTGGCCGAGCCCGTAGAAGCCCTCGTCGGTGCCGCGGTTGAATTGCTGGCGGATGGCGTAGAAACGCTGGCCTTCGACGGTCACCGGCTCGAACGCGCCTGCGCCTTCTTCTGCGAGGATCGGATGTCCTTGCGCATCCAGAAAGCGCACGACGCCGTCGCTGAGCGCGGCCTCCGCGCGCACATGCGCCGTGGTCAGCGTTAGCCTGTCGCTGCTGGTCGAAATGTCGAAAGCGCCGCTGGGCTGCGCCGTCACCATCACGCTTTCGGGCAGATTGAGGTCCGCGCTCGGGAATTCCGTCACGCGCACGACGCGGTCGCTCATCACCTGCAAGCGCACGCGGCGATCGGGATGCTCGGAGGGCGTGATCAACACGCCGCCTTCGACTCGTTGCCACGCCGGCGCGGCCGGCGCCGACGCCGTGGGCGCCGAACCGCTCGTCGCGCACGCAAGCAGCGCCAGCGCGCCAAGAGCCGCCGCGGCCTTTCCGCTCCACGCCAAGATTTTCATGCCCGTCCCCATCGTCTCGGCCTCAGTAGGTCGCGAGTTTCACGCGCAACACGCGCGGCTGGTCGCTGAAATTCAGGCCATAATCCGTCTGATCGCCGTTCCACACACGGTCCATCACCCACTGGCCGCGCTCGAAACGCCCCTCCTCGACACGGTCGAAGATCACGCCGTTCGCCCCGCCCGCATCCTTCAACGCGAAAGAGACGCGCGCGTTTTGCGCGATGAGCAGATATTCGTCGGGCGCGAGCTGGGCGATCATCGCGCCGCCCGATCGCTTGGCGAGATTCGGCGGCGGCTCGTCGTGCGCCATATTCCAACGCGCGAAGCCGAACGCCCACTCATCGTACTCGACCGTCGCCTTCCAGCGGCTATCGCCGAGGGCGATCTCCTGATCCGCGTTATCATCCGGCTTGGCGACGCCCCATGTGGGATGCTCGTAAGCGATACGCGCCCAATCGCGCGCCACCGGCGCCATGACCTCGAACAATTGCGCGAACGGCGCAATGCGGGCCTCACCCTCGGCGCTCGCGCCCAGCGGGTAGTTGGAGTAGCCCGTGTAGTCCATGCCGAACGGCGCGAAGCCGACGCCGCCGGCGCCGAACACGGCGAACATATAGCGCGCATAGGCCGGATCGTTGCCGATCTCGACGATCATGAGCGGATTGTCGGCGCGCGTATAACGCGCGAAATGCGCGCTCGCGACGGGGTATGCGCGTTCATACACGTCCGGCGCCAGCACCGAGAGCGTGGGCGCGGCGGCCTTCCAAATCTCGATTACATCCCAGGTCGGGCCCCCGCTCGCGAAGGAATGGGGGTCCTGATAATTCACGGGGTCGCGCAGCGCAGCGTTGGCGTACATCGGCAAAGCGTATTCGCGATGTCCGGCCTGGGCCACCTGCTCGACATAGCGCGCCATGTGCCAGGCCGCGAAGAACTCGTCCGCATCGCGCCCGAATACTTGCGTCCAGGTTCCCGGCGGTTTGTGCAGCGCCGCGAGCAGCGCCGCAGGCGCCTGCGCATCGAACAAGGCCTGCGCCGCCGGAGAAAAGTCGCGCACGGGACCATAAACACCCGTCTCGTTTTCCACTTGCACCATGATCACTGTGTGCAAAGCGCCGTCGATGGAGCGCACGTGGCGCATGAGCGCGGCGAATGCGCGAGAATCGGCGTCAAGCGTCGCCTGAATGTGCGGCGACAGCGCATAGACGATTCCGCCGCTCGCATCCATCATGCGGGGAAAGCGCTGGTTGTTGACCTTGACCCAGCCGGGCGCATAGTTCGGCCCGGTGTTCTTGTATGCGCCGAACCAAAGCAAAACGAGGCGCACGTTGTGTTCGCGCGCTTGCGCGACGAGCGTATCGACGTAAGAAAAATCGAACTGTCCTTCGCTCGGCTCGATTTGCTCCCACGCGACCGGAATCTCCAGCGTGTTGGCGTGCAGCGCCTCGACCGCGGGCCAAACCTTCGGCAGCGCCGAGGGATAGTTGCTGGAATTGTTCGCCTGTGCGCCCAGCATCAGAAAAGGCTGACCGTCGACGATGAACGCATGACGGCCATTCTGCGTCACAAAATGCGGCAGCGCGTCCTTCTCGGAGGATGGCGCGTGCGGCGCGCACGCCGTCAGGCTCGCCGCACAGGCGAGCGCCATGCCGATCAAGCCGCCGAAAATCCGCATTCTCCGCCCTGAAGTGTTTTCTTTTTCTATTGTCATATCAATCGGACGATCACAAGCGAAACGGCGTTACGGCGCGCGGCGGATAATGTAGCGGCCGCCCGCGCGCGCCTGGAACACGCGCCGCTCGCCATCGCCATTCGACGCCACGAGCGCCGCCGCGCCGGCTTGTTCAATCGTGAAGGGCGCATCAAACAGCGTCGATCGTACGGCGACCGGGCCGTCTTGTGTCGCCGCGATCATCACTTCAGTTGCTGCGCCGCTGCTCCAGCGGATGTCGACCGTAAATCCGCCCCGCGCGCGCAGCCCGGTGACGGCGCCACTCGCCCAGGCGCGCGGCAGCGCCGGCAGAATATGGAGTTCATCGTTCTGGCTCTGCAGCAGCATCTCGGCGACGCCGGCGGTCGCGCCGAAATTGCCGTCAATCTGAAATGGCGGATGCGTGTCCCACAGATTGGGCAGCGTGCTTGCTCTCAATTGCTGCGACAGCATGAGATGGGCGTGATCCCCGTCCAGCAAGCGGGCCCAGAAATTGATCTTCCAGGCTTTGCTCCAGCCCGTGCCGCCGTCCCCGCGCGCGCGGAGCGTTACGCGCGCTGCGTCGGCGAATTGCGGCGTGGTGAAAGGCGAGATTTGCCGGCCGGGATGCAGGGCGAAAAGATGCGAGACGTGGCGGTGTTCGTCGCTCCGATCGTCCCAATCGCCTTTCCATTCCTGCAACTGGCCCCACGAGCCGACGCGCAAGCCCGGGTCAAGCCGCGCCAGGGCGGCGCGCACGCGGTCGCGAAACGCCGCATCGCCCAAATGATCCGCCGCTTCAGCCGTGTTGGTGAAGAGATCGAAGACGATTTGCTGCGACATCGAGGCGCCGACCGAAAAATCGCCGTGCTCCGGGGAGAAGCTGGGCGAGACGACCAGCGTCCCATCGCGCGGATCGGTGATCAGCGCATCGAGCCACATCTGCGCCGCGCCCTTCATCACGGGATAGGCGCGCGCTCGCAAGAACGCCTCATCCCCCGTGAAGCGGTAGTGCTCGTAATAGTGCTGCGCGAGCCAGGCGCCGGCTTCAGGCTGCCAGAACGCCGTCGGCCAGGAAATGAGGCCGGCGAACCCCCACGGGTTGGAATTGAGCGACAGCGTCCAGCCGCGTGCGCCCATGATGTCCCGCGCCGCGCGTTGGCCCGGCGGAGCCAAGGCGTCGACGAAGTCGAACAGCGGCGCTGCGGTCTCGGGCAGGGCCGTGATTTCCGCCGGCCAGTAATTCATCTGCAGATTGATGTTGACGTGATAGTCGGCGTTCCACGGAGGATGCTCGGCATGGTTCCAGACGCCTTGCAGATTCGCCGGCAGCGAACCCGCGCGCGAGGAAGAGATCAGCAGATAGCGGCCGTACTGGAAGTAGAGCGCCTCCAGCGCGCGATCCTGCGGCGACGCGCCATCCGAATATGCGGCGAGCACGCGATCGGTCGGCAGCGGCGACGCGGCGCCCGACAGATCGAGGCGCACGCGGTCGAATAGCGCGCGATAGTCGGCTTCGTGATCCGCCCGGAGCCGCCGATAGCCCTTCGCCACGGCTGCATCGAGCCGCGCTTGCACGCCGGCGTGCGGATCCGCGCCGCGATAGGCGGGATACACGGGCGCGTAGTCTGTCCCGGCCGCAAAAATCAGCGTCACCGCGTCGGCGGAAGCGAACTCGATCCCATCCGCGTCCAAATCGAGGATCCCGGCTTCCGCTACGACGGCCACCCCCTCTTCCCATTTCAGCCCATTGTCGTTCAACGCGCCGGAAGCGAAGAGACGCGCGCCCTCGGCGTGGACTGTCCGCGAACGATTGTCGGGAATCGCCAAGCTCACCGCGCCGCGGAGCGCATGCGGCTTGTCGGCGATGAGGCGCACGACGATCACATGATCCGGATATGAGGCGAAGTATTCGCGCGTGTAGCGCACGCCCTCGCGCACAAACGAAACGCGGGCCACGCCGTGCTCGAGATCGAGTTCGCGGCGATACTCAACGATTGCGCCGGCCGGCGCCGCCAAGCTGAGCACGATCTCGCCCAGACTTTGATAGTCGCCATAGCCGACGACCGGCCGCCCCAGGCGCTGCGCCATTTCCTCCGGCGAGATGCGGCCGCGTTGGGCGAGGTCGCGTTGGGCCGCGCGCACCGCATCGACCATTGCGTGCGCGGGCAAGCCGAAATCGTAACCGGCCGAGCCTGGACCGCCGGTCCACAGCGTCTTCTCATTGACTTGAATGCGGTCGGTCTCAACGCCGCCCATGATCATCGCGCCCAGAGCGCCATTGCCAATCGGCAGCCCTTCGCGCTCCCAATCCGTCGCGGGCCGGTCATACCAAAGCGTAAGCGCAGAGGCCGGCGCGGACCCGCGCGGCGCAGGCGTGACGCAGCTGCTCAGCGCCAGCGCTGCAGCGCACACAAGAGCGCGCACGCCCGGCATCGCTTCCTCCTTGTCTTCGCCGTCCAAGTTAGAGAATAAATCATACCAATCGGCAATCCGTCTGGCCGCAAAAAGAGGAAACGCTGACGACATGCGCCGCTGGATTGGGCCCGCGCTGATTGGCGCACTGATCGTATTGTTCGCGGCGCCGGTTTCGCACGCGCAGACCTATGTGTGGCGCGACGTGCGCGTCGGCGGCGGCGGCTTCGTGCCGAATGTCGTCTTCAGCACCGCCGAACGCGGCCTTGCCTATGCGCGCACGGACATTGGCGGCGTCTATCGCTGGGATGACACGGCGCAGCGCTGGATCGCGCTGCAGGATGCGATGCCGCAATCCAACTATTATGGCGCCGAGAGCGTCGTTGCCGATCCAGCGGATGCGGACACCGTTTTCGTCGCGGCTGGCATGTATCGGCGCGACGCGGCGGCCATCTTGCGTTCACGCGACCGCGGCGCGCATTGGGAGATCTTCCCCGTCCCGTTTCGCATGGGCGGCAATGAAGACGGCCGCGGCCTGGGCGAACGGCTCGCCATCGACCCGAACAACAGCGCCATTCTCTATTTTGGCTCGCGCCATGACGGGCTGCAGCGCAGCGCGGATTCCGGCGCGCATTGGTCGCGCGTCGATTCATTTCCGATCCGCGGCCTCGGCCTTCCAGAACCGGGACAGCCAACGCATGGCGGCGTGAGTTTTGTCGTATTCGACCCTGCGAGCGCGCAAAACGCGGGCTCGCGCACGATCTACGCGGGCGTCGCCGATCCGGGCGCGGCGCACGTGTTCGTCTCGACCGACGCCGGCCTTACGTGGCGGCCGGTCGCCGGTGAGCCTCGCCCAGATCTCTTGCCCGTCAAGGCGGAGATGGACGCTGACGCCATGCTCTATATTGCCTACAGCGACGGCATCGGACCCAATGGCGTGCGCGACGGCGCGCTCTACAAGTACGACACGCATCGCCGCCGCTGGACCGACGTCACGCCGCCGGATCGCGTCGAAGGCGGCTTCATGGGCCTTGCTCTCGATCGCCGGCATCCAGGCACGCTCACGGTCGCATCGATGAATCGCTGGGGTCCGCGCGACACAATCTGGCGCTCCACGGACGCCGGACGCACTTGGCGCGACATTCGCCCGCAAGCGCAACGCGACGTCAGCGCCACGCCGTTCCTGCATTGGGGCGAGCAGGACGTGAGCTTCGGGTGGTGGATCGCCGGACTTGCGATCGATCCCTTCGACTCCAATCACGTCGTCTACACGACCGGCGCCACCATCTACGCCACGCACGACGACCTCGCCGGCCCAAGCCTGTGGCGGCCTTGGGTGAATGGCGTCGAAGAGACCGCCGTCATCACGATCGCCAGCCCAAGCGGCGGACCATTCCACCTGCTGAGCGGGTTCGGCGACATCGGCGGCTTTGCGCACGAGGACCTTGACGTCTCCCCGCGCCTGCAATTCACAAATCCCGTCTTCAACAACACCAACACGATCGACGTGGCGGGCGCTGCGCCAAATGTCGTGGTGCGAAGCGGCGTGCCCCACGATCGCGACGGCGCGCGGCTCGCCTATTCGACCGATTATGGCCGCAACTGGGCGCCGCTGGCGACGCCGTCCCCGCCCGGCGATGCGGCAATCGTCGTATCGGCCGATGGTGCAGCCTTTATCGTCGCCGCGCCGACGCCACTCGTGACGTGGGATCGCGGCCAAACGTGGCGCGAAGCTCAAGGTTTGCCGACGCAGGCGCATCCGATCGCCGACCGTGTCAATGGGCGCGTCTTCTACGCGATGGATTTCGAGCGGCGCCGCGTGCTTTTGAGCCGCGACGGCGGCGCCACGTTCAGCGCCCAAGCCACACAAGGTCTGCCCAACGATATCACTGGCGACCGTCCCGGCTGGCGCGAGGCGCAATGGCCGCTCATCGCCACACCGGATCGCAGCGGCGACCTCTGGTTCATGTCGCGAAGCGGGCTGTATCACTCGACCGACGGCGGTCGTTCATTCGCCCACATCGACAGCGACGTCGGCGTCGAGAGATTTGCGTTCGGCGCCCCGCCGCCGGGACGCGACTACCCCGCGCTCTACGCCATCGCCTGGCAAGGCCAGATGCGGGCGATATTCCGTTCCGATGATGTCGGCCGCACCTGGACGCGCATCAATGACGAGTCGCACGAATATGGCCGCCGTTTCCGCTGCATTGCCGCCGATCCACGCATCTACGGACGCGTGTATGTCGGCACGGATGGACGCGGCGTGGTTTATGGGGAGCCGGCGCGATGACTGAACTGACACGTAGAACGGCGCTGGGCGCGGGCGCGGCGGCCGTCGCCTTCGCTGCATTTGTCGACGTCCGCGCCGAACCCGGCGCGACATCCTGGTCGCTGCGCTCGCCGCGCCGGCGCACGCAACTCCAAGTGCGCTGGGATCATGCCGCGGGAGCGCAATATTCCGTACTGCTTGGAGACCGGCGCGTCGTCGGCTGGTCCGATCTTGGCATCGTCACGCGGCTTTACAACACCCAGGATCTGCGCACGCCGGTGATCTCCGATTTTTCAAACGGCCTGCGCTTCGACGGAGCGGAGACGGCGAGCGGTGAAGATGTCTATGAACTCGTCACGGGCAAGCGGCGCGCCAACCGGGCGGCGTACAACCAGCTTTCGCTGACCTTCACGCACGCCGCCACGCACCGCGTCCTGCGTATGGAATTCAGGGCCTACGAGGATGGCGTCGCGTTCCGCTACGTGCTGCCGGAGACCAGCGTCGTCCATCATCACATGATCGAGGAAAAGACAGCGTTCAATATGGGCGCACGCGGACGCTTCTGGGGCGCGGCTTACGACTTTTTCGACATGTACCACCCCTCGTACGAAACGCCGTACGAAAGCTATCCCATCGGCACGCCGACGCCGGCGGAATTGGGCGTGAGCTGGGGCTTTCCCTCCCTGTTCGAGCTCGACGGCGCGTACGTGCTCATCCACGAAACCGGTCTCGACGCGACTTTTCACGGCTCGCGCCTCAACAAGGATGCGCCGGACGGCGTCTATCGTATCGAACCGCCCATGCCGTCGGAATCGTTCGGCTTCGGCGCGAACTATCCGACATCGCCGCTGCCGTGGGCGATGCCATGGCGCATGCTTGTGGTGAGCGACAAGCTGGCGGACATCGTCGAGAGCAATCTCGTTTTCCACCTCGCCGAACCCTCGCGCATAGCGGACACGGGCTGGATCAAGCCGGGCGCGGCTTCATGGAATTGGGTTTATGACCACGACAGCGGAATGGATCAGGCCAAACTTCGCGGCTTCATCGATCTCGCCGCCGAAATGGGATGGTCCTACACCCTGATCGACGCCAACTGGAATCGCTCCGGCGACAACGCCATGGAGCAACTCGTCGCCTATGCGGATACGAAAAACATCGGCCTGCTGTTCTGGTACAATTCCGGCGGCCGCCACAACGTCGTCACCGAACAGCCGCGCAACATCATGGACGATCGCCTGCGCCGCCGCGCGGAGATGGCAAGGCTGCGGCAATTGGGAGTCCGAGGCGTAAAGGTCGATTTCTTCCAGAGCGACAAACAGGAGATCATCCGCCTTTATACCGAGATCATGGACGATGCGGCGGAATTCCACCTCATGTGCGACTTTCATGGCTGCACCATTCCGCGCGGCTGGCAGCGCACCTGGCCCAATCTCATCAGCATGGAGGCGGTGCGCGGCTGCGAGTTCTACTCGTTCAATTCCGAGCCCGACTATGGTCTCATGGCGCCGAGGCAGAACACGATCCATCCCTTCATGCGCAACGTGATCGGGTCAATGGACTACACGCCCGTCCTGTTCTCGCACCTCACCGTCAACCGCCGCACAAGCAACGCGCACGAAGCGGCGCTCGCCGTGATCTTCGAATCCGGCATCCAGCATTTCGCCGACGGGCCATCCATCTATCCGGCGCTGCCGCAAGCTTGGCGCGACTATTTCAGCCGCGTGCCTACGGCGTGGGACGAAACGCGCCTGTTGGCGGGCAGACCCGGCGAGGATGTGGTGTTGGCGCGGCGCCTCGGCGCGCGCTGGTATATCGCCGGACTCAATGGCGAAGACCGCTCGAAAACGCTCGCCTTCGACCTATCTTCTCTGCACGGCCTCGGCAACGAGCCAACCGTGCTGATCGACGCGGCCGACGGAGGTTATGGCGTCCGCCAAGGCGTGCGGGGCGCTGGGCGCCGCACCAGCGAAGCGGTCGCGCCCTTTGGCGGTTTTGTGATGATCTTCCAGGCCTAAGCTTGGCTCGACGCCGAACGCCGGGAGCGCTATCAAAGCTCGACCGACAAGGGAGCACGGCATGAAATTCTTCGTCGACACCGGCGATTTGGAAGAGATCCGCAATCTGGCCGAGACCGGCCTCCTGGATGGCGTCACCACCAATCCCTCCCTGGTGAAGAAAGCGGGCAAGCCGTTCAAACAGCTCATCGCCGACATTTGCGCCGTCGTTCCCGGCGACGTGAGCGCGGAAGTCGCTTCGACCGACTACGAGACGATGCTGGCGGAGGGCCGCGTGCTCGCCAAAATCGCCAAGAACGTCGTGGTGAAATTGCCGCTGACCATGGACGGCCTCAAAGCTTGCCGCACGCTGGCCAAGGAAGGCGTCCGTTCCAACGTGACGCTCTGCTTCTCGGCCAATCAGGCGCTGCTGGCGGCCAAGGCCGGCGCGGCCTACATCTCGCCGTTCATCGGCAGGCTGGACGACATTGGCGCCGACGGCGCCGAACTCATCCGCGAAATCCGCACCATCTACGACAATTACAATTTCAAAACGGAAATCCTCGCCGCCTCGATCCGCTCGTCGCTGCACGTCACCGCGGTCGCGCTCGCCGGCGCCGATGTGGCGACAATCCCGCCGGCGATCATCCATGGCCTCATCAAGCATCCCCTGACCGACAAAGGCCTCGAGACGTTCACCGCGGATTGGAAGGCGACCGGTCAGAGCATTCTCTGATGCGAAGACCCTGAGCGTCAGACCTTCGCCGACACGCCGGCGCGGGCCGGCGCGATGACATCCCCCGCGAGCGCGGCGCAGCCGAGCAGCGTCGCATAGGGATGCGTCACCAGCCACGTCGGGATGGCTTCCATGTAGGGGCGGAAGCGGCCCTTGGACTCGAACGCCTCGCGGAATCCCGCGCGGTCAAACACGTCCATCACGCCATGGATGACGCCGCCCGAAACAAAGCATCCGCCGCGCGCGCCCAGCGTCAGCGCCACGTCTCCCGCCACCGCGCCGAGGACGCGGCAAAATACTTTCACGGCTCGCACGCAGCGCGGATCCGATTTGGCGATTGCGCGCCGCGTGATTTCCTTGGGTTCGAGTTTTTCAGGCGCCGCGTCTTCCAGCACGCTGATCGCCCAATAGATGTTGTGCAGTCCTTCCCCGCTCAGCAGCCGTTCGTTGGAAACGCGCTGGAAGCGCGTGCGCAACACGCGAAGCAATTCGAAATCGAATTCCTCCACCGGCGCGAACGCCGTGTGTCCGCCTTCGGTGGACAACGGAAACGGCGCCGCTCCCGTCGTGACCAGGCCGCCGACGCCGAGCCCCGTGCCGGCGCCGATCGTCGCGACCACCTTGGCGCTTGGATCGGGCCGGGCCGGGCCGCCCACCTGAACCAGATTGGCGCCCTCAAGCAGAGGCGTTGCGCGCGAGATGGCGGTGAAATCGTTGGCGAGACGCGCTTCGCGCAGACCAAACTTTTGAGCAATCTCCCTGCCGGAAATGTGCCAGGAAAGATTGGTAAGGGAGACCTCGTCGTTTTCCGCGGGACCGGCGACGGCGATCATCGCCCATTCGATCTTGCGCCGCTCGTGACTCAAGTAGGCGCCGATGGCGTGCACGATGTCCGGAAAGTCGGCGCAGGGATACTTGGCCGGCGCTCCAAGATCGTTTTGTCCAAGGCTCGTGATGGCGAAGCGGCAATGCGTGCCGCCGATGTCGCCGACCAGGCCGAGGCTTGGCGCTTCGGATTGTCTTGTCGCCTTCACTCTCGCCCCCGCGCCTTCACAGACAAAACTTTCACGATTCTCACCGTATTCAATGCGCCGCCGCCGGGCACGATGGCGGACCAACGCTTGCCGCCAGCCGCACGGCGCTGACGGCGACGGTCAAGCTTCCTTCGCTCGACAATTCGAAGGGCGTCGTAACCTTCGACATATCCGCTCCCTGCGCCGCGAAACAGGACAGACGGATCGGAACCGTGGTCCAGCCATGCCCCTGCGCCGCGCGCAGCGCATCCGTGAGATCGAGCGCCGCGCGATGCTGCGTGTCGGTGACCGACAGCAGCACGGGCGAAGTCGGCGCCGCGTCGACGCGGAGTTGGATCGAGAGGCTCATATCGCCGTTGGTCTGACGCGAGATATCGACCGGCGCCCCCGACACCGCCACACCCGCTCGGGTTCCCCCGGCCCAATTCGCCAGCAGCGCATCTTCCTGGTGCAAGTGATCGACGCGAGAAAGCCGCAGGCCCGGCACCTGCGCCTGAGACGTGGTCGAAGCGACGGTGACGCGTGCGCCGGCGGAATCGATCAATGTCAGCATCCACGGCGCGGGCGCCGCGCCGGCGTCGAAATAGCGCGTCGTGTTGGCCGAGGCGATGCTGCTCGCGGCCGCCTCGGGCAGCTGGCCGAGATTGTGCGGCTGCGCATAGGTGAGGCCATAGCCATAGGCAAACAGCGGATTGTAGTTGTCGTCGCCGACATTGAGCGGCGTCTGATCCGGCGCACGCGGCCACGAATATGAGAGCTGGCCGCGGAAATCGAATTGCGCGCGCCCGCGCGGCGCGCGGAACAGAAGATCGGCCACGCCGCCGCCTTCCGAACCCGGAAGCCAGGCCGCGATGAATGCGTTCGACGCGTTGATGTGAGGCGTCACGTACATCGGCCGTCCCGACAAGAACACGCTGACGACGGGAACGCCCGCGGCTTGCAGTCGGCGCAGCAATTCAAGATCCGTCGGCTCATCGAGCTGGTAGCCAAGATTGTCACGGTCGCCCTGGAATTCCGCGTACGGGTCCTCGCCGAACACGACGATCGCAACGTCGGGCCTGCGGCCGCGATACGAGCCGTCGACGCTCAGCGTGGCGCGACCGCCGGCGGCCTGCACGCGCTCGCGTATCCCTTCGAAAATCGTCTGCGCATGCGGGAAGTCGGCGCGACTGTTGTCGGCGCCTTGCCAGGAGATGGTCCAGCCGCCGGTCTGCTTGCCCATGTTGTCCGCGCCCGACCCCGCCACGAGCACGTTGGCGCGGGCGGCGAGCGGCAAGATTTGGTTGTCGTTCTTCAGAAGCACGAGCGATTCACGCACGGCCTGCCGCGCAACGGCGCGATGCTCGGGGGAGCCCAGCATATTGAACTGGCCGCCATAGGGACGCTGCGACGGGCGGCCCGCTTCGAACAATCCCGCGCGCAATTTCACGCGCAAGATGCGCGACACGGCTTCATCGAGGCGCGACATCGGGATTTCGCCCGAGCGCACGGAGGCCAGCGTGTTGGTGTAGAGCGCGCGCCAGGAATCGGGCGCCATGAACATGTCGAGCCCCGCATTGAACGCGGCGGCGCAATTGGTCGGCGTGCAGCCGGGCACCTGGCCGTGGCCGTTCCAATCGCCGACGACGAAACCTTCAAGGCCGAAGCGCCCGATCAGCACGTCCGACAAGAGCGCCTTGTGACCATGGCTCTTCACTCCATGCCATGAATTGTAGGACGCCATCACCGTCTGCACGCCGGCGCCGATCGCCGCCGGATAGCCGGGCGCGAAGATGTCGCGCAGTTGTTCTTCGGAATACTGGTTGTCGCCCTGATCGCGGCCGTTGTGCGTGCCGCCGTCGCCCAGGAAGTGCTTCGCCGTGGCGATCACGTGCGGGCCGCGCAAGAAATCGGAATCGCCCGGCCGGCCTTGAATGCCCTCCGTGATCGCGGCCGCATAGAGCGCGACGATGCGCGGATCTTCCGAATAGCCTTCGTAGGTGCGGCCCCACCGGTCGTCACGCACGACGGCGATGGTTGGCGCGAAGGTCCAGTCCTGGCCGGTAATGCGCGTTTCGAGCGCCGTGATCTCGCCGATGCGCTTCAACAGATCGGGATCATGCGCGGCGCCGAGGCCGATATTGTGCGGGAAGATCGTGGCGCCGATGATGTTGGCGTTGCCGTGGACGGAATCCGAACCCCAAATGACGGGGATGGCGATGCGGCCAGGATAGGACTGCATCGAAGCGTCGTAGAATTGGTCGGCGTATTGCAACCAAACCGGCGCCGGAGCGCGGTCATTGCCGCCCGGGCCCGAATTGCCGCCATTGAGCACGGAGCCCAGATGGTATTGGCGCACGTCGTCCGGCGTCACCGAATTGACATCGGCTTGGATCACCTGGCCGACTTTCTCCTCCACCGTCATCTGCGCGAGAATTTGCTGCACGCGTGCTTCGATGGCCGGATCGCGCTGCACCGCGGAGTGTCCCTGCGGCCAGATGCCGGGGTGTATGCGGTCAGCTTCCGCTACGGCGGGCGGCGACGCCGACGGCGAGGTGGACGCGCCCTGTGAAGCGGCGCATGCGCCCAGCGCAACAAGCATGGCCGCGCCGCACATGACGGCGCGCAAGCTCGTGATCGGATGAGCGCTCAATACGTCCTCCCCTTTTTGGTGAGCATGCTCGCGCCCTCTGGGCCCGCCCGCTCCCTTTTTGTGACGCCAGCATATCTGACCAGCGCTGTCGGGGAAGCCCGATCGTCCGCGGTCGCCTGCACGCGTCCGCTCTCAGAATGATGCGAATGACAGCGTTGTCAACGCGAAACTGCAGACTAGCCTTCGGGCGGCGCGGTCGACTCGCGGATGACCAGTTCATGCTCGAGCCGGCGCGCAGTGACGACCGCCTCGCTCGGGCGCTGGATCAGCATGCTGACAGCCGCCGCCGCCATGTCCGCAATGGGCTGTCGGCACGTCGTCAAACGCGGCCACACGACCTGGGACACGAGTGAATCGTCAAACCCGGCCACCGAAAGATCGGACGGAACCCGCAGGTCGTATTTCTGCGACGCCGCCAAAACCGCCGCGGCCATGTCGTCATTGCTGGCGAAGATCGCACTTGGCCGTTCCGTGGCCGTCAGCAGGCGTTCCGCCGCCTCCATGCCGGATTGGTAGGAGAAAAACCCCTGAAGACAGAGCGATTCGTCGAGAGAAATGCCCGCCTCCCGCAGCGCCGCGCAATATCCGTCGAAGCGGGCGTGTGAGGCGCCGTGATCCGGATGGCCCTTGATGAAGCCGATCCTGCGGTGCCCCAGGCCGATCAGGTAGGCCGTCATGTCATGCGCGGCTTGGCGGTCGTCGATGCTCACTTCCGGGGCTTCGGCGATGTGGCGGGCCGGAGCGATGCGCACGAAGCGCGTGTCTGCGTCGCGCAGGGCTTCGAGAACCGCCGGAGAATCGCACAAGGGCGGCGTAAGGATGACGCCGTGAAGCACGGATTCCGTGACCAGCGAATGCACCGCCTTGCCGAGATTGAGATCCTTGGAATCCAAAACTTCGACGATGAGGTGATAGCCTTCATTGCGGCAGCGCCCGAGCGCGCCGAATTGGAGGCCGGCCACGTAGCTGGCGGAGGGGTTGTCGTAGAGCAGGCCGATCAGGAACGAGCGGACGCTGGCCAGACCGCGCGCAAACAGGTTGGGCCGGTAGGAAAGATCCTCCACCGCCGTCATCACGCGCGTGCGCGTCGCCTGGCTGACATTGGGTTCGCGGTTCAGAACCCGCGACACAGTCTTGATCGAAACGCCCGCGCGTTCGGCCACATCATGGATGCTGGCCTTCTTGTGCACGCGCCAAAGTCCTTCCCTGGATTGAGGCGAAATCGATCCGCCTGCCGCGCCGGTGGCGGAACCTAAAGCCTAGCGCGGCGGCTGACAACGCTGCACACGTCTTCGCCGAAGCTGTGTAAGGACAAGTTAAGCCTGTTCTGGGGATTTCCCTGGCTCGCCGGGCGGGCTGGCTTTTGTCATATGAATGGGTCTGCTAAGCCCCAAGGAGCCGGGCGGGCCGCCCGGGCAAGGAGACACGGCGCGTGGCCGAAAAAAAGCGTCTGCGTTCACAAGCCTGGTTCGGCGGCGACGACCGCGACGCCTTCATACACCGCAGCTGGATGAAGAATGGCGGCCTGCCCGACGATGTTTTCGACGGACGCCCGGTCATCGGCATTTGCAACACCTATTCCGAACTGACGCCCTGCAACCGGCATTTCCGCGAACTCGCGCAGCATGTGAAGAACGGTGTCTGGGAGGCCGGCGGCCTGCCGCTGGAGTTTCCCGTGTTCTCGTGCGGGGAAACCAATCTTCGCCCCACCGCCATGCTGTTTCGCAATCTCGCGTCGATGGACGTCGAGGAGAGCATACGCGGCAATCCGATCGACGGCGTCGTGCTGATGGCGGGCTGCGACAAGACCACGCCCTCCTTGCTGATGGGCGCGGCGAGCTGCGATCTGCCGGCGCTGATGATTTCCGGCGGGCCCATGCTCAATGGGCGCTTCCGCGGCGAGACGATCGGGTCCGGGACGAGCGTGTGGAAATTCTCCGAGGACGTGCGCGCGGGCGTGATGTCGAAGGAGGACTTCCGCGCTGCCGAAAGCGGACAATCGCGCTCGGCCGGCCATTGCATGACGATGGGAACGGCTTCGACGATGGCCTCGATGGCCGAAGCGCTCGGCATGACGCTTCCGGAAAATGCGGCCTATCCCGCGGTCGACGCGCGTCGCAGCCGCCTCGCGCATCTGTCCGGCCGGCGCATCGTGCAAATGGTGCACGAGGACCTGAAGCCCTCGCAAATCCTCACCAAACCGGCATTTGAAAACGCCATTCGCGTGAACGGCGCCATCGGCGGCTCCACCAACGCAGTCGTACACCTGCTCGCGCTTGCCGGCCGCGTGGGCGTGGATTTGACCCTCGATGATTGGGACCGGCTGGGCCGCGACGTGCCAACACTCGTCGATCTCATGCCCTCGGGCCGCTTTCTCATGGAGGATTTCTGCTATGCTGGCGGAATTCCCGCGCTGATGACGCGCATCCGCGAGATGCTCCATCTTGGCGCGCTCACCGTCACCGGCCGCAGCATCGGCGACAACATCGCCGACGCGCGCGTGTTCAACGACGACGTTATCCGCACGCGGGACAATCCGCTGACCGCGCATGGCGGCATTGCCGTGCTGCGCGGCAATCTCGCGCCCAACGGCGCCGTGCTTAAACCCTCCGCCGCCAGCGAGCACCTGATGCGCCATCGCGGCCGCGCCGTCGTCTTCGAAAGCATCGAGGACTATAAGGCGCGCGTCGACGATCCCGCCTTGGATGTCGACGAGAACAGCGTCATGGTGCTGAAAAATTGCGGACCGAAAGGCTATCCGGGCATGCCCGAGGTCGGCAACATGCCGCTGCCTGAAAAGGTTCTGAAGAAAGGCATACGCGATATGGTGCGCATCTCTGATGCGCGCATGTCCGGCACGGCCTACGGCACGGTCGTTCTGCACGCGGCGCCGGAAGCGGCGAGCGGCGGGCCGCTGGCCCTCGTGCGCAACGGCGACATCATCGCTCTCGACGTGGCCGCGCGCACGCTGCAGCTCGAGGTCAGCGACGCCGAACTGGCGCAGCGGCGGGCGCAATGGCGGCCGCCCGCCCCCTCCATGGAAGGCGGCTATCAGAGCCTCTACGTCGAACGCGTGCTTGGTGCTGACAAGGGCGCCGATCTCGACTTCCTCGTCGGCTGCCGCGGCGCCGACATTCCGCGTGAGAGCCACTGATGGCGCAGGCGCGCTGCGTTTGGGCGCTCAAGGCGACGCTGGGCGAGGGCCCGATCTGGGTCGCACGCGAGAACGCGATCTATTTCGTCGATATCAAGAAGCCCGCGCTCCATCGCTATTCTCTCGCCGACGGCGGACGGCAAAGCTGGGACATGCCGGAGCCGATCGGATGGGTGATTCCGCGCGCGGCCAAGCCGGGATTTATCGCCGGACTCAAAAGCGGGTTTTTCGAGCTCACGCTGGAGCCGTTCCGTCTGGTCAAAATCTGCGAGCCCGAATCCAGCCTTCCCGACAATCGGCGCAACGACGCCAAAGCCGATCGGTGGGGGCGCATCTGGGCCGGTTCGATGGACGATCTGGAAAAAAACGTCAGCGGCCAGCTGTTCCGCCTCGATCCCGACATGTCGTGGCGCGTCATGGACGACGGCTACAAGGTTTGCAACGGCCCGACCTTCAACCTCGATCACAGCGCCATCTACCACACCGATAGTGGCGCGAAGACGATCTACAAGTTCGATCTCGCGCCCAACGGCGAGATTTCCAACAAGCGCGTATTCGTGAAATTCGAGCCGGACTGGGGCTCGCCGGACGGGATGACGACCGATATCGAGGACGGCGTCTGGGTCGCGCATTGGGGCGGCGCGCGCGTCAGCCGATTTACGCCTGACGGCGCGCTCGACCGCGCCGTCCCGCTTCCCGCTTCGCGCATCACCAGCTGCGTATTCGCCGGCGACAACCTCGACCGCATGTTCGTCACATCCGCGCGGACGGGCCGCGAAAACGAGGACCTCGCCGGCGGCCTGTTCGAGATCGATCCCGGCGTGCGCGGCGCCCCGCAATACGCGTTCGCGGGATGAGCGCGCCCATCGTGATCGGCGTCGACTGGGGAACCACCAATCTGCGCGCGTTCCGGTTCGACGGCGCCGGAAACGTTGTCGAGACGCGACGCGCCGCGAACGGCGTCGGCATGATCAAGGATCGCGCCTTCGAAGCCGCGTTGCGCGAAATCGTCGGCGACTGGCTTACGCAGGAGGCGCGCATCGTCATCAGCGGCATGGCCGGCAGCCGCGAAGGCTGGCGGGAAGCTCCCTACGCGCCATGCCCAGCCGATCTCGCTTCCGTTCGCGCGGCCATGGTGCGTCCGGACGCGGCGCTCGACGCGCGCCTCGCCCCGGGCCTGAGCGCCGCACGCGGCGATGGACTGATGGAAATCATGCGCGGCGAGGAAACGCAGATTTTCGGCGCGCTCGACAGTCAGGCGGCGGATATCGTCGTGGCGCCGGGAACGCACTCGAAATGGGCGCGCGTGGCCGAGGGGCGCGTCACGGACATACGCACCTACATGACCGGCGAGATCTATGCGCTGCTGAAACAACAATCGATCCTGACGCGTCTCATTGATGGCGACGCATCCGACCCGGATGCGTTCGCCCTCGGCGTCCAGCGCAGCTTGCGCAGCGCCGCCTTGCTCAATCTGCTGTTCAGCGTGCGCAGTGAAGGTCTGTTCGGGCACATCGCCACGCGCTCGCTGTCGGCCTACCTCTCCGGACTGCTGATCGGGGCGGAAATCACCGAGGGGCTGGCCGAGCATCGGCTCTCGGCCGACATCCGCATCCTCGTCATCGCCGCCGCCGAACTCGGCGCACTTTACCGCGCGGCGTTTGCGCGGGCGGGCTTCAGCAAGGTGGAGATCGTCGACGGCGAAGCCGCGGCCGCGCGCGGACTATGGCGGCTCGCACAGCCATGGAGCGACGCATGAGTCTCTGGGCGCGCATGCTGAGCGAGATGCCGCTGATCGCCATACTGCGCGGCGTCACGCCGGACGAGGCCATCGCCATCGGACAGGCGTTGCATGAGGCGGGCCTGGTCTGCGTCGAAGTCCCGCTCAATTCGCCGAAGCCGCTCGGCAGCATCGCCGCGCTCGCCGGCGTGTTCGAAGGCCGCATGCTGGTTGGCGCCGGCACCGTGCTGACGCCCGCCGATGTGGACGAGGTGAAGCGCGCGGGAGGACAATTCGTCGTCTCGCCCAACGCCGATTCCGCTGTGATCAAGGCGACCAAGGCCGCAGGGCTTCTTTCGTTGCCGGGCTTCTACACGCCGAGCGAGGCATTCGCCGCGATCGCCGCGGGCGCCGACGCGCTGAAACTCTTCCCCGCGGACACCGCGCCGCCCGCTTATGTCAAGGCGCTCAAAGCCGTGCTTCCTTCTGAGAGCCCTCTGTTCGCCGTCGGCGGCGTGAGCGAGGCGAAGATGGCGGACTACCTGGCCGCCGGCGCGAGAGGTTTCGGCCTCGGCTCCGGCCTTTACCGGCCAGGAGACGCGCCGGAAACGGTGCGCGCCCGTGCGGAGAGCTATGTGCGCGCCTACAAGGCCGCGCGAGGCTGACGCAAACGCTGCGCGTGGAATGCGATGTGATCGGCGATAAACGTCGTGATGAAGAAATAGCCGTGATCGTAGCCCTCGTGGCGCCGCACCGTGAGCGGGCGCCCGGCCGCGCGCGCCGCCGCCTCGAAACGATCAAGATTGAGTTGGTCCGGCAAAAACGGATCCGCGAGCCCCTGATCAATCAAGATGTCGTCGAACGCGGCGCCAGCGCCTTGCTCGAGCAACAGCGTCGCGTCATGGCCCCGCCACCTGCCTTCATCGGCGCCGAAATACTCACGGAAGGCTTTGCCGCCCCAGGTCGATCGCGTCGGTGAACAGATCGGCGCAAACGCGGACAGCGATTGGAAGCAGTCCGGATGCCTGAAGGCGAGCGTCAGCGCGCCGTGACCGCCCATGGAGTGCCCGCAAAGTCCGCGCCGCGCGGGGTCAAGTGGAAATGCGCCTTCCGCAGCCGCGATCAGATCACGGGTAACGTACGTCTCCATTTTGAAATTAGCCGACCACGGCGCCTCTGTCGCATCGACATAGAAGCCGGCGGCCTGGCCGACGTCAGGATCGGGATGATCAGGGACGTTTTCGCCGCGCGGCGAGGTATCCGGATTGAGGATGGCCAGCCCCGCTTCCGCGGCGAAGCGATAGGCGCCAGCCTTCACCGTGAAATTCTCTTCGCTCGACGTGAGCCCGGACAGAAAAATGAGATACGGAAACGGCCCCTCGCCCGGCGGCGTAAACGCGCTGAAGCGCATCGGCGTTCGCGTGGCCTCGCTGGCATGCTGGCAGAAGCGCAGCGTGCCGCCATGCACGCGATGCTGATTGCGGATTTCAATGCTCATCTTACGCGCGGGGACCAAATGAGTTGTGCGATCGACTTGAACTGGGACACGTCCATCGAGCCGCGCTCGTTGCGCGACTTGGAACCGGGGCGGGCCAGTCGGTCCATGACCTTGTCGCGCGGGGCCTCCCAGATTTCACGCACTTCGTAGCGCCCGCTCATCAAGACGAGGACAACCGCATCGAATTCCTTCGTGACGTCGATGCGCGGAACGCGGCCCCACTTCGAGTTCGATTTCTTGTATCGCCCCTTGATCTGAATCCTCTCCTCGGCCGACCCTCGCCTTCTTATGGCGTCAAACCCGGCGCTCCGCGCGGCCACGAGTTCAAGATTGAGCAGGGAAGACGCCCTGCATTCGGCAACTTCTCCTGTCACGCCCAAAGGCTTCCCCGTCAGATCATAATATTCGACCGCAACCCGCGTCACATCGGCGAGCACCTCCTCCAAGTCCCTGGCGGGCATCAATAGACCACCACGCTGCGGATGCTCTCTCCGGCGTGCATCAGATCGAATGCGTCATTGATGCGTTCGAGCGTCATCGTGTGGGTGATCATCGGATCGATTTCGATTTTCTTGTCCATGTACCAATCGACGATGCGCGGCACATCCGTGCGCCCACGCGCGCCGCCGAACGCGGTGCCTTTCCACACGCGGCCCGTCACCAGCTGGAACGGGCGCGTGGCGATTTCCTTGCCGGCTTCGGCGACGCCGATGATGATGCTCTCGCCCCAGCCGCGATGGCAGGCTTCCAAAGCCTGCCGCATCACTTGCGTATTGCCGGTGCAGTCAAACGTATAGTCCGCGCCGCCGCCGGTGAGTTCGACAAGATGCGCGACGAGATCGCCGGTGACGTTTTTCGGATTGACGAAGTGCGTGGCGCCGAAGCGCTTGCCCCATTCTTCGCGCGCCGGATTGATGTCGACGCCGACGATCATGTTGGCGCCGACGAGCTTCAAACCCTGAATGACGTTGAGGCCGATGCCGCCCAGGCCGAAGACGATGCAATTCGCACCGGGCGTCACTTTGGCGGTATTGACCACGGCGCCAACGCCGGTCGTCACGCCGCAGCCGATATAGCAGGCTTTGTCGAATGGCGCGTCCTTGCGGATTTTCGCCACGGCGATTTCCGGCAGCACGGTGAAATTCGAAAACGTCGAGCAGCCCATGTAGTGGGCGATCGGCTTGCCCTTATACGAGAAGCGCGAGGTTCCGTCGGGCATGAGGCCCTTGCCCTGCGTGGCGCGGATCGCGGTGCACAAATTTGTCTTGCGCGAGAGGCAGCTTTTGCACTGCCGACATTCCGGCGTGTAGAGGGGAATGACGTGATCGCCGGCGGCCACGCTGGTCACGCCCGCGCCGACTTCGCGCACCACGCCGGCGCCTTCATGGCCCAGGATCGACGGGAAGATGCCCTCGCTGTCGAGACCATCGAGCGTGTAGGCGTCGGTATGGCAAATGCCGGTGGCCTTGATCTCAACCATAACCTCGCCGGCCTTCGGGCCATCGAGATCCAACTCGACGATTTCCAGCGGCTTCTTGGCTTCGAACGCGACCGCGGCTCTGGTTTTCATCAGGCTCCTCCGGCTTCGCCTATACCGCGAAAACGCGCCCACGCCGCGCGCAATTTTTTTCGGAACCCCCCCAAGGGGTGCGCGTTCTTTGGATGGCGCCGACCTACTCCCCCCGCCCAGGCGCCACCGCAGCAAGGGCCGGATCCCTCGGATCCGGCCCGACTGCTGTCCGGCTCGCCGCTCAAAGCGCCATGAAATGCGTGGAAAACCCCTTCTCGGGCGCCCACACGTGCAAGCACCATCCCTTTGATGCGGGTTCCTTCCTGGCGAAAGGCTGACCTTCGCGAAATGCGAGGCTGAAGCTCCAGGCCGTCGAGGGCGCGATGACGGCCGGCGCATGCGCGACCCGCCCCAGCACCGGGCGATGGTGGTGGCCGCAGACCACGAGCCCGACCTGGGGACTGCGCTTCACTATCTCCGCGAAGCGGTCGAAATGCTTGAGGCCGATCGTATCAAGCAGGCGGTCGCCGGTGAGAAACGGCGGGTGGTGCAGCGCGATCATGGTCGGCCTGAACGGCGCGGCGCGCAGTGTTTCGTCGAGCCAACGGGCGCAATCCTCGCTGAAATCGCCGCCGGTTTCGCCGGGCACAATCTGATCCAGCGCGACAATCCGCACCGGAAAATTCTCCACCGTGTAGGACAGCCGTCCGCGCTCCGGCAGGTAAGCGTGATCGGGAAACGCCGCGCGCAAGCGGTCGCGGTTGTCATGGTTTCCGGGCACGAGAAAGAGCGGCGCCGACGCGCCGCCGAGCGCCTCCGCCAGAGCTGCATATTCCTCCGCCCGCGCGTCATTGACGAGATCGCCGGTGGCGATGATGACGTCCGCGCCCAGCGCCTCGATTTGCTGCAGCGCTCGTTCGACGTCGCCGGCGGGATCGAACCCGTCCGCGTTCGGCCCAGCGCGCACATGCATGTCGGAAATTTGCGCGATCACGAATTGACCGCTCATGCGCGCCCCCCAAGCTTCGCTTCAGTCAAGCTCATAGGGGCTCGCCGGCTGCTTTTTGTGTGACCGAGGTCATATCCGACATAAGGGGGCCGGCGCGGCCGCGGCAAGGCGCGTTCGACCGGCTTCTGCAGTGCCGCGCGGCGCCTTAATTCATTGTCCTGGCGACGCGGAAGCCGACGCTCGGCTGGCGCAAATCGGGCGCGGCGCTCCGGCGTGCGGCGGCGCGCAATTTGGCCGAGGCGTCGGAATACCCGCCGCCTCGATAGACGCGGGCGCGGCAGCGATCGGCCTCGACCGCCGTGCCGTCGACGGGCGCGAGATTGTAGCTCGCCGCGTAGCAATCCTCGACCCATTCGGCGGCGTTGCCGTGCAGATCGTAGAGTCCGAACGCATTGGCTTGGTGCGCCCCTTCCTCCGTCGTCCGCGCGACATGGAAGGTCGCTTGCTGGGGCGTGAGTTGATCGCCGAACGCATACGCCGTTTGCGAGCCGGCGCGCGCGGCGTACTCCCACTCCGCTTCGGTGAGCAGGCGATACTGGGTCGAGCCCGATTTCAGATTGAGCCAGCGCACGAACGCCTGCGCGTCGGCCCAAGACACGCCCACGACCGGACGATTCGCGCGCCCCCAACCCCGATCCGACGGAGAAAACCCGTTGCAGCCGCCATCGGTGACGCACGCATCCCACTCGGCGAACGTGACTTCGTACTTGCCGACGGCGAAAGGCGCGATCGAAACCTCGCGCGTCGGCCCCTCGTCCTCGGCGCGGCCGAATTCCGTCGCCGGCGAACCCATGGTGAAGAGCCCGCCTGGGGCCACCACCATTTCCGGGCAATCGGCGCAATCGCGGAAGCTTTGGCCCGCCGTCAGCGCCGCCGGCGCGGCTTCAGTGGTTGCGGGCGCGCTGGACGAGGCTTGGCGAAACTCCTCCTGCTGCGGCGCGGGCGCCGGCGCGGCCGTGCTCGCATCGGCTTGCGTGCGCAGCGCCAACTGGTCTTGCACGATATGCAGCACGTAAGGGCTGACGAAGGCGAGCGCCGTCACCGCCGCAAGTCCCGTCGCGCCGTAGGTGACGCGCTTGATCCAGCGCTGGAAGCGCTGCTTCTGGGACAGGATTTCGAACGTCTGCACCTTCTGCTCGATGTTTTCGAGCGGCTGGCGGCCGCGCGCCTGGAAAGCGGCGGACGGACTGGTGCGCGCCATCGAACGAAACTCGGATGACACCAAGGCGGAGCCGGGCGAGGCCAAAGCCTGCAGCCGCGCGGCGATGTTCACGCCGTGGCCGAGCAAATCGTTGTTCACGGTGACGATCACATCGCCAACATGGGCGCCCACGCGAATTTTCGGCTCGCCCTTGGCGCGCTTGTCCAGCAGGTCCTGGATGGCTTCGAGCGCGGCGCCGGCGGAACCGAACTCCAGCATGAAGCCGTCTCCCGCCGTATTGAACAGGCGCCCGCCGTGATGACGCGCCGTGGCGTCGATGCGTCCACGCAGCGCCTCGATCTTCTTGGCGGTGTTGCGCTGATCCTTTTCCGACATCGAAGAGAAGCCGACGACGTCGATCGCGACGATCGACACCAACTTGACCTGGCGGTCCTGGCCGCTTGGCTGCGGTTGCGGCGACTGTGGATGATCCGGCATGCCCTTCCCCCGTGCTCGCGGCAGGATAGGACGCCCCCGAGCGCGTTGCTACGGGGAAACGCGCGCGCCGACCCTGAATGGAAGCGGAATCGCCTATGAGGCCGCCGGAACGGGCGCCGAGCGCGGCGGATCGGGCGGACAGGGATCGGGATATTTGGCGACCACGGCGGCGAGTCCGTCGAGCACCGATTGCACTGCGCCCTCCATGCCGTCGCGCATCTCAAGCAACAGGCGCATGGAGGAAACGTGCACCGCCACCGCCGCCCAATCCCATTTGCCGAGTGCGCGCAGACGATGCACCAGCTCGCACAAGGATTGTGACGCGCGACAAAGCGCGGGCATATAGACGCCGGCGATATCGAGCACGAAGCCCGCTTGGGCGTAGACTTGTTCGGGATCAGGCGCGCCGCGCTCGCGCACGATGGCTTCGAGCCTGGTTACGCTCTCGCGAATCGCATGGGTGGCGCTGGCGCGATGCTGCTCAAGCGCTTCTTCGGCGCGCTGCAGCGCTTGCTCGACGGCGACGCCGCCTGGCTTGTCCAGAATTTCGTAGATCTGCAGCTTGGGACGATACTGCACCCATTGGTCGCTCATGCGGAGGCCCTCGCCGGTTCTTCCGTGTTGTCTTCCTGCGCGTCGCCGGAGCGGCGCCCGGCCGTGCCGGGCGGCGCGCCATTGTTCTTCCAGCGTCGGTCAGGCCCAGCGAAAATGGCGTTGCGCACAAACGGACGTTGTTCATGCGCGATCCACGCGAGCCGGTTGAGCAGGACGCCCGTAGTGATGGGCTTGGCGACGGTGAAATGCGCGCCGCAATCGCGCGCCTTGCGCACCAACGCGCGCGTCGAGTGGCCGGATATGATGATGACGGGCGTAAAGCACATGGGATCGGCAGTGTCGCGGCGCAGCCACTGCATGAATTTGTACCAGCCGTCGTCGGGAAAGCCGGCGTCCAGGAAAATGAGATCGACGCGCCGCGACAGGAGGATGTTTTTCGCATCCTCGAGGTTGGCGCACTTCACTCTATCCTTGCAGCCGAAGCCGTAGAACACCGAACCCAAGATCTCGAGCGACATCGCATTGTCGTCGATGAACAGGATCGTCGACGCTTCCAGATTGATGCGCAGGTGGGCGGGAAGGTTCGCCCCGTTCATGGATCGCCACCGGTCCCCGTCATGCTCGGGCCTAGTTCGCATCCGGACATTAACAATCTGCGACAGCGCAAGCTTTCGCTTCGCGAAATCTTCGTTACGCTCGAAGAGCTCCTGCCAAGACTAAGCTAAGTCTTCTTTGCGCGTCGGATACCCGCAACCTGTGCTTGCAACAAGATTTCGGCTTGCAACTAACTGACTGGTCAGTTATAAATGGCGCATGACGCAGCCGCCTGAGTCCGCTCCCAAATGGCGCCGGCGCGCCGAGGCCCGGCCGGAGGAGATTCTCGACGCCGCGCTCAGCGAATTCACGGAGCGGGGCTTCGACGCCGCGCGCATGGAAGACATCGCCCGCCGCGCCGGGCTCTCCAAAGGCGGCGTCTATCTCTATTTCGAAGGCAAGGAGGCGCTGCTCAAGGCGCTGATCGAAGCCAAGATCGCGCCCATCGCCCACAATGCACGGATGATCGCGCAGGCCGGTGCGCAGGATCCGCTCGGCTCTCTGCGCATGCTGGCGCGGATGGCCGCGCATCGCTTCGCCGACCCCAAAGTGTTCGCCGTGCCGCGCCTGGTGATCGGTTTGTCCGCGCGCTTTCCCGAGATCGCCGCGCACTATCGAACGCAGGTTGTCGAGGTCGCCAAGGCGGCGCTTGAAACATTGATCGCCGCGGCCGTCGAGCGCGGCGAACTGCGCCCGGTGGAACCGCGCGCCGCCGTGCGCGCCTTCATCGCCCCTTTCCTGTTCGAAGCCATGTGGACTCATGTGCTGCACGGCGAAGGCGCACTCGCGGCGCCGGAGACTCTGGTTGAGCAGCACTTCGATGTCCTGCTTCGTGGCCTCGCAAAGGAGCGCTCGCAATGAAGCGCGCTTTCATTTTCGCTCTGATCGTTTTCGCAGCCGCCTGCGCCCGTCGCGAAAGCGACGTCATGCAGGGCTATGGCGAAGCGGACTATATCTATCTCGCGTCGCAGGAATCCGGCGTTGTGAGCGAACTTGCCGTGCGCGAGGGCGATGTCGTCGAGCGGGGAGCGCTGGTATTCCGCCTCAATCCAGATCGGCTGAGCCTCAACGCGCAAGGCGCATCCGCGAGCCGCAACGCGCTGCAGCAGGCCGTGCGCGCGGCGCAGGCGAACGCCCGGCTCACCGCAACCAATTATCAGCGAAGCCAGGAATTGTTCGAGCAAGGGTTCCAGTCCCAGGCCAAGCTTGACGCTGACCGCGCCGCGCGCGACGCGGCCGCCGCGGAACTCCAGCAGGCGCAACGCGAACTCACCGCTTCCAGCGCACAAAGCGGATTGGCCGACGTGCGCCTTGGCGATCTCAGGACGTCGGCGCCGCTGGCGGGACGCATCGAGCGCATATTCCATCGCCAGGGCGAGGTGGTGAGCGCGGGCGCGCCGGTCGCCGCATTGCTGGCGCCGGAAAACATGAAGGTGCGCTTTTTTGCCCCGGAGGGCCTGGTAGCGCGCTTGCGTCCCGGCGCGCGCGTGCTGATCTCCTGCGACGGCTGCGCCGCCAATCTCGGCGCGCGCGTGATCCGCGTGGCCGACGAGCCGCAATTCACGCCGCCGGTAATTTACTCGCTGGAACAGCGCCAGAAGCTCGTCTTCTTGGTCGAGGCGCGTCCCGATCGGCCGGATGCGATCCGCCCCGGCGTCCCGGTCGACGTCCGGATCGCTCCCTGATGAGCGAAGACCTCGTCATCGACGTCGCCGGCCTCACCAAGAAGTTTGGCGAGCGCGTGGTCGTGGATCACCTCGCCCTGCAAGTGCCGCGCGGCAAGATCTACGGCTTCCTCGGGCCGAACGGCTCGGGCAAGACGACGACCATTCGCATGGTGTGCGGGCTCCTGAAGCCCGACGACGGCCAGGGCCGCGTGCTTGGCCTCGACGTGCTCACACAAAGCGGCAAGATCAAAGAGCGCGTCGGCTACATGACGCAGAAATTTTCGCTCTACGAAGACCTGTCGATTCGCGAGAACCTCGAATTCATCGCCCGCCTCTACCGGCTCGACCGGCAGGCGCAGCGCGTCGACGCGGCCCTCGATCATCTCGGCCTCGCCGAGCGGCAGACGCAAATCGCGGGCAAACTCTCCGGCGGATGGAAACAACGGCTGGCGCTGGCGGCATGCATGATTCACGAGCCGGAACTGCTCTTGCTCGACGAACCCACGGCGGGCGTCGATCCCAAGGCGCGGCGGGATTTCTGGGACCAAATCCGCCATTTCGCCGCACAGGGCGTCACCACGCTGGTCTCGACGCACTATATGGACGAGGCGGTTCAGTGCGACGCCATTGCCTACATTGCGTACGGCAAAAAACTGATCGATGCGCCCACGGCCGAGATCCCCAAGCAGATCGGGCTCTACGCCTTTCGCGTCGAGGGGCCGCGCCTGCAGCAACTCGAAGACGCGTTGCACAAGGCGCCCGGCGTCGAAATGGTGGCGCGCTTCGGCGCCGAAATTCACGCCTGCGGCAAGGACCTGGCCGCGCTCGACGCCGGCCTGGAGCCCATACGGCAAATGCCGGGCGCGACAGTGGAGCGCATCGAAGCCGGCTTCGAAGACATTTTCATCCATCTCATGGCCGGCAGCGAGGACAATTTCCGATGACTTTGCCTGGCGCCAATCTCCGCCCGCGCCGCGATCGTTCCGCAACGACTGAAGCGGCATGCCAAGAGCAAACCCGATGAGCTGGTCGCGGATCGTCGCCGTCTTTCTCAAGGAACTGGTGCAGATGCGCCGCGACAGGCTCACCTTCGCCATCATGATTATGGTGCCGATCATGCAGCTGGTGCTGTTCGGCTACGCCATCAACACCGATCCGCGCCACTTGCCGGCGGTGATCGAACAACGCGAAGACGGACCGCTGACGCGCGGCTTCCTCGCTTCGCTCAAGGCCTCCACCTATCTCGACATCGTCGCCGTGACGCATCGCGCCGAGGAGGGCGACGCCATGCTGCGCAGCGGGCGCGCGAGCTTTCTCATCGTCATCCCCGAAGGCTTCGAGCGCAAACTGATCCGCGGCGAGCGGCCGCAATTGTTGATCGCCGCCGACGCGAGCGATCCAGTGGCCGCGGGCGGCGCCACGGGTGCGGTGAACCAGATCGCGCAAAGCGCCTTCGGGGCGGATCTGCAAGGGCCGCTCGCCTTCCTGGCGCCTGATCCCCCGCCCTACGAGATCGTCGTGCACCGCCGCTTCAATCCCGCCGGCGTCACTTCGTTCAACATTGTGCCCGCGCTCCTCGGGGTCATCCTCACCATGACCATGGTGATGGTCACTTCGATCGCGCTGACGCGCGAAACCGAGCGCGGCACCATGGAGACACTGCTCGCCACGCCGCTGCGGCCGCTGGAAATCATGGTCGGCAAGACCACGCCCTACATCATCGTCGGCGCCATCCAGACGACGATCGTGCTGACGACCGCGATGCTTTTGTTCCGCATCCCCTTCACCGGATCGTGGAGCGCGTTCCTCCTTGCGGGCGCCGCGTTCATCGTCACCAATTTGATGCTCGGCTACCTCATCTCCACCGTGGCGCGCTCGCAAATGCAGGCGATGCAGATGACGTTCTTCATTTTCCTTCCTTCAATTCTGCTCTCGGGCTTCATGTTTCCCTTCCGCGCCATGCCGGACTGGGCTCAGGCGATCGGCGAATGCCTGCCCATCACGCATTTCTTGCGCATCGTGCGCGAGGTCGTCCTGAAGGGCGCCGACATTCCCGACATCAGCCGCGATCTGGGCGAACTGGCGCTCATCCTCTTCGTGCTGGCGGGCCTTGCCCTGTTGCGATTCCGGCGGACGCTGGACTAGGCCTCGCCAAGGCGCGCGGCGATGAAGTGATCCCAGGCGGCGGCGCCGACGATTTGCATATCAAGCGCAGCCGCGCCGAGCGCGGCCCAGAAGCGCTCACGCGCGGCCGCATCCGCAAGGCGCCGCTCCGCTTCAGGACGCGCGCGTTCGGCCGCTTCCAGAAAATCCGACAGTCCTGCCGGCAAGGCCTGTTCGAGCCGCGCCTGCACCGCTTCGGCCAACGCGGCCGGAATTCCAGGAGCGGAGACGCCTATCGACAAGGCGCCGCGCGCGGAAACGCCGCCGAGCGCGACATCCGATTGCTCGGGCGCGCCGACCAGATGAAAGACGGCGCCGATGGCGTGCGCGGCGGTGTGGGCGCGCTGCGGCCGCGGTTCGCCCTCGCCAGCGATCACCAGCCGCGCGCCGCCGAAATCCGCGGGCCTCCAGCGGCGCAGCTTGAGCCGGAGCGGCGGGGCCAGCGCGCGCATTGCGTCCGAGGGCGCCGGATCGAACACCGAGACACCTGCCCCCGCCGCTAAAAACTGGCTTGCCAGCGGCGCGAGACTTTCATCGCCGTCCAGCAGCACGACAGCCCGACCCGCCAGATCAAGAAAAACCGGAAAGTGCGGGAACAGATTGCTCATGGTTGGGCGCCATCAAGCGCCCTCGCGCGGCAGTCGCGCAATGGCGATTTCCGAAATCGGGCTAGCTTGCGACCCGAAGCTCGCGTTCCGCCTTCTCGCGAGCCGGCGCGACGGCGGTGCGGAGCTGGGCCGCGATCTCGGCGTCCGCGCCCTTGCGCCAGAGCAGCGTCAACCGCTCGATAATCTCGTTGAGTTCCGCGAGGCCGCGCGGCGGGGAGGCCGCCGCCATCACGCCGGGCGCGGGATCAGGTTCGCGCCATTCATCGGCGCCGACCAATTCCTCGTGCAGTTTCTCTCCGGGCCGAAGGCCAACGAAAACGATGTCCACGTCCTGCTCCGGACGCTGGCCCGTGAGCTGAATCATTTTCCGCGCCAGATCGACCACGGCCAAGGGCTCGCCCATGTCGAGGACATAAGCGTGGCCGCGCGAATCCCGCGAGCCGATCCCAGCCGCCGCGGCCTGCAGCAGGAAATCCGCCGCCTGCGGGATCGTGATGAAATAGCGCGTCACTTGCGCGTCGGTGACGGTGAGCGGAGCGCCGATCTCAAGCTGACGCTCGAACAGCGGCGACACCGACCCCGCCGAGCCCAGCACATTCCCCAGCCGCACCGTGATGATGCGCGGACCCTGTTTGCGCGCGCTCTCCCGGTCGAGCGCCTGGCAATAGAGTTCGCCGAGGCGCTTCGAGGCGCCCATCACACCGGAAGGATTGACCGCTTTGTCGGTCGACACGAACACCATGTCCGCGCCCACCGCGATCGAAGCATCGGCGACGATCCTGCAGCCGCCGACATTGGTGCGGACGCCCTCGCAAGGGTGCGCTTCCACCAGCGGGACCTGCTTCAACGCGCCGGCGTGGAAGACCAGTTCGGGCTTCTCGCGCGCGAACCAACGCTTGATCGCCTCGGCGTCCCGGATATCAGCCAGCGCCAGCGAGGCTTGCGGCAGCTCGCGGCCAATGCTGAACAGGTTGAACTCGGAATTGTCGAGGAGCGTGAGGCGCGCGGGGCCGAGAGCTGCGATGCGGCGAGCCAGCTCGCCTCCGATCGAGCCGCCGCCGCCCGTAATCAGCACGCGCTTGCCGGCAATCGCCGCGCTGATCCGGTCCCAATCGACGCGAGCCAGCGAGCGGCCGATCACATCCCCGATCGTCATGGGCCGCAAGGCGTCGCCGTCGATCAGCGCCACCTTCATACGTGCTTCCGCGGCCGCTGCGAGCACCGCGCGCGAAGCTTGGCGCGAGATGAGCGGCTCGGCCAAAATCAAGGTGCGCGCCGAACCAGCGCTGCTCAGATCGAGCGAAGTCCAATCGGCGACGCGCGCATGTACGGCGACGTCGACTTCGCCGCGATCGGCGCCCACGAGAATCGCGCCGCTCAATGAAGCAATCCGTTTTGCGAGGGAGGGACGCAATAGCGCGGCGCGCACCGCCGCCGCCGTTCCGGCCACCAAGGCCGCACCCTCGAACACTGGCGTCCCCATAGAGCCGCCGCCCCCCTTTTGAGCAACACGCCCAAATCCGCAGCTCGACTTGGGTGAGCCTTCTTACGGAGCGTTGGTTTGGGCTGTCCACCAGAAATGGCGGTGCAATCCAAAGTTTTCCCGAAATGCCGTTTGAACGCGCACGCTTACGTCATTCCGGCAGCGGCGCGCAGCCGTTCCCGGCGACGACTTCGAGCGGCTCGTCAATGTTTCCGGCGATGTGCGCGACGCCGCCGGCCGCTTTTACGAGCGCGCAACCGCCGGCGACATCCCACATCATCGAACCCGATTCGCGGTACGCCTCGGCGCGGCCGGCCGCGACATACGCCAGCGCGGCCGCCGCCGAACCAATCATGCGCACTTTCCGCCATACCGCGATTCGCTGACACAAAGCTGTCATCGAAGCTTCATCGTCGCGGGCGCGGGCAGGAATGCCGGTGTTGAGTATGCCGCGTCGCGGATCGGCGACATCGGACACGCGGATCGGACGGCCGGCGAGCCACGCGCCGGCGCCGACAAGCCCGCTGAAGCGCTCGCCGAGAAGAAAGCAATCGACGACGCCGAGAATCGGGTCGCCGTCGCGCAGCAATCCGATCGACACCGCGCAATGCGGATAGCCTTGAATGTAATTCACGCTTCCATCCAGGGGATCGACGGCCCAGCAGAGGCTCGACGGCGCCCGATCCACCCAGCCCGCCTCCTCGGACAGGATCGGCAGTGGCGCGAGACGCGAAAGCGTTTCGAGAATCAACGCCTCGGCTCGTTTGTCGGCGTCGACCTTGACCTCGCGCCCCTGTTCGCTTTCCACGCCGGACCAATCGGCGCGCCGCGCCTTGAGCGCCGCGCCCGCCGACGCGGCGGCGAACTCGGCAATGCTCAGCAGGTCCTTGAGTTCGGCGTCGGCCACGAGCGTTCCCTTTAGGATCTCAGGGTTTAGCCCCGTTGGCCGTGGCGTCAAATCGAGAGCTTGGCCTCGCCGTTCAACCGCGCTTTATTGTCCGCGGGAAGGGCTGATGGACGGCGGGCAAGGCAGGTCCAAGCGCGAGGGCGATCTTGCGCTGAGCGCGGCTGTGCTCGAGCGGCGCTTGAACGTGCGCAAGCGCGCGCGCGAAGACGGCGTTCGCAATCTGCCGGCTCATGACGCCGTGACATATTCCGAGACCGAACAGGCGATCGCCGCGGCGGTGGCGACCGAACGCACCCGCGTCGAAAGCGCCCGCGCCGAAGCGCAGGCCGAGGCCGAGCGGCGGCTGCGGGCGCTCGGTCCCGTGCGCCCCGATCTCAGCGGACCGGCGATCGAAGCGCGCCTCGCGCTGGCGCAGGTCGAAGGGCGGGTCGCTCATGATTGGTCCTCAGCGGCGGACCGGGCGCGTCAGGCCCGCGCGGATCTCAAGGCGTTCCGCGAGACGCATCGGCTGCATCGCCAAGCCGTGACGCCTCCCTCCACACTATGGCAGGCAGGTCTGCTCTTCCTGGCCGCGCTGTTTGAATCGTTATTCAGCGCCACCTTGTTCGCCGAGTCCGATCCGCGCGGCTTGCTGGGCGGAGCGATCACGGCGATCGGTTTGTCCGGAGCCAACGTCGTGCTCGGTTTTCTCGCCGGCTATGTCGGGCTGCGGTATTTGCAGCACCGAAGCCGATTGGTGAAGTGCGGCGGCGGCGGCGCATTCGCGCTCTTGTTGATGTTGGCGGTGATCCTCAATGGCGGCGCGGCGGCGTGGCGCGACCTGTTGGCCGAAGCACAGGACGATTCCTCGGACGCGACGGCCTCGCTCTGGTCGTCCGTGCTTCATCTGCATTCGCCTCAGGCCGTGATCCTGCTGATGCTGGGAGCCGGCGTGTGGGTGTTCGCGGCGCTCAAGGGCTATTCGAAGTTCGACGACCCCTATCCTGATTACGGCAAGATGGACCGGGCCGCCCGCGAGGCGGAGGAGGCGCTGTCGGAGTTTCGCGCCGAGGCGCGGCTCGAACTCGAGGCGCCGATCGAAGCGGCGCGCGCGGCGCTCGCCACGCGGCTCGAAAAGGCCCGCGCCGAGTATGAGGCCATGAGCAAGGCCTTCGACGCCGCCGCGCTCAAAATGCAGAGCCTCGACGCCCGGGGGCGCGCGCTAGACGAGGCCGCCGCCAGCGCCATCCAGCTCTATCGGCAGGAGAACCTCGCCGCCCGCACCAGCGCCGCGCCCGCCTATTTCAGCGCCCCGCCGCCCGGCGAAGGCGCCGCGCGCGATGCGTTGCAAAGCGCCGCTGCGATGATCGATGAAGCGCGCGCATTGTTGGCCGAGGCGCAGAAATCGTCGGCGGAAGAACTCAAGGGGCTGCTGCATGACCTCGAAGCCGCGCAGGCGCGGCTTGACGCCTCCTCCGCATGAGGCGGGGCAAGCGCGCCAGCGGCGCACGCCGCTTTATGGGCGTCGCATTGATCGGCGTCGTGTTCGCCGTGCTGGGCGCGTTCGCCCTTTCCGCCGTACTGCTGAAAGCGCCGCCGATCGATCCCGAAACCCTGTGCCGCACCGACCGTCCCTTGGCCGCGCACACGTTCATTCTCGTGGATTCCACCGACAAGCTCGAATTGCGGCATCGCCGCAAACTGCGCGCCGTCGCCACGCAAGAGCGCGCGCGGCTGCAGCAATACGACCGCCTGACGCTGGCGCGGCTCAACCCGCGGCGGCCTCAGGAGCCGACCATCCTGTTCTCAAAGTGCCTGCCGCGCGCGCCCGAAGACGCCAACCCGTTGTTCGAGAACCCACGGCTGGCGCGCGAACGCTGGGACGCCGATTTCGCTAGCGCGCTCGACACGGCGTTGCGCAGCGCCCAGCATGGCGGCGCCGGAGACGCCTCGCCCATTCTGGCTGGATTGCGCGCGGCGGCCGCCGATCCGGATTTCAGCGCTGAGGTGGCCGCGCGCCGTTTTGTCCTGGTCTCCGACATGCTGGAACACGATCCGAGGGGATTTTCGCTCTACGCGGACGGCGTCGCCTATGCGCAGTGGCGCGCGGCGCCCGCGCATCGCCCGGCGGATTTCGACAATGTCGACGTGCGCGTGGCGCCGCTCGACCGACCCGAGCACGCGGCGCGGCAGGCCGAGGCGTTGGCGAGCTTCTGGCCCGGCTATTTCGACGAGGCCGGCGCCAAATCCGTCGATGTCGATCCGTACTGAAACCGAAACAATCGCAACATCTGGTTTACCGCTTCGGAATCACTCTATGGCTCGGCCGGGGTTGATTGATATCGGAGGGCTGGGCGTGAGCTTTTCCTGGCAGGGCGTCAGCGGGCGTTGGTACGATTTTGATGTGGCGCGGGCCAAGCGCGCCTGGGATCCGCTCGGCGGCATCTACATGTTCGTGAAGCCGGGCGACTACCCGACGATGGAAGCCGGCGGACCCGTCGTGCTCTACCTCGCCAAGACGCAGGACTTCGCACAATCGCTCGCACGGCACGACATGTGGCAAGCGGCGCAGCAATTGGGCGCCAACGAAATTCATCTGATCGTGATCGAGAACGCGGACCTGCGCGCGCAGGTCGAGCAGGATCTGCTCGCCGCGCAAACGCCGATTCTCAATCGTCAGATGCTGCGGCGCGTCGCCTAGCTCCGCGCGGAAAGCGCTATCGCGGGAAAATCGCAGAACGCGCCGTCGAGTCCCAGCGCGTAGAACTGACGCAGTTCCGCTTCGAGGTCGCCGTGGAGGCGCGGATAGTCCGGCGATGCGGAATCGCCGCGGCGCAATTCCGCCGGCAGAAAGTAGTTCTCGGCGCGGAAGGTCCAGGCGTGCACGGCGAGGCCGGCGCGATGGGCGCGCTCAATGAGATCGGTGGGCGGCAAGGAGCGGGCCGCCGCGTCGCGCGGAACGATCATCCCCTTCTCGACGCCGATCCCATGCGCGTAACCGGCGATCTCACGCAGGCCCGCGTCGCCTGCCATTTCCGCGTAGCGTCGCCCGCTTTGGTCCCACGGCCCACCCTCCACGCTCATCAGCTGAATTGTGCGGAAGCGCAGCGATGAGATCGAAGCAAGCTGTACGAGCGGCGCGGCCTCAAAGCATTGCACGAACATCGCATCCGCCGCCGTCTGGCCGCCGCCCTCGCGAACGGCGGCGAGGAACGCCTCCACGGGCGGGAGGCCGAGCGCGGACAGGAAGCTTGGGTGCTTGAGTTCAGGATAGACGCCGACGCCGCGCGAACGGGCCAGCGCCAGCGCTTCCGCGAAGGTCGGAATTTGCTCTAGCCCGTCATAGACGGTGTTTTGCGGCCTAAGTTCCGGCAGGCGCTCGCGGCAGCGCAGCGTTTTCAGCTCAGCCAACGTGAAATTCTCGGCGAACCAGCCCGACACGCTCGCGCCGTCCACCAACTTCGTGGTGCGGCGCGCGGCGAACTCGGCTCGGCCGGCGACATCCGTCGTACCGGAAATCTCGTTTTCGTGCCGGCATATAAGCACGCCGTCCTTGCTCAGCACGAGATCGGGCTCGATGTAGTCGGCCCCCTGGTCGATGGCGCGCGCATAGGCCGCCATCGTATGCTCGGGCCGCTCGCCGCTGGCGCCGCGATGCGCGATCACCACGGGCGGCTTCGCTTCCGCGGCCCTCATGCCGGCGCACGCGCCGAGCGCCGCCGCGCCGATAAGAGCGTCACGGCGCCTCACACCTTCTCGTCCTGCGGCGCGAGGTGCGTCATCAACAGACCGGTAAACAGGATGCCGGCGCAAAAGATCAGCATCAACGCCGCGAACTCGGTATCGAGCGTGGGATCGAGATTGGGCATCACGCGTGAGAAGTCGCGCACGACGAATGCATCCAGAAGCAGGCTCGGAAACGCCACGGCGACCGCCGCCTCGCCCTCATCGCCGGGCGCCTCGCGCAGCAGCTTGAGCAACACGAACGCCGCGACCACGCCCAGTATGGGCGCCGCGACAAAACAGATCAGCCGGGCGCTCTCGTCCGGCAGGAAGAAATACTGGCCGGCGAAACGGAACAGCGCCGCCACCGCAAGCCACAGCAGAAACCCCAGCCCCATCGCCCGTATGATCATCTCGTTTCCCCTTTGTGCGCCGGCTTGATCGCGCGCGGAGCTTGTCGACCGGCGCGACCGCCTCTCCCCCGCGATGCCGGGAACCTTACGCCTGCGTCACCGCTTATCAAAAGCAAACAAGGAGCGCCGATGAACCTCAAAATCTCACTTGCCGCCGCCGGTCTGGCCATCGCACTCGGGGCCTGCGGCCAAAGCGCCGAGAAGACCGGCGAGAATCTCGACAACGCCGTCGATGACGCGACGCAAGGTCATCGCAATACGGGCGACGGCGCCATGGAACGCACCGGCGAAGCGGTCGATCAAGCCACGGGCCAGCAGCGTCAGGGCGATGCGGCCGATGCGGTCAATGACGCCACCGACGGCGACAGCCGCACCAAACCCTAGCGCGTCACGGACCGGGGCGCTGACGTAGTCAAGGAACACCTCGGCGCGCCACGCGTTGGCCCCCTCGGCGGCGAAGCAGCCGTCTTAACGAGGGGTAATGCCCATGACGAAATCGCTCTTCGCCACCGCCGCGGTCGCGATGCTCATGACGCTCGCCGCCTGCGGCAACAACGAAACCACGACGACGACCGAGACAAGCACCGACACGTCGTACTCGACCACGACCGACACGGGCATGACCACAAGCACGGACACCTCCATGTCGACCACGACGGACACGGGAACGGCGACCATGACGGGGACGACGACCACCACGACGACGCCCTGATCGGGCGGCATGTTCGAGGGCTCCTTCCGCTCAGGCGGAGGGGGCCCTTTCCGCACGCCTCGGATGCCGTCATTTCCGACCGGAACCCCGTGTGCTTCCCATCGGGAAATGCTCTAGGTTCGTCGTCGCATGACGTCCTATCCCCTGGAAAGCACGGACCGCGAGCGCGCGCGTCTTTCGAGCCAAGCGCAGATTCTTCGCCCGTTCACCGAGCGCCTGTTGCGCTGGGCCGGCGCACGCGAAGGCTCCGCCGTGCTCGATCTCGGCGCCGGCGCGGGCGATGTGGCGCTGTTGGCGGCAGAGGTCGTTGGGCCAAGCGGGCGCGTCGTCAGCCTGGATCGCGACGCGAGCCATCTGGTCCACGCGCGCAAGCGCGCAGCCGAAGCAGGTTTCACCAACATCACCTTCATCGAGGCCGATATTTCCGCGCCGCCCACGGACGCGCCGTTCGATGTCGCCATCGGCCGCTATGTGCTCATGTATCAGAGCGATCCGGTCGCCGCCGTACGGGCGGTCGCGCGCGCCGTGAAGCCGGGCGGCGCCGTCGCGTTCCATGAACTCAACATGCATGAAGGCGCCAAAGGCGACATGTGGCCGATGCCGCCGGGCGGTCAGGGCAACGCCATGGAGACGTTTTCGCCCCAACTGCTGAAAAACGTGCAGAGCCATATGGGCGTGCGTTTGCCGGAAGTCTTCGCCGCCGCGGGGCTCGATATCTCCGAATGGGGATTCGAAGGCGCGGCGCCCATGTCGCCGCTTTCCGCGCGCAAGCTCAGCATGGAACGCGTACTTGGCGCGATGCGGGAACAGCGCCGCGCGCAAACCGGTCAGGACGATCCCCAGCTCGCCGCGTTCGAGGCATTCTGGCGCAATGCCCCGCCCACCGCCGCCATGCTGCAGCCCCCCGGCGTCATCGGCTGGGCGCGCAAGCCGGGTTAGAGCATGAAGCAACTGCTCTTCAGATCAAGGACGGCCGCCCGCATTCGATCCATCTCGCAACGCTCGATCTTTGAGCGCCTAGCTCAAATGCGTGATCAAGCGCACCAGCAGACCTTCAAGCTGCTTGCGCTCCGCCGCGCTGAATTCCGCAAGCGCCTCTTCCTGAGCCGCGGCTAGGCGCTTTCCCACTTGCTCGAAGCGCGCGCGGCCCTTGCGCGTCAGATGCACGGCGTGTGCGCGGCGGTCGGTGGCGTGCGGACGGCGTTCGACCCAGCCGTCTTTCTCCAGCGCATCCAGAAACAACACGACGGATGATTTCTCGATGCCGGACAGCGTTTCGCGCTGATGGCGGGCGGACTCGGCGTCTATCTCTGGCTCGGCTTCATCATCGGCCCGCAGCTTCACCCACAAGACCCTATCGCCGCGCACCTCGTGCTCGCGGCCTGCTTCGTGGCGTTGCTGGGGCTCGCTGCTTTCAACGCGCGGACGGCGAAGGCGGCCTAAGCCGCCTTCTTCTCCGCCTTGCCGTCGAACAGGAAATCATTCCCGTCGAAGCCGACGCGCACCTTGTCGCCGTCCTTGACGCGCCCTTCGAGGATGAGGCGCGCGAGCGGGTCCTGCAGATCCTTCTGGATCACGCGCTTCAGCGGGCGCGCGCCGTAGGTCGGATCGTAACCGCGCTTGGCGAGTTCATTCTTGGCGCGCTCGTCCAGCTCCAGCGCGATATTGCGCGACGCCAGCAGCTTTTCGAGCCGCTTCAACTGGATGGTGACGATCTGGCCCATCTGCGCGCGTTCAAGCCGCTTGAAGAGAATGATCTCGTCGATGCGGTTGAGGAATTCCGGGCGGAAGCGCGCACGGATTTCAGTCATCACCAGATCGCGCACGTCGTCCACGTCCGCGCCTTCGGGCTGTTCGGCGAGATATTGCGCACCCGCGTTCGACGTCATGATCAGGATGGTGTTCTTGAAATCCACCGTGCGGCCCTGGCCATCGGTGAGGCGCCCGTCGTCCAGCACTTGCAGCAGCACGTTGAACACGTCCGG
>DASZQK010000002.1:0-10049 GCA_035549695.1 Caulobacterales bacterium | reverse complement strand
CCGAAATCGTGGCCGCCATTGACGATCTCGATGCCGATGGCGCGCGAGTTCACGTCGCCCTCGCCTTCCCAGTTCGACGCGCCCGCGTGCCAGGCGCGATGCGCCTCCGGCACGATGCGATGGGCGACGCCCTCTTCGTCGAGCACATAATGCGCGCTGACACGCGAGAGCGGCGCATCGGGATCGGCGTCGTGCGCCTGCCAGGGACCGGGATAGCGGCCCGCTTTCGGCGCGGGATCGGTGAGACGCGCGATCGCGGTCTGCGCATCCTGCATGCCGGTATAGTGGAGAACGACGAGATCGATCGGGCGCGTGCGTTCGTCGTAATTGGGCGAAGGTGAATCGCGGAAGCGCAGGGCCATTTAGCGGCGGCGCTTGGCGCCGGTCTCGACCACCCAGCCCGACGGCGTCACGCGCGCTTCGAGCAGCGCGCCTTCGCTGCGCGGGCGCGGCGGCGCGATGTGCAGCGCGAGCGCGGCGCCAACCACCACGAGCCCGATGACAAGAGCCGCCGCCGCCGCGAAAGCGAGCGCCAAGATCGCCGCGAGCCCGAGGATCGCCATGCCCAGAATGCGGACGGCCATACCGAAGAACGAATGATGGTCGTCGCTTACGGTGGTCGGCATTGTGGCGGCGCCTCCTTCAGGGCCAAGCTGATCTAGGGAGAAATGTTCCCCGATCAATGCGGCGGCGTTGCGGCGACTATTGAGCGGGCGCCAGCGACTCCGCACGGATTTGCGCATAAGCGGCGTTAATTGCTGCGGTTTTCTCCGCGGCGATGGCGACGAATTCCGGCGGCGCGCCGCGCTGCGTCATGCGATCGGGATGGTTTTCGGCCGATAACCGTCTCCAGGCCTGGCGCACCTCCTCCATGTCGGCGCCGGGCAGCAAGCCCAGAACCGCGTACGGATCGCCCGCCTCGGGGCCGAGATTGGTGGCCTTGATGCGGCGGAACTCGGCCTCGCTGAACCCGAACAAGTCGGCCACCGTGGCCAGGTAGGCGATCTCTGCTTCGCCCGGCGCGCCGTCGGCGGCGGCGATGTGGAAGAGTCCATCCAGCACGTCCTCCAGCAGGCACGGGCGGGCGCGGTACTTGCGGCCAATCTGGCGGGCGTAGGATTCAAACCCCAGAACGGTTTGTTTCGCGATCGAAAAAGCCGTCCGGAAAGCGGCTTCCTCCCCGGGCGGCGGGCGGAACACCTGCGCGGCGGCGCGCAGCTCCGACTCCGTCACATTACCGTCGGCCTTGGCCATCTTGGCGGCCAGTCCGATGACGGCGGCGGTGAACCCCACATCGTTCGGCTGCGGGGCGCATTGCTCGCTCAGCGCCGGAGGGTCGGCCTCCGGATCGAAGGCGCGCGCGGCGAGATCAACGATGCTGGACCAGACCGACATGCGCCCATAATGGCCGATGCTGCGCTGCAGCGCCACCCCGCGGCGCGGGTCTAGCGACTGACAACGCGGGCCGCAGCGCCTGTTCCGGACACGCGCCAGATCACATTGCCGACATCGTCCGCCACCAACAGCGCGCCGGCGCGGTCGAAAGCGACGCCGACCGGGCGACCGCGGGCGTGTCCGTCGGCGGCGAGAAATCCGGTCAGCACGTCTTCCGGGGGCCCGGCCGGGCGCCCGTTCGCGAACGGCACGAACACCACTTTGTAGCCGCTGGGTTGGGAGCGGTTCCAGGATCCGTGCTGGCCGACGAACGCGCCGTTCCGATAATGCGCCGGAAGCGACGCCCCGCGCGCGAAGGCGAGCCCAAGCGAAGCGGTGTGCGCGCCGAGCGCGTAGTCCGGCGCGATCGCCTGGGCGACGAGTTCAGGCCGCTGCGGCTTCACGCGCGCATCCACGTTCTGCCCGTAATAGGAGAACGGCCAGCCGTAAAAGGCGCCGTCGCGCACGCGCGTCATGTAGTCGGGCACGAGATCGTCGCCGATTTCGTCGCGCTCGTTGACGGCGGTCCACAGCGCGCCGGTGTGTGGCTCGAAATCCATGCCGTTCGGATTGCGCAAGCCGAAGGCGAACACGCGATGGCGCCCGCTGACGCGGTCGATGCGCCAGATGGCGGCGCGCCCCTCCTCCGCGTCGAGGCCGTTTTCACCGGCGTTCGAGTTGGAGCCGATGGTCACGTAGAGCCAGCGCCCGTCGCGGCTGGCGATCAGGTTCTTGGTCCAATGGTGATTGATGCGCCCGGCCGGCAGGCGCGTCAGCACGCGCCCAGGGCCGGCGATGCGCGTCTGCCCGGTTCGGTAGGGAAAGCGCATAACGGCGTCGGTGTCGGCGACGTAGAAATCATTTCCCACCAGCGCCATGCCAAACGGAGAGTGGAGGCCGGAAAGAAAGATCGTGCGCGCCTCGATCACGCCGTCGCCATCGGCGTCGCGCAGCAAGGTGATGCGGTCCGGACTCGGCGTGGAGGCGCCGGCGTTTTTGAGCGCCTGCCGAAAGAACCAGCCGCGAATGCCCCTGGCGTCGTCGGGGCGATCCGCCGGCGCGTTGGTTTCGGCCACCAGCACGTCGCCGTTCGGCAGCACGTAAAGCCAGCGCGGATGCTGAAGCTCCCGGGCGAAGGCGGCGACCTCTAGTCCCGCCGCGGCGACGGGCGCGGCCCCTTCCGGCCAGCCCGAGGCCGGCGCGATGCGCACCGTCGGGATGAGTTGCGCGCGCGGGGGCGGCAGCGCCGGATTTGGACCGTAGCCGGCGGCGACATCAAGCGGCGGGGAGGCGCACGCGCTTGCCGCCAACAACAGAAGCGAGAGCGCAAGGCGTCGGATCAGCGGCACAAGCGCTCAACACCGCCAAGCCGGCGCTCGTTCCGCGGGAACCTTCAGCTTTGCTGCGCCGGCGGCTGGGCCGCGTTCGCCTTCATCGCCGCGACCTCGGCGCGAAGCGCCAGCAGTTCGTTGAGGATATGCTTCTGCACGGCGGCGGCGTCTTCCTGCGCTTCGGCGATGTCGCCCACATCTTCCTCGATCTCGGAGACGTCCTTCTCGATCTCGGCGACGTCCTTCTTGATCGCCGTGTTGCGCGTTTCCTGCACCGCATCGACGATGACGCCGATGAAGAGGTTCAACACCGCGAACGCCGCGATCACGGTGAAGCCCATGATGAACGCCCACGCCCACGGATATTTCGCGTCGAGACGCGTGATGGTCTCGCCCCAGCCGTCGAACTGGGTCAGCTGGAACAGCGATAGCGCCGATTGTCCAAGGTCCTGGAAGCCCTCCTCGGCGCGGAACAGCGTCGTCGCCATCACCGCGCCAATGTAGAAGACGACGCACAGCACCATGACGGTCGCGAATATGCCAGGCAGCGCGCCGATCAACGCCTCCACCACGCGGCGCATCTGCGGCACGTTGGAGACAAGGCGCAGCACGCGCAGCACGCGCAGCGTCCGCAGCGCTGTAATCGCGCGAATCCCCGGAATGGCGCTCAAATAGCTGATTCCGACGATGACGCAGTCGAACAGATTCCAGCCGTCGCGCACGTAGCGCGAGGGTCCCTGCGCCAGGAATTCGAGCACCAGTTCAGCGGTGAAGATGTAGAGGAAGTAGGTGTTCCACTGCTCGATCAGCCCGTGATACTGGTTGTCCTCGCCGAAATGCGCGTCGTAGCCGAGGATGGCCGAGTTCGCGATGATGCAAAGCAAGATGAAGATCTTGAACGGCGGATTGTCGGTCAGCAGCTCGAACAGACGAATGCCGCCGCGCGCCTTCGCGCGCTGCGCCGGTTTTGCTTGCGCCTGAACATTTGCAGTCGCCGCCGCGCCATTCCCCATCGAGCGCACCCCTTACGACGGCCCCCACAAGCCGACCGGGAACGCTAGCGCGGAATGACGCGCTTGGGAAAGGTCTTTAACGCTGCGGTCAGCTGTCGGCGTGCGGGTTCGACGCTTCTTCGCGCTTGGCGGGCGTATTGAGGATGAAGCCCTGCACGGTGTACGTGCGCCCGCCCCAATGGCCGCCGACGACGTTCCACACCTGCACCTGGCTCCAATCGCCGCGCGCGGACACGTCGCGCACGGGAACGTCGCGCGTGATCTCGCCGCCGTTCAACCAATTGGCGTGGTCGACGATGATCATGCGCTCGGAAACGACTTCGCGCACTACGGCGACGTGGCCGCGTTCGGCGCCGGCATAGCCGCGCAGCACGGCGACGGCGCCCTCGTGCGGGGAGCGGTCCCGCAGATAGCGGTTCTTGGCCTGCGCCCACCAGGTGTTGGCGTCGCCATAGATTTCGATGCCGGCCTCGCGCCGGGCGAAGGGCACGCACTGCAGGTGCGCGCGCCGGTCCGCCATCACCGGATTTGGCTCGAACGCCGCATCCGGCGTTCGGGCGAAATCCCGCGGGGCCAGCGTCGCATTCGCCATCGGCGTCTGCGGCTCGGTCAGCGACTCGTCCATCGAATAGGGCGCGAGCGCCTCGGCGTTCTGCGCCGAAAGGCCGGCGGCGAGCGCCGTGGCGGCGACCAGCAAGGAGCGTGTGCTCATTACGGCTTCGGGTCCAGACGAGGCGGCGCCCCAGAATGGGACTAAAAACGCCCGTTCAGCCTTAAAGAACGCTTAAACGAACAGACGCCCGGAAGCGGATAAGCACAGCAGAGCGTAAACAACACGCGCTTTCACATTAATACGACTTATCAATGCTGTAATTAACCCTGTCCATTAAGCTTGATGAACGCGCCGCAAATCTTAACGGAGGCCGGTATTACGCGCCCGGACCGAGCGGGAACGGGTAGATGAAGCCCTGCGCCTCGTAGACGCGCGCGCCCCAATCCTGGGTGGGGATGTACCAGACGCGCACCTGGCTCCAATCATTGTTCGGCGAGGCGTCCGCGACCGGGACGCCGACCGTCACCTCGCCTTGGTTGAGCCAGTTGGCCTGCTCCACCCGGATCAGGCGCGGCGACACCACGGCCGTCACGACGGCCACGTGGCCGCGCGTCGGGTCATTGTAGCCGCGCATGACCAGGACGGCGCCCGGCGCGGGCAAAGACGAGCGCGGATATCGGCCCTCGGCCTGGCTCCACCAGGTGTTGGCGTCCCCGAAGATGGCAACGCCGGAGGCCTCCCGGGCGAACGGAACGCACTCCATGGGGGGCGCGCCGGCGACGATCTGCGGCGGCGCGCTCGGATCGATGGGCGGCGGGCCGGACCAGGACGGGGCGGTCGGGCGCGGGACGCGAGTGGCGATGGGGGCGGGCGCGGAGGCGCAGGCCGCCAACCCGAGGGCCAGCAGCGCCGCCGCCACGCGCCTTGAAGACAACCACTTCATACCGGGGCCGCACCTTACCAGCGCCGCCTAAGCATAGGGTGAACGGACGCAGTTGGCCTCCGCTTGACCCTTCCCTGCGAAGCCGCCAGGACGGAATCCGTGCCCTCGACACCCCCTCCCATCCTGGTGCGGCCCTGCTTCCAGCAGGATCTGGAGTTCGTGCAGCTGATCTACGGCCATCACGTGATGACCGGCACCGGCACGTTCGAACTCGAACCGCCCTCACTGGAAGAGATGACGGCCCGCTGGTCGCGGATCGTCACCAAGGGGTGGCCGTTCCTGGTCGCGGCCCCGCGGCAGGATCTCTCCCGCGTGCTGGGTTTCGCCTATGCCGGCCAATTCCGCGACCGGCCCGCCTACGCGACGACTTTCGAGGACTCGATCTATGTGGCGCCGAACGCCGTGCGTCAGGGCGTCGGCTTGCTGCTGATGGCCGAATTGCTCTCCATGCTGCGCAGCGACGGCGTGCGCGAAGTGCTCGCCGTGATCGGCGACCGCGCCAACACCGCCTCGATCGGCCTGCACGAGAAAGCCGGATTCGCGCACGTCGGCATGTTCAGCAATGTCGGCTACAAGTTCGGCCGCTGGCTCGACGTGGTGCTGATGCAGCGCTCTCTCGCGCCTGCGAACAACACCTAGCGCAATGCGCTTCAAATCCTTCTCATGACTCAAGTTTTCGCGCGCAGCAGTTGCGCAAACACGCGCCGTTTGCAGCCGCGCTCAGGCAAAGTAACCAGTCGTAAAGGATAATTACATCAAGCTTAGCCATCAAGGGAGGATCGCGATGCTGATGCGCAGTCTCGTGATCGCCAGTCTGGCGGGCTTAGCTAGTCTGGCCGTCAATGCCGCCGCCGCTCAGGAGGGTCCGCAAGCCATCGCGGTGTACGACGGGGCCAATTTCGACGACGCCGCTTCTTTGGATGGCAAGCGCTGGACGCTTAGCACCCAGGCCAGCTCCTCAGAGCAGACGCTGGCGTTCGCGCCCTATGCGGCGCCGGCTCAGCGCGACAGCCGGCGCTATGAATTCGAAGTCGGCGCGCGCGGCGTCGCCGGCCTGCTGGATGTGTCGCTGGCTCAGCATGCGAGCATCGGCGCCGACGCCAGCGGCGATATCTCGCGTCGTGGCCGCGGCGCGGAACTGCGCTTGGGCCGCGGCGTGAACATGCCGCGCCAAAAGCGCGCCGATTGGCGCCACCCGATCCTGTACGGTTTTGTGGCCGCGGATGACGAAGCAATCACCTGGCGTCCGGGCGTTCGCAATGCGTTCGGCGACTCCGGCTCGAGCTTCGCCTTGCAGGACCGCGTGGAAATTGGCGATCGTCAGGCCGGAATCACCTATGAACGCGGGCCATTGCAAGCCTCGCTGGCCTATGTCGAGCGTTCGGTTGACGCACGCAGCGGCGGGCGGACCTACTCCCGTGACGAGCGATTCACGGGAATAACCCTAACGATGCGCCATTAAGGACCCGAGTTGACGACAATGCGCAACTCAAAGGAACCTGCGGAACTAGATTTGCATTGCAGTCCTGAAATCCTTGCCAGAGAGGCTCGGGTCGAAAAATGACGGCTTTGCGTAATGGTCGCGCCTTCGTGCTGCTCTGCAGCGCCGCCGCCGTGGCCGGGGCTGTGTGCTTCGCCATCGCGCCGAACCTCGCCCGCGCCGACGACAAGACGGTCGCAACGCAATTGCCCCCAGCGCCGATCGATTTCACCGATCCCGCCGCGCAGCTCAGCGGCGAGAGCGCGCAGATCAACGTGACCACCAGCGACGAAGCTCCGGCGCGCTATCTGCCGGTCGGCCGGCAAGACGACCCCGCGCCCAGCGGAGCGCGCAATTACGAACTGCAGGTGACGGCCAGCGGCGACTCCGTCGGCGTGCCGCTCGATCTTTCGATCGCCCAGCGCGGCAATTTCAGCGCAGACGATGCAGGCGATCTTTCGCGGCGCGGACGCGGCGCGGAACTGCGCATCGGCGCCAATGTGGCGGAAAACAACGACGCCCGCAGCGCTCCGGCGCCCGGCTGGTACGCCTTCGCGGCTTCGGACGATCAGGCGCTTGTCTGGAACCCGGGCACGCGCAACGCCTTCGGCAATCGCGGCGGCGGCTTTTCTCTGCAGGACCGCGTCGAGATCGGCGATCATCAGGCGGGCGTGACCTACGAGACCGGCGCCGGCGTGCAGGCCTCGATCGCCTATGTCGAGCGCTCGGTGAACGCCCATGTCGGCAGCGCCTCGGCCTCGCACGACGAAAGCTTCGCCGGCGTCACGGTGACGATGCGGCATTAGCCGCAAGGGCGCCCCGCCCCGCCCCTCCCCTCGCCTGTGGGCAAACCGCGCCCGGCGCTATGCCGCGCGATGAATCGCTCCAATGTCGATGCCGCGCGGTAACCTTTCCGAAACCGGACTCGGAGGCTTATTCGCGCCACGTATGGTGTGCGTCCTGGTGACTTATCCCCATATGTAGTAGATTGTTTCGGGACGCGAAGGAGCGGTCAGAATGGCGAGCGAGACGGACATCAAGCGGCCGGGGCTGATGACGCCATCGGTCGGCTACAAGCCGTTCCGCTATCCGTGGGCCTACGAATTCTGGCGGCGCCAGCAGCAGGTGCACTGGGTGCCCGAGGAAGTCCCGCTCGGCGAGGACGTGAAGGACTGGGCCTCCAAGCTCAACGACAACGAGCGCAATCTGCTGACGCAGATCTTCCGCTTCTTCACCCAGGCCGACGTCGAGGTGAACGACAATTACATGGAGCGCTACGCGCGCGTGTTCCGGCCGACCGAGATCAAGATGATGCTCGCGGCGTTCTCGAACATCGAGACGGTGCACATCGCCGCCTACGCGCTGCTGCTCGAAACCATCGGCATGCCGGAGACCGAATTCGCGGCGTTCATGGATTACCAGGCGCTCCGGGACAAGCACGATTACATGCAGAAATTCGGCGTCGAAACCGAAGCCGACATCCTGCGCACCGTCGCCATGTTCGGCGGCTTCACCGAGGGCCTGCAGCTCTTCGCCTCGTTCGCGATGCTGATGAACTTCCCGCGCTTCAACAAGATGAAGGGCATGGGCCAGATCGTGACGTGGTCGGTGCGCGACGAAAGCCTGCACTGCGAAGGCATGATCAAGCTGTTCCACGCCTTCGCCAAGGAAACCAACGCGCTAACCCAAAGCGTGAAGGACGACATCGCCGATTGCTGCAAGACGGTCGTCGGCATCGAGGATCGCTTCATCGATCTCGCGTTCGAGATGGGCCCGGTCCAGGGCATGACCGACACCGACATCAAGCAATACATCCGCTACATCGCCGATTGGCGCTTGGGGCAGCTTGGCCTGCCGAAAATCTACGGCGTCAGCGAGCACCCGATCCCGTGGCTGACCGCGATCCTCAACGGCGTCGAGCACGCCAATTTCTTCGAAGCGCGGGCGACCGAGTATTCCAAGGCCGCGACCAAAGGCGATTGGCACGGCGGCCAAGGCGTCTGGGATGCGTTCGATCAGATGATGGAGAAGCGGAAGGCGGCGGGGTAACATGGCGCGCGCTCCGGAGTGCGCGCATGCCTGAGCTTTCACCGCAGAAGCAGCTCGACGGGTTTATCGAAAAGTACACGCCGGCGATGGCGAAGCTGACGCGCGCGGCGCTGAAGCGCATGCGCGGCTCAAGGACGTCAGCATCTTCGACGACAAGGACGTCGTGAAGCTGATGGATCAGGCGCTGCTGTTCGCCAAGGTCCCGCTCGATCCCAGGCGGCGAGTTCGTGATCAAATCGATTTCCGCAAAGCAGCGGCCGCGGCGGCCCTAGCCCGACGAGACGCGCGGAGGCGGTGCGGCGGGCCCGTCCGGACCCGCCGCACAGTTTCAGCTCTTGATGACGTCCAGCAGATCGGCGTTGACGATGTCCGCGTGCGTCGTCGCCATGCCGTGCGGCAGGCCGGGATAGATCTTGATCGTGCCGTTCTTCACGAGCTTGACCGCAAGCGGCGCGGCGTCCGCGATCGGCACGATCTGGTCGTCGTCGCCGTGCATGAAATGCACCGGCACGTCGATCGCCTTGAGGTCCTCGGTGAAATCGGTTTCCGAGAACGCCTTGATGCAATCGTAGTGCGCTTTGGCGCCGCCCATCATGCCCTGGCGAACCCAATTGTCGACGACCGCCGGATAGACCTTCGCGCCCGACCGGTTGAAGCCGTAGAACGGTCCGGCGGCGAGATCGTGATAGAATTGCGCGCGATTGGCCGCGAGCTGGGCGCGCAGCCCATCGAAAACCTCGATCGGCAGCCCTCCCGGGTTCTTGGCCGATTTCACCATCACGGGCGGCACCGCGCCGATCAGGACGGCTTTTGACACGCGTCCCGGCTCGGCGCGCGCCACATAGTGGGCCACCTCTCCGCCGCCCGTCGAGTGCCCCACGTGCACGGCGTTTTTCAGATCGAGCGCCTTGGCGAGCGCAATGCAGTCGGCGGCGTAGGTGTCCATCTCATTGCCGGTCCAGGTCTGCGTGGACCGGCCGTGACCGCGCCGATCATGCGCGACGACGCGGAAACCGGCGTCGAGGAAAAACAACATTTGTGCGTCCCAATCGTCAGCGCTGAGCGGCCAACCGTGATGGAACACAATGGTGCGCGCATCGCGCCTGCCCCAATCCTTGTAGAAAATCTCTGCGCCGTCTTTGGTCGTAATCGTACCCATGGCGTACTCCTTCACGTTTGAAGGCCTCTAGGATTGACGCGCGGATTGACGCTCGACCGCGGAGCCGCTGTCGCCGCCAGCAAAGCG
>DASZQK010000001.1:0-131190 GCA_035549695.1 Caulobacterales bacterium | reverse complement strand
GCTGGTCCATCGTCGTGTCTTCGTGGTCGAGACCGAAGCGGACGTGGTGATCGCCGTGCAGGCTGAACAGAATGTCCACGTCGCCGCGATAGAATTCGCGGTAGGCGAGGAACGGATCGGTACGAGCCGCCGTGCGGTTCGGCGAAAGGTCAAGCGCCGGCGAAACGCGCGCGTCTTGGACACGCGGGATGTTCAAGAGATTGGTGACGCTCGCTTGGTCGGTGATGCTGTGGCCGTAGGCCGCGGACACGGTCAGCCAATCCGTGAACGAGCCGGTGTAGCGGCCAACCCAGCTTTCGCCGCCCTGACGCACCATGTTCCGCGACAGCACCGCCGGATTGATGACGTTCGTCGCCGTATTGAAGCTGTGCAGGTCCTGGTCGATCTGCGAGGTCGTGTCGAACCACGTGAATTCAAGATGCTGGGTGTCAGTGATGTAGCCGTCGATCTTGAAGCCGTAGAACGGATCGTTGGTCACCTGGTGCACGTAGGTGCCTGCGGTGGTCGCCGTCGAGAATTCGCGGTCCTGCCACTGGCCGAGGCCGTAAAAGAACAGGTGGTCGCGGATGATCGGGCCGCCGACTTCGAGCGTGAAGCTCTTTTCGTCGTTGTCGTACAGCGAATACTGGCGGTTCAACGCGTTCGGGCGATCTTCGAGCAATTCGTTCGGCGCGTAATTGCCGTGAATCGCCAGCATGAAGTCGTTCGTGCCCGACTTGGTGACCGCGTTGATCACGCCGCCGGTGGCGCGGCCGAATTCCGCCTGGTAGCCGCCGGTCTTCACTTCAACGGTCTGGTAGAAGTCGAACGGCACCGTCGCGCCGCCGATGCCGTTGACGAAGTTGGTGATGTTGAGGCCGTTGATGAAGAACGCGTTCTCGGCGCCCGAGGCGCCGCTGATCGAGGCTGGGGCCAAGCTTTGGCCCGAAGCAATGCCGAACGCGGTGTCCGCCGGAACGGCCGACGGCGCAAGCAGCGTGAGCGCAGTGATGTTGCGCGCGACCGGCATCCGTTCGACCAGTTCGCCGACGTCGATCGACGTCCCGGTGGTCGTTTGCGAGAATTGCTCGGTGCGGCGCGCCGCCGTGACGACGATTTCGTCGCTCGATTGGCTCGCCATGACGATCTGATACGAGTTCGCCGTACCGACCTGCACGTGGAGGTTTTCCGACGACGTCGTTTGTAAGCCGCTCTTCGAGACGGTGACCGTGTAATCGCCCTGCGGGATCAGGGTGAAGCGATAGCCGCCTTGCGCGTTGGTTGTGGTGGTGCGCTCGAAGCCTTGGCCTTGCGACCGCAGCACGACCGTCGCGCCCGCCACGGCGTTGCCGTCGGCGTCAACGACCGAGCCCGTCAGGTTGCCGGACGTATAGTCGTCCGCCGAAGCCGCGGTCGGCGCCAACAATGCCGCCGTGCCGACCAGCGCCGGCACGCCCATCGTGGCCACACCCGCCAAGAGCGTGGTCGCGAAAAAGCGCTCCTTGTTTGATCCAATCTTCACGTGAACCTCCGAAACATGAACCCCAAGTGCTTCGCAAAGCGCTGTACGCCTCTGAAAAGGCGCTGATTATTTCTCGGCTTTGCGGTGGCGCAGACCCTCACCCACGCCAGTTAGAACCATTCATTGCGTGCCGCCGACGGGTGGGTCAATTCGCGGTTAACAGCCCCGTCACACAAAGGGCCAAACTGTGACCAAAATGCACCATGAATGGCGACTTCGACGCGGTGTTGTCACAGTTGGGTTGACGCAGCGAAACGCCGTCCTAGCCGCCGCGCGCGCCGAACCATCGAGCGCGATGAATATTTTCAAGATTGTCGGCGTATCCGGCCAAGTCGGGGTGCACGAGATTGCGCGAGGCCCCGAACGTGACGGCGGCGGCCGGCGCGTCATCGAGCGCCGCCTGCTCCGCCGACGCCAGAAGCGCCGCGCGCTTTGTGGGATCGGGCTCGGCGTCCGACAGCGCCACGAGCGCGTCAAACGACGGGTTGGCGTAGCCGCTGATATTGGCGGCGGCGGACGTTTCGAATGGCGCCAGGAACGGCCGCGGGTCGGAGAATGCGCCTGCCTGCTCGACTAAAGCGCAATCATAGCTCCGGGCGCGCAGGCGCGCGGCGTGCGCCGCGGTCTCGTCCTGCGCGATCTCAACCCCCACCCAATCCGCGAGCGCAACCCATTCGCCGCGCGCGGCTTCCGCCAGGTCGGCGCCCTCGGCGCATGACAATGTGAAATTCAACGGCCGGTTCGGACCGAAGCCCGCGTCCTGCAAGGCCTGCAGCGCTTCAAGGCGACGGGCCGACGCGGGCATGGCGGACCAAGCATAGCTCGCCGGCGCTTGCTGGACGCCGGCCGGCACATAGGCGTAGGCGGCGGACTCCCCGTTCGCCGCCATCGCCTCGCGATCGAGCGCCATCGCCAAGGCGCGGCGCACGCGCGGGTCGTTGAAGGGCGTCCGCGTGCAATTGAAGACGATGGCGCGCGCCGACAAACTTGGGGCGATATGCACATAGCCCGGCAGGCGTCGTCTGAACTCGCTTGCGCGCGCGCCGGGAAAATCGGTCGCCCAGCCTCGCTCTCCGTTGATGACGCCCCGGGCGCCGACGCCGGCGTCGGGAACCGGATAGAAATAGAGGTCCTCGAGCGTCACCTGCTCGGCGTCCCAGAAGTTGGCGTTCTTGCGCAGATGGATGATGGTGTTCGACCACCATTTCAGCAGCGCGAACGGCCCGTTGACGGCAATATTCTCCGGCTTGATCCAAGCATCGCCGTGGCGCTCAAGCACATGCTTGGGCGCCGGATACGCCGCCGGATGCTTCAGCGCGTGCGGAAGATAGGGCGCTGGGTGTTCGAGCTGGATCTCCAGCACGCGGTCTCCCAGCGCCGTAACGCCGGCCTCGCTCGTTGGGAGATGGCCGGTGTTGATGCGCGCGGCGTTCTTGATCGGGTAAAGCATGGCCGCGTGATTGGCGCGCCGGGCCGGATCCAAAACGCGGCGAAACGCAAATACGAAATCATGCGCGTCGCAGCGTACGCCGTCCGACCATATCGCCGGGCGCAGATAAAAGATCCAAGTGAGGCCGTCCTCGCTCGTCTCCCAGCGTTCGGCCATTCCCGGAATCGGCTCCGCCCTCGCATTCTCGGTCGTAAGGCCGACGAAGAGATTGCCGACGATGTTGTTTTCAGCTGGGCTCGAAACCTTGTGCGGGTCGAGCGTCAGCGGTTCGCCATGATTGGCGATATCGAGTGAGCGCGCGGATTTGTCGAATCCGACGACCGCGCCGTTGGCGCATCCGGCGACGCCCAGCGCGACGGACCCAGCCAGCAAGGCGCGGCGGTTTGGCTCCATCGTCTAGCGCTCCCGTGCCTCAAGCGCGTCGCGGAGCCCGTCCGCCGCGAGGCTGACGGCGATCAGCATGACCGCAAGAACGAGCGCCGGCGCCATAAGCGTCCACGGGGCGGTTTCCATTTCACGCGCGCCTTGGGCGATCAGCAGGCCCAGCGAAGCCAGCGGCGCTTTCACGCCGACGCCGAGGAAGCTGAGAAAGCTTTCCGTGAGAATGGCAAGTTTCAGCCTGCGCATCGCCAAGACGAGCACGTCGCCGGCGATGTTGGGAACGATGTGCCGGAAAACGATCTGCCGGCGCGACGCGCCGGCGGCGCGGGCCGCCTCCACATAGGCGATGCGGCGCAGCGCCGACGTCCTGTCCCGCATCACCCGCGCGATCTCGAGCCACTGCGTCGCGCCGATCGCGCCGGCGACAAGCAGGAGATCCTGTTCTGGGCCATCGGTGGGGGTCACCACGACCAGCAGGATCACGAAAAACAGCAGCGGAATTACAGCCAGGCCCCTGACGATGCGCGTCATGAGTCCGTCGATCGGCCCTGCCGAAAGCCCGGCGATCGCGCCCCATGCCACGCCGATGATGAGGGAAACCAGCGCCGCGAGCGCGCCGGCGAGCCAGGTGATCCCCGTGCCGAGCAGCAAGCGCGCGCCGACGTCGCGGCCCTCGGCGTCTGTGCCGAGCCAATGCAGATTGGCGAAGGTCGGCGCGATGGACAGGCGATCATGAAAGGCGACATCGGCCTTGTGCGGCCAAAGCCCCGCTCCAAGGGCTGCCGCGGCCACCATCAAGGCGATGACGGCAAGGCCCCCAAGCGCCGCGCGATCATGCAGCAGGCGGGCGAGCGCCTCGCGCCAGGGCGAGCGGCCCGGAGGCTGCGACTTGGCTGCAGTTGCGGCGGCGACAGAGTCGCTCATGCCCGCCCTGCTCTCAAGTCAAACGTGCGCGTGGATGCAGCCGCGGCGATGCGGAGCACGAGCACGAGCGCTGCATAGACAATGACGCCGCCCATCACCGTCGGGTAGTCGCGCGCCAGCGCGGCGGTGACGAATTGGCGGCCGGCGCCAGGCAATTGAAAGACCGTCTCAACCACCAGGGTCCCGACGACAACGCCCGTGATCATGGGGCCCAATTGGCGGGATGCGGGCGCAATCGCCGTGGGAAAAGCGTGACGCCAGATCACTTCGCGTTCGCGCAGGCCCCTGGCGCGCGCGGCAAGCGCAGCGTCGGAGTTCAGCGCCTCAATCATGCGCGCGCGCATGATGCGGGCGGCAAGCGCGGTCTGCGGCAACGCCAATGTGACAACGGGCAGGACGAGATAGCTCACGCCAAATTCGTCGCGGTGTAGGCCCCCCGCTGGCAGCCAATGCCATTGCACGCCGAACAGAAACGCCAGCACCGGCGCCAGCGCCAGCGCGGGAATGCACGCGCCAAGCAAGATGAATATGCGCACTGCGCGATCGTGCGGCCGATCCCGCCGAAGCGCGGCGAACGCGCCCAAGCCGACGCCCGCGCCCAGCGCGATGACCAGCGCGCTCCCCGCGAGCAGCGCGCTCGTTGGCAACCCTTCGGCGAAGAGATCGGCGACGTCCTTGTCCTCATATTGCATGGACGGGCCAAGATCGCCGCGCATGACGCCGCTAATGTAGAGCACCAGTTGCTGCACGACGTTCTGGCGAGGAGCGAACGCGGCTTCCAGCCTCCGCTCGGTCTCCGGGCTGACCTGCCGGTCCCGGCCGAAGGGCCCGTCGGGCGCGGCGTGAAGCAATACGAACGCCGCGGCGATGATCGCCAGCAAAGTCGGGACGGCGATGGCTAGTCGGCGAACGATCTGTGCGAACATTCGCGGCGAAGCCTTGCCTTCACGCGCCGGCATGTCAACGTATGAGCGGCCATGACCGATTTTCACCGCGTCACCGCTGTCTTTTCGGTCGCTCCGCACCTCGGGGCCGATGACATCGCCCGCGCCGCGAAAGAAGGCTTTCGCGTTCTCATTAACAACCGTCCCGACAGCGAAGCTGCGGGCCTCATGCTGAGTGCGGAGGCGGAACAAGCCGCGAAAGCCGCGGGGCTCGCATATTATTCGCTTCCCTTCGCGGGCCCGCCGCCGCCCGCGATCGTGGCGCGAACCGAAACGCTGCTGGAACAAGCGCCGGGGCCGGTGCTGGCGTATTGTCGGACTGGAACGCGCTCCATTACCGCCTGGGCGATGGCTCAAGCCCTTGCCGGAGAGATGACCCCGGACGAAATCATCGCGCGCGCGGCGGCGGCCGGTTACGATCTTTCCGGCGCCCGCATGGCGCTTCAGGGGCTCTATCCCGGCTAATCAACCGCCGGAAAGACGTGCGATCATGATCCAGATGGATTTGAGCAGCACAATGATCGCCAGCGCGAGCAGCACGGTGCGCACGCGTTCGAGCGTAAACCACACAAAGCTCAAGATGGCGTACATTGGCTCGCGCGAAGCAAAGCGCGGGCCGCGCGCTCGGTGCAGTTAACAATGGCCGCGCCGGTTCCCTTCGTGCGCGAGATGGACTTCGCCTACGGCGAAGTTCAGCGCGTGTCTCCGCTGATCCGGCGCGTCGTCGCCAATAATCCGGGCCCGTTCACCTTTCGCGGCACTGGCGTTTACATCGTTGGCGCTGGCGTCGTGGCCATTATCGATCCCGGACCCGACCTTCCCGACCACATCGAAACGCTGAGGCGCGCAATAGCTGATGAACGCGTCGCGGCCATCCTGGTGACGCATCGACACCTGGACCACTCGCCCGCGGCGCGCCCGCTGGCGCAAGCAACCGGCGCTGCGATCCATGCGAGCGGAATAGCGCCCCGCGTTTCGCTCGACGACTTCGTCGCCGAGGCCGGCGACGATCTCGGATTTGCGCCGGACGTCGCCATCGGCGACGGCGCGACGATCTCGGGACCGGGCTGGACGCTCGAAGCCATCGCCACGCCCGGCCACACCTCCGATCATCTCTGCTTTGCGCTTCGCGAAGAGAACGCGCTCTTTTCCGGCGATCACATCATGGGATGGTCAACCACGGTGATCAGCCCTCCGGACGGCGACATGGACGACTATCTCACGTCGCTCGACAAAGTGAGGGAGCGCGCGTTCGCCACGCTGTGGCCCACGCACGGCCCGCCGGTGCGCAATGTTGCTTCATTCATCGACGCCTATAAGGCGCACCGGCTGGATCGCGAAGCGCAAATCCTTGCGCAACTCGCGATGGGGAAAGCACGCATCATGGAGATGGTGCCGGCGATCTACGCCGACGTGGACCAGCGCCTCCATCCCGCCGCGGCGCATTCGGTGCTCGCGCACCTGATCCGCCTGGCGAAGTTGGGACGCGTGACCTGTCACGGCGCGCCGGGGATCGGGAGCGACTACGCGCTTGCTTGAATTCACACGCCTTCGAGCGCGGTGTCGATCTTGTCGGGCCGCTTGAAGGCCGCCGCGAAGGTCTCGACCGGATAGAAGTCCGCCGATTCATCCGCGCCGCGATTGACGTGCCAGCCAATGAGCTTCTCCGCGTTCGGCGACGAAGCGTCGTAGAAGCCCTCGGGCGTATACAAAATCCACTCGCGCGGTCCCTCGGGCCCCTGCGGCAGATGGATGAAGAGCGCGAGCAATTCTTTGCCGTCTTCCGCCCGATGCCAGCGGATGGTGCCGTCGCCGTAGGCGACGAAAATGAGCCGGCCGTCGCGCGCGAGGTTGACGCCCCAGGCCGTGCCGGGAACCGGTCTTTCCCAAATCTGCTTCCCGTCCGCATCGAAGCGACGCAAAGCGAAGTGTGTGCCCAGAACGAAGCTCTTCGCGTCCGGCGCGATGGCCAAGCTGAAAGCCGTCTCGTTGACCCTCATGGGAAGAGCATGGCCATCGAGTTTGGGATCCTGAACGCCATTCCAATCGACGATATCGAGCTTCTTGACGTCGGCCTGCAGCAGATCGGGCACTGGTTGTGGCGCATCGGTGAGACGACGCCCCGGCAGATCGAACAAGACCGGCGCGCCGCTATGCGGCTTGAGGCCGAACCGCAGGCGCAGCCCGTCCTGCGAAACCGTGAAATGCGCGCCCAGCTTGTCGCGCAAATCGGCGCCGGCGGGTCCACGGAACAGCACCGACTTGCCCGCCGCGCTGAGCAGGCTGAACGCGGGATCGGCCGCCCCGTAAGCGAGCGAACCATCGGGCAATGCGGCGACGTCCATCACCGTGTCGTTTGGACCGGGCCAAGTTGTCCGCCCGCCACGGCCGTAGTCGGCCCACACGAACAACCGCCCCTGACTGGTGCCGCGGCTGCCGCCGACGAGGCGCTGGCCCAAATAACCGACGCTGGCGAGGCCGCCCGTCAGTCCGGCGGCGTCGGTCTGCGCCACGAGTTCCAAACTCTCGCCATCCAACAGATCGATACGCGTCGTGTCGTCGTATCCAAGGGCGATCACGTCGCCGCCGGCGCCAAAAAAAGCGCGCTTGCCGTTCGCAAACGCGACGCCAAACGGCCTGTCGCCGCCGGGCGCCTTCTTGGTCGTGAGCTTCCGTCCATTCGCCGCGTAGAGCCGAACGCTTCCATCGGTGCACGAAGCGACCATGCGGCCGTCGCTCGCGAACGCGACCCCATGCACGCCTTCGCCGAAATCCTTGTCCTCAAGGGCGATGGCCCACGTCTTGGTGTCCCAAACGCGTATGCCATTTTTCCCGCCTAGTCCCGCCGCCAGGCGCGATCCGTCGGACGAAACCGTGAGATCGTGAACAACATTCGGAAGCGGGCCCAAACGGCGGATCACGCGCCCGCTCTCAACGTCGAAGATGGGAATGAAGTGGCCCGAAAGTCCGGTCTTCATCCAGCCGCTCGCGGCGAGCCAGCGCTGCGCGGGGTCGAGCGCGACCGCGTAGGCCTTGCCTTCGTTGCCTTCTCCAATTGGGGGCCGCAGCGTCTTCAGCAGGCGGCCTTCCGGGATCGCCCAAAGTTTTACGGTCTTGTCGTAGCTCGCGGTGGCCATCAGCCTTCCGTCGCCCGACACGGAAATGCGATTGATCGCAGCCGTGTGCATGCCCGGATCCAGCCTAAGGATGACATCTTCGGGCCGGGCGGGCGGCGCCTCGGGCAGCACAACGGGCGCGGGCGCGCGCGAGAGCGCAGCGTCCAGCGCACGCAGGGCGTCCAAGCGCTTTTGCGCCATGCGCCGAAACATGGCGAGCTGTCCGTACTCCTCGAGAAACGCCTCCAGCGCCTCGACGTCGTTCTCCGGCATGGCGCGCCAATCGCGCTGAGCCGCTATTGTCAGCGCCTCGAGGTCGCTGGTGGCGCCGGCAAGACCGGTCGGGCGCACGCCGAGGCCGATCAGCGCCTGAAACAATCCGTCGAGATCTGTCCACAACGGCACGTGCATCAGATTGAACGGCGGCGGAACGTGCGCGGGATCGACTTCGGGCGTACGCACGCACAGAAGCTTCTTCTGGTCGAGCGCCATCTTGCTTTCGGCCGGCACCCACTGGCTCGTGAGGGCCTCCGCCGACCAGATTGTCACCACCGCCTGCGCGCGATTGATATTGTCAGCGATCACGGTGCCGAAGAATTGCCCCGGCAAAAGGTTCACATCGTACCAAGGGCGGAAGCCGCGCTTGGTCAGCGCGTCAGCGACCGCGACGGTCGGCTCAGGCACGCGCTGAGCATAGGAAATGAAGACGTCCGCCACGCCTGCGCCCCACGTCTTGTCCGACGACTAGCGATAGGAGGCGCCTGGAGGCAGGTCAAGACGGCCTCGTCGAGATCGTACGCGCGACCGATCATGGGCGGCGCGCATTCGTGATCATTGCGCCGCTTGCGCGCTCGGCAGCGTGTAGTCCTTAAACGCCTCGCGCAGAGCGAGCTTATTGATCTTTCCGGTGGCGCCGAGCGGAATCTTCTCGACAAAGACGACGTCATCGGGCGTCCACCATTTGGCGATCTTGCCTTCGAGATGCTGCAGCAATTCCACGCGCGTGAGCTGTGCGCCGCGCTTGGGTTCGATCACAAGCAAAGGGCGCTCGTCCCACTTGGGATGCCTGACGCCGATGACGGCGGCGCAGGCGACGCCTTCATAGCCGACGGCGATGTTTTCGATGTCGATGGAGGAAATCCATTCGCCGCCGGACTTGATGACGTCTTTCGCGCGATCGGTGATCTGCATGTAGCCATAGGGACAGATGTTGGCGACGTCGCCGGTATCGAAATAGCCGCACGGCTCCAGCGCGTCCTCGCGCCCGTTGCGGTTGCCGGCGCCGCGGAAATAGGATTTTGCGATCGAGGGGCCGCGCACCAGCAGGCGCCCGAACGTCTTGGCGTCGTGCGGCAACTCCTTGCCAGCGTCGTCGACGATCTTCATCTCGACGGTGAAGACCGAGCGCCCTTGTTTCAGCTTGGTGCGCACTTGCGTCTCGCGGTCGGCGGCGGCTTGCCAGGGCAGCAATTTGCCGACCGTGCCGATGGGGCTCATCTCGGTCATGCCCCAGCCGTGCAGCACCTCGACGCCATATTCGTCCTCGAAACCGCGCAGGAGATTTTCCGGCACGGCGGCGCCGCCGATGACCACGCGCTTCAGCGAATCCACACGGCCCCCGGTTTCGCGCAGATGGTTCAGCAGCATCAACCACACGGTCGGCACGGCGGCGGCGAACGTGACCTGCTCCTTCTCGATCAGTTCATGCACGCTTGCGCCATCGAGCTTGGCGCCCGGCATGACGAGCTTCGCGCCGACCATCGGCGCCACGAAGGAAATCGCCCAGGCGTTGGCGTGAAAGAGCGGCACGATCGGCAGGATCGCGTCTGCGGCGCCGCAACCGAACACGTCGGTCTGGCTCATGATCATGGCGTGGATCATGTTGGAGCGATGCGAGTAGAGCACGCCCTTGGGATCGCCGGTCGTGCCGGAGGTGTAGCAGAGGCCGGCGGCGGTGTGCTCGTCGAAGCCGCCCCAAGGCGTATCGAGCGGACGGCCGGCGATGAAATCCTCATAAGCAACCGCGCCCGGCAGCGAGGTCTTCGGCATGTGCCGGGCGTCGGTGAGGATGACGTAGGTCTCGACGCTTTTGAGTTCGGGCGCGATCTTCTCCACCAGCGGCACGAAGGTGAGATCGAGCATCAGCACCTTGTCGGCGGCGTGATTGATGATCCAGGCAATCTGCTCCGGGAAGAGGCGCGGATTCACCGTATGCAGCACCGCGCCGATGCACATGGCGCCGTACCAGGCCTCGAGATGACGCGCGGTGTTCCAGGCGAGCGTGGCGACGCGGTCGCCCTCCACCACGCCCACGTCCTTCAGCGCGGCGCTAACCTGCTTGGCGCGGCGCCACACCTCTTCATAGGTGGTGTGGACGATCGGGCCCTCGACGCTGCGCGTGGCGATCTCGCGGCGCGGGAAGTTCACGCGCGCATGCTCGATGATCTTGTCGAGCGTCATCGACCAGTCTTGCATCAAGCCCAGCATGGCCCGCTCCCCTATCTCGTTGCCACAATGCTAGGCGGCTACGGGGGATGCGGCAATTCGGATCGGCGGGGAGTTGCTCTAAGCGGCGCGGGCGGTGCGCTCGCGCCGCGTTTCCGGCGCGAGGAAGGCGACCGCCTCGGCGGCGTCCGACGACGCGTAGCCGGCCGCATAGAGCCGCGCGAGCAGCGAACGCGCCCCAGCCGGGGCCGGCGCGGGCGGCGCAACCGCGGCGAAACGGAGAACACCGCCGAAATCAGCCTTGTCCGCCGTCAGCGCGTAGCGCGGCGCGACCGCGCATTGCTTGGCGGGACGCTCGGCCCACAGCGACGTCACCACCGCCGAGCGGCGGATATCGAAGGAAAGGCGCCGTAACATGTCGCGCGTGGCCATGCGCGGTTCGGCTGCTGTCCAGGGCGAACGCTTTGTCGGCCGCTGCGGCGCCATCAGCAAAAGAGCCGTCGCAACACCACCCGCCAGGGCTCCGCGCATTTCTCGCCTCCGCGTCTCGTCCCGGCTCAAGACTTGAGCAATCAGGGTGAAGACTCGGTAAATGCGTTACGGATAGAGGCGGCTTTTGCGCCAGCCGCCGGTCGAGTTTGGCCGGCTGAACTGCAGGCGATCGTGCAGGCGAAACGGACGGTCTCGCCAGAATTCGATCGCGAGCGGAACGAGCCGGTACCCGCCCCAGTGCGCCGGGCGCGGCACGTCGCCAACGCCGAACTTGAGCGCGTACTCGGCGATGCGCTTTTCCAACGCTAAACGATTTTCGAGCGGGCGCGATTGCTGGCTGGCCCACGCGCCCAGCCTTGCGCCGCGGTCGCGGGTCTTGAAATAGGCGTCAGCCTCCTCTTCCGAGACCCGTTCGACAGGCCCGCGCAAGCGCACCTGGCGTCGCAACGTCTTCCAGTAAAAGCAAAGCGCGGCGCGCGGATTGGCCTCCAATTCCTCGCCCTTCGCGCTTTCGCCATTGGTGTAGAACGTGAAGCCCCTGGCGTCGAAATCCTTGAGCAACACCATGCGAACGTCCGGGGCGCCGGCGGCGTCAACGGTGGCGAGCGCCATGGCGTTGGGGTCGTTGGGCTCTTTCTCGCGCGCGTCCCTTAGCCAGTCCGCGAACAGCGCCAGCGGCTCGTCATGGGCGAACAAGGCCGCGTCGTCCGGCGGCGGCTTGGCGTCGGGATCGTATTTGGGCGATGGCGGGATGAGCGGATCGGTCACGGCCCTCATGTAGCATCGCCGGCGGGGTTTCGCATCCGCGCGCCGGTTTGGACGCATCCGTCAGCCTGGGAGGGACAAAGATGCGCTTTCTGATCGCGGCCACGCTGTGCCTGGGGCTGGCGTCCTGCCAAACGGCGAAATCCGAACCGCCTTTCACGCTGACGGACCTCACCGGCGCCTATACCCGCTTCTATGATGCGACGGAGGGCATGCCCGAGGCGGAACGCATCGCCGCGTTCAAGCGCGACGTCGCGCCCAACTATCCCGGCTTTTACGACGCCGAGCGCTATGTGGCCCAAGGCTCGACAGCGGAGCGATACGACCGGCAGATCGCCCGCTCCTTCGCGGACTTTCCGAGCATGCGCGCCAAGTATGCCGCCGTCTCCGCGAACTTCGTGGCGATGCTTGAGCCGGCGCGCGCCTCTTTCGTGCGCGCGTTTCCCGATCTGGGCTCGATCGGCCAGATCACGCTGCTGCATTCGCTGGGCGAGATGGACGGCGGAACGCGCGAGATCGATGGCCATGTGCGGCTCATTTTTGGCGCCGACGTGATCGCCCGCGTCCACGATTTCAGCGACGAACAGCCCTTCTTCCATCACGAGCTTTTCCACGTCTATCACGGCCGCTATTTCGGCGATTGCGATCAGGTGTGGTGCGGGCTCTGGCAAGAGGGCCTTGCCGTCTATGTCGCCGCGAGCCTCAATCCGGGCGCGACCGACAGCCAATTGCTACTGACCACGCCCGAACCGCTACGCCCGTTCGTGGAAGCGCATCCCGGAGCGATCTGCGCAACGATCGCGCGCCTCGACACGACGGACGCCTCCGTTTTCTTCATGGGCAACAACCACCTCGACGGCATGCCGGCGCGCATCGGCTACGCGGTCGGTTATCTCGCCGCGCGCGAGGCCGGGCGCACGCGCACGCTCCGTGATCTCGCGCACATGAACCAGGCCGCCCGGCCCGTTCTGGAGGCGGCGCTGCGCGCGCTGGCGACCTGCCCGGCTGGTTGACGCGAATTGCCGTGACGGCGCGCGGCTGGTATCCGCTGAGGCGTGTCACACAATACGTTCGGCCACCTGTTCCGCGTCACCACTTGGGGCGAAAGCCATGGGCCCGCGCTCGGCTGCGTCGTCGACGGCTGCCCGCCTGGACTGAAGCTCACCGCTCAGGACATCCAGCATTGGCTGGATCGCCGCCGCCCCGGCACGAGCCGCTTCGTCACGCAGCGCCAGGAGCCGGATCAGGTGAAAATCCTCTCCGGCGTGTTCGAGGACGACCGCACCGGCGGGCAGGTCACCACCGGCACGCCGATTTCGCTGACGATCGAGAACGTCGATCAGCGCTCGAAGGATTACGGCGAGATCCGCGATCTCTACCGGCCGGGCCACGCGGATTTCACCTACCATGCCAAGTATGGCGTGCGCGACTATCGCGGCGGCGGGCGCAGCTCCGCGCGCGAGACGGCGGCTCGTGTCGCAGCGGGCGGCGTGGCGCGCAAGGTGATCGAGGGCGTGACGGTGCGGGCGGCGCTCGTGCAGATCGGGGCGCGCAAGATCGATCGCGCCAAGTGGAATTGGGACGAGGTCGAGAACAATCCGTTCTGGTGCCCCGACGCAGACGCCGCGAAGCTCTGGGAGTCCGATCTTGATGCTGCGCGCAAAGCGGGCTCGTCGCTGGGCGCGATCATCGAAGTTGTGGCCGAGGGCGTGCCTGCCGGCTGGGGCGCGCCGATCTATGGCAAGCTCGATGCGGAGATCGCGGCGGCTTTGATGAGCATCAACGCGGTGAAAGCCGTGGAGATCGGCGCGGGCTTCCAGGCGGCGGAGCTTTCCGGCGAACAAAACGCCGACGAAATCCGCGCCGGAAATGAAGGCCCGCGTTTCTTGTCGAACAATGCGGGCGGGATCTTGGGCGGCATTTCGAGCGGGCAACCGGTCGTCGCGCGCTTCGCGGTGAAGCCGACCTCCTCGATCCTGACGCCGCGCCAAACGATCAACACGCAGGGCGAGGACGCCGAGATCGCCACCGAGGGCCGACACGATCCGTGCGTCGGCATCCGCGCGGCGCCGGTCGGTGAAGCGATGATGGCGTGCGTGCTGGCGGATGCGAAACTGAGGCACAGAGGACAGACAGGGCGCTGAATCGCGCTCGGGGGGAGTGATGGCCAACGCAACTCTGGACGCCTTCGTCCGCGAAGCTCTCGGCAAAGGCCACGAGCCGGCGCGCATCGCCGCCGCGTTGCAGAGCGCGGGCTGGACCAAGAAGGAAGTGGACGCCGCGCTGGCGGAATGGGTCGTCACCGATTTCGGAATGGTCGCGCCGAAACCGAAAGCCTACGTCTCCGCGCGCGAAGCGTTTCTCTATCTGGTGCTGTTTCTGCTGCTCGGCATCGTCGCCTGGCATCTGGGCTCGCTGCTCTTCGCGCTGATCGACAAAACGATCCCCGATCCGCTCGACCGCAGCGGCGAGTACCTCATCCAGTCGCGCGACGCGCAAATCCGTTCCGGGGTCGCAGGGCTGGTGGTGGGCGGACCGCTGCTTCTGTGGCTCTCCCTGCACATCCGCAAGCAGCGGCGCGCAAACCCGGCCATGCAGCGCTCGCGCGTGCGCAAGTGGCTGACGTACCTCACGCTCGTCATCGCCGCCTGCACGCTGATCGGAGATGCGATCGGTCTCGTCTACAATTTCCTGTCGGGAGACCTCAATACGCGGCTCGGACTCAAAATGTTCGTCATCGCCGCCATCGCCGGCGCCATTTTCCTCTTCTTCATCCGCGATGCGGAACGGGGAGACGAATATGACCAGCAAACCTGACGTCGGCATCTGGATCGGGATCGTCAGCGGCGTCGCCGTGATCGGCGCCATTATCGCGGGCGTAGCTAGCGTGGGCGGCCCCAGCGACGCTCGTGCGTACCGCCTGGACGAAGCACGCCTTCGCGCCATGCAGGACATCGTCGTCGCGGCGCAATGCGCCTATGCCTTCACAGGGCGTGTTCCGGCGACCTTCGAGGAGATCGGCGCCGAGATCCGCGATCATCGCAAACCGCTCGCCGCCTGCAATCGCGTCAAGGCGCCTGAACCGGACGAAGCGATTTCCTACGCCCGCGAAACGGGCGACCACATTGCGCTCTGCGCGGATTTTCTTCGTCCGTCGCCGCCGGAGGGCCAGCCATCCAACTATTTCGATCCGCGCCCCCGCCCGCCCGAACTGGAAGCGCAGCGCGCGACGGCCGGGCGTCATTGCTTTAGCGTGCGGATCACCGGGGATTTCGGGGATGGGGAGAGCATGGGACCCTGATCGCGTCTTGACCGGACGGCGGGACGCGCCTTGAAGGTTGCTCACTCAAACGATTGGGGGAGTTCATGCGCTTCGTCCTGGCCCTATGCGCGGCATTGACCTTGGCCGCGTGCTCCCAGCATGCGAGCACGTATAACGTCGAAGAAAAATCCATCGCGCAGCTGCAGGCGGATATGACCTCCGGCGCTGTGACATCGGAACAGCTGGTGCGGGCCTATCTGGCGCGGATCGAAAGCGTCGACCGCAGCGGGCCGAACCTCAACAGCGTGATCGCGCTCAATCCGGACGCGCTGGCGCAGGCGCGCGCGCTCGATGAGGAGCGCAAGCAGGGCCACGTTCGCGGGCCGCTGCACGGCATTCCAATTCTGATCAAGGACAATATTGAAACCGCCGACAACATGGCGACGACCGCGGGCTCGCTGGCTCTCGCCGACAACATCACCCGTCGCGACGCGCCGATGACGGCGCGCCTGCGCGCGGCGGGCGCGGTGATCCTCGGCAAGACCAACCTGTCCGAATGGGCCAACATTCGCTCAAGCAATTCGACCAGCGGCTGGAGCGCCGTCGGCGGATTGACGCGCAATCCCTACGCGCTCGATCGCAATGCGTGCGGTTCGAGTTCGGGTTCGGGCGCGGCGGCGGCGGCGAGCCTTGCTGCGGCGGCCATCGGCACGGAGACGGATGGCTCCGTCACCTGTCCGGCCTCGATCAACGGCCTCGTCGGCATCAAGCCGACGGTGGGGCTCGTTTCGCGCACCTATGTCGTGCCGATCAGCCATAGTCAGGATACGCCCGGGCCGATGGGGCGCAGCGTCGCGGATGTGGCGGCTGTCCTGAACGCCATCGCCGGCGGCGATCCGGCGGATCCGACGACGGCGCATGCGGACGCGCGCCGCGTGGATTATGTGGCAACGCTCAACGCCGAGTCGTTGCGAGGGGCGCGCATCGGCGTGCTGCGCTATCAGGCCGGGTTCAGCGCGGCCGTGGATCAGCGCTTCGACGCCGCGCTGCACGAGTTGCAGGCAGCCGGCGCGACACTGGTGGAAATACCGCACGAGCCGCCGGGACTGGAGCATATCGGCGATGACGAATTGCTGGTGCTGATGGCGGAACTGAAAGCCGACCTGAACGCATATCTAGCCACTACGCCCGCCGCGGTTCGCGCGCGGACGTTGTCGGACGTCATCGCATTCGACAAGGCCACGCCGGCGGAGCTCTTGCTGTTCGGGCAGGATCTGTTCGAAAAAGCCGAGGCCACCGCCGGGCTGAGCGATCGCGCCTATGTGCAGGCGCGCCAGCGCTCGCTGCGGCTCGCGAGCGCGCAGGGCATCGACCGGATGCTGCGGGAGAACCGCGTCGTCGCTCTGGTCGCGCCGACCGTCGGCCCCGCCTGGACGACGGACATCGTCAACGGTGACCATTTCACCGGCGGCTCATCGACGACGCTGCCGGCCATCGCCGGCTATCCGCATGTCACCGTGCCCATGGGCGATGTCGCACATTTGCCGGTGGGCCTCTCCTTCATCGGCACGGCGTGGACCGACGCAGAGCTGCTTTCCTACGCCTATGCGTATGAGACGCGCGCACACATGCGCCAAGCGCCAACCTATCCGCACTCGATCGCGGAGGCGGCGCCGTATGATGCGGCGATCCGGCATGCGCCGGCCGCGCCAACGCATTGAACCGCCCTTTGCCGGTCAGGGCGCCACCCTTTCGGGCTCCCGCAACAGGTGCTTCTGCACCTTGCCGGAGGGCGTGCGCGGAAAATCCTCGACGATGGTGACGTAGCGCGGCGCCTTGTACGCCGCGAGGTGACGCCGACAAAAATGGATGAGGCGCGCGCCATCCACCTTCGGCGCTCCCGGACGCAGCATCACGAAGGCGTGGCCCACCTCGCCCCATTTCTCGTCGTGCGCGGCCACGACGGCGGCTTCGAGCACGGCCGAGTGGCGCGCCAAGACGTTTTCCACCTCGGCCGGATACACGTTCTCGCCGCCCGAGATGTACATCTCCTTGATGCGCCCCACGACATAGAAACATCCGTCGGGATCGCGCCGTCCGAGATCGCCGCTCTTGAGCCAGCCGTCCGGGGAAAACGTACGCGCCGTTTCTTCGGGACGGCGCCAATAACCTGGCGTGACGCCAGGCCCGCGCATCCAGATCTCGCCCACGTCGCCGACTTCGGCCTCGCGGCCGCCGGAATCGACGATGCGCGCCTCCAGCAGCAATTGCGGGCGCCCCACCGAACCGATTTTCGCGAGCGCGTCCTGCGGCGCGGCGACAAAGGCCGTCGGACCGGTTTCGGTCATGCCGTAGCCGTTGCAGACGAGCACGCCCTTGGCGGCGAAGCGTTCCGCCAGCACGTCGGGCAGCGGGGCGCCGCCGCAGCCCCAGGCCCGCACGTGCGTCAGTTCGATCTCATCAAATCGCGGATGCAGCGACAGCTGTTGATAGACGGCGGGCACGCCAAAAAACACGTCAACTTGCCTCGATGCGATGAGTTGGATCACGACATCGGCGTCGAAGCCCGAGAGCACGTGCACGGTGCCGCCCGCGAACAGGGTCGGCAACGACAACAGATGAATGCCGGCGGCATGGAACAGCGGCAGGAAGTTCAGCGTGTGATCGCCATCGCGCAGGCCGAACGCATGCGATGCGTTGACGTGATTGACGAGCGCCATCTGGTAAGTCTGGATCACCGCCTTCGGCGTTCCCGTAGTGCCCGAGGTGTAGAGCAGGCACCACGCATCATCGGCCGGCCAGGCGCGCGCCTGGCGCTCGGCAGAGGCGGCGGTGAGCAGTGCTCCGTAGCAAGCGCCCTCCCCATCAGCCGGATCCAGCGCCACCAGGCGCATGCCGCCGCGCGCCACGGCGGCGGCCGTCATCGCGTCCTCGCCTCCATAAAAGAGCACAACAGGCTCACAATCCTCCAGCACGGGACCGAGCTCGCCTGGCGGCATGCGCCAATTGAGCGGCGCAAGGATCGCGCCCACTTTCGCGCACGCAAGCTGGATCTCGAAAAACTCGATGCGGTTCCGGCAGAGCACGGCGACACGGTCGCCTGCGGCGACGCCGAGCCCTTCGAGCGCATTGGCGCAGCGCGTCGCGCGCGCATTCAATTGGCGATAGGTGCGTGTTTCTCCTGAGAGCACATCGACGAAGGCGATGCGCTCCGGCGTCAGCTCCGCCCGTTTGGCGGCGATGTCGATCAGATCGACACCCATCTTTTCCTCCCTCGCCTCTCTTATTTAGGAGGCGTTTTCTTCTTTGCGCGGCGCAAGTCCGTAGATCATCAAATCCGCAGCAGCTTCCGCGACGGCGCCCGCGTCGGCGCCTTCGTCCCAAATGCCGTAGCGCAAGCCGAGATAGGTGCTGGCTCCCATCAGCGCCCAGACGCGAACCTCGTCATCACCCTTGCGGATTTCCCCGCGCGCCGAAGCTTGGCTCATCTGCTCGCGATAGGCGCCGGAAAACACGCGATAGTAATTGCGATACGCCTCGGGCGCGACGAACTGCGCTTCCATGACGACCCGGTAGAGTCCTTTGTGCGCGCGCACGAACTCGATGTAGGCCTCAAGACCCAGGCGCTCCGCTTCCAGCCGGCTTTTGGCGCGCTGCACGCGCTCGGCGATGGCATGCCGCGTCAGCGCGCCCATGTCGGCGACGACGGCGTGGAACACTTCCTCTTTGCTCTTGAAATAGACGTAGAAGGTGCCGAGCCCGACCTCGGCGCGCTGCGTGATGTGCGTGATCGCCGTCTCGTGATAACCGCGCGCGCCGAACTCCTCTGCCGCTGCGTCAAGTAGACGCCTCAAGGTGCGCCGTCCGCGCTCCGTCTTGGGTCCGGACTTCTCTTCAGCCGAACTTGAATGTTGACTCATGTTTCAAGTCTCCGCTAGTTTCTGTCCAGACACAAGAAAAAAGGCGGTCGACCGGGACGTCGCGCCGCTGGGGGAAAGCCGGGGCTTATGCCGCTCCTTGAACTCGAAGACGGCGCGATGCTCGCCTACGCCGACCAAGGCGCGGGACCGCCCGTGCTTCTCGTTCATGGCTGGGCGGCGCACGGAGGCTTTTTCGACTCCCTGCGCGATCGCTTCTCGAAGACCCACCGGGTCATCGTCCCGACCTTGCGCGGCCATCCGGGCGCCGGCCACGGCCCGGCGCCCCTCACTATCGAAACGCTCGGCAGCGACCTCGCACAGCTTGCAGAGGCGCTCGATCTGCACGGACTGACCGCCATTGGCTGGTCCATGGGGGCGATGGCGGTGTGGGCCGGGAGCGAGCGCCTGAGCGAGCGGCTGCAGGCGATCGTCGTCACCGAGATGGGCCCCAAGCTCGTCAATTGCGACGAATGGCGGCTCGGGCTCGGCGGCGGCTACACGCTCGACGACGCCGCCGCGACGCTGAACGACATTCGAACCGACTGGCCCGCTTACGTGGCGCGCTTCGCGCCGCGCATGTTCTCGTCCGAAACACGGATGAACAGCCCAGAGCTGGTTCGTTGGGCCACCGAGGAAATGACCAAGGCCGACAGCAGCGCGATGGCGGCGCTGTGGTCCTCGATGGTCAATCAGGATTTCCGACCGGCGCTGCGCGAGATCGCGGCGCCGACTTTGGTGATCCGCGGCGGGGCGTCTTCGGTGCATCCGGACGGCGCCACCCAGTTTGTCGCCGCGGCCACGCGCGGGATGCGCGTCACCATCCCCGGCGCGGGCCACGTGCCGCATCTGGAAGCGCCGGATCTGTTTTTCGAACTCGTCGAAGCTTTCGCACGAAACCCGCGGCGGCGCGACGCCTTAGGAGAGGGAGTACGCCCATGAAACGGTTTGGAGATTCGGCCCGCTTGGCGTGGCTATTGGCCGGCGTGTGCGCCGCGCCCTTGGCGCTCTGCGAACCCGCGATGGCGCAAACGGCGGGCGACCAAGCCAGCGCGGAAAGCGACGACACGATCGTCGTCACCGCCCGCCGTCGCGAGGAAAGTTTGCAGGACGTGCCGATCGCGATTTCCGTACAAAGCGCCGAGCAGCTCGATCAGCGCGGCGCCCAGGACATCACGACGCTTCAGCAGACGACGCCAAACGCCACCGTGCAGATCGCGCGCGGCTCCAACTCAACGCTGATCGGCTTCATCCGCGGCGTCGGCCAGCAGGACCCGCTGTGGGGCTTCGAGCCGGGCGTCGGACTCTATGTCGACGACGTTTACGTCGCGCGTCCGCAAGCCGCAGTGCTCGACATCTTCGACATCCAGCGCATCGAAGTCCTGCGCGGGCCGCAAGGCACGCTCTACGGCCGCAACACGATCGGCGGCGCCATCAAATATGTCACCGCACCGCTCGATTTCACGCAAGCACACGTGACCGCGCGGCTCAATGCGGGTTCCTACAATCAGCTCGACACCGTGTTGACCGGGTCGGTCCCGTTGACAGATACGCTGGCCGTCGGCGGCGCAGTCGCGCTTTATTCGCGCGACGGCTTCGGGAAAAATCTCACCACCGGCGCGGAGCATTACAACAAGGATGTCGACGCCTATCGCTTCAGCGCCGAATGGAATCCCACGAGCGCGCTCTCCGTACGCTTCTCCGCCGACAGCGTCGACGACGATTCCACCCCGCGCAACGGCCATCGCGAGGCGCCGTGGATCGTAAGCGGCGTTAGCATTCCGGGCTACGAAGTGCTGCCCGACGTCTACGATACCCGGGCGGGCGCGGGCGATAAGAACCATGTGCAAACGCGCGGCGCGGCGCTGCACGTCGATTATCGCATCAATGACGTGCTCACCTTCCGGTCCATCACCGCACATCGCGACGGCGAGACCAACGGCACCATCGATTTCGACAATACGGCGAACCCGACTCTCGATGTGCCGGCCTTCTACAAGGACAATCAGGACACCCAGGAATTCCAACTGCTCTATACGGGTGACAAATTCCAGCTTGTCACCGGCGTATTCTACCTCGACGGCATGGCTCGAGGGGCGTTCGACACCGTGGTGGGCAACGCCAATCTGACGCTGTTCACGCAAGGTCGCGTCGACACCGAATCCTACGCGGCCTTCGCCGACGCGAGCTACAACCTCACCGACGCGCTGGCGATCTCGGTGGGCGGGCGCTGGACCCATGACGAAAAGGACGCAAGCGTCTATCGCCAGAACTACACCGGCATCCGCAGCCCCTTCTTTGGCAACCCGGCTTCCGTGCCCGGCCTCGTGCGAACCGACTATTCGAACAGCGCCACATTCGAAGAGTTCACGCCGCGCGCCAGCATCACCTGGGAGCCAAGCGACGAACTTACTTTCTACGCTTCCTACAATCGGGGCTTCAAATCCGGCGGCTTCGATATGCGCGGCGACGCCGTGCTGACGCCGGCCACCGTGGACGGCTACAAGCCGGAATACGTGGACGCGTACGAAGTGGGTTTCCACTCCTCGCTGTTCGACAACCATGCGCGCATTTCAGGCGATGTGTTCTATTCCGATTATCAGGACATCCAGATCACGCGCCAGGAAGGCACCGTCACCGGCGCCGTCGCCAGTTTCGTCGACAATGCCGCAGCGGCCACGGCCAAAGGCGCCGAACTCGAAGGACAGTTCTTCCTCACCGACAATCTGACGGCCAATCTCGCGGTCGGCTATTTTGATGGCGAATACAAAGAATATCATTCCTTTACGGTGGTGTCGGGCGTGCTGACGCCGATCGATCTTTCCGGCACGGCGGACTTCCAAAACACGCCGGATTGGACCGGATCGTTCTCCTTCACCTATTCCGCACCGTTCGCCAATGGGCGGATCGCATTCACGCCGTCCGTGTCCTATCGCGGCGACAGCCGCATGTTCGAGTTCGCGACGCCGCTGATCGATCAAACCGCCTACACGCTCTACAACGCGAGCCTGACGTGGACGTCCGACAACGATCGGATCCGCCTTGGGCTGCACGGACTCAATCTGAGCGACGAACGTTACCGGGTCGGCGGCTACAACTTCCCGGGCGACCTCTACGGCAACTCGATCGTCGGCTTCTACGGGCCGCCCGAAACGGTCACCGCGTCGATCGAATTCCGCTACTGATCCACGTTCGGAGGCGCGCATTCAGCAAAGGCGATCGCCGATTTGCACGGAATGCGCGCCTCGTTGACTAGCCCGCCTTCCGAGCGGCCAACCGGTTTCCATTTGGCCTGAAAGCGGGCGGCGCGGCGGCGGCGCTTTCTCCTCCCCGCGCCGCCGCCGCTTTCATGGGTCGATTCATGACCACGTCCGCGACGGAGATGACCAAACCGAGTTCGGCGCGCTTCGGCGTGCTGGCGCTGCTGTTCCTGGTCTATTGCTTCAACTTCGTCGACCGGCAGATTCTCGGCATCCTCGCGGTGCCGATCAAAGCCGAACTCCAGGCCAGCGACACTCTGATGGGTTTGCTCGGCGGGCCGGCGTTCGCGCTTTTCTACACAGCGCTGGGCGTGCCCATCGCCTGGCTTGCGGATCGAACCAGCCGCACCTGGATCATGACCGCGGCGCTCCTGGTGTGGAGCGCGTTCACCGCACTCTGCGGCCTGGCGGCCGGGTTCTGGCACTTGTTTGCGGCGCGCGTGGGCGTGGGCGTCGGCGAAGCCGGCGGCGTCGCGCCAGCCTACTCGCTGATCTCCGACTACTTCCCGCCGCGCGAGCGCGCCCGCGCGCTCGCGGTCTATTCGTTCGGCATCCCCATAGGCAGCGCCGCCGGCGTCCTGTTGGGCGGCCTGGTGGCGAGCGCGGTGGATTGGCGCGTCGCGTTCATCGTCGTCGGCGCCGCGGGCGTCGTTATCGCGCCCTTCTTCCGCGCACTGATGCGCGAACCGCAGCGCGGACGCTTTGACGCCCAGGCCCCCTCGCAACAAAGCGCGTCGTTCAGTGCAACGCTGAAGATGCTCGCGCCCAAGCCCAGCTTCTGGCTGCTTTCAATCGGCGCCGGGGCGTCTTCGCTCGTGAACTACGGCGTCTTCTTCTGGACGCCCAGCCTGCTCGTGCGCTCCTTCGATTTCACGCTGCGCGATGCTTCCATGTTCTATGCATCCGTCCTGCTGGTCGGCGGCGTCATCGGCATCGCCTTGGGCGGCGTTTTAGCCGACTGGCTGGGAAAAAGATCGCGCGCGGCGTTCGCGCTTATTCCGGCGTGCGCCTTCCTTGTCGCGGCGCCCCTGTTCGTGCTCGGCATATTCTCGGCCTCGCCCGCCGCGGCGTTCCTGCTGTTCCTGCCGCCCACCGCCTTCGCGCTGGCGTGGCTGGGCCCTGCTCTCACCGCCGTGCAGCATCTGTCGCCCGCCGCATCGCGCTCGACGGCTTCGGCGCTGTTCCTGCTGATCAACAACCTGCTGGGCCTTGGACTCGGCACGCTGGTGATCGGCGCCGTTTCGCAAGCGCTCACGGCGCAATTCGGCGACCAGGCGCTGCGCTACGCGATGTTGACCTGCGCCGGCTTCTATCTGATCGCCGCCGCGCTTTTCATGGCGGCGGCGCGCTTCATCAAAACCGATTGGCAGGACTAGGCGCCGCCGCGCCACGAACCGAACGGGACGATGCGGTTGTCGACATCGTGGCCGATGTCGGCGCGTCCGAGATAGGCGATGCCGGCTTCCGCGCACCAGTGGCGCGCGATCTCTTCCTCGCTCATCCCGAAGTCGGGGTCGTTTGATGGAATGTCGCTGCAGCGACCGAGCCGCAGTCCCTGAATGCGCCGAACTAGCGGACTGGAGGTAATGTGAAACAGGGAACGGTCGATCCGGTAGGCGTATTCGGCGACCTCCTCGAGCATCAGCACGTGGTCGGCGAGATCGGGTTCATATGCCGTGCCGACCACGTTGCTGAGGATCGTCATGTTGAACGCCGCCGCCGGCGCCTCCGACAGATTGGGTTCGACGCCGCTCGCGTCAGCCTCAATCAGGAATGCAAGCGCGCGCAGCAACGCGGCCTCGCCCCCCTCGCGTACGACATCGATCGGCATTGGGCCATGCGCGAGGCGCTTGAAACCCTGCTTGTAGAGCGCCGCCAGCAGCGTTCCCGCGTCACTGTAGCCGAGATAGGTCTTCGCGCGCGCGGATTCGCCCAGCTTCGGCAGCACGCGCGCGGCGATGCGGCACGAGCCGTAGCCGCCGCGTGCAAACCAGAGCGCATCGAAACTCGGATCATTGGCGACGTCGAGAAACGCCGCCGCGCGCGCGGCGTCCGGTCCGGCGAAATGTCCGTGCGTCAGAAAACATTGCGGGTGAAAGACGATTTCCGCGCGTGCGCCGAACCGCGATGCGGCGAACGCCTTCACCCGCTCGGCCAAGTCTTCATCGACGGCGCGGCCGGGCGCCACAACGCCGATCCTGATTTTACTCATGTTTGGAGCGCGCCGGTCAGCTTGTCAGTCACTATGGGCCCTCATACCTTCCCGCGATGACTCGAAACAGGGCCTATTTCTTCTGCGGAATCGGCGGCAGCGGCATGCTTCCCCTGGCGCTGATCCTTAAGGGCCAGGGCGTAGAGGTCGAGGGATCGGACCGCTCGCTTGATCAGGGCAGGACGGCGGCGAAGTTCGATTTTCTGCGCACGCACGGCGTGCCTCTCCACCCGCAGGACGGCAGCGGCGTGAGGAGCGCGGAGCAGACGGTGGTGATTTCGGCCGCCGTCGAAGAGAGCGTGCCCGATGTGCAGGCCGCGCGCCGGCTTGGCGCGCCGATCGTGACGCGCGCGGAATTGCTGGCGGAATTGTTCAACGCGGCGCCGCGTTCGATCGCCGTCGGCGGCACCAGCGGCAAGTCGACGACCACGGCGATGATCGGCTGGATCCTGTTTCGCACCGGGCGCGACCCCACCATCATGAACGGCGCGGTGATGAAGAATTTTGTCACCCACAAAGCCCCGTTCGCGAGCGCGCTCGTCGGCAAGGGCGACATTTTCGTGAGCGAGGTGGACGAAAGCGACGGCTCGATCGCGCGCTATACGCCGCGCGTGGCCGTACTGAACAACATCGCCCTCGATCACAAGAGCATGGAAGAGTTGCGCGCCCTGTTCCGGGACTTCGCGGCGAAGGCCCGGACCACGGTTGTCAATCTCGACAATGAGGAGACGGCGGCGCTGATTCCGGCTCTCAAGCCCAATTCCGTCATCACCTACAGCCTGCGTGACGCCGGCGCCGGGCTCTACGCGACTTTCATCACCCCAGCGCCGGACGGCATCGTCTTCGAGGCGCGCGAACGCGGGACGGACGAACGCGCGGCGGTGCACCTTAAAATGCCCGGGCCGCACAACGTCGCCAACGCGCTCGCGGCGATCGGCGCGGCGCGGGCGATGGACGTTTCCCTGCAAGACGCAGCGGCCGCGCTGGCGGAATTTGCGGGCGTGAAGCGCCGGCTCGAGCTTGCGGGCCAATCCGGCGGCGTCACGGTTATCGATGATTTTGCGCACAATCCGGATAAGATCGCTGCGTCTCTGGCCGCGCTGCATGCTTTTCCGGGCCGCCTTCTCATCATGTTTCAACCGCACGGGTACGGACCGCTGAAACTGATGCGGGAGGCGTTCATCACATGCTTCGCGGCCAACCTGCGGCCCGATGACGTCCTGATCATGCCGCAGCCCGTCTATTTTGGAGGAACCGTCGATCGAAGCGTCACCAGCGAGGACATCGTCGCCGGCGTTCGCGCGGCCGGGCGCCTGGCCGCGGCGTTCGAGGATCGCGCGCAGTGCGGCGCGCGTCTGCTCGAACTCGCGCGACCGGGCGACCGCATCGTCGTCATGGGCGCGCGCGACGATACGCTTTCCGAATTCGCCGCCGATTTGTTGGCGCGCTTGCCGGGCTAGCGCTTCGTCAGCAGCCCTGTATCGCTCAGCCAATCGGCAAGACGATCGGGCCATGAGTGAATCGAGCGCAGCTGCGAGCGGTCGCCCATGTTGAAGGCGTGGCTGCCCTGGGCAAACAGGTGGGTCTCGCACTGAACGCCCGCGGCGCGATGCATGGCGACGAGACGGAGGATCGTGGTGGAAGCTTCGACATCGTCATTGGCGGCGAGGAAGAAGGCGGGGGGCGGCGGCGCGGCGAAGGCGTAGGGAATGCCGTTATCGCCGGGATAAATGACGATCTGAAAATCCGGGCGGCAGCTGGCGCGATCGATGACATCGCGCGCGTCCATCGCGCCGTCGGTTGGGCCGTACGTGGTCACTGCCGAAAGCTCGCCGCCGGCGGACCAGCCCATGAGGCCGATGCGGTTGGGATCGACGCCCCATTCCGACGCGCGCGAGCGCACGAGGCGCATGGCGCGTCGCGTGTCGGCGACAGAGTCGTCGATGGTGTAAATGGAATTCGATTCGCGCGCGAGACGGTACTTCAACGCAAACGCAGCGACGCCGAGCGACTGGAAAAAGCGCGCGGGCGCGACGCCTTCGGGCGGAAATACAACGTTCTGATGCCCCCCGCCCGGCACGATCACGACAGCCGCGCCCGTCGCGTTCTCCGGCGACGGCAAGTAAGCGGTGACGGAAGGATTGTGGATGTTGCGCACCCACCAATCCTGCGCCTGCTCAGGTTCGTTGCGCCGCGCAGCGGGAACGCCGGGCGCGCCATTCGGCCAAAGGTGAATGACGCTCGGTTCGGCTTGCGCTTGCGCCGCAGTCGGAGCGCCCGCGAATGCACTCGCGGCCACGCTTGCGCCGATGAAACTGCGTCGATCCATTCACGTCTCTCCCTGGAACTTCGCTGGCTCGGTCTTTGTTTTTCCGGCGAAGGATTTTCCGCCACTATGCTCGAACACCGCCCACTTCTCCAGCGCACAGTTTATGCGAGCGGCGCGTTCGCGCTCGTGTTCTTTGCCGCGATGGCGGGAACGGGCGTGATGATGACGGGTGGTCCTTTCCCCGCTCTCGCACACGAAAGCGCGATCGGCGAGACATTTCCGGGATTGCCCAGCTCGAGTGAGAACGGCGAAGTAGCGCCGGCTTGGAATGCCGCAGTCTACGCGCCCGCCCATATTGAAACCGGCGGCGGCGCCGATCCCTATCCGCAACGCGTCGCCTATGCCGAACCGAACGAAACTGCCGACGCGCCCCAACAAGGCGAGGAGGCCGTTCTCGCGCCGATCCAGCTTGAGGATCGGCAACGGCCAGAAGCCGATCAAGGCGGCGACGCAAAAGACAATGAAGCCGCGTGGGCCAAGCTTGGGCAGGATTTGGCGGCTTTGAACGCTGAAGACGACGAAGACGATATGTTTACCGACGAGACGCCGCAGCGTTAGTCAGTGCGCGGCGCGGCGTCGGAACCGCATGACTTTGGTGAGAAACGCGAGTTCCGTCTCTTCGTGAACGAAGCCCGCGTCGGCGAAGAGACGCGGCAGCTCTTCGCTCTGATAGGAGGCAAAGTACGGCTCGTGAAAGCCGATGGGGAAATATTCCAGCATCCTGTCGAGATCGGCCGCGTCGCCGGCCTGAATTGAATCCGCGATCACCAGCACGCCGCCGGGCTTGATGATTCGTGCGGCCTCGCGCGCGGCCTCGCGGCGCACGCGAGGCGGCAATTCGTGCAGCAGGAAAATCATCGTGGCCGCGTCGAATACGCCGTCATCGAAGGGCGCTCGCTCGATGGCTGCGCTGACGACCTCCGCCTGGCGCCACGGCGCCAAGCGCGCTTTGGCTTCAGCGCAATAGGCCGGCGATAGATCGACGCCGGTCGTCCGCAGCCGCGGAAACGTCTCGAGCACCTGACGGAGGAAGCGGCCATTGCCGCACCCGAGATCGATCAGCTTGAGCTTGCGTTGGTCCTTCCCTTTGAGCGCGCGCGCCACCGAGCCGAGCGCGATGCGGCGCATGGCGTCCGCGGCGCCGCCGAACAGGATTTCGACCTGCGTGTCATAGAGCTTGGCGCTCGCCTCGGTGAGCCAGCCTCCGCTCTGATAGTGGAAATTCTGAAGGTAATAGGCGGGATAGCGCCCGCTTTCGGCCTGGCCGCGCACCTCAGCGCCGCGGCGCTGCAATCGGCGCGCGTCGACACGCGGCAGATCCTGAAAGAAGCGCGCGGAATTCCGCAACGTGGAAAGCACGTGATCGAGACGCACATCCTGCGGCGCGAGATAAAGACCAGCCTCGATGTTGGCGCGGTCCTTGGCGAACAGATCAAGGAAGGCCGCGCGGACGCGTCCGGCGTCGCCCTCAGGCGATCTTGGTTCGAAACGCGGTTCGCCGGGGCGATGGAATGGGCCGCTCAGGCGCCGCGCCAGATAGTATTGGCCCATGTACCACGCGACGCGCGCGCCCTGCGCGGCGGCGTAGCGCGCGCGGCCGAGATTGCGTGAAAGCGCCGACATCGCCCTTCTTCCTCGCCCTATGGTTCAGGTCAGCACGTCCAGACGCGTCAGCCCGCGTATGCCGGGCACGGGCCGCCAATCCAGCGGGCCGTTCTCCGCCCGACGAAGATTGGGGAAGCGTTCGAATAGTTTGAGAATGGCCATCTGCCCCTCGATGCGCGCCAGCGGCGCGCCAATGCAGATGTGCGCGCCGGCGCCGAAGGAAAGGTGAGGATTGGGGCGGCGCGTAATGTCAAACTTGTGCGGCTCCTCGAACTTCTCCGGATCGAAATTCGCAGCCATGACGGCCACGGTCAGAGCGTCCCCGCCATGATAAGGACATCCCCCGATTGAGCCGCCTTCTTTGGGAAAGCGCGCCGTGTTCGAGATCGGCGGATTGTAGCGAAGAATCTCCTCGATCGCCGTCGCCATGAGTTTTGGCTCGCGGGCGATGGCCGCGCGCTGCTCGGGATGCGTCAGCAGCATCATCACGCCGTTGCCGATCATGTCCGCAGTGGTGAGATGGCCTGCAACCAGCAACGCGAACAGATTGTGCAGAATCTCGTGCTCCTCGATCGGGGCGCCCCTGTCGCGCGCCGCGAGGAGATCGCTCACGAGATCGTCCTTTGGTGCTTTCCGGCGCGACGCCATCAGATGCTTGAAGTGACCCAATATCCCGCGGCGCGCTTCGATTGCGAGACGCTCGATCTCCTCGGAATTGGTTGGATCGAAGGCGCCTTGGCCGGCCTCGGTCCAGCGTTTCAAATCTTCCAACTTGTCTTCGTCGCAGCCAAGCAGCGCGCCGAGCACGCGGATCGGAATGCGCGCGGCGTAGTCGCCGACGATGTCGAAACCTTCACGCCCGGCGAGGCGATCGAGTTGCGCTTCGATCACGCCGGCGATCAGCGGCTGCGCCGCCGCTGCGCGCTTCAGGAACGCCTCGGCGATCACCGTGCGCACACGCGTGTGATCGGGATCGTCGAGCGTGAGGATCGACGCGTGCGGGCCGAACTCCGGCTCGACCGCCGCGTTCAGCCTGCGCACATTGGCGATGACGATATTGTCCGGCGCGCTATCGTTGAAATTGCGCGAAAGATGCGGATCGAGCAGCATTTCGCGCGCGAGTGCATAAGACGTGATCAAAATGGCTGGGACGAATGCATCGCGTTCGGCGGGACGTTCCGCCCGCTGCGTGTCGTAGAGCGACATCGGATCTTCCCGCAGACGCGGATTGAGTTCCGAATACTCGAAGAACAGGATCCGTGGTGACGGAGCCTCGTCCCCCGACTGGCTGCGCATCAATCGCTCTCCTTGCGAACCGCCTTAACCGAACGGGTGGGCCGTTTCAACGGTTCCGGCCACTTGGTGATGCGACGCATGAGCCCAGGTATTTTCAGTCTGCCTTCGGGGCGTGTTTTGCCGCGCACTGATACACGCGCTTGGTGCACTGTCTCCGGATCGCCGGACACCAATGGATGCCACCAGAACAGCTCACGCCCCTGCGCCACGAGCCGATATGCGCAGGTTTTTGGCAGCCAATTAAGCTCCGGCACGTTTTCTGGCGTGAGTTTCACGCAATCATGCACAAGCTTTTGGCGATTGGCGTAGTCGCCGCAGCGGCATGCGCCGGAGTCGAATAGCTTGCAGGCGACATCGGTGAGATAGATTTCGCCGGTGTCCTCGTCCTCGAGGCCGACCAGACAACATTTGCCACAACCATCACAAAGACTTTCCCACTCCGCGTCGTTCATCTCCGCGAGCGATTTGGTCTTCCAGAACGGCTGCTGTTCGCCCTTGGGCGCGGACTTGCTCATCGCTCCAGGGCTCCAACGACTTCCACGTGCGGGCTCCAGCGGAATTGATCGACCGGCGTCACTTTCGACAGCGAGAACCCGAAATCGGCCAGCACGCGCACGTCGCGCGCGAACGTGGCGGGATCGCATGATACGTAGGCCAGCCGGCGGATGCCGGAACGCCCGATCTGCTCGGCCTGCAGGCGCGCGCCCGAACGCGGCGGGTCGATCACGGCGGCGTCGAACTTCTTCATCTCCAGGTTCGCGAGCGGCGTGCGCAGCAGATCGCGGCGCAGAACGCTCACGTGTTTCAGCGCGCCGCCGGCCGCGTCGGCCGCGTGCTTCAGCGCGGCGAGCATTTCGCCGTCGGATTCGGCGGCCTGCACTTCGGCATGTTCGGCCAGGCGCAATGCGAACGTGCCTATGCCGGAGAAAAGATCGATCACGCGCGAGGCGCCGGCGAGCGCCTCGCATGCAAGGCGCGCCAGCGTCTCCTCGCCCAGCGCCGTCGGCTGTAGAAACGCGCCCGGCGTCGGCGAGACAATCGCGCGGCCCATGCGAAGGAAGGGCGCGCGCCGTGTGACGATCGGCTCGCCATCGAGCGACAGCCGCGCCAGATCCGCCGTTTCGGCGATCGACGCTGACTTTTCGAGAGTCGATTGGTTCAAGGCGTGCGCACGCCCCGCGCCCTTGATCGCCACATCGAGCCCGGCTTCAGTCCAGAGGCAATGCAGCGTGATCTCTCCGCGCGCGGGAAGGAACATGTCGGCGACCGCCGCGAGGCCCGGCAGCGCCGCTTCGAGCGGAGGCGCCAGCACCGGGCATTGCGTGATGGCTTGCAGACGCGCGCCGCCGCGCTCCTGAAACCCCAGGCGCACCGCGCCGCCTTGGCGTGTCGCATGGAACGCGGCGCGGCGGCGCCCTTCGCCCCATGCCGCGATCGTCGGCGCGACGTCGAAACCGATATTGCGGCGCGCGAGCGCTTCGACGACGCGTTCGCGCTTCCAGACGAGATAGGCCGCCTCATCCCAATGCTGCAGCTGACACCCGCCGCAACGGCCAAAATGGCGGCAAGGCGGGGCGCGTCGATCCGCGCTGGGCGTGAGCACCTCGATCACCTGCGCGCGGTCGCCGCTCACGCGCGCGCGGACCCGTTCTCCGGGCAGTGCGAAGGCCACGTAGATGGGCCCGCCCGCCCCCTCGGAGACGGCATCGCCGCGCGCGCCGATTTCGGCCACGTCGAGCACCGCCTCGCTCGCCGCCGGCGCGGCGGGTTTGGCCCGCGCTTGAGCCGGGCGGGCGCGGGCGAGGCGGTTGAGGCGCTTCATGCTGCGTTCAGGCTTGGTTTGCTTTTCTGCACGGGTCAGAGAGACAGGAGTACCCCATGCGCGGTCAAGTTTTGCTCGCTGCGGCGTTCGCGGCCTCAAGCCTCGGGCTGGCCCAGCCGGCCGCGGCCCAGAATTATCCCTCTTACAATGACGCCTACGCGGCGCAGTCGCAGCAATGCCAGCAAACCAAGACGAATCGCACCGTCGGCGGGGCAATCCTCGGCGGGCTGGCCGGCGCGATCCTGGGAAGCCACACGGCGGCACGCGGACACCGCAGCGACGGCGCCCTCCTGGGCGCGGCGGTCGGCGCGGCCGCGGGTGGCGCGATCGGCAATTCCAGCGCCCGCCATGGCGGCGAATGTCAGGCGCCGGCCCAAGGCGCGTATGATCCGTATTATGGTCAACCCTACGGCCAGCAAGGCGGCTATGACGGCTACCGCCAAGGCGGCGGCTACGACGACGGCAGCGGGCTCGATGGCGGCCCGTACCCCTCAAGCTACGGCCACAGCCGGGGCCGTGACGATTGCCGCTGGGGCGAGCAAATCATTCGCGACCCGAACGGCTATGAGCGGCGCCAGAGCGTCTATATGTGCCGCGGCCGTGACGGCGTGTGGCGCACTGCGCAACGTTAAACCTCCCCATAAGACCTCTCGACCAGTCAGACTTCGCCCCGGCCAAAAGCCGGGGCGATTTTCATCCGCGGCGATAATGAGCGAGGACCTCCAGGTTGCCATCGCCGCCGAGGATGGGGCTTTCCGCGGCGGCCACGAAGCGAAAGCCCTCAAGGCCGTTCAGCGCGGCCATCGCCTCCCGCGCGACCCGCCGCGCCGTTCGTTCTTCGAGCACGCCGCTCTTGACCCTGCCGGGGCCGGCTTCGAACTGCGGTTTGACGAGCACGACGAGATCGGCGCTCGGCGCAGCCAGTGAAAGCGGCGCCGCCAGGACCTTCGCGGCGCTGATAAAGCTGGCGTCGCAGACGACAAGCGTCGGCGCCTCCGGCAGATTCTCCCGCGTCAGCGAGCGCGCGTCGGTGCGCTCACGCATGTGCACGCGAGGATGAGCGGCGAGGCGCGGCTGCATTTGCCCGACGCCGACGTCGATGGCGATCACGCGCTCAGCGCCCCGCGCCAACAACACGTCGGTGAACCCGCCGGTCGACGCACCGATATCGAGGCAGACGCGCCCTGCCGGATCGATCAGGAACGCGTCGAGGGCATGGGCGAGCTTCAAGCCGGCGCGGGACGCCCACGGATGCGCGGGGGCGAAATCGAGCACAGCGGACTCGTCCACAAGTTCCGACGGTTTCCGGATCGGAACGCCGTTGGCCGCCACGCCGCCCGCCTCGATAGCGGCGCGCGCCTGGGACCGGCTCGCAGCCATCCCGCGGGCCACCAGCAAAAGATCGGCGCGGGTCCGGGCCATAGGCCACACCTTGCTGCTTTGCCGCAACGGCGCAAGCGTCGCGCCGCTCCCTCGGCCGTTGGCACCTTTTTCCCGCCCGGTTTTTTCGCTAACGCCTGAATCATGAGACTACGTCTCCACGCGCTTGTGGCCGCCTTGGCGCTCGCATCGGCTCCCGCCGCGGCGCAGACGCCGCCGCCAACGGCCGACCAGGAAGCTTGGTACGGACAACAACTGGTGCAGCTTTCCGAAGTTCTTGGCGGCTCGCACTATCTGCGCATCCTCTGCGAGGGGCGCGGAGATCAGACTTGGCGCAATTACATGCGGGGCGTGATTCAGCGTGAGCCCCGCTACAACGCACAATTGGTGGAGGGCTTCAACCGCGGCTACCGGCAACAAGAGGCGCGGTTTCCCACTTGTGATCGCGATGCGACGCAGATGGCCGACGAACTGCGCGCGCAGGGCGTCCGACTCGCGGGCGCCCTGCGCGCGCGGCAGGGCCGCTGATGGACACCGACGCGCAAAAGGCGCGGGCGCTCGACCTCGTTCTCGACGCTTGGGACAAGGCGCTGGCGGAAGGCGTCGAAGGCGAGGTGCTGGCTTCGGTGGCGATCTTCGCGGCGCTGGTGGACATGATCGACCGGTTCGGACCGGAGGCGGTCGCGGGATTTTGCGAGACGCTGCCCGAGCGCGTGCGCAACGGCGAATTTACGCTGAGCGCCGGCGGTCCCGAAAATCCCGGCTAGCGCCAGACCACACGCCTTCCAGCCAGGCGCGCGCCGGCGCGCCGTCTTCCCGATAGCCGCGGCGCGCCAGGAACAGATGGCGCGCAATCTCAGCCTGGCTTTCGATGTTGTAGTCGTCGAGCCGCGCGCCTTCGCGAGCCGCGTACCGATAAGCCGAGCGCCCGAGCGCCGAAAGTTTGGCGAAGGCCAGCACGACGCCACGCCCTGCCTGCCATACATGCGCAAGTTCGTGCACGAAGACGCCTTGCTCCTCCGCCGGAGCGTCCGCGAAATCGCGGCGGGCGCGCAGGCGCGAATACAAGATGGTGCGCCCAAGCGGAACCATCGCCCAGAACCCAAGCGGCGGCAGTTGCATGACGCGCACGCCCGCCCAATCCACGGCTGCGCCAAACAAGGCGCGCGCGATGTCGACCTCGCCCGGGGTCAGAAGTCGGCTTTCCAACAGGCCCAGAAACCCAACCGCTTCGTTCATTCCGCGAAACATGGCGCGAGGCGCCCGCGATCTCAAGCGCACGGCCAACGACAAAAACGGACGGCGGATGTATAGTCGAGCCCATGCCCGCGCGCATCAAGCTCGTGACTGGGCGCATCGAGCGCCTCGCCGTGGACGCCGTCGTCAATGCCGCGAACCGAGAACTCGCGCCGGGCGGCGGCGTCGACGGCGCGCTGCGGCGCGCGGCGGGCCCAGACCTCACGCGTCTCACCCAGACGCTGCCCGCGCTGCACGAGGGCGAAGCAGTGCTGACGCCGGGGTTCGCCGCACCTGCGCGCTGGATCATTCACACCGCGGCGCCGATCTGGTTCACCGGGGGCGAGGCCCCGCACAAGCGCAGCGTGCTGGCCTCTTGCTATCGCAATGCGATCGATCTTGCCGACGCGAAGATGTTCAAGTCCATCGCCTTTCCGTGCCTCGGCACCGGCGCTTTCGGCTGGCCGCATGAACTGGCGTGCGATGTCGCCATCAGCACGTGCCGCACCGCTCTCGAACACACCCAGTCGATCGAGAAATTGATTTTCTGCTGCTACGCGGAAGCCGACGCCGAACTCTATGAGGCCGCGCTCAAGGTTTCCTGAAAGCGCAGCGGCGCGCCGAGGCCCGGCGCGGTAACTTGACCGTCCTGCATGACGACGATGCCGCGGATGATCGTCGCTATCGGCCAGCCGCGAGCCTCGAAGCCGTCGAACGGAGTCCAGCCCGCGCGCGTGGCCTGATCCTCATTGCGGATGACGCGGCGCGCCTTGAGATCGACCAGCGTCAAGTCCGCGTCATAGCCCAATGCAATGCGGCCCTTGCAAGCGATTCCGAAAATGCGGTTGGGCCCGGCGCTGGTGAGGTCGACGAAGCGCGCGAGGCTGAGGCGCTGCTCCGCAACGTGCGTCAGCATCACCGGCACTAGTGTTTGTACGCCCGGCATGCCGGACGGCGATTTGGGATAGGGCTGCGATTTTTCCTCGCGCGTATGCGGGGCATGGTCGGTGCCCAGCACGTCGACGACGCCCTGCACAATGCCGAGCGACCAGAGCGCGGCGCGATCGGCCGCGGAGCGGATCGGCGGGTTCATCTGCGCCAGGCCCTGCAGGCGCCGGTAAACGTCGGGCCCCTCGAAGGTAAGGAATTGCGGCAGCGTCTCCACCGTCGCCACATCCTTCGCGGTCGACAGGAATTCCATTTCGATTTTTGAAGAGACGTGCAGCACGTGAACGCGTTTGCCGTATTTGCGCGCCGCCGTCACAAGGCGCTGCACCGCGCGTAGCGCGGTGATGTCGTCGCGCACCTTGGGATGGCTTGTCCAGTCGCCTTCGCGCGCGAACTTTTTACGCTCGTTCAGGCGCGCCTCGTCCTCGGCGTGGAATGCGCCGCGCCGGCGGATGTTCCTGAGCACCTGGTCGAGTCCGTCGTCGTCCCCGACCAGCAGGGACCCGGTGGAGGAGCCCATGAATGTTTTCACGCCGCAGCAACCGGGCAGCCGCTCCAATTCCGCGAGCTGATCGAAATTGTCGGGGCTGGCGCCGACATAGAAGGCATGATCGACATGCGCGCGGCCCTTGGCGCGTGCGAGCTTCTCGTTGAGCGCGGCGGCCGTCGTCGTCGGCGGCGCCGTGTTGGGCATCTCGAAAACAGCCGTGACGCCGCCGAGCGCCGCCGCGCGCGTGCCGGTTTCCAGATCTTCCTTGTGCTCGTTGCCGGGCTCGCGGAAATGCACTTGCGTGTCGATCACGCCGGGAAGGACATGCAGGCCCTTTGCGTCCACGATGCGTCCGGCCGACGCCGTGGAGAGATCGCCAATGGCGGCGATGCGGCCCTCGCGCACGCCGACGTCGCCGCGCCCTTCGCCGTGCTGATTGACGATGGTTCCTCCGCGCACGACGAGATCAAACGTGGTCATTGCAAGCCTCCGCCGCGCAGCAAATCGAGCGATGCATTCTCCACGACATCCACGCTCAACGCATCCAGGCCGTTGCCGGCGACGGCGCCGCTCATGATGTCTTCGTACGTCCGTCCGCGCAGTGCGCGCGTGCGTGCGCCGTAGGGCCCGACGATCCGCTCGTCGGACGCGCCGAACAAGCCCAGCACCGGCGCGCCCACCGCCGAAGCGGCATGCATTAACGCCACGTCCGAGCCAAGACACAAAGTCACGCGCTCCAAAACGGCCGCCTCGGCCAGAATATCCAGCCGGCCCGCGAGATTGCGGGCCGGGACGCCGTCGGCGTCGAGGCTCGAGGCGATGGCGCGGGCGCTATCCATGGCGGCGCCCAGGATCGCCACGCGCCCGCCGGCCAGCGGCCCGGCCCCGCCCACCAAGCGCCGCGCCGTCGCAGCGAAGCGTTCCGCGGGCCATTCCGCAGCCGGCGCGGGCCCGGGCGCCAGCGCCAGAAGCGGGCCCTTCTCCGGCGGCGCCGCGGACCTGGCGGCGTCGTCGAGCCAGACATGCGGCGCAAGCCGCTCAACGCCGATCAGATCGGCAAACTCTTCGATGAGATGGCGAAGCACACGCGGCGAGCCGCGGACGATGCGCCGGTCCGCGCGGACGGCGAGGCCCAGCCGGCGGCGGCTCAGATCGAGCGCAACGTCAAAGTGCGCTTCGGCCAAATCACGTGCGAGCTTAAGCCAACCCCGAAAGCCGCCGCCATCGAGATGGTGCACGGCGCGCAGACCGGGCGCAGCCCGAAACAAGGGCGCAAGCCGCGCGTCGCAGGCCAAGTCCAGCGTCGTTTCGGGCGTCAGCATCGCGTTGAGCGCCGCCCCCGCCAGCACGGCCTCGCCCAAATCGGCGGGCGCGATGAACAGCAGGGAACGCATCGGCCAGAGGGGTTAGGCGCGGCGCCGGTAAATTCCAAGTCAACGGCTGCTTGCGGCGCGCCCAGGCGGGCGCCAAGTCAGGGCAATGTCCTCGATCGCCGCCCTCGATCGCGCTCTGATCCGTGTCGCCGGACCAGATGCGCGCCCGTTCCTGCAAGGTCTGCTTACCCAGGACGTGCAGGCCATGGACGCCCCCCTCTATGCCGGCCTGCTCACGCCCCAAGGCAAGGTCAGCGCCGACATGATCCTGTGGCCGACGGACGGCGCGGTGATGATCGACGCCGACCCAGCGCGTGCGGCGGAGCTGGTGCGGCGGCTGACGCTCTACAAGCTGAGAAGCGCGGTCGACATCACCGATGCGAGCGCGGAGGCGCGGGTGCTATGGTGCGACACGCCGTTTGAGGGCGCCGCGGCCGATCCGCGCTTCCCCGATGGGGCGCTGGGCTATCGCGCATTGGGGCCGGCCCTCGGCGATGCGCCGGCCAGCGACGCCGATCTTGATCGGCGCCGCATTGCTCTCGGTGTTCCCGACCTCGCCCGCGACGCCGATCAAGACGAGGTGTTCGCGCTTGAAGCGCTGTTCGAAGAATTGCACGGCGTCGACTTCCACAAGGGGTGTTTCGTCGGCCAGGAAAACGTGAGCCGGATGAAGCGGCGCGCCACCACGCGCAGGAAATTCTGCCCGATCAGCTTCGACGGCCCGGCGCTGCGCCACGGTGCGCCCATCCACGGCGGAGGCGCGGAGATCGGCAGCGTCCGAACGGGCGTGGCCGGGAGGGCCCTGGCGCTGCTGCGGCTGGACCGCGCCCTTGCGGCCGGCTCGGCGCTCGAATGCGAGGGGCGGGTGATTCGGCTCGATCCGCCGGACTGGCTTATTCCGCCGGAAGAGACACGCTGACGCGGGGCTTGAGGTCTGCCAAGATGCCGGCGAGGATATTATAACGGGGCAGGCAGGGAGGCTTCATGCGCGTCGTCATCGTTTCCGCCCTATGTGCGGGTTTGGCTGCACTCGCCGGTTGCGCGAGCAATAGCGGGCAATCCGTGGAAGAGGCCGCGCGCCAGGCCTGCGAAGCGCAGCACTTCCAAACCTCCGCCGAGTTGGCGGAATGCATTGATCAAACCACTGCGAACATCCAGGCCGCACGCGATCTGGGGACCAAGCCGCCCGAACGGCCCGGCCCCGGCGGCGGCCAATCGCGCGGACATTGACGACACGGGCGGGCCATCGGCGGCGGAGGAAAAGAATTTGACGGTCGTCATCTCCGCAACCGGGCTCTACACGCCGCCGCACTCGATTTCGAACGATGAGCTCGTCGCCTCATTCAACACGTATGTGGAGCGCTACAACGCGGAACACGCCGACGCCATCGCCGGCGGCGATCTTGACGCGCTGTTGGCCTCAAGTTCCGAATTCATCGAAAAGGCCTCGGGCATCAAAGCGCGGAAAGTGCTGAACAAGGACGGCGTGCTCGACGTCGAGAGAATGACGCCGGACATACCTGAACGGCCCAACGAAGACCTCTCGATCCAAGCCGAGATCTCCGCCATCGCCGCCAAGCAAGCGATGGAGCGCGCCGGGCGCGCGGCCTCCGAGATCGACGCCGTGATCTGCTCCTGCTCCAGCCTGCAGCGGCCCTATCCAGCCGTCGCCATCGAGATTCAGAACGCCTTGGGGATCGAAGGCTTCGGTTACGACATGAACGTCGCCTGCTCCTCGGCTACGTTCGCGATCCGCAACGCCGCCGATCTTGTCCGCGCTGGGCACGCGCGTTCGGTGCTGGTGGTCAATCCGGAAATCTGTTCCGGCCACCTCAATTGGCGCGATCGGGAAACACATTTCATTTTCGGCGACGCCGCCGTCGCCATCCTGGTCGAGCGCGCCGACATCGCGCCGCGCGGCGCATGGGCGATCCTCGGCTCCAAACTGCTGACCAAGTTCTCCAACAACATCCGCAACAATTTCGGCTTCCTCAATCGCTGCGCGCCGGAATGGCGGGACATGCCCGACAAGCTCATCACTCAACAGGGCCGCAAGGTGTTCAAGGAAGTCGTGCCGATGGTTTCGGAAATGATCCTGACGCACATGGCGGAGCTGCAATTGCAGCCAAGCGATCTGCGCCGGCTCTGGCTGCACCAAGCTAATTCGAACATGAACCGCCTCATCGCCGAACGAGTGCTCGGCCGCGAGGCGACCCAAGACGAAGCCCCCACCGTGCTCGACACCTATGGAAACACTGCGGGCGCCGGCTCGATCATCGCCTTCCATCTTCATTCGGAAGACCTGAAGGCGGGCGACAGGGGCCTCATCTGCTCGTTCGGCGCGGGCTATTCCGCCGGCACGTTGTTCGTGGCGAAATCGGCTTAAAGCACGTCGCGGAGACGGTTGAACAATTCCGATTGGCGGCGCACGCCGAGCTTCCCGTAGATCGCCTTTATCTGGGTGCGCACGGTGTCGAAGCGCACGCCGCGCCGCTCGGCGATTTCGCGCGTGCTGGCCCCGCCCACCAAAGCGCGCGCGACGCTCGCTTCCGCTTCGGTCAAGCCCAACTCGATCAGGACGCGATTGTGCCGTTCGCGACGGGGTCCGCCAACGGTAACGAGAATGCGCGCGCCGAGGCGGAAATTGTTGCGGGAGGAAGGAAACGGCGCGACATCGGCCACCTTCGCATCACTCTCATCCTCGCTTTTCAGCAATACGGCGCTAGAGCGCGGCGCAAACAGATTTTCGAGCAGCAGCGCGCGCTCAAGCGCTTCGCTCAGGGCTTTCTGGCACGCGGGCGAGGCGGCGGCGAGCATGCCATTGCGCTGCGCAATAAGCGCGCCTTCGCGCAACATCGCCTCCGCCGGCGCCGACATCGCGACGATGCGGCCGGCGAAATCGCAGACGATGGCCGCGACGCGCAGCCCTTCCAGAGCCCCCATGGCGATGGCCGCCGCTTCATCCTCTAGGCGCATCTGAAGGCGCGCGGCGGCTTTCAAATGCGGCAACAGCGCCTGATAGCGCTCCATCTCCTCGCCGCACGGCGGCCCTTGCTTATGGCTGTGGCTGACGGCGGTGACAAAGATGAGATCAGGGCTGGACGCCAACGTCGCCATGCTGGCGACCGGCGAGTCCACGCGCTCAAGGAAGTCCTGGTAGAGCGTGCTGCGATCGCGCTCATCACGCGGCACCGCGTTGTCGTCGCAGATCACATGCATGGGCGGCGCGCTCAGCAGCGCCGCAAGGCGCGGATTGGCGACTGGATCGGCGCCGCCGCGTGCGCCGAATTCCGCGATCAGATCGGGCGCGAGACTCTTGCCGGCGAGGTAGAAGCGGAAGCGCCCCTCAGCGGCCGCAATCAATTGCCCGCCCCACCCGTTCACGGCCGCAGCCATGTCTTCGAGCACGTCGGGCCACGTCTCCGGCTCGAACGGGGCCGCCGAAATGCGCTCCGCCAAATCCTCCAGCACCACGCCCATCGAGCCGCGCCCAGTTTTGGAACGCGCACAATTAAACACAGGCGATGCGCCGCCGCGCGCAAGTAATGTACGCTACAATCCAAATTCTCAGGGGACGCCGGCTCGGTTAGGGTGATTACCCTATCGCGATCCATCCATGCCGCACCGCGAGTGCGACCGCTTGCGCGCGCGTGCGCACGCCGAGCTTCGCTTTCGCGCGCTCGAAGTGATGATTGACCGTCTTGTGGGAGAGCCCCGTCAGTTCGCCCATGTCCCAGTCCGATTTGCCTTGAGCGGAATAGGCGAGAATCTCTCGCTGCTGTGCTGTCAGCGGACACGGCGCGCCGTCGTGCGCGAACAGGCCGTGCAATTCCTTGGCGCGCTCCATGGCGAAATGGCCGATCAGCTTGAGCGCGCGCATGCGCTCGGCGTCCTGCGGTTCGGCGAAGAACATGCCGACGGCGCCCGCGAAGCCGGCCGCGTCGTATGTCGGCACGGCGAGACCGCCCTGCACGCGCAGCGCGCTGCGGCATTCGCCGAACAGGTCTCGCGCCGCCCGCGACATCGGACGCGCTTCCACTTCCGCCCACGTCACGCCTTCGGGGCGGCGCAACACGGCGTGAAGCACCGCATCGACGTTGTAGAACCCTTCGCCTTGGTAATAGGCGGCCCATGCCGGATCGACGGGCGCCATCAGTGAAACCGGCGTGCGCGCGCCGGTCTGCTCGCGCACGAGGCCGATCAGATTGAAGTGCGTGACGCCGTAGTGTTCGAGCGCCTGTTTCAACAGCGTCCGCAAGGCGTCCATCTCGGTGGCGCGCGACGCCCCGTCGATGAAGTCGAGCGCAGTTTGGATTTGCGCCATATCCGCATCCCCCGCGCTCAAGGTTCGCTTCCGTCGCCGTGAATGTCTAGATTGCGCACATGCGCCAAGCCCATCACCGCATCCAGGTCCACACTGAAGGCAAAGGTCTCTACGAGATCACCCACGCCGTCCGCGCATGGTGCGCCCACGAGAAGGCCATGTCCGGCCTGCTTACGCTGTTTTGCCGGCATACGTCCGCGTCGCTGCTGATCCAGGAAAACGCCGATCCCGATGTGCGGGCCGATCTGGAGGCCTTCTTTGAACGCCTCGCGCCCGAGGGCGGACCCTACATCCACGATGCGGAAGGCCCCGACGACATGCCCGCCCATATCCGCACCGCGCTTACCCAGACCTCGCTCTCGATCCCGGTCGCGGCCGGCCGGCTCGCCCTGGGGACCTGGCAAGGCATTTACGTGTTCGAGCACCGCAACGCCGCGCACCACCGGGAAATCGCCCTCCACTTTCTCGGCGACTGATTTTTCAGGTTCCCGGGGAAGAAAATGCGGCGCGGTCCGTTCTCCCTTTCGAAGCCGGCTTCGGCCGGCGGGGTTTGAGGAGAACGACCATGAAGAAACTGGCGCTTCTGGCCGCCTCGGCGGCGATTTTCATGTTTGCGGAACCGGCGTCCGCCCAACTGCTCGGCGGCGGCGCGGGCGCGACCGGCGGCCTTGGCGGCGCGGTCGGAGGCACATTGGGCGGCGCCACCGGCAATGCGTCGGGCGCGGGCAACATGAACGGTTCGCTGACCGGCGACACCAGCGCGATCGGCGACACCGCCACGCGAGCGCAGCGGGCCGCTGACCGCGCGCAGCGCCGAGCGGATCGTGAGGCGCGCCGCGCCGAACGCGCTGCTCAGCACGCGAATGCAAGCGGCGGCGCCTCCGGGTCGGCCGGGGGTTCGCTCGACGGCTTGAACGGAGCGGGTTCCGCCAACGGCGCCGCCTCAGTCGACACCAGCGCCGTCGACGGTGCGGTCGGCGCCGCCCGCTCCACAGCGCATAGCGCGGTCAATCGCACACGCAACGCCGCCCAGCGCGCCGCCGACGCGGCCAACAACACCGATGTCCAGGTGAGCGGCGGCGCGAACGCCAGCGCCAACGGCTCGGCTGACGCCCAGGGCGCCGGCGCTGACGCCAGCGTCTCGGCCAACGCAAATCGTCGCTAGCCGCCCAAACTCCCCCATGAGCGACGACCGCGGCGGGATCCGAAAGGATCCCGCCGTTTTATTTGTCGGGCGTCTAGTTCCGCCAATGTTTGCGCCGCGCCGCTTCCTCTTGATCCGCGTCGAGCGGGTCGCCGCTGATGAGCGCATCCACCATGTTCATCACGATCGGATTGGCGCCCGCTTGCGCATAGGCGCCATGTGCGCCGGAATTCGCCGTCGCGACGCGAACGCTCCAGGCGTCCGCGTCGCGACAGGCCAGCCCCGAGACGCCGCCCTCGGCGCGCGCCTCAAATGTGCGGCAATATTCGCCGTTTTGCGCCAAGAAACTAACGCCGACGCGAAGCGCGGCGTCGGCGTTTTCCGGAGCGCCGGCCAAACGCGCATCCAAGACGCGCGTCAGCGCGGGCCCCGCACGCAAGCGCCAGCCGTCGCTGATGAACATCGGATCGGGCGTGCTTAGCCGCCCCACCAGCACGCCGCCGACGATACATGCCGCGAGAGCGCCGAGCGCTCTCGCCGAAAACGAAAACCGCCGCTCTCGGCGGGCGCTGAGATCGACCACATCCGCCGGCTTCTCGCTCACCTCGACATCGTGCAGCAGCGCGCGCAGCCGATCCGGCACCGGTTCGCTCAGCACGGAGTCGTAGGCGCGCTTCAGGGCGTGACGCACATTGCGGAAGCGTTGCACGCGCGCGGCCAATTCCGCGTCGCTCTGGACCGCCTCGGCGACGCGCTTGGCCTCGAGCGACGGCAGTTCGCCATCGACATAGGCCATCAAGGTTTCGTCGCTGATCTCCATCAGACGTTTCCCCCAGGGCCCGCGAGCTGCGCTTCGATCGCGGCGCGGCCGCGGGCAAGGCGGCTGGTCAGCGTGCCGATCGGCACGTCGAGCATATCCGCGGCTTCGCGATACGAAAGGCCTTCAACCAAGACGAGCGCTACCGCCAGTCGCTGGTCCTCCGGCAATTGTTCCATCGCCGCGCGCACGCGCTGCGCTTCCAGATGCGTTTCCATGGCTGACGCGCCGTCGGCGCCGACATTGGCGCCTTCCTCTTCCGGGGCGAGCACGCGCGCGCGGACCGAACGGGAGCGGACTTCGTCGATCCAGGCGTTCTTCATGATGCGAAACATCCAGGCGTCGAGGCGCGTGCCGGGCGTCCAGGCGTCGAGATTGCGCAGGGCGCGCTCAAGCGCGGTCTGGACGAGGTCATCGGCCTCGTCCGCGTTCCGCGTCAGCGAGCGCCCGAAGCGCCTGAGACGGGGCAATAGCGCCGTCAGCTCGCGACGGACTGAATCGCCATTCACGGCCATTCCTGATCCCTACAACGGATGGAGCCTGCAAAATCATCCTTAAGATGCAGCACACGGATGCGAATGCGTCTCTAAGCCGTTTAGCCTATTGTGACGCCCGTGCCGGTTCCGCCCGCCTTCCGCCTGCTCTTCGCCACGCTGGTCGCGTGCGCCGCGGCAGGGCCCTCGTCGGCTCAATTGCCCAATGTTGGGCAGACGGTGGGCGGCGTCGTCGGGCAGACGCAGCAGACCATCGGCAATGTCGCCACGGGCGTGGCCAGCGGCGTGCAGGACACCACGCAGCGCCTGCGCAACGATCTCCGCGGCGTCCGCGCCGACCGCCTGACGAATCTGCGGCGCCAGCATCCCGACCTGATCGACATCGACCGCAACGGCGCGGCGGTGATCCGCTCGCAAGTGCTGGCCATCGCCCCGAGCGCGGAGGCGTTGACGGCGGCGCAAGCGCACGGTTTCACAGTGGCCGAACGCAGCGAGCAAACCGCGCTGGGACTGAACCTCGTGACGCTGCGCGCGCCGAATGGCATGTCGACGCGACGCGCCGTTGAGATGCTCCGCCGGCTCGATCCGAGCGGAGCGTACGACTACGACCATCTCTATCTCGGCGCCGGCGCCGGCGCCGTACGCGCTGACTTCGCGAGCGTGCAATCGGGCGCGGGCGCGAGCAATGCGCGCATCGGGCTGATCGACGGAGGCGTCGATCCGCATCACCCCGCCCTGGCCTCTCTCTCGATCCGTCAACGCGCGTTCGCGGGCGCCGAGAGCGCTGATCCGCACGGCACTGCGGTGGCTTCGCTGCTGGCAGGGGACGGAGCGGGATTTCGCGGCGCCGCACCGGGCGCTTCGTTGTACGTGGCGGACGTCTATGGCGGCTCGCCCACCGGCGGCGGCGCGGCCGCGATCGTCGCGGCGCTCAACTGGCTCGCCGAGCAGCGCGTCGCGGTGATCAATATCAGTCTCGTGGGCCCATCGAACCGGGCTCTGGAAGCAGGCGTGCGGGCGATGGTGGATCGCGGCTTCGTCATCGTCGCCGCCGTCGGCAACGACGGACCTTCGGCGCCGCCGCTCTATCCGGCGTCCTATCCTGGCGTCGTCGGCGTCACCGGCGTTGACGCCCGCAACCGCGCCCTGCCGGAAGCCGCGCGCGGTGCACAAGTGGATTGGGCGGCGCCGGGGTCGGACATGCTGGCAGCCGAACCGGGTGGCGGATTCGCCGGCGTTCGCGGCACCTCGTTCGCCGCGCCGATCGTGGCCGGGCTGATGGCGCAAAGCATCAGCGCGCCATCCCCACAGGCCGCGACGCGCGCGCAAACGCTGCTCGCAGGGGCCGCGCTCGATCTTGGGGCCCACGGACGCGACCCCGTTTTTGGCCAAGGATTGGTAGGCGGCGACGTGCGCGTGGCGCCGGCTCGCGTGGCCCGGCGCTAGAGGCGGCGTTCCGCCGCGCGCCGAACCGCTTGCGCTTCAGCGCGCCCCCGTGCTTCGACTCAGACCAGAATCTGGGAGGCTTGGTTCGGTATGGCCCGTTTGTCCTGGCTTGCGATTGGCGCTTTGGCGCTGGCTCTTGCGGCGTGCAGTCCGCCCGCCTCGACGTCGACCGCCTCGGCCACGCCGACGCCGACCGCGACCGAGCGGTCGCCGGCGGACATCCAGGCGGCGCTCGCGGCTTTGCCCGCTCCTTACAGCGCAGCCGATTATGAAGCGGGCAAGCACGCCTTCGCGCAGTGCCGCGCCTGCCACGCCATCGGCTCGAACCGCGTCGGCCCCGATCTCGCCGGCCTGTTCGGCCGCACCGCCGGCACGGAGCCGGGCTTCACCTATTCAGACGCCGTGAAAAATGCCGGGTTCACATGGGACGCGGACCACCTCGACCACTGGCTCGCCAACCCGCGCGAGTTCCTCCCGGGCAACCGCATGGCGTTCGTCGGCGTCCGCGATGAGGCGCAGCGGCGCGACCTGATCGCCTACCTGATGATCGAGACCAAGCGCTAGCTTGATAGTCGCGCTCTATTCCGCGGGCTGAACCGCGGCCGCCTCGTCGTGTTCGTACGCTTCGATTTCGCGAGCGGCCGCTTCCGGGGACTTGGTGTAGCGCGCGAGCAGATCATACATCACCGGCACGACGAACAATGTGAGCATTGTCGCCACGATCAGGCCGAAGAAAATCACGACGCCGATCGTGGCGCGGCTCTCGGCACCGGCGCCGTGACCGAACACCAGAGGCAGCGCGCCCACGACCGTCGCGATCGAGGTCATCAGCACCGGGCGAATGCGAAGATCCGAGGCTTCGAGGATGGCGTCGCGAATAGATTTGCCCTCGTCGCGCAATTGATTGGCGAATTCGACGATGAGGATGCCGTTCTTGGCGGCTAGCGCGATGAGAATGATGAGGCCGATTTCGCTGTAGATATTGAGCGTATTGTTGAACACAAAGAGACCGAACAGCCCGCCCGCGATGGCCAGAGGCACGGTCAGCATGATCACGAACGGGTGGACGAAACTTTCAAATTGCGCCGCCAAGACCAGGAAAACGATCACCAGCGCGAAACCGAAAGCGAACAGGATCGCGCCGCTCGATTGTTTGAGCTGTCGCGCCTGACCGACGTAGTCGATGGTGATGGGCTGCTGGCCGATTTCCTGGTGGGCGATCCGCTCCATCTGGCCGACCGCGTCGCCCAGCGGGAAGTTCGACGCGATCGAAGCCTGTATGGTGATGGCGGCCTGGCGATTCATGCGCCGGCGTTCCGATGTGTCGCCCACCGTGCGAAGCGAAACGACGGTGGAGAGCGGCACGAGTTCGCCGGTGCGATCCGAGCGCACGTACTTATTGTCCATGTCGGCGATGTTCGAACGTTCATCGCGCTCGGCTTGCAGATAGACGTAATATTCCTGGCCCCGGTCGGTAATCGTGTTGAGGCGCCTCGCGCCCATCGTCGCTTCCAGCGTGCGCGCCACCGACTGCACGGACAATCCCAAAGCGGCGGCGCGCTCGCGGTCGATATTGACGAGCACGCGCGGCGAGGTGGGCTCGTAGTTCATGCGTGGGCGCAGGAAACGTTCGTCATTACGCAAACGATCGAGGATACGGTTCGCCACCGACGTCATGGAACTGTACGTGCTGCCCAGCAACACGATCGAAGCGCCTCCGCCTCCGCGCTGAAACGGGTTCTGCATCGCCACCCGAATGACGGCGCCCGGAATCTGGCTCAGGCGCTGATTGAGTTCGGTTTCGACCTGGTTGCCGCTGCGATGGCGCTGTTCCCACGGCTTCAGGAATATGACCGCGAAACCGCTGTTGAAGCGGTTGGTGCCGGCGTCGCCGAATCCGGGCGCGACGATGATCTCCTGCGCGGCTTCGCCGGACGCTATATAGCTGCGCAGGACGCTTTCGACCCGGGCGATGATGCGGCTCGTGTATTCAAAGCCCGAACCTTCCGGCGCCTGAATCTGAATCTGCAGGACGCCGCGGTCTTCCGGCGGCGTCAGCTCCGACGACAGCCGCGTGAAGATGAAGCCGCCGCCGACGAGCACGACCGCGAACATCGCGAACACCGCGGCCTTGTTGGCCATCGCCGCTTCCAGCGAGGCTCGATAAGAGCCGCGCAAGGCCGCGAGAATGCGATCGACGATCTTGTTGAGCGTCGTTCCTTGCCGCACGGGTTTCAAAAATTTCGAGCACATCATCGGCGACAGCGAGAGCGCGCAGAACGCCGAGATGACGATGACGCCCGCCACGGTCACCGCGAGTTCGATAAAGAGGCGCCCGATATAGCCGCCGACGAACAGCAACGGCGCGAACACGGCCACCAGCACGGCGGAGGTGGCCACGACCGCGAAGAACACCTGCCGCGTGCCGCGCTGCGCGGCCACGAGCGGCGGCTCTCCCAGCGTATCAATGCGGCGCTGAACGTTTTCCAGAACGACGATGGAATCGTCCACCACGAGGCCGATAGCCAGCACGAGCGCCAACAACGTCAACAGGTTGACCGAAAACCCGCACACCGCGAGCACCAGAAACGCGCCGCTCAGGCAAACCGGAATGACGGCGGCCGGAATGAACGCGGCCCGCGCCGAACCGAGAAACAGGAAGATCACCAGAATGACGAGCATCGTCGATTCCAGCAGCGTCTGCCCAACGCGGCTGATGGCGCGATCGATGAAGATCGTCGAATCGTAGGTGAGCTCCAGCGTGGCGCCTTGCGGCAGGCTCGGCCGGATGCGTTCGACCTCCGCCTTTACCGCGCGCCCGACCTCCAGCGCGTTGGAGCGCGATTGGCGCACGATGCCGATGCCCACCTGCTCCACGCCATTGCCGCGAAAGATGCTGCGGTCCTCTTCGGGCGCGAACTCGACGCGGGCGATGTCGCCCAGGCGGACCACGGCGGTGGGGTCGGTGGCGTCGACGCCGCTCACGGGCATGCGCGCGAATTGTTCGGGCGTTTGGAATGCGCGCTCGACGCGCACGGCGTAGTCGCGCTGCTGCCCCTGCACGTAACCGGCGGGCAATTCCACATTCTGCGCGCGGATGGCGTTCTCCACGTCCTGCACCGTCAAACCGCGCGCCGCCATCGCGTTGGGGTCGAGCCAAATGCGCAGGGACTTCCGGTGCTCGCCGCCGATCGTCACATTGGCGACGCCGTCGATGACGCCGAGCCGGTCGATCAGGTACCGGCGCGCGTAGTCGGAAATCTCCACGAGGTTCATCTTCGTCGAGCGCAAGCTGAACCAGATGATGGGCGATGCGTCCGATTCCGATTTGCTGATGATCGGATCGTCGACGTCGACGGGGAGCTGATTGCGGGCGCGGCTGACGGCGTTGCGCACATCGTTGGTCGCCGCTTCGAGGTCGCGCGAGAGCTTGAACTCGATGTTCACCGAAGCGCGGCCGTCGCGGCTGTTGGAATTGATGGAATCGATTCCGTCGATGCCCGAGAGCTGATCTTCAATCGGCCGCGTGATCTGCGTTTCGACGACCTGAGAGGAAGCCCCCGGATAGGTGACGTTCACCGACACGATCGGCTGATCGACGTCCGGCAGTTCGCGTAGGGGCAGTGTTGTGAACGCGATCGCCCCGAAGGCGATGATCAGCAGCGACAGAACCGTCGCCAGCACCGGGCGGCGGACTGAAAGGTCGGAGAGCGTCACCGCGTGGATCCGCGGAGGCCGCCGGCGCCGCCTTCGGCGGCCTGGATGCGCACGCTCTGGCCAGGCCGCACCGCCTGCAGGCCCTCGATGATCACCTGATCGCCCTCATTGAGCCCGGAGGTCACCTCGGCCATGCCGTCGCTGCGCTGGCCGGTGGCGATCCGCACGCGCTCGACCTTGTTGTCCGCGTTCACGCGCAGCACGAAGGACGCGTTGGCCTCCTCGAGAATGGCGATTTCCGGAATGGCGAGCGCCTGATGCTGATTGGCGCGGACATCCACGGTCATCAGCATGCCGGGCCGCAAGGTCTCTTGCGGATTGGGCAGAAGCGCACGGACGCGCACGGTCCGTGTGGTCGGGTTGACGCGGCTGTCGACCTGCGAAATCGCGCCGGTAAAGTTCTCATCAGGAAACGCCGCCGTGCGCGCTGTGATCGCGACCCCTGAGGCGATGCGCGCAAGCTGCGTTTCGGGCACGTCGAAATCGAGCTTGATCTGAGAAATGTCGTCGAGCGTGCCGATCTGCACGCCTGGGCTCACATACTGGCCAGGGCTGGCCGTGCGCAGCCCGATCACGCCCGAAAAAGGCGCCGCGATCGTGCGGTCGGAAATGCGCGAAGCCCCCGCATCAACGCGCGCCTGGGCCGCGTCGGCGGCCGCCTTGACGGCGTCGAGCCGTGCTTGGGACAGAAAGCCGCGATCGAACAATTCCTGATTTCGCCGGAGGTCCTGCTGCGCCTGCTCGTTGGCGGCGCGCGCCTCCGCGAGCGAAGCGGTTTGTTCGACACTCGACATCTCGACCAAGACCTGGCCGCGCCGAACGCGCGCGCCGCTGTCGAAGTGCAGGGCTCGGATGGTGTCGGCCACCTTTGGCGTGATGACGATGCTTTCCTTGGCCTGGGCCGTACCCAGGGCCTGGATCGCGTCCGCGAAGACATATTGCGAGACCGCGGCGACCGAAACCGACGGCGTCGGGGCGCCGCCCTTGGCCTGGCCGCTGGGCGCAGCTTTGGCGTCGCCGGAGGCCGCGCCGCCGTCGAGCATGCTCTTTCCGAGCACGATCGCACCCATCAAAGCCAAAGCCGCAGTAACCACCGCGGCAAAGCCGTAGCGACGAAACACCCCGAACATGTAGCCTTCCCTACAGGCGACCTATTGCAGATCTGTGTCGACGACGGTTTCCGCAAGGCCGTTAATCACCTGGCCGACCCCAAAAAGCCAGCACAAGCGCCGGTTCAGGGCGGCCATCGTCCAAACGCGCCCGCACGCCAAACTGAACGCCGCGCCCTTGATCGTTGATCCGGACCACGGTGAGTTGCCCCTGCAACGCCTCCTGGCCCCGCCGCGCATCGGTGAAGACTTGCGCCATGCCGAGCCAATGGGGCCCCGCGTGGTAGCCGAGCGTGACATCAAGCCGCTGGTGCGGACAGCCTCCGGACGCCAGCCTCTCGGCCGCCTCCACGTTCAAGAAGCCCGCGCCCGAAGGCCCAAGCGACAGCCCTCCCAGCCAGCGCAGCTCGGCGCCGGCCTCGCCGCATCCGCGCTCGGGATCAGAGCGCCAGGTTGCACCGGCTTGCACGGCCATGACGCCGGCGCGTCCGCGGACCAGGGCGGCCTTCAGCCCGACCGTCGCTTCAGCGCGCCATCCGTGCTCGGCGTCGGCGGGGTCGTTCACGTACCACGGCGCGGCGACGAAGGCGACGCGCGGCTCGATCGGCTGCTCCCAATAAGCCGATGTCTCGCTGAAGACGCCCGCTTCGTTCTCGCCGACGGCGTTCGTCCAGATCTGCTGGCCTTCCGGTGGGGCGATCCAGGCGCCGGCGCTGGCCGGGGCCGGGGCGAGCACGAGCAGGCCGGTTAGGAATCGTAGCCCGGCGCGTGACGGTCGAGCTTGCGCAGAAGGCCGGGCCAAGCAAGCCCAGCCACCATGGGCATGCCCGCTGTCTGTCCGCGCACTTCCTCCTGCGCCGCGCCGGGCGCGATCAGAACGCCGGCGCGCCCCGCGCTCAGCGCCATCACCTGCTGCTGACATGCCCGCTCCAGGAAGAAGATTCCCACGAACGCATCGGCGGCCGAGCCCCCCAAGGCCAGCGTGCCGTGATTGCGAAGAAGCATGAGCTTCTTCTCCCCGAGATCGGCCACAAGACGCTCGCGTTCGTCAAGGTTGAGCGCGATGCCCTCGTAGTCGTGATAGGCCAGTTGCGGACCGACGATCAGGGCATGTTGCGACAGCGGCAGCAGCCCATCCTTCTGCGAAGCGACCGCGACGCCGGCGTCGGTGTGCAGATGAATGACGCAGAGTGCGTCCTCGCGCGCGGCGTGAATGGCCGAGTGGATGGTGAACCCCGCCGGATTGATGAAATACGAGGTCGGCGCGACGATGCCGCCGTCGAGGTCCACCTTCACCAAGCTCGAGGCGGTGATCTCCTCGAACATCATGCCGTAGGGGTTGATCAGGAAATGGTGCTCGGGCCCGGGCACGCGCATAGAAATATGCGTGAAGATCATGTCGTCCCAGCCGTGCAGGGCGACCAGCCGGTAAAGCGCGGCGAGTTCGACGCGCGCCTTCCATTCCTCGGCGCTGACGCGCCCCTTCAGCGATTGAGAGCCAAGATCATCTGCCATCGACAAAGCTTAGCCCCGGAACGGGCCGCCTTCAACGCGGCTCGCGTTGCGTCAGTGCGGGCGACCCGCCTATGTTCAAGCGATGAAACTTGCCTTCACAGCCAGCGCGCGCCCGGAAGCGCAGGAGGCCATGCGCCGGCTCCGGCACAAGTACGGCGACGTTGCGGAAGCCGAGGCTGACGCCATCGTCGCCCTCGGCGGCGACGGGCACATGCTGGACACTCTGCGCCGGCGCCTGAAGGACAAGCGTCCGGTCTACGGCATGAACCGTGGAACCGTCGGATTCCTCATGAACGATTATGCCGAGGAGGATCTGCCCGCGCGGCTAGAGAAGGCGGAGCCCGTGCGCATCCGTCCGCTGGTCGCACGCAGCGAAACCATGGCGGGCAAGACCGTGACGGAGCGCGCCTTCAATGAAGTCTCGCTGCTGCGCCAGACGCAGCAAACGGCCCGGCTGCGCATCCTGGTGGACGGCGCCGAGCGCATGGCGGAGTTGTTCTGCGACGGCGTGCTGGTCTCCACGCCGGCGGGTTCGACGGCGTACAATCTGTCGGCGCACGGACCCATCCTGCCGATCAATTCGCGCCTGCTTGCGCTGACACCGATCAGCGCGTTCCGGCCGCGGCGCTGGCGCGGCGCGCTGTTGGCGCATACGGCCCAAGTTCGCATCGAAGTGCTGGAGCCGCACCTGCGGCCAGTCAGCGTGTCAGCCGACAACATGGAAACGCGCGACATCGCCGCCGTCGATATCCGCGAGGATGTGGCCACGGCGCTGACGCTCTTGTTCGATCGCGGACATGCGCTCGACGAGCGGGTGCTGCGCGAGCAATTCAGCGTCTGACGCCCACAGCCGCGTCAATCATTTCTTGACCATAAGGTGGTGATCGTTCCCGCATGGCGGAAAAGCTGGTCACCCTGATCGATCCCACGCGTGCGGCCCCGCCTCGGCTCGCGCTCAAGTCGCCGGTGTTCGACGCAGAGGCGGTGGCCCGCGCCGACCAGGCGCTGCAATCCATGAGCGGATCGTTCCAGCTCTGGCTCGATGAAGAGGTGGCGCGCCTGCAGACCGCCCGGCTTTCCGCCGTTGCGGCGGACTGGAGCAATGACGCGCTCGATATCCTGCTGATCGCCGCCCATGATCTCAAAGGCATGGGCGCGACCTATGATTATCCGCTCGTGTCGCAGATCGCCGGTTCGCTCTGCCGGCTCATCGACTGCGAGGAAGGCCGCGCCGCGGCGCGCGCCAAGCCGAGCCTCGTCTTTGCGCATGTCGACGCCATTCGCGCCGCGGCGCGTGACGGCGTGCGCACCGATGCGCATGCGGTGGGCCAGGCGCTGCTGCACGCGCTTGAAATGCAGGTCGACGCGCTCGGTCTGCCGCTGGAGTAAATCCGGCGTTTACCGGTTTTTGCCGCCGTTTCTTAACTGAGCACATGCGAAAAACGCTCCTCGGAGCGGGACTTTTCCATGACCGTGATACCGTTTCGTCGTGCGCCTGCCGCCGAGCCGTTGGCCTTCGCCATCGGCGCGCGCGTGGACTTGCGTGTCGGCGCCCTGGTCGCCGGCGTCGTGCGCGCGCGCGAACCCACGCTTGGAGCGTTCTCGTTCACGGGTCTTTCCCGCCTCCTGCGCAGCGCGCGCATGGCTTGGCGCGAGCGCGGCGCCACGGCGCCACTGTCGGTCAGCGTGCCCAGCGACCTGGTGGAGAAGCTCGAGGCCGACCTCATCAGCGAAGCCGCCTTCGAGGCCGGCTGCACGCGCCGAGGACTAAGCTTTGAATTGTGCGAAACGGCACTCGTTTCGGCGGGACCGCGCCTGGCGGAAGATTTGCGCGCGCGTGGCTGGGGCGTCGTGCTGCGCGGCGATCCGGCCTGCCCCATTCCTTTTGGAGCGCGTGCGCGCACGCTTTATTCCGAACTGGTGCTGGAGGCGCCCGAACCGCTCGATCCCTATCTCGGCGTGGAAAACGCCGACCGCACGCCGCTCGGCCGCCGGCTGCTCGCGGCGAAAGCGGCGGGTCTGCTCATCACCGCTGAAAGCGTGCGCACCGCGGCGCAGGCCCGCATGCTGGCCATCGCCGGCTTCGACCGTGGCGGCGGACCGTTCGCCGAAGCGGCGCTGAGATAGGTTCGCGCGTCTGACTAAAGCGCGGCCGCGCGCGGGCGCGAGTGGATGCCGTCAAGCTTCTCGAGAAGATAGTCCAGATCGTCTTTCGGGATCGACTGGAACAGCGTCAGCGTGCGCTCGAGCATGCGCTCGCGGAACATGGCGCGATCTTCCATGCCGCCTTCGCGCTCCATGTGGTGATACACGTCAACCGCGGCGCGGAATGAAGGGAAAAGGCGCGGCGGCAGGCCCGCGCGGTCGAACGCCGCTTTCAGGCCCAGCGGTCCACTATCGTGCACCAGAAGCCAGGCGCGCTGATGCGAAATGCCGGCAAGCTCCGCGATCGCATGTTCAACGAAATCCATGTGCCCAAGGCACAGGCCGCGCATCAGCAGCGAAGGCGTCAGGCGTCCGTTGAGATTGAGCTGCTGCACGAAACGGCGAATGTCGTGCTGGCGGCTGGCCTGTTCGACAATGTCCAGCGTCGCGCGCTCGCGCGAACCCATGGCGAGATCGATGGCGATCTGCGGGGGAAGTTCGTGGTTGTTGACCAGGTGGTCGAACAATTCGCCCGTGGCGATCGAGACCAGTTTCTCGGTGATGGCGATAGGCAGGATTTTTCGGCGCACCATGGCCGCCGTAATCGTCGAGAGGCCGGCGAACCGTTCGAGCGCAGAACCCAGGCCCACTTCGTCGAACTCCGCGTTGTCATTGGCCAGAGCGCGCTCCACTGCGGCGGGCGGCGCGAATTGCGCGATGGCGCCTGTCACCGTGACGGACAGCGTCTCGCGGCTGGCCACGGCGATCTGCTTTGCCGGCGGCGAGGCGCGCACAATCTCGATGAGATCCGCGTCTGTCAGCACCGGTGAATTGAGGATCACGGGCAGCGCGATCGTGTCCACGTCCTGCGCCAATCTATTGGCGACCTCGCGCGGAAGCTTTGGCGAGTTCTTGAGAGCGACGGCGAGCGCCCGGCGCACCAGCAGCGCCGCGTCCTGCGCCATGATGGCGATGATGCTTTCGGCGTGCGCGCGCTCAGCCGGGGTCAGTTCGGCGTCTTCAATGCAGCGGCAGATTTTGTGCGCGGCTTGGGCCCGGTCTTCCTCGGTGGGGCCCTTCATCAGGGCGCGCACGTCGCCATCGGTAAGCTTGGCGCGCATCGTGACAATCGACATGGGGCCCGCCTGGATTCGCCGCTGTGGGCCAGAGACTTGTCCTCAGGAATTAAAGAAATCTTGATTTCTCAGCGCCGCCGCGGGCGCGGATGCTTAATGCGGGCCAATTCCGAGGCCTAGAGGCCGTTGTGCCGGGCGTAGGCGGCAAGCGCGGCCAGCGGATTTTGGCGATCGTCCGGGTCCCCTTCCGAACCGCGCAGCAGCGGCGACAGGGCCAGCATGAACAAGGCGCGCGCGAGGGCCGGCGATAGCGGGCCAATGCTCTCCTTGGGCGCAGCGTTCGGCGCGGCGGCTCCGGCGTCCACCTGCAGACGCTGCAGGACGTTTTCGGCGGACCGCGCCTCGCCGTTGGCGAAGTAGAAGAGGCCGCGATTGGCCGCCGCCTCGCGCGGGAACAGCGCGGAGGCGTCGGGCGCCCCCTGCGCCCCGGCTTCGATCAGCCTTGCCGCGCCCTCAGCGCCCATGACGTGCGCGGCGTAAAGCTCCCCCGCGGTCGGCGCGCGTCCGAGCCGCGCCTGCAGCGCATCGGCATTGTCGCGCGCCAATTCGGCGGCCATCCGCGCGGAGATTTCCGGATCGCTGCGCAGACTGAGAATATCGCGCCGCGTCGCGGCGTCGGCGCCGCCACGCTGCAACAGTGCGGCGTATTCCCCAAGCCCATGCGCGGCGCCATGGCGGCGCACCATGTCGAGCCAAGTGGAATCGATGAATTGAAACAGCCCGGTCGCCGAAGACGTGCTCGCGCGCGCCCGCGGATTGAGTCCGCTCTCGCGTTGCGCCGTCTGGATCAGCAGCGAAAAATCGACTCCCGTCGCCTCCGCCGCGCGGGCGACGGCGTCACGAACGGCGACGTGGGATGTCGGCGCGATCGGTTCGGCCATGGCCAAGCGCTGGCTCGGTTTGGTTAATCACAAGTAAATTTTCCTTGTCAGACCGCGTGCGCAACGTCAGCTTGGCGCGCGGCTTCGGGGGAGAGTCGATGCGCCTGCTGGCTTCACTTGCATTGGTTCTTCTCCTTGCGGTCTCACCCGGCGCTCGCGCGGAGACCGCCCCGCGCGGCGCCGCCGCGACAACGCCCGATCCGCGCGCTCTCGCCGAAGCGCAGCGATTCATCGAATTGGGCGGCGGCGAGCGCGCGTTCGTGGCGGCCGCAACATCGGCGTTTCGCGCGGCGGCCGCCTCGCGAGGGGTCGATCTGACGGGCGAGCAATGGACGCGCGTGCGCCGCGTGCTGGAAGCCCATTTCGTCGATGCCGCCCACGCTTTCACCGCGGAGATGGTGCAGTTCTATGCAACGCACTATCGGCTCGACGATATGACCGCCGCCAATACCTATTACGACACGCCGGAAGGGCGGCGCTACGTCGCCGCCGCCATGGACCTGGCCATGCCGCTGGTCGGCCATCTGGTGTCGGGCGGGCGCCTCGCCTTGCCGGAGCTTCGCGAGGCGGCACTGCTTCCAAGCGATCGCTATGAAGCGGCGCAACGGCTGGCGCGATTGATGGTCGGGCGCCTGAGCGAAGTGCAAATCCTGCAATTGCAGCGCCTGGGCTACGGCGCCGATGAACAGATCGACTACTATAGTCGCGGACTGGCGGACGCGCTGACGCTTGAAGAACTGGAGGCCGCCGTCGCGTGGGCGGCGTCGGATTCATCGCAGCGCCTGGAGGGACCGTCTCTGGAGCGCGAACAGGCGATCGAAGTCGCTGCGCTGCACGTGCAAGGCGCGATCGACCTCGAGGCGCTGCGGCGCGATGTCCAGGACGCCATGCAGGACCATCACACCTAGTAGCTTTTCGGCAGCCCGAGCACGCGTTCGGCAATGTAGTTGAGGATCATTTCGCGGCTCACCGGCGCGATGCGCGCGATCATCGCTTCGCGGAAATAGCGTTCGACGAAATATTCCTTGGCGTAGCCCATGCCGCCATGCGCGAGGACGGCGGCCTCGCAGGCGTGGAACCCCGCTTCGGCGCCGAGATACTTTGCGGCGTTGGCCTCCGCGCCGCACTCGCGCCCGGCGTCGTAAAGCGCCGCCGCCTTGAACGCCATGAGGTTTGCCGCTTCCAACTCGGCCCAAGCCTTCGCCAACGGATGCGCCACGCCCTGGTTCTGGCCGATCGGCCGGCCGAACACCACGCGCTCCTTGGCGTATTGCGCCGCGCGCTTGAGTGCGGCGCGGCCGAGGCCGATCGCCTCCACGGCGAACAACACACGCTCGGGATTGAGGCCGGAAAGCAGAATCTTGAAGCCGGCGCCCTCCTCGCCAATGCGCTCGGCGTCCGTCACTTCCAAGTCCTCGATGAATAGCGTGTTGCACTCCACGGCCTTGCGGCCCATTTTCGGAATCGGCTGCGCCTCGATGCGCCTGCGGTCAAAATCCGCATAGAACAACGAAAGCCCGTCGGTGGGTTTCTTGCACTGCTCCTTCGGCGTCGTGCGCGCGATGATCAGTATTTTGTTGGCGCGCTGCGCATTGGTCGTCCAGATCTTCCGCCCGTTGATGCGATAGCCGCTATTGGTGCGCTCCGCCCGGGTTTCGAGGCTCGCCGTGTCGAGCCCGGAATTGGGTTCGGTGACGGCGAAGCACGCTTTGTCCGCTCCCGCGATCGCCGGCGGCAGGAAGCGCGCCTTCTGCTCGTCGGCGCCGAACTTCACGATCGGCATCAGGCCGAAAATATTGAGATGGATGGCGCTCGCGCCCGTGAAGCCGGCGCCGGATTGCGCGACCGTCTGCATCACCAGCGCCGCTTCGACGAGCCCCAGGCCCGCGCCGCCGTATTGTTCCGGCATGGCGACGCCCAGCCAGCCGCCGGCGGCGATATCGGCGACGAACGGCTCGGGAAACGCGCCCGTCTCATCCGTCTTCGCCCAGAAATGATCGTCGTATTTGGCGCAGATCCTGCCGACCGCTTCGACAATGGCGCTCTGCGCCTCGTCAAGTTCAATGTACGTGGTCATGCCCTTGTCTCGAAACGCTCCGGCGCGAAAGCCGCCCAGAGCGGATTGATCTCTTCGCCGAACACATAGGCGCAAACGATCTCGGCGGTAATGGGCGCATTGAGCCAGCCATTGCGGGAGTGCCCGCACGCGACCAGCACGCCTTCCAGCCCGCTGGGTCCGATAAGCGGCGACCAATCAGGCGACATCGCGCGAACGCCGGCCCAGGCAGGGCGCGAGCTGCGCCAGACTTGGCGCGGCAAGGCGCGTTCGGCGGCCGAGAACAGCATGTCGATTTGGCTCCGGTCGACGCGGCGCTCAGCCACGCCCAATTCCATAGAGGCGCCGAGGACAATGTCGCCGGTCGTGCGTTGCGTGAGATAGAAGTCGCGGGCGCGCACATTCAGGGGAAGGCTCGCCGCCATGGTCACCGGCGCAAGGCAGCCGCGGGCGGGACCAACATGACGCAGCGCAGGGGCGAGCGCAGCAAGCGCTTCGCTCGCCCAGGCGCCAGGCGCGAGCACGACGCGATCCGCGCTGAACGTGGCGCCGCCGAAGCACCTGACCCGCAGCCAGGGCCTTGTCTCGACCGTCTCGGCCTCGCGGTCGAAGTGCACGGCGCCGCCGAGCGCGCGGATGCGCTCAGCCATGGCGCGCAGGGCCGGAATGGGATCGACGACGCCCTCATCCTTCACCAGCGCGCCGGATTCCGCATCGAGGCCGAAGCGCCGTCTGATCTCCGCGCGGTCAAGACGCTCCGCCTCCGCGATTCCGGCGCCAAACTCGCTCAGGAGGAGCGCACCGCAAAAATTGATATGCGGCCGAAGGAAGTCGGGCGCGGCGCGCCACAGCTCGAACGAGGCGCGATCCAATTCGCCCGCGCGCGGATGCGCGCCCGGGTGCGCGATCTGCGCCTCGCTCACCGGCGCGAGCATGCCCGCCGCGGCGCGCGAGGCCGCGCATCCGCGACTCTCCCAATCCTCAAGATCGCCGTCGATCACCGTGACATCGGCGCCCCGTTCGGCGAGGCGAAGGCCACTGAACAGACCGACGACGCCGGCGCCGATAATGACCACCTTCGCCTTCATGCCGCCACGCGCATTTCCGGCGGCCGCGCCGAACGCTCGAACTTGAGCGCGAGCGCTTCATGCAGTTTGCGCCGGAAACTCCCCGCGCGCGGCAGCGGCGCGGGGCCCACGAGCTTTGCCCCGGTTCGCTCAACCGCGATCCACAGCACGAGGCCGCCCTTCTCAAGCATCAGCGCCGCCACCTCCGAGGTGCCGCCCGGTCCTTTCGGCGGGCGACCGTTCCACACGCACAGAAGCAGATCGGCCTTCTCGATCAAAGCACGGCCGACAGCGGCGTAGGGCGCGGCGTCGCCGCCGATTGCGGCGACAACGTCCGGATCGACCGGCCTCACCCGCCGCGAGGCCCAAAGCAAGCGCTGGTAGTGTTCTTTCGACTCGGCGTCGGGAAAATCCTCCTCGTAGCGTTCCGGCGAAAACGGCAAAGGCGTCACGAGACGCCATCCGCGCGCGAGCGCGGCGTCGGCGGCGTAGCGATCGGCACCTTCAGCGATTGCGGAATAGAGCGCGCAGCGCACCGGCGCGCCGGCGGCGATGCGTGCGGCGGCCTCCGCCTCATCCAGGCCGCGCTCGATTTCGCCGCGAATGCGCGGCCGTTCGCTTTCGGGAAGTTGGTTGAGGCGATGCCCCGTCACCGCGACATTGAACGTGCGCGCAGCTTTCACGAGCGCCATTCTGGCAAATCGAATTTCGGGCCGGGGTAGGTGGCGTCCACATAGACGCCCCCGGCCGCGCGGCCGATTTCGAGCAACAAGTCCATGTTCTCTTTCTTGCCGTTGGACAATTGGTCCAGCTGCTCCATCGCCTCGAACGGCAATTCGCGGCCGATCAGGCGTTCAAGCTGGGTCATCGGCGGCGCGGGATCGCGCGCGTCTTTGGCCTTTGGCTTTTGATCCAGCACAACATCCATGCGCTGGAAGTCCAGCAGCGGCGCCCCGACCAGCGAGGGTCCGCTCTGATCGCCCATCTCCAAATTGATCCACCACGGTTTGCGTGGTTCGGAAAAGGCCTGCATCAGCATGACGCCCTGCATTTGCGTGTCGAACACCATGGCGCGCAGCGCCTGCACGCCGCGCATCCCCGGCGGCAGTCCCTGGAACGCGCGCCCGTCGACTTTCGGGCGACGGCATCCCGTGCCGCAAGAGGTGAGCATCAGATTGTCCGCCCCTGCTCTCCAGCCGAACTTATAGCCCGGCTCGAGCGCCAGCATGAACATTTGAAGGCTCGGATTGTTATTGGCGCTGACGGCCCCGTCGACAAAATAGCCGCGCTGCGTCGGCTTGCGCTTCTCGTCGAATTCGATGTCGATGACGACCTCGTCGAAGAAAGTCGGCGCCGCCGCGCTCGCCAGCACCAGATCGACGAGACGGTAACGCTTGTTGGGGAAGATCGGGCTATCCGAAGGCGGATCGTAGAATGTGCCGAGCGGATGGTTGGTGACGACCCAGGCCGAGCCCGTATCGATGCGCTTTGCGTGAATGGCGAGGCCCGTTTTCAAGTCGTCGGAGCCCAACGTCTTCGTCGCCATGACGCCGGCGAGGGCGCGGCGCAGTTTGTGCGAGTCGAATTTCGACTGCAAAAAAATCCCGTCTCCCGCGGTTTTGCCGAACACTTCGGGACCGAGCTTCATATAGAGTTCGATCAGTTCATCGACAGATAGTCCCAGCGCCAGTCCGGTGGCGATGATGGCGCCTGTCGACGTGCCGCCGATGAGATCGTAATAATCGCACAGACGGAAGTCATTCGATCCCGCACGGCGGCGCAGCTCCGCCTCGAGCGCCTGCAGCATCCCCAGCGTGAGGACGCCCTTCACGCCCCCGCCATCAAGCGCAAGCATGCGCTTGGCGCCGGTGTCGGGCGATAGGTGCTCGAACAGCGTTCTGGCCATGTCCCCCTCTGCGCCGCCAACCTAGCGGCTCGCGCGCGTCAAAAGAAGTCCAGCGCGGCGGGATCGAGGCCCAAATCCACGGCCTTGAACTCGGTCGCGAGGAAAAGACCGCCGGCGACATAGACAGCGCCCTCGCCAGCGGCTTTCGCCAGCGCCAAAAGGCGCGCGTCGGCGAGATCCTCGGCGATCGTTATCTCGGCGCCGGCATTGACCGACGCGGCCACCTTCGCGATCTCGCCCGCGGGCGCGCCTTTGTGGCGGGCGCTGGCGCAGATGATGTGGGGAAAGGACGGGGCTAGGAGCGCGATTATTTCCGCGCTCGCCTTGTCGTATGAAGCGCCGCACACGAGCACGCGCGGACGTGTTCCCGCCATGGCCAGGAAACCCGCGAGGGCGGTCCGCACGGCCTCCGGCGTGTGGCCGACGTCGATAACGACGAGCGGCGTTTCGCTTATTATCTCCAGTCGCCCCGGCCAACGCGTTCGCGACAGTCCAGCGGCGATCTGCGCATCGCTGACGTGCGCGATGTCCTGCGCCAGCGCGCGCGCGAGCGCGGCATTGTTTTGTTGATGGGCGCCGTGCAGAGGCGGCGCGAGGCGAGGCGCCTCCGGAAACGCCGTTCGCAACCGCCGCAGCGCGGCGTACGCTTCGATGCGCTCGCGCAGCGGCGCACAACTTTCGCCAAGAAAGACCCGCGCGCCTTCCGGCGCCGCATCCATCTTGTCGAACGCGATCTGCTCAAGCGTGGCGCCGAGCACCTCCGTGTGCTCAAGGTCGAGCGAAACCAGCGCTACGCGCTGCGCCCGGATCAGGCGCGTCGGGTCATATCGTCCGCCAATTCCGGCCTCCCACACCGTATAGCGCGCTCCGCGGGCCGCGAACCAGGAAGCCGCGATCAGGAACAAGAACTCAAAGCCGCCGAGTTGTTCGTCGCGCCCTGCGAGCCAGTCCCGCGCGGCTTCGTCCACGCTCCGCCAGTGACGGGCGAGATCGTCATCGTCGATGTCTTCGCCGTCGAGCGCGAAGCGTTCGTTGAGTGAAAACAAGTGCGGAGAGGTGAAGCGGCCGACGCGTTCCCCCGTCTCCCGCAAAATCGAGGCGAGCATCGCCGCCGTCGATCCTTTCCCGTTCGAGCCGGTGATCACCGCGCCCCCGGCGCCGAACGCCCCAAGATCGATCCCGAGCCGCGCCGAGATCGCCGTCACGCGGTGCAAGCCGAGGCCTGTGCCGAATTTCGGAAAAGGGATGCGTTTCACCTGCCTCGCCCCTTTGCCCGCGGGCTGGCGATTTAACAAGAACTTTGCTTTGCTGCCAGCTCAGCAAGCAAAGTCGAGCACATGAAATCCCAGCTTCAGGTCGTTCTGTCCTACAGGACCATGACGGCGTTCGATCAGCTGCCTCCACCCACCACCGAAGCCGAGGACGCCATCCTTCCGCTGATGACGATCAATTTCCGCATGTGCTTTTGGCGCGTGTTCGATCGGGTCTGGAGCATCGACACCGGCGGCCTCGTCATGACCGTCCTCGGCCTGCCGGCGACATTCAGCCAGGCGCACCTGTTCGAGGCGCGCGCACTCAAGGGCGCGGGCGTCAGCCAGCCCGACTACGTCTTCGTCGCCACGTTCGATTTCGATGTCGCTGAGGGAGAGCTGGCCCGAGCGCGCACGCAATTGCGCGAACAACTCACGTCGAGGCAGTTCGTCGAATTGTATCAAGGCATGCTGCGCCCGACGCCGGCCGGCTTCCTGTTCGACCGCCTGCTTTCCGAATTGCCGGGGCACAGCTCCTGGGTCGGCGATCACAGCGACACCGTCGCCGCCCATGCCCCGTACTTGGCGGCTTTCTTCCACTATGGGTGGATCCTCGCGCTGCGCGTCGACCGCGGCAGCATCCTCATGGATCTTTCCACCCGCGAAATCGCCGACAACACCAATACGCAGCAGATCCTGCTCCGGCGCATCCAGCTCATTCAGTTGCAGCGCTATTTCCTGACGGAGGAACGATCCAACAACAAGGAACTGCAGGGCGTGTGCGCGCGGCTGCGGGAGAAATACAAGCTCGACAAACGCTTCGCCCGGCTGTCAGACCTGCACCGTGCGATGGAGGAGCATCTCGACAACACGTTCAAGGTGCTGCAGTCGAAAGCGACGCGAACGACCAATCTGGCGATTCAAGCTCTGACGTTCAGCGGCCTGCCCTTCGCCATCACGAGCGTCCTGCTCAGCCTCAATCTGGCATCGTCCATCTTCAAGGACTTCGAACACGTCCTGGTCGATTCCCGCATCTACGTCTTGCTGGGGTTCAGCTTCGTGCTGACTTTCGCCATCGTCGGCATCGCCATCCTGTTGGACGGGATGCGGCATCGCGCCGGCGACTGAGGAACCGCGCTCTTGTCCGAACTCGACTACCAGGCCGCGCTGGATGAGATGTATGCGGGCTATATGGCCAAGCGCGACCGCGTCGCCGGCCTAATGGATCGCGACTTCAAGAATCCGGACGTCATTCTCTCGATTGCGCGCGCGCTGAATTTGACGCCCGCCCCGGCCCGCACGATCAAGATAACCGGCAGCAAGGGCAAGGGCAGCACCAGCCGCCTGATCGACTTCTATCTCCGCCGCATCGCGCCATCCGCGAACGTGGCGCTGTTCGTGTCTCCCGAAGAGCTCGAACACACCGACCGAATGAAATTGAACGGGAGGCCGATCGGCGAGGCCGAGTTCGTCGACATTTTCCGGGATCTGCGCCCGCACCTGCGGGAAGCGGCGGGGCGTCTGCAGGGCGACGCCTATCTCTCGCCGTTTGGTATTTTTCTGCTGATCGCGCTGGCTTGGTTCGCCCGCCGGCGCGCGGACTGGCATGTGCTCGAGATCGGACGCGGCGGCGCACACGACGAAGTCGGCGTTCTTCCCGCCGAGACCGCCATCATCACGTCCATCTTCAATGAACACGCCAATCACCTTGGGCCCGCCCTTGCCGACATCGCCGGAGAGAAGGCGGCGATCGCGGCGACCGCCCGCAGAACCATCGTGTCGGCCCAGGCTGCGGACGCTCTTCGCCGTTGCGGATTCGCGCAGGAGGAGGCGTTTCTGCGCGAAAACGATGCGCCGCTGCGGCCAAATCTGCCGCTTTGGCTGGCGATAGACGACCGATTGGCGCGTCAAGCAATTGCGTCGGTCCTGCCAGTCGACGACGCGGCGCTTCTCTCGTTCGACGTGAACGGCGTCTCCACTGCGTGGGGGAGTCTTCAATATCTGGGAGTCGAAGTGGTCTTTGACGCCCTGATCAATCTGGAGTCGCTGGACCGCGCCTGGTTCGAGCGCACCTTCGCGGAGAAGACGCTCATTCTGTTCTCCTTGCCGGACGACAAGGATCGCCGGCGCCTCGCCGGCTTTGTCGAAGCGCTGCCGAACGCGGCCTCGGCGGAAATCGTTCTTACCGGCAAGCGCGGTTATCTCTCCTACGAGGAGGCGGAGAAGCGGCCCGATCGCGTGTGCTCACGCATTCGCTATGACGACGCGGCGGCGTTCCGCCGCGTGTTGACGGAGCAAATCGCCCGTCACACGCCCAGCAAGATCTACTGCTTCGGCACGCATACTTACGTGCGGCTGGTTAAAAGCGCGCTCGGCCCTGCCTCCACCGGCGCATGATGCAAATGGTACCGCCTCCAGGGCTCGAACCAGGGACCTCTGGATCCACAATCCAGCGCTCTAACCAACTGAGCTAAGGCGGCAACGGACCTGAAGGCGATCCGGGGCGCGGAAACTAGTCTCGCGGGCGCTGCAAGGCAAGCCGGCGCGCCAACCGAACCCCAGAAGCGGCGGCGTCGAAGCCGAAAGACGCCTCCCTGCTGGTCGGCTCCGAAATCAGGCCGGGCCCCACCCCTGCGCGTTGATGTAAGCTCGGATGTCGGCAATGCGGTGAACGGGGTCGGGGTGGGTCGACAAGATCTCCGTCGGCCGCGATCCGCCGGACGCGGCCATACGGTTCCAGAATGGAATCGCCTGCTTCACGTCAAATCCTGCCGCATGCATGAAATTGATGCCGAGCCGATCGGCTTCGCTTTCCTGTTCGCGTGAGAAGGGCAGACTGAGCCCGACCTGCGCCCCTAATCCCAGCGCCGCCATCGCGACCTGGCTATTGACGCGCGAGCCGGCCACTTGCAGCGCCGTCTGCGTCGCCATCTCGCGGCTATAACGTTCCGCGGCATGACGCGCCACGACGTGGCCCGTCTCATGCCCCAGCACCGTCGCCATGTAGTCGTCAACGTCACAGATTTCGTAGAGGCCGCGGTAAAATCCCACGTGATTGCCCGGCAGTACGAAGGCGTTTTTCTCCGGCGTGTCGAACAGCACGAACTCCCACTGCTGGGCGCCGCGTCCCGCGCCCTGCGCGATGCGCAGGCCCACGCGCTCCAACCGCGCCTGCGCCGCGCGGTTGTTCCAGGCCGGCGTCTGCGCCCGCTGTTGCGCCCATGCCTGCAACGCGGCCTGCTGCAGCTGCGACTCGTCGATGAGGATGAGTTGTTGGCGTCCGGTGGCGGGATTGGTTTCGCACCCCGCGGCCAGCAGCGCCGCCCCCGCCGCCGCCCCGCCAAGCAGCGCGCGCCGGCTGACTGGATGAATTTGCCCCGCCATGGCGTCCTCCTCCCGGGTGTGTCCGAATTTCAGGCCCGAGACTTACCTTCAAAGACCCCACGCGCCAATGCCGGACAGGGTCGTGGACATGGGCGGGTCGGATGGCTATAGACCTCGCTCCCCGCGGCATGGCCTTCGAGCCCGTCACGGCGGGCCTAGGTAGCTCAGTCGGTAGAGCAGCGGACTGAAAATCCGCGTGTCGGTGGTTCGATCCCGCCCCTAGGCACCATGGTTCCGGCCCTTGGCGCCGCGCTCCCTTACCGGTCCTCGCCGCTCAGCTGCCGCAGACGTTCGCCGATGCGCTGGCGCGGCGCGACGAGCGCATCCGCAACCGTCCGGCGCTGCGCCGGCGTGAGCGCGGCGAAAGCGTCCGCGGCGGCGTCGTGAAACACGGCGGTCGAGGCGCCGGCGGCGGCGCGCTGGCGCTCAAGCGCGGCGCGCATCGCAGCGGCGTCGTACGCATCCGCGCGCAACAGACGCAGCACCTCGGCGTTGGCTTGGCGCAGCCCGGCGCGTTCCTCCGCCGAAGCGCGCCATGCTTGCACCATGGTGCGCCGCAAGGGCCGGCGCGCGTCGTCGGGCAAAGCGGCGAGGATGGCGCGCGGCGCAAGCACGCGTCCCTCAGCCGAGATGGGCGCCGCGTCGCGTCCTGCTCCGCCGAGAAACATTCCCGCACCCAAACCGATCAGCAGCAGATTAAGCGCCACCGAAACGAACAAGAGAGTGCGCCAGGGCACGCTGTTCATACGTCCAATCCTTCGCCAAAAGCTGCGCTCAACGCCGCATCCGCTTCGTCGCCGCTCAGCGTCTGCGCCCGCATGTATCCGAACGTGAGGCCGATCACCGCGCATGCGGCCAGCGCCGCCGCCACGCGCAAAACCGGGATCGGGCGCGGGAAGGACGCCATGAGACGGCGGGTCAGACGCAGATCGGCGGGAGAAGCGTCAATGTCCGCATCGAGCGCACTGTCCAATGCCCGCGCCTCCGCGCACAGCGCCGCCGCTTCCGGTTGCGTCCGCGCGAACCATTCCGCCGCTTGGCGCTCCGCTTCCGGCCAGCGGCGCACATCCGCGCCATAGGCCGCCACGATCGCCTCGAACCGAGCCGCGTCCATCTTCAATCCCTTCTCACGTCGCCAACATCGCCCAACAGGTCGGGCCCCATCTCCGCAAGCAGCGCCTTGAGGGCGCGCCGCCCGCGCGCCAACAAGGATTCCAGCGCATCGACGCTGACCTCCAACGCCGCCGCGGCCTCGATATTGCTCGCCTGTTCGAAATGACAAAGCGCGATCGCCGCGCGCTGGCGTTCGGGCAATTGGGCAAGCGCCTCACGCACGCGCTGCGCGCGCTGGCGCTTGAACCACGCCTCGTCCGGCGTCTCGGCGCCGTCGGCGAGCTCCGCGCCGACATCGGGAAGCGGCGTCTCGCGCCGACGACGCAATCGGTCGTAACACGCGTTGAGAGTCACGCGATGCAGCCACGTCTGGAACAGCGCCTCGCCCGCGCGCCAGGCGCCGGCGTTTTTCCACACGCGAAGGAATACGTCCTGCGCCACGTCCTCAGCCTCGCTTGCATCGCCCAGCATGCGCCGCGCCAATCGCAGCACGCGCGCGGAATGGCGCAGCACGATCTCCTCGCCGGCGCGTGCGTCCCCGGCGGCCACGCGCCGGATCAGATGTGCGTCGGGATCTTGCATGCGCCGCGCCGCTCACGCCCAAGACTCATTCCTCACCAATCATCGCCGCGCGCGCTCAAGCAACAACCCCGGACAAAGGCGCGCCCAGGCCGGGAAACACGCGCGTGCGCAGCAGGCTTGGATCGATGCCCCAATGATCGCCCAGCACGCCGGCGAAAACAGCGCGCACGTCATTCGCCGGCGCCAAGTCCCGGCCTTGGTACAGAGCCTGCTGCGAAAGCCCCGGCCAATCGCCCATAAATCGACCCCCGCGCACAGGGCCGCCAAGCACAAAACAAACGCCGCCCGTGCCGTGATCGGTGCCGCCCGTCCCGTTTTCCGCGACGGTTCGGCCGAACTCCGTCGCCATGACGACAACGGTGTTGCGCCAATGCTCTCCCATGGCCGTCTTGAGCGCGGCGAGCCCGCTATCCAGCACTTGCAGGCGCAGCGCCAATCCGCCGTCGGCGGCGCCCTGATTGGCGTGCGTGTCCCATCCGTCGATAGACATAACGGCGGCGCAGGGACCATTGGGCGCGGTGAGCAAACGAGCCGTCGCTTGCATGAGCACTTGCACGCCGGCGTAGCGGCCGCGGCCAGCACCCGCCATCGCGGCGTCGCCGACGACAGCGTCGGTGGCGACGGCGCGCGCCAGCGCCGGCCCGAGCAAGGCGTCGCTGGAATAGAGATCGGCGAGGCGCTCCAGCGTGTCGCTTGCCGGCGCCGGCGCCGCCGAGGGGGCCCACGAAGTCGCCGGCGCCGCTCCACGCAAGACGAGCGGGACGACTTCGCCGATCGCGACGCCTTCGCCGCGCGCGGCCGACGCGGCGAGAGCGCGATTGAGCCATCCGTCCTGCTGCGTATAGGCGCCCGCGCCGCCGCTTTCGAGCACGTCCTGCCCCTCGAAGTGCGAGCGTTCGCGGTAAGGCGAACTGGCCGCATGCACGATCGCCAGCTCGCGCGCATCCCAACTCGCTTTGAGGAACTGCAGCTTCGGATGCAGCCCGAAGCCCTCGCTCAGCGCGAGCGCGCCGTCCGGATCGCCCGGGGAAGGAAGCGCCAGGCGCGGCCTCAGCGCGCGATAGCGGGGGTCGCCGCACGGCGCCACGGCGGCCAAGCCATCCAAGGCGCCGCGCAGGATGATGAAAATGAACTTGCGCTCGCCCTGCGCCTGCGCGACTGCGACGCGCTGCGGCATCGCCAGGCTCAAGGCGCCCGCGCCCAGCAAGAGAGCGCGCCGATCCGTGCGAAAGCTGCTCATCGTCTTTGAAACTCCGGGCTCATCAAAGCCAGCGTCAGGCCCTGCTCGGCCGATTCGGCGCGCGCGACCGCGGCGCGCGTGGCGTCGCTGAGGCCGGGGCCCAGCACGTCGGCGGCGAGCGCTTCGGGCGCATCGCGTCGGCCCACGCGCGCCGCCAGCGCTTGCGACCATTCCAATCGCTTCATGATCGCGTCTGGGCCGGCCCAGTTCTCCGAAACGTCGTCCCAGCCCGCGGGAGACGGCGCCCGAAAGATCGGCTGCGCCAGCATCTGAAACGACCCCGCCATTCCCCGCAACGGGGCGCTGGCGACGCCCGTCATCCGGCATGCCGAGAGAATGAAATCCTGCGGCGATTTGAACTTTCTCGCCTCCGGCGTCGCCGCCTCCGGCAAGGCGGCCAGCGCGCGGTGCAATGAAGGAAGATCGCCTTCGGTCTCCAAGAACACATGCTCAAGCCGTGCGACCGCCGAAGGCGGAGGTTCGTCAGCGATAAAGTGCCGCACGAGTTTGAGGGCGATGCGCCGCGCCGTTTCCGGCCGACGCGCCAAATCGTGCAGCACCGCGAGCGCCTGCTCGCGCCCGCCTTCACTGTAGCTGCGCCCCATGATCCGGCGCTGGCCGGGTTCATGCATTTGCTCGAGAAAGATGGTCTCGCCCAGGCGCGAGGCCGGCAAACGCTGGTGCACGGCGGGTCCGACAATGGTCCACCCCGTCAACGCGCGCGCGAACTCGGTGACATCGGTCTGGCTGTATCCGCCGTGCACGCCCACGGTATGCAGCTCCAACACCTCGCGCGCGAGATTTTCATTGAGTCCGGTGTCGCGGCGCGAGCCGATCCATGAATTCGGGCCGACCGAATTGGCCTGATCGAGATAGAGCAGCATGCCCTGATGCGTCGTCGTCGCGCTGAGCAGATCGAAGAAGCTGCCCTGCATTTGGGCGCGGATCGCCTCGCGCTCGAACGGACCGACAAGCGGCGCGGTCTGGCCCTTCGCGGCGGAGACCGTGAAATGGTTCGACCAGAAATAGACGAGCCGCTCGGCGAAGCCGTGATCCGTATTGAGGCCGCTTTGGATGCGCGCCTCCACATCGGGACGCGCCAGTTCGGCAAGGCGCATGACGACCTGCTGCACCGGATCGCCCTGGGCGGCGCCATTGCGGCTGGCGCGACGCTCCTCGCGCAGCGCGAACAAGGCGACGCCTGCCTCAACCGAACTTGGCAACTCGCTGTCCGTGAGTTCAAACGCGGATGCGTCCTCGGCTTGCCGCGCGAGCCATTCCTCGGCGCCGCCAATGCGGCGCACCTCGCCAGGGCGCGCGCCCAATCCGAACCGGTTCAAGGCGATTGCGGCGTCCATTCGCCGTTACTCCTTCTTCACCGTAGGGTTCAACGGCGCGCCGCCGAAAAATCCGTCGCCGAGCGCCGCCGGCGCGACGGAACGGCGCGCATCGGCCGTTTGAACCCGCTGAGGGACCTTCAGCATCAGGAGCAAACCCGTGCCGACCATGAGTAAAGCGCTTTTCGCAGCTCTCGCCGCGGCCGCCTTGGTCGCGACCGCCTCACCCAGCGAAGCACGCGGCCGCCACGTTCACGCTACAGCACACACCGGACACGGCGCGTACACCGGCGACGCCAACGTTAACCGCAGCCGCGGCCAGCGTCACCGCGACGCGACGGTCACGGGTCCGCGCGGCCGTCAGACCAGCGTCACCGACGATCGCGCCTGGAACCTCCAAGAGGGCGCTTACAGCCGCGATCACGAGCGCACATTCCCGAACGGCGATACGCGCGCGCTGCAAACGGAGGCCAGCCGCACGGCGCCGGGCGAGTGGACCGTCGATCGTTCGGTGACGGGCCGCAATGGCGAAACACGGACGCAAACCGGGGAAATCCAAGTCACGCACTAAGCCGTCGGGGCGCGGCGCTCCATGCGCCGCGCCGCTTCGCGGGTCACGCCGCAGCGGCCTGCGCGCCGGCCCGCGCCATTTCTTCGACACGCGGAAACCGTGAAGGGTCGGGGCGCCGCGTCGCAGCGGCGCCCCTCGCCATCATACGCGCCGCGCCGCTTCGGGCGGCGTCGACGAACGCGCAATCTTGGTCCCGGGAACGAGCATCGGCGTCTTGCGGCGATAGTCCACGTACTTTTCCCCGTGCAGCGCCACCAGATCGCGCTCTTCGAGCTGGATCGCGATCAGGATGTAGCCGGTCGTGCCGACGGCGAAGACCAGGTGCGCGACCGTCATCTCCGGCGTCGCCCAAAAGATCATCAGCCAACCTACATAGAGCGGGTGGCGAACAATCTTATAGAGGCCTGGCGTACGGAATTGCGGGGTCTGGTAGGCCTTGCCGGCGATCGCGCGCCAGACTTGCTTCAAACCGAACAAGTCAAAATGGTCGATCAGGAACGTGGCGTACAACAGCACCGCCCAGCCCGCGAAATAGACGGCGTAGATGGCGACCCGCGCGCCGTCGTCGCGCACGTTCCACACCGTCCCGCCGATCGGCTGCCAGGCCAGGAACAATGCGATCATGGCGAGCGAACTCACCAGCACGTACGTGCTGCGCTCCGCCGCTTCGGGCACGGCCCTGGTCCACCAGCGTTTGAAGGCGGGACGCGCCATGCCGCTGTGCTGGAGCGCGAAGACGGCGAGCAGCCCGAGATCAATCGCCAGCGCAGCGATCAGGGGCTGCGCCGGCGGGCCGTCAAGCGCGGTCGGCGTGCCGAGATTGTCGACGAAACCGATGGCGTAAAGGAACACGCCCAGGAAAACGCCGTAACAGACGACGCCGTACAAAAAGACTGCGATGCGAGACATGGTCCCCTTGCCTCCGAAATGTTGCTGAAAAGCGTTGGCTCAAGCGATTTTCGCGCGCGCCATCGCGTGGACGTCGGCGGCGATCAGCGTCTTTCCGCCGATGCCCCAATCGCCCTGCTGAATTTCCTGAACGCGCACCCAGGTCACGTCCCGGAGCGCTTCGCCTTCGACGGCGACAATGGCTTCAGTGACCTTCTCGATCAGCTCCCGCTTTTGGTGGGGTTTGAATACGTCCTTGATGACTTCGATCGTGACCAGGGGCATAGCGCTTCTCCTCGAAACGCCGTCCGAGCATCGGCGCGGCGTGGACGCCCGAGAACTAGGCCCGCGCCGCGCCGGCCGCTTGCAGAGAGCTTGAAGCTTTCCGGGAGATTGGCTGGGAACAGAGGTAGGATGCCGGGATGATCTATGAATTTGGCGAATTCCAGCTGGACCGCGCCAAAGTCGAACTGCGCGCGGGCGGACGAGCGATCGCGCTTGAGCCGCAGGTGTTCGCCCTGCTGCTGCTGCTGGTCGAACACGCGGATCGCGTGGTGAGCAAGGACGAGATCATCGAAAAGATTTGGGACGGCCGCATCGTCTCGGACGCCGCCGTGGCGAGCCGGGTCAAATCCGCCCGCCAGGCCGTCGGCGACGACGGCGAAGCGCAAGCGCTCATCCGCACGGTCCGCGGACACGGCTTCCGTTTTGTCGGCGAGGTCCGCCTCCGCCAGGACGCCCCGGCGCGGATCGAGGTGACCGCCGCTCCAGCGCCTTCACCGATCCTGCGGCCGCAAGCTCCGACGCTCGACCGCCCCAGCATCGCCGTGCTGCCGTTCCGCCGCGTCGGACACGACATGCATTTCGGCGTCGCCGACGCGCTGCCGGACGACATCATCACCGAGCTCTCGCGCCTGCGTTGGCTGTTCGTGATCGCGCGCGGCTCATCCTTCCGCTTTCGCGACGACGAGGCCGAGATCAGCCGGGTGCGCGACGCGCTGAGTGTGCGCTATTGTCTCTCCGGTTCCGTCGAGATCTTCAATTCGCAAATGATGGTGTCGGTCGAACTGAGCGACACGGAAACGCGCGGCGTGATCTGGAGCGACCGCTTCCGCGGCGATGTCAGCGATGTCCACGAAGTGCGCGAAGAGATCGCCGCCGCCGTGATCGGCGCGCTGGAAATGCACATCCCGCTGAACGAGGCGCAGCGCGCCCGGCTCAAGGCGCCGGATCACCTCGACGCGTGGGCGGCCTATCACTTGGGCCTGCATCACATGTATCGCTTCACCAAGGAGGACAACGCCCGCGCAACGGGCTATTTCGAGCGCGCCGCCGCGCTCGAACCCACCTTCGCGCGCGCCTATGCCGGCTTGTCCTTCACCCATTTTCAGAACGCATTTCTCCGTTACAGCCCCGATATCCGGCAAGAAACCAATCTCGCACATGCGTTCGCGGAGCAGGCGCTTGAGCACGATCCGCTCGATGCGTTCGGCAGCTTCACGATGGGCCGCTCGCGCCTGCTGCACGGCGATCTCGATGGCTGCCGCGAATGGCTTCTCCGCGCCACGACGCTGAGCCCGAACTTCGCGCAGGCCAAGTATTCGAAGGCCTGGACCGAGGCGATGCTGGGCAGCATTCGCGACAGCCGCTCCGACATCGATACGGCGCTGGCGCTCAGCCCGCTCGATCCGCTGCGCTACGCCATGCTGAGCGTGCGCGCCTTTAGCCACATCGTGGCGGGCGAATTTCGCCAGGCCGCGGAATGGGCGGACCGCTCCGCGCATTCGCCCGGCGCCCACGTGCTAATCGAAATGATCGCGGTATTTGCGCACGGACTGGATGGCAACGACGTCGCGGCGCAAGCCTGGGCGCGCTCGGCGCGCGCGCGCCAATCCAATCTAAGCAGCGCCGATTTTCTGCGCGCCTTTCCGTTTCGGGACGCGCAGGTCCGGCGCCTGATCATCGATACGCTGGCGCGCTACGGATTCTGAGCGGTGTCCAGGGCCTCGCGGTAGCGGCGGCTGCCGATCACGGCGCGCCCGTCGTCCAGGGTGATTTCAACGTCGCCGGCCGGCGTGGGCTTGAGCGCACGGATGCGCGCGCGGTTAACCAGCCGCGAACGGTGCACCCGCACGATGCCCTGGGCGGCGAGTTTCGCTTCCCAGGCCGCCAGCGTGGCGCGCACCAGATGCGTCTTTGCCGAGGTGTGGAACTGAACGTAGTTCCCCGCCGCCTCGACCCACAGAATATCCGACGGAGGCAGGTAGACCGCGCTCGTCCCGTCCCGGATCTCGATCCGGCGGTCCGCTGACGCCTGTCCCGCTTCCGCGCGCCGCTGAAAGTACCAATACACAGCCGCCACGATCGCGTACGAGAGCACGTCCTTGCGCCATTCATAGAAGAATTCGCGCGCCAGATCGCCGTGAGAGAAATCGTAGGCCGTGCCCGCCAACGCGTAGGCGAGCTTCCGCAGCGCCACCATCCCGCCTACATGGAGCACGGAATAGGGCACGGTCAGCGCCGCATGAACGGCGACGAAGCGCGCCAGGCGATCACGCCGCGGGGGATATCCGGCGACGGCCGCGCCGATCAGCGGGGCGAGCGCCAGCAGAAGCGCGAGGCTCGAGAACTCCCACACGAACGGCGCCCAGCCGGGTACGGCGTCGCCGTCCCTGGCCGTCTCCATCAGGCGGGACGTGGCGTTGACCAGCGCCACCGCGAGGCCCAGCGCGGCCACCGCCAGCCACGGCGCCCAGCCCAAGCCGCTCGTCACGGCCCAGCCGTTCATCCCTATCCGACGGCCGTTGGGCACCAGTCACGCTCCATTCGTCCCGCGCGCTCGCCGCGGGCGGCGCCACACTAGCGGTCCTGAAGGCGCGGCGAAACAAGCGGTGCGAAAACAGGAGCCGTGCATGACCACCCCCGCCGCCGACAACCGCCGCCTGGATCTCGATTGGCTTCGGATCGGCGCGTTCGCGCTTTTGATCCTCTACCACGTGGGCATGTTCTACGTGACATGGGACTGGCACATCAAATCGAGCCGCGCCGGGCCTGCGATCGAGCCGCTCATGCTGCTCATCAATCCCTGGCGGCTCACTCTGCTGTTTGTCATCTCGGGCGCGGCCACTCGCTTCATGGCCGACAAGATGAACGCCGGGCGGCTGTTCGCCTCGCGTATGGGACGGCTGTTTCCGCCGCTGCTCCTGGCCGTCGTGCTGATCGTGCCGCCACAATCCTATTTCGAGGTCTTGGACGCCTTGGGGCCGCAGGCCGCCGGCGATCCGTGGCATTTCTGGCTCAAATACATCACGGCCTCCGGCCATTGGTGCGACGCCGACGGGTGCCTCATCACGCCGACCTACAATCACATGTGGTTCGTGGCCTATCTCGTCGTTTACACGCTGCTTTTGTTTCCACTGCTGCCGCTGCTGCGGCGCGCGCCAAAGGCGCTCGGCGTGCTGGTGGCGGGCCCGGGCCTTGTTCTCACGCCCTGGCTGTTCCTCTGGATCACCCGCGTCACGCTGTTTCCGCTCTTCGGCGAAACCCACGCCATCCACCACGACTGGTATCTGCACGTCCTCTACCTGACGGCGTTCCTGTTCGGCTTCGCCATCGCCAAACACACACCCTTCTTCGACCAAGCGACGCGCTGGCGCTGGACCACGCTCGCGCTCGGGCTCGGCGCCTACGCGTTCATGACGTGGGCGCGCGCAACCTATGATCATGCGGGCGCGCCCCCGCCGCCGGCGTGGGGACCGCTTGTGGCGGCCGGCGTGCGGGAATTGCAGGCGTGGTGCGCGATCCTCGCCGCTTTCGGCTTCGCCTATCGTTATCTCCGCGGCGCCGACGGGCCGGCGCGCCGCTATCTGACGGAAGCCATCTTCCCCTTCTATCTGATCCACCAGACCGCGATCATCTTCGCCGCGCACACGCTGGATCCGCTTCGTCTCCCGCTCTGGATCGAAGCACCCGCGGTCGTCGCCTTCACCTTGTTCGCGTGTTGGGCCGGGCTGGAACTCGCCCGGCGCGTGCCCGTGCTGCGCATCTGGTTCGGTTTGCGCTCGCAGCCGCGGAATTTTCATGGTAAAAATCCAGGACTTGCGGTGGAGAGGACGGGGGAGCCCACATCCGCGAGGTGACGGCGAATGATATTCTTGGGCTTTCTTATTGCGGTTGGGATCGTGTTTGGACTGACGCTGCTCGGTGCGGCGATTTCCAAACGGTCGCCTGGCACGAGCTGGCAGGAGCGTGAGGACCACCCGATGCTGGGGCCGCACGACCACTTCTAAGCCTACCGCTTGCGCGTGCTGGGGTTTGCCGGCTTAAATTGCGTGGGCGGGCGGTTGGAGGCTCGCCATCATGGTGCAAGTCCGCCGCGCCGTACATCGCGACGCCGAGGCGATCGCCAGGCTGACCGCCGAAGCGGCCGCCGAGATCGGCGCGCTCACGGCGCTCGATGTCGACCGCATTCGCGCGCACGCCTTCGGCGGCAATGCCCTGTTCGAAGCGTGGGTGGCGGAGGAACGGCATGGCAAGCCGCCGTGCGGCCACGCCATCGTCACGCGCAGCTACGATATTCGCCGAGGCTGCCCCGTCATGGTGCTGTCCGAACTTTATGTGCGGCCCGATCAGCGCCGCGCGGGGGTGGCGCGCCTGCTCATGTCCGCCATTGCGCGCCGCGCGGTCGATCTCGGCGCGCGCGAGCTGACGATCACGACCGGCGTCGACAATGCAGTGGCGCAGCGCTTCTTCGCCGCCATCGGCGCCTCGCTGCGCGAGGCGGCCGTTTTCGTGATGCCGGCCGACGGATTGCAATGGCTTGCGACGGAAGGCCTTTGACAGAAACCGTCCCCGCCGTGCGATAAGCGCGGATACAAAATCGTACTCGGAGGGGACCGATGCACGTCCACAATTTCCTGAAGACCACTGCGTCCTTGCTGGTGATCGCCGCGCTTTCCGCCTCTGGCTGCGCCACGCCAAACTCCAGCGCGCCTGTCGCCGGCGCCGCGCCGGCGGCAGAAGCCGCGCCCACAGTGGCCGAGGCGCAAGCCTATATCGACAACGCCGAACGCGAGCTCACCGAACTCAATCTGGTCGGCGCGCATACGTCGTGGGTCTATAACACGGACATCAATTCGGACACCGAATGGCTCAACCAGCGCCAGGATGCGATCACGACCGAGGCGCTGGTGCGTCTGGCGAGCGGCGCCGCGCGCTTTCAGCATCTCGACCTGCCCCCGGATTTGGCGCGAAAGGTGAACCTGTTGCGCCTCAGCCTCGTTCTTCCCGCGCCGCAGCGCGAGGGCGCGGCCGATGAACTCTCGGCGATCACCACGCGTATGCAGTCCATCTACTCCACGAGCAAGATCGACTATCAGGGCCGGCAAGTGCCGCTTGACGATCTGGAAGAGATGATGGGCGTCGAGCGCAATCCCGCGCGCCTGCAGGAAATCTGGACCAAGTGGCACGACATCGCCGCGCCCATGCACGACGATTACGCACACATGGTCGAGATCGCCAATCAGGGCGCGCGCGATCTCGGCTTCGCCGATGTCGGCCAGATGTGGCTGTCGAACTACGATATGCCCCCGGAGCAAATGGAAGCGGAAGTCGAACGTCTTTGGACGCAGCTTCGCCCGCTCTACACGCAACTCCATTGCTATGTGCGCGCGCGCCTTAATCAGCGCTACGGCGACGCCGTCGTGCCGCTCGATCAGCCCATCCGCGCCGATCTGCTCGGCAATATGTGGGCGCAGACGTGGGGCACCCTTTACGATCAGGTCGCTCCGCCGCGCTCCGGCCCGAGCTACGACCTCACGCGCCTGCTGCAGCAGCAGCACTACGATCCAGTGCGCATGCTACGCACCGGCGAGCGCTTCTACACCTCGCTCGGACTGGACGCGCTGCCGCAGACGTTCTGGGAGCGCTCGCTCATCGAGCGTCCACGCGACCGCGACGTGAATTGCCACGCTTCGGCATGGGACATTGACGAGAAGGACGACATCCGCGTGAAGATGTGCATTCACATCGACGCGGACAATTTCCAGACCGTGCACCACGAGCTGGGGCACAATTACTATCAGCGCGCCTATCAGAACCTGCCGTCGCTCTTCCGAAACGGGGCCAATGACGGTTTCCACGAAGCCATCGGCGATTTTATCGCGCTCAACACCACGCCCGAGTACCTGGCCGAGATCGGCGTGATCCGCCGCAACCAGATCCCGCCCGCCTCAGCCGACACGGGCCTTTTGCTCAACATGGCGCTCGATAAGATCGCCTTCCTGCCGTTCGCCTATTCGGTCGATCGCTGGCGCTGGGACGTGTTCGCCGGACGCATCACGCCCGCGCAATATAACGACGCGTGGTGGCAAATCCGGCTTCGCTATCAAGGCGTCCGTCCGCCCGCGGCCCGCCCCGCCGGGGCCTTCGATCCGGGCGCCAAGTATCACGTCGCCGCCAATGTGCCATACCTGCGCTACTTCCTGAGCTACGTGCTTCAGTTCCAATTCTACCGGGCCGCATGCCAGCAGGCGCATTGGAGCGGTCCGCTGCACCGCTGCACCATCTACGGAAACCGCGAGGTCGGCGCGAACTTCAACCGCATGCTTGAGATGGGCGCCTCGCATCCGTGGCCGGACGCGCTTGAAGCGTTCACCGGCTCGCGTCGACTCGACGCCTCGGCCATGGCTGAATATTTCCAGCCGCTCTCCGCTTGGCTGGAGCAGCAAACCCGCGGCCAACGCTGCGGCTGGCAGGGCGAGGACAGCTGATTTGCCGCACGCTTCCCGCCGCGCCTTGCGGGGCGGCGGGAAGCGCCATAAGTGCGGCGGATGGCAAGTCGCGCCACCGAGATTCAGGACGAAGTCGCACGCCGCCTCGACGCCATAGCCGATCCGCTCACCGGCGCGGGTCTGTGCGTGGCCGGGCGCGTATCCGGCTTGGCGGCCAGCGAAGACGGCAAGGTGTCGTTCACGCTTGAAGCGCCGGCCGACGCGGTCGCGCGTTACGCCGGCGTTCGCGACGCAGCCGAAGCCGCCGCGCGCGCCGCGCCCGGCGTCGCCGCCGTCACCGCCGTGCTCACCACGCACGCGGCCGCGCCCGCAGGGTTCGGACAAATAGGGGCGATTGTCGCGGTGGCGAGCGCGAAGGGCGGCGTAGGCAAATCAACGATCGCGGTCAATTTCGCCTGCGCCCTCGCCCAGCTTGGCAAAAAGACCGGCCTGCTGGACCTCGACGTGTACGGACCGTCCGCACCGACTTTGCTGGGCCTGCAGGGCGTGACGCCGCAAGCGGGCCCGAACAAGACCCTGCTGCCGATCGAGAAGTTTGACGTGAAGGCCATGTCGATCGGCTTCCTGGTCGACCCTCGTTCGCCGATGATCTGGCGCGGCGCGATGGCGACAAGTGCAGTACGGCAAATGCTCGACGAAGTTCAGTGGGGAGCGTTGGACGTGCTCGTGCTCGATCTGCCCCCCGGCACGGGCGATGTGCAGCTGACGTTGCTGCAACGCGTTCCGCTAGCGGGCGCGGTGATCGTCTCGACGCCGCAGGAAGTCGCACTCGCGGACGTACGGCGCGGCGTCGCAATGTTCGAAAAGACGCACGCGCCGCTCCTGGGCGTGATCGAGAACATGGCCTATTACGAAGAAAGCAACGGCAAACGCGTGCACATCTTCGGCGAGGGCGGCGCTCGGCGCACGGCCGCGCAATGCGGCGCCCCGTTCCTCGGCGAACTGCCGATCGACATGGCCCTTCGCGAAAGCGCCGACGCCGGCGCGCCGCTGGTCGCGGCGCAGCCGGATCACCCGCTCTCGCAGCGTTTCCGCACGCTGGCGCAGACGGCGTTCGACAACATCGCGCGTCTGAACAAGCCCGCGCCGAGCATCCGCGTGATCTGATGACCGACCTCGAATTCACCGATCTGGGCGCGGATGGAATCGAGTACGTCCGCGCACACCTTCTGGGCGCCAACGTGTTTTGCACGGCGCTGCTCGCCGCCGTCGAAGCCGCGCCCGGCAAGGTCACGACGCTCGCGCCTCGAGGCGCGCCGCGCGAGCGCCTTCTCCGGCTCGACGAGGGCGGCCTGCTGAAAGCCGAGCATGCTCCTGCGCGCGTCGTGCGGATCGCCGACGGCAGCGCGCTGCACCACGTCCCCAGTCTTAAGGTGGAGCAAGGCGCGTATCTCGTCTCTATGCTGCGCGCGGCGCCCGACGCCATCTGCATCGTCGACGATTTCAATCCGAGCTGGGTCGAAGTGCGCGACGACGCCGGTCCCGCCGCGTTCGGCGTCAACGACGAGGTTTACCACCTCTTCACCAGCACAAACGCGCCGGCGGAAGTCGTACAGGCGCTCGTCGATGGCGATACGGGCTGGCACGGCGTCGCCGCGCTGTGCACGGAAGCTCCCGAGATCGATGTCGAGCGCGAAGCGGACGAGGAGACGCTGCAGCGCGCGGCGCTCTCCGCCTTCGTCATCACCTGCAGCGCCTACGATGGCGAAGGCTTCGTGATCTGGCGGCGCACGTGATCCAAGCGCGCCCGCGGCTCAATCCGTCACCGCGAAGCGCGCCGCTTCCGCGTCGCCGCCGCTTTCTTGGCTGATGCTTTGCGCGCGGACGCCGGTCGGTTTGCGCTGGCGCGTCCGCCGGCCTTGCCGCCTTTCTTTGCGGGCGCCTTGTTCGTCTTCTTGCCGCGGCCCGAGCCCGTCTTTTTGCCGCCGCCGCTCATGGCGTTGACGGTGGCCCAAGCGCGCCGCTCGGCCTCCTTACGGCCCGTGCCGCGATCTTCGTAGCCTTCCTCGATGTGTTCGGCTTGGCGCTTTTGTTTGCTCGAATAGCTCGACTTGTCTCCGCGCGGCATCGGCGTTCTCCCGTTGTCGGCCCCAGTCCGACAACCGTCACGCGGCATCGCGGTTCCTGCGCCGGTTATTCCACGCGGAAAACGCGGATCGTGTTGGTCTTGCCGGCGCGGCCGAAGGGAATTCCGGCGATGACGACGACACGATCGCCGACGCCGACGCCGAGCTTTCGCACGGCGGCGTCCGCCTTCCCGACCATATCCTCCACGCTCTCAACGTCGTCCGTCACAACGCTGCGGACGCCCCAGACAAGCGCCAGGCGCCGCGCGGTTTCGACCACCGGCGTCAGGCCAATGACGCCGCAATGCGGGCGCTCGCGCGCGACGCGCAAGGCGGTCGACCCGGTGGCGGTGTAGGCGACAACCGTCGCGGCGTCGATGACGTCCGCCATATGGCGGGCGGAGAGGGCGATGGCGTCCGCGGTCGTGGGTTGCGGCGGCGTCATGTCGCGCGGCAGACCCTTCCAATATTCCGCGTCCGCTTCAACGGCGCGAATGATGCGATCCATGATGGCGACGGCGCTTTCGGGATGGCGCCCGACTGCGCTCTCGGCCGAAAGCATGACGGCGTCCGCGCCCTGATACACGGCGGTCGCCACGTCGGAGGCTTCGGCCCGCGTCGGCGTCGGCGCGTCGACCATGCTTTCCAGCATGTGCGTGGCGACAATCACCGGCCGCCCGGCGGCGCGCGCGGCGCGGATAATGCGCCGCTGCGCGATCGGCACCATTTCCGGAGGCAACTCAACGCCCAGGTCGCCGCGCGCCACCATCACCGCGTCCGCCTCGTCGACGATTTCCTCGATTTGATCGAGCGCTGAAGGCTTCTCGATCTTGGCGATGATGCGGGCCCGCTCGCCGATGAGCGCGCGCGCCTCGCGCACATCGTCGGCGTGCTGCACGAACGAGAGCGCTATGTAATCGACGCCGAGTTCGAGGGCGAATGCGAGATCCTCGCGGTCCTTCGCCGTCAAGGCCGAAATGGGGATGCGGCGCGTCGGAACGTTGAGCCCCTTCTGGCTCTTGAGTTCGCCGCCAAAATCGACACGCGCCTTCAGATTCTTGCCCGCCCGCTCGGTGACGGTGATCTGCATCTTGCCGTCGTCCAGCTTCAGCACGTCGCCCGGGCCCAACGTGTCGACGATTTCCGGGTGCGGCAGACGAATGATCCCATGTTCGCCGGGATCGTTGGAGGCTTCGAGCGTGACCAGCTCGCCGTATTTCAGCGTGATTTGTCCGTCGACGAATTTGCCGACGCGAATTTTGGGACCCTGCAGATCGGCGAATACGCCAACGGGACGGCCCGCCTTGGCTTCAGCAGTGCGAATGGCTTCGAGCCGGCGCGCGTGGTCCTCTTTGGCGCCGTGGCTGAAGTTCAGCCGGAAGCAATCGACGCCGGCGCCGATGAGCTTCATCAAGCGCTCGGGCGGGTCGCTGGCCGGACCCATCGTCGCCACGATCTTGCAGTCCCTGGCCTTCACCGTTCGCCTCCGAATTGTCTGGCCAATTCCAATGCGCGCCGGTGGAGAAGTCCAGCCCCCAAGTTCGGCCCGCCTTCGGCAAAAGTGGGCGCCGGTTTTGCGTTTCGGATGTGTGGCGCTCCGATTTTCGGCGCGAGCGGGCGTCAGCGGCGCCGATCCAGGACCCTTACCGTGAACGCCGCGTCGTCGCCCTCGCCCTTGGCGACGTCCTCGCGCGACACCTGCATCCAGTCGGCGGCCTCGAGCTTGGGAAACACCGCATCGCCCTCGGGCGCGAGGTCCACCGCCGTCAAAATGATCCGGTCGGCCAATGGCAGGGTTTCAGCATAGAGAAGCGCGCCGCCGATAACGCACATCTCACCCGCGCCGCCGGCCTCGGCCATCGCGGCGGCGGCGGAGAGGAGAGCGTCGAGCTTGGAATAGGTCCAGCCCCCCGCAGCGCGAAAAGCGCGGTCGCGCGACAGCACCAGATTGGGGCGGCCCGGCAGCGGCCGCTTCGGCAAGGACTCCCACGTCTTGCGGCCCATCAGCACCGGTTTCCCCATGGTGGCGGCCTTGAACCGCTTCATGTCCGACGAAAGCCGCCAAGGCAGGCCGCCATTGCGGCCGATAACGCCGTTTCGGGCGATCGCGGCGACCAGGGTAAGGCGAGGCCGGCTCATGGACAGCGCGCCCGCGCCCACGTAACTGAGGCGCCGATGAAATCCTTCTGGCCATTGTTTCTGGGCGCCCTGACGGCCGGCTTCATCGCCTTCCTGCTCGGCGTTTCGGCGGCCGTCGGCGGGGAAAAGCCGGGCATGCTGGGAATCGTCGTCGGTGTGGCCATGGGCGCGATTGTCATGCTCGTCGCCAACAACCTTTCCGGCAATCGCGCCCAGACGCAAGCCGACGAAGAGACGCGCCGTCGCGCGCTGGCGTTCGAGGTCGAGCCGGGCAAGGCGGCGCTCTACGTCGTGCGCACGGGATTCGTCGGCAAGGCCGCCGGGATGGAGCTCGCGCTCGACGGGCGCGCGTTCGTGCAACTCAAAAGTCCGCGCTACGCTCGGCTCGATATCGAACCCGGACCACACACGCTGTCGGCGTCGTTCGGCGGCGCAGTATCGGCGCAGGCGCGCCCAATGGAACGCGAATTCATCGCCGGCGCGGGCGACGTCGTGGTGATGAAACTCACGCTTGGTTTCGGCGCAACCAAGAGCCCCATCCAGATCGATCGCGTCAGTGCGGAAAGCGTCAGCGCGCAGATCGCGGGCATGACGATGGTGGCGGTGGAGTAGCTAGTCGACCCTTTGCACTTCAGCCTGATCCACCAATTTCAACAATCGGTCGATGAACCCACAAATATGAAAGGCCTCTTCGCGCGAAAAGCTATCAATTAAGTGATGATGGGTGGGATTTCGCAAAGCCTGCATCACGCCGCGACAGATATTCGAAAACCCCTCTTGAGAATCCGCGTCGGTAGAAACGACAATTGGCGACTCAGTCGGGTTCGCTTTCACAAACTGATTGATAAGGTGAACGCCCGTAGCTTTGGTGCCACCCACTTTCTTTCGTATCCTGTCTTCAAGTACCAGTGTGGCTTGATTGATCACGCGATCAAAGTGTCCTTTGGCTGTTAAAATATCTGAGCAGCGGTCCCGCAGCGCTTGGTCCTTGATCGAATTGTAAAGCACACCAATTTCGATGACTGCGTCTTCTTCGAAGAGGACCTCCAAGTAGTTGATGAGGCCGATTATCTTAGGCCCAATCAAAGACATGGAAATATAACCGTCCTCCAAATCGGGCCGGAACGAGCGCAAGATTGTTAGATCATCGCCGGTTTCCGATTCTGCCCTCTTTACCAAGGCGATAAAGGCATGTTGGTTCGCAGCGGCCACCGCACCCGTACCTCGGAGACCATCAGCTAGTCCTTTCGCCAGCGCTCGGATTTTCTTGATCTCTTGCTTGTTCATATCACACCGCGATCGGCGCTTTGATCGTCGGGTGCGCTTGGTAGCCCGTGAGCTCGAAATCCTCGTACGTGAAGCCGAAGATGTCTTTCACATCGGGATTGATGCGCATGGTCGGCGCCGGGAAAGCGCTGCGGGCGAGTTGCGTCTTCGCCTGCTCGATGTGATTCAGGTAAAGGTGCGCATCGCCGAACGTGTGGATGAACTCGCCGGGCGCGAGGCCCGTCACTTGCGCCATCATTTGCGTGAGCAGCGCGTAGCTGGCGATGTTGAACGGCACGCCCAGGAACACGTCGGCGCTGCGCTGATAAAGCTGGCAGGAGAGGCGCCCTTTCGACACGTAGAACTGAAACAGGCAATGGCACGGCGGCAACGCCATTTGGTCGACATCGGCAGGGTTCCAGGCGCTGACGATGTGGCGGCGCGAGGCGGGGTTGTTCTTGATGCTCTCAACAACGTTGGCGATCTGATCGATCACACGGCCGTCGGGCGCGGTCCATGATCGCCATTGCTTGCCATAGACAGGGCCGAGTTCGCCGTCCGCGTCCGCCCACTCGTCCCAGATCGTGACGCCGCGCTGCTGCAGCCAACGCACATTGGTGTCGCCGTTCAGGAACCAGAGCAGTTCGAGAATTATGCTCTTGAGGTGCAGCCTCTTCGTCGTCAGCAGCGGGAAGCCGGCGTCGAGATCGAAGCGCATCTGGCGGCCGAAGACGCCGAGCGTGCCGACGCCCGTGCGATCGGCGCGCTCGACGCCCGATTGAAGGATGTCGCGCAAAAGCTCGAGATAGGCCGCATCCGCCGCCGATTGCGGCGCGTCGCTGGCGGTGGCGGGGCGCACGTTCATGGCTGTCATATGGGGTGTCCGGGCGCGCTTGGGCATGCCGCGGGCGCGGCGCGCCGCGCAGCCGCGACGAGCGGACCGCCCAACCACTTGTCGCGCCAATTGATGTTCAAGCCGGCCGCCCGCAGCGCCCGCGCCATCCAGTGATTGCAGACGTTGAACAGGTGGAAGTTCTCCCGCGCGCGCAGGAAATAGCTCGCCCCGATCACCTTGCCCGGCGTTGTGACGATGACGCGCCCCCGCCCATCCAGCACGAGTGCTCTACGGAGGTATTCTCCAAGCGACGCCGCGCCCTCGCGCGAGACCGCGAGCCGCACGTCGGCAGTGGGTCCAAGATAGGCCGAACCGGCCTCCGCGCCGGCGACAACGTGCATGACGGACGGGCTCGGCGGCACGATGGCGTCAAGGCCGAGCCAAAGGTTGCGTCCGTCCGAATAATAGAAAGCCTGTTCGCCCCAGCCGATCAGAAGCGTATTCGCACGCGGAAACAGCATGCGAAGCGGATGATCCGTCGGCAGCGCCGCCGCGGGCACGCCCAGATCGCTGTGATAGCCGTTGGACCACAGGTGCAGGATCACGCAATCATCGGCGCGCGCCGGCGGAATGTCCGGCGGCGGCAAAGGAACATAGAGATAGGCCGCCAACGCCATCGCGGCGCAGCCGGCAAGAAGCGCGTGCGGCCGCTTCACGCCTCTTCCGCCGCGAACAGCTTGGCGCGGAATGTCAGCCCCGCGAGGCCGCCGCCGATCAGCGGCGCCACGATGAAAAGCCAGAGCTGGCGGATCGCATCGCCCAGCACCCACACCGCGGGCCCCAGCGAACGCGCGGGATTCACGGAAACGCCCGTGACTTGTATGCCGACGATGTGGATCGCCGTCAGCGTCAAGCCGATGACCAGCCCGGCCAGCGGTTCGCTCTTTTGCGTCACGCCGAGGATCGTCAGCAGGAAAATAAACGTCGCCACCACCTCGAACACGAAACAGGACAGGAGCTTGTAGTCCCCCGGCGAGTGGTTGAGATCATAGCCGTTCTGCCCGAGCCCATTGGTGGTGATGTCATATCCGGGCGCCCCGGACGCGATCAGGTAAAGCACGCCCGCGCCCACCACCGCGCCGGCGCATTGCGCGCCCCAATATCCCATCATTTCGCCAACCGTCATTCGCTTGGCGATATAGGCCCCGAAGCTGACCGCCGGATTGATGTGACAACCCGAGATCGGCCCGATCGCATAGGCCATGGCGACCAGCGCCAGCCCGAAGGCGAAGGCGATGCCGAGCTGCCCGATGATCGTGAATCCCGCCAACACCGCCGCCCCGCAGCCGAACAGGACCAGGGTGAACGTGCCGATGAATTCGGCCGCCAGTCGTTTCGTCATCGCAACACCTCGCCGCCCGACGCCTCCGGCTTAGCCCGAGTCGGGCCGGAAGCGGCTCGGGGGGCCGAGCTTCGGCGCTAAGCTTTTGGCCCACACCGAATTTCCCGCCGTCGGAGAAACTCCCGCGCGGCGCGCCGGCGGTCCGGACTTCACCCACGCGCGCCAAGGCTTATATTCCGAATCGTCCGGGCGACCGGACTATGGCGATAAACGCGCGGAGATAGACGGATCGGACCCGGGTGCGATGCCCGGCGGCTCCACCAATTTTCCAGGTTTTCCGATCGTTGGCGGAGGATCGCGAAATATGGGGCCGAAACAGGATCGACGGACGTTGACGGCCGTGGCTTTTGCTCGGGTGGTCCCGTTACAGGCCAAACAGCATAGTTGCCAACGACAACACTGCTGAAGAGTTCGCCCTCGCTGCGTAAGCAGCGCGAGCGTCTCGCACCTAAGTCCTGACGAGTAGCATCCTCAGGCGGGGCCCCCCGGCGCCCGGCAACAGAAGCCGGGGATTTCTTTTGCCGCGTGATGAAACTCGGCGCGCTGAGCGACGCGCGCTCAGCCGCACACGAAGCCGTGATCAGCGCGTCATGCACATTTTTCGCGAGCGCCGGAGGGAACCCGGCGGATTTTGTCTGGCGGACAATAATCTGCGTCGAGCAAAATCTCGGCGTGAGCTTGCGACGACTTTGCCTCATTTGATCTTCTTCATGGAGCGCAAGGCGAAACAGGGCGAAACAGCTCGCGCCCCTCGCGCGTTGCGCGAGAGACGACAACCGCGCCGCTCGTCGCATTTCGCCTCTTGACGCCTGGAAACTCGCATGAACTCGCGCGCACTGGATCAGCAATTGACTGGCGTGAATCAGCCGGTAAGGGTGAGGCGCGGTTTTGCCAAGGAGGGGCGGGCGTGGCCGACGACCTGATCGGATACGACCAGCTAATGCAGGAAGCGTTGCGCGGCGTCGTGCGTGCGGCATTGCAGGAGGCTGCGTCGCCGCGCGGTCTTCCCGGCAAGCACCACTTCTACGTGACGTTTCGGACGCACGCGCCCGGCGTTGTGATCCCAGATCATCTCGCACAACGTTACCCGGATGAGATGACGATCGTGCTTGAGCACCAATTTTGGGACCTCGAGGTTTATCCTGACCGCTTCCGCGTCATCCTGAAGTTCTCGGGCCAGCCGCATCCGATCGTCATTCCCTTCGCCGCGGTGACCCGCTTCTTCGACCCATCGGTGAAGTTCGGCCTGCAGTTCGAGCAGCATCATGACGAAGCGGCGCGTCTCGCCTCCGGAGACGACAGCGGCGGGGCGACCGCGCCGGCGCCGCAATCGCCGGCCGACGCCCCCGCGCCCCAGCCTGGCTCGGTCGTAAGCCTCGACGCATTCCGGAAGAAATGAGCCCTCTTTCCTGAGGCGTTCAGTCGTCCCGTTTTCGCGCCATCGCGAAAATCCGGTCCCGCTCCCCGGACACGCGCTCGCAAAGCAGGCGCGCGATTTGCGCGTCGTCGAAAAACACGTGACCTTTGAGGGCGTCGAGCAGCGCCTTGGCCAGGTTGTCGAGGTCAAGCGCAGGCGCTTCGCCGGCATGCTCCATGCGGATCGTGACTTCGAAATCGCCCCAGCGCGGACGGATCTGGAATTCCTTGCGGAAGAATTCATAGACTAGCGGTTTGTAATAGCGCGCCTGCGTCGTGATGCCGTCAATGGCGAGTTCGACGCCGCCGGAGATCTCTCGCGCGCGCACCTTGCCACGGCCGCTCCACCCGCTCATGGGCGCGCGGCCTTCATCGCTTCGAGCATCGCCGCCCGGAACGCCGCGCGTTGTTGCATCTCGCCGTCGGGCGCGTAGGCGAACAGGCGATTGGCGAAGCCGCGCGCCCGCAACGCTTGCTCCGCCGTTTCCGCCTTTCCCCACAACGACACGAACACGCAGCGGGCGTCGGCGCCGTCCGCTTTCAGCCGGTCAAGCTCCCACTCCGAGCCGGCGCCAGTGTCGGAGAGGTCCATCACCACGACATCGGCGGAATCCATCAAGAGGCGCGCCACCATCCGCCACCAGGTGTCGCTCGTGCGCACCAGCACGGCTTCTTTCGACGTAAACGCCATTTGCAGATTGAGCCCAACGCGATCCCGCAAGCGCTTGGCCAGATTGCGATAGTCCCGCGCATCGAGCACCACCGCCGGCCCCATGGCGGAACGGTCGAACAGGCGCACGACAAAACGGATCGGCGCGCCGATCACGAACCACGCCGCCGCCAGCGGATTGGAGAGCGAGAGGATCGCCGTCGAGAGCCAGCCGAACGTGTCGCGGCGGATATGCTTATCGGAGAGCGAAACGACGTGACCGAACGGCCGCAGCTCGTGCGCCATCATCCGCTCCAACGGCACGGAAAGAGCGCGCACATTGAACTTGCGCAACAACACCACGCGCGCCGGCTTGCGGCGGAACGCTGTGGCTAGGAACCAGATTACGAGCGGGACCGAAAAAACGAGCGCGACAGGCGCCGCGATGGCGTCGATTGTGTCGTTATCGACCCAGCCGCGGCCGGCGACGCGTTCCATTTGCGCGCGAAACTGCGCCTCCGACATGCGCTCCCGTAGCGGCCGGCGATCTACGGGCACAGACCGGTCAGGCGATCCCAACACGGTCGCTTCTCCGACGATCGGGGCGCCATCGCATTGCCCGTGGTATTCGCACGCGATCATTTGCTCGATCACGTCCCGCGTAAGATGCTCAACCTCGTGCTGAACCCAAAATGCGGCGGCCACCAACGCGCAGAGAACTAGATAGAACGCGATCCCGCTCCATTTTCGCACCGCGCGACCAAAGCCGAAAAACAAGCGCTGCCCACGCGCCAAATCCTTTTCACGGATGAATCCCGGCACGCTGAGGCGCCAGCGTGAACTCGCGCGCGCACGCGCGGCGGCTCGACCTGCTTCGCTGTGTTCTGGGTTTTCCGCGGCGGCGGAAAGCTCAACGTTCGACAGCCCCGCCAACGCCGCGGACGCCTCGGCGGCGGATGCGTCGCCGCGCAGCGCGCGGATTGTCCGCATCGCTTTCACCGCGTCGCGCCAATCCGCTTGATCCGCCCCCGCCATCCCCATATCCCCTTGGCCGACATACTAGCCGTCCGAGGCAGCGATCCAATGACAACCCGCACCGAAACTGACACCTTTGGCCCGATCGAGGTCCCGGACGACGCCTATTGGGGCGCCCAGGCGCAGCGCTCGCTCGGCAATTTCAAGATCGGCGTGGAGAAGATGCCGCAGCCGATCGTCCGGGCGCTCGGCGTCGTCAAGCGCGCGGCGGCGGAAGCGAACATGGAACTGGGCCGGCTCGATCGGAAACTGGGCGAAGCCATCGTCGCAGCGGCGCAGGAGGTGATCGACGGCAAGCTCGACGCCCATTTCCCGCTCGCCGTCTGGCAGACCGGCTCGGGCACCCAATCCAACATGAACGCCAACGAGGTGATCTCGAACCGCGCGATCGAAATGCTGGGCGGCGTGAAGGGCTCGAAGACGCCGATCCATCCCAACGATCACGTCAACATGAGCCAGTCGTCGAACGACACGTTCCCAACGGCCATGCACATCGCTTCCGCCGAGATGGTGGCGCGCACTCTGATGCCCGCGCTCGCGCACCTCCACGGCGCGCTCGACGCCAAGTCCAAGGCCTTCGCGCACATCATCAAGATCGGCCGCACGCACACCCAGGACGCAACGCCGCTGACGCTCGGCCAGGAATTTTCCGGGTACGCCCAGCAAGTCCACAACGCGAACCATCGCCTCAAGGAAAGCCTCTACGGCCTCTACGAGCTGGCGCAGGGCGGCACCGCCGTCGGAACCGGTCTCAACGCGCCGAATGGCTTTGCCGAGAAAGTCGCCGAGAAGATCGCGGCGATCACAAACCTCCCGTTCGTCAGCGCGCCGAACAAGTTCGAAGCGCTCGCGGCGCATGACGCGATGGTGTTCTCGCACGGCGCCATCAACAGCGCCGCCGCGGCGCTGTTCAAGATCGCCAACGACATCCGTTTTCTCGGTTCGGGCCCGCGTTCCGGCCTGGGTGAGCTGATGCTGCCGGAAAACGAGCCGGGCTCATCGATCATGCCGGGCAAGGTGAACCCCACCCAGTGCGAGGCGCTGACGATGGTGTGCTGCCAGGTGTTCGGCAATCACGCCGCCATCACCTTCGCCGGCGCCAGCGGGCACTTCGAGCTCAACGTGTTCAATCCGGTGATGGCATACGATTTCTGGCAATCCTCGCGCCTGCTCGCCGACGCCGCCGTCAGCTTCACCGACAATTGCGTCACCGGCATCACTGCGCGCGAGGACAACATCAAGAAGAACCTCGACATGTCGCTCATGCTGGTGACGGCGCTCGCCCCGAAATACGGTTACGACCGCGCCGCCAAGATCGCCAAGATCGCGCACAAGAACGGCACCACGCTGCGCGAGGAAGCCGTGAAGGACGGCATTCCCGCGGACGATTTCGACGCACTCGTGCGCCCAGAAAAAATGATCGCTCCGGAATGATGCGCTCTTAGGGCGCCCCGATCTTCAAATTTCAGGGCGCCCACGCGCGGCTCTCGCACGGTAAAGCGGAAATTCATCCGCACGCGTGCGCGACGTTTCAGTGCATTTCGCGCCAGCGTACCTTGGCTTCGTCTTCAGTGATGGAAAGCCGAACCTTGTCGTCGACGCGCTCGATATAGGTCAGCGGCAGCAGATGGTGCGAGCCGACGCCGAGCGAGCGGGTAAGTTGAAGATCCGAAGCCAGCACGTGATCGACCTTGCCGATGTGCTTGCCGTCCGATCCTACGACCTCCATGTGTTCGCGAATGGAACTCGCATCGATCATGATTGCGCTCCTTTTAAGTGAAAAGCGCGCCGAAGCGCGCGGGTGTGACTTGATCAACGAGCGCGATTGAGCTTCGTTCCGCTTCGCTTGGGAGGCGACAATGCTCACTTTGTTCCACGCGCCGCAGTCGCGTTCGACCCGGATCATCTGGCTTTTGGAGGAACTGGGCGCCGAGTATGCGATCGAGTACGTAAGCATCGTGCGCCAGGATGGCTCCGGCGGTCCGGACCCCGCCAATCCGCATCCCGACAAGAAAGTTCCCGCGCTCGCGCATGATGGCGCGCTGATCACGGAATCGATGGCGGTCGCGCTCTATCTCAACGATCTGTTCCCGCAATCCGAAATCGCGCGCGCCAGCGGCGATCGCGAACGCGGCGCGCTGCTGACCTGGTTGTTTTACTACGCCGGCGTGATCGAGCCGCTCGTGCATTTCCAATTTCTCGGCATTGAGCAGGACGAGCGCCTTCGGCGCACGTTCCGGGGCCGCTCGGAAATGGACGCGCGCATCCGCGCAGCGTTGACGCGCGCTCCTTATGTCTTGGGCGAGCGCTTCTCGGCGGCGGACGTTGTGATCACAAGCCTCGGCCAATTCATGCGCAACGCGCTGCCGAGCGATCCCGCGGTCGACGCCTATCTCAAGCGGTGCGGCGAACGCCCAGCGCTGGCACGGGCCATGGCCAAGGACAAGCCCTAAAGTTTTCGTGTGCGCGCTTGGATCAGCGGTACGGCGTGCATACATTCGGCCCATGAACGAGATCGTCAATCTCAAGCGCGCCAAGAAGCTGCGCGCCCGCGCGGAAGCGGAGGCCACGGCCGCCGCAAACCGCGCGGCGCACGGGCGCACCAAGGCGGACAAGAAACTTTCCAAAGCAGAAGCTGAACGCGCGGAGAAGGCTCATGACGCACACAAGCGCGATCGCGATGGCTAAGGGCGCGCTGCAGAAGCGGTCGGTGCGGATCGCCGGGCACCGCACCTCGATCGCGCTGGAAGTCGAGTTCTGGGACGCGCTGACGCAGATCGCCACGCAGCGCGGCCTGAGTCTGCCGCGCCTGCTGGCGGAAATCGACGCGGCGCGCGAGAAGGACGAGAGCGAGGCTTCGCTCGCCTCAGCTGTGCGCGTGTTTGTCCTGAAAAACAGGCTGTAACGGGATCACATTCGCCGGCCGTACAGCGCCACCGCGTAATAGCATGGCGGCGCCGTGCAATTGTACATCCGCACCTCGACCACGTAATTCCCCGCGTACTGGGTTCGCGCCGGAACCACGGGATGATCGTTCGTCTCGGTGTCCTGCACCAGAATGGCGCCGGACTGGTCGTGCAGAACAAGATCCAGATCGCTGCAATCGGCGTCGCAAACGCCCACCAGACGATAGTCCACGCCGGGCACGAGCTGGACCGGCATATTCCAGGTCTGTCCTTGGGCCAAGCCGCCGGACGCCGGTTGACCGACCATCTGAAATCCCTGCTGCGACAGCGTCTGCTGGTCGCGCTGCAACTGCATCAGGATGATGGATTGCGGGTCGCCGGCGTTGTTCGTGGTGACGGTCGTGTCCGGCTGGGGATTTGGCGGCGGAGTGGGATCGCGCCCCGCCAAATAGGCGACGATCACCACAAGCACCAAGGCGCCGGCCCCCGCCATCCACCAGATCGGCTTGATGCGGGCGCCGGGAATCGCGGCGCCCGCCGCCGGTGACGAATCGGCGAACGCCTGCGGACGCGGCGCGGCCGGCGGCGGGATCGTCGCCGGACGCGCCGGCATCGGCGGCGGCGCAGGCGGTGCGGGCTCGACCGCCGGCGCGCCGATGGCGTTGCGTACAGCGCTGGCGAACCGAACCCATTCAGGGTGATCGGCCTGCCCGTTCCAGCCCGCCAGGTTCGCCGCCTGCACTTCGCCGAAACCGAACGGGGCCAGCGAGCCGTCAATCATCGCCGGAATCAGCTTGCCCTTGTCTCGGCCCATACGCGCTTCTTCGCGCACCCATTGCGACTTAGTGGAATTCTCGCTCCACAGCACGATGACGACTTTGCATTTGGAGAGCTTGTCTTCGACATAGTCGGCCCAGGTTTGGCCCGGCGGAATCTCTGAATCCCAGAATACGTTGAGGCCCATGCCCGCGAGATTCCGTGCAATCAAATCCGCTCGCGCCCGATCTTCCCGGGCGTAGGAAATGAACACGTCCGCCATGCCCCCTCCGCAATATCCGCGGCGCCCTGTCTAGCAACGGTCGCGCGCGGAGGCGAGACAGATCACGCTGCTTTCGGATCTGGCCCGTACTTGTTTTCGCCGGATTGGCCGGGAATGAAGCCGACCACGGCTATGAACAGCCAGCCCACATACGGAATGACCGCCGGCGCGGCCAGCCAGCCGTTCAACCCCACATCGTGCAATCGCCTCGACCAGACGCTGACTGTGGGGCAGGCGAGCGCAAGCACCGCGACGCCCGTGAGCACCGCCGAGTTCGGCGCGCCGGTCTCGTAATTGACGCCCGACGACAGGTCGCCCGCCACCGCCATCGTCGTCGCCAGGAACACGAAGACGTTGAACCACCAGAATTCCGTGCGCCGTGCGCGGCCGGCGCCGTTGACGTAGAGACGCAAACATTTCTGTACGTAGAGCCAAGGCTGCTGCGGACTCGCCTCGCGGCCCGTCGCGAACGAGAGCGTTGGCTGCTGTGGTTGCGGCGGCGGCGGCGGCGGCGGGGCGGGCGGCGGCGGCGGCGCTGGAGGCCGCTTCAGGCTGAGGTCGACGGCCGCCGCGAAGCGCTGCCAGCGCGCGTCGTTGGTGTCGCCGGTCCAGCCCGAAAGATCAGCCGCCTGCACTTCGCCGAAGCCGAAGGGCGCGGGCGTCGCGTCGATCATCACCGGGATCAGCTTGCCGCGGTCGCGCCCCATGCGCGCCTCTTCGCGCACCCATTGCGACTTTGTCGACGTCTGGCTCCACAGCACCACCGCGACCTTGGCGGAAGACAGCTTGTTTTCGATGTAGTCCGCCCAGGTCTGCCCCGGCGGAATTTCGGAATCCCAGAAAACGTCGTAGCCGGCGCTTTTCAGCGCACCCGCGATGCGGTCGGCATGCGCTTTGTCCTCGCGCGCATACGAAATGAACACATCGGCCATCGACTCGCCTCCGCCCGACGCTCTGTAACAAGCGCCGGCAGCGGAGGCGAGCCAAAGCTTTACGCCGCGGCGGCGATATCCGGGCGCATCGCCAGCGCTGCTTTCCAGCCCGGCAATTGCGCGAGCGTGGCGCGCCAGCGGCGAATATTGGCGAACGGCGCAAGCGGCAGGCGCGCCATGTCTTCGATGATGAGATCGGCGCCCAGCGAGAAATCGGCGAGGCTCAACCGATCGCCCAGCATATAGGCGCGGTTCGCGAGATGGGCGTCGAGTATCGCCGCCGCCGCACGGACCTTCGTTTCCCCCTTTTCGACTTCCGCCGGATCGGGCGCGCCGATGCCGAGCAGCGGCTTGATGGCGTTTTCGAACGCAAGGATGGCGCACGCCGGATCCCAGGTGGTCGATTCCCAGAACATCCATTGCAGCATCAGCGCATGCGCATTCATGTCTTCCGGCACGAGGCCGCCTTCCGGCTTCTGCGCCGCGAGGTAGCAGCAGATGGCGTTGGATTCCCAGAGCTTGAGGCCGGCGTCTTCGATCACCGGCATCTTCTGGTTCGGATTGAGCGCGGTGAATTCCGGCGTCTTGGCGCCGCCCTTGAGCAGATCGCAGAACTTCAACTCGTAATCCAGCCCGAGCTGGTGCGCGACCGCGAGCACTTTGAAGGCGCGCGGGCTGTGCGGGAAAACGTGCAATTTGATCGACATGATTTCTCTCCTCTCGCAAACGCATCGCTTGCGAGCCAATGACGCGCGACGGCGCGGGATTTCGACTTCAGGCCTTGTTGGCGTAACCGCCGAAGCACTTCTCGAAGACGGTGGCCCAGCCGTTTTCGTAAGCGTCGCGAAGCTTTCCGCCCTCCGCCGCCATGCGCTCCCAATTTTCATGCGTGAGCGTCACGCGGCAGGAATTTTCCGTCACCGGCTCGAAACGCACCGAGACGTCGGTGCCTTCGGGGCGTCCCAGACACCAATCCATCGCCAGCAATTTGCCGGGCTCATACGCTTTGACCGCGCCCCATTCGAGTTCGCGCCCGTCGTTCAGCGTCTCGTACACACGCCCTCCGACGCGCGGCTCGATGGTGACCCTGACTGTGATTTCACCTTTCGCGGTGACGCCGCGATTGTGCGTCTGCATCGGCCACCACGAACTGATCTCGCTCGTGAAGATGCGGAACGCGTCCATCGCCGACCGGCGCACATCGATGGTCTTCACGACCGGGGCAAGTTCAACGACCGTCATCATCTTTCTCCGCATGCGCTTTGAAGTTCGCCAAGGCTTCGTCCCAGAAGCCGTCCAGCCAGGCGCGCAGCTCGACGAGCCCCGGCGCATGGATTCGGTAGATGCGGGCTGTGCCGCGCGGTTCGTCGCGCACCAGGTCCGCCTCCTTGAGCGCTTTGAGATGCTGCGACACCGCCGGCCGGCTGACCGGCAGCCCCGCCGCGATCTCCGCCACCGACCGGGGGCCGCCTTTCAGGCGCTCGAACACCGCTCTGCGGGTCGGATCGGCCAGAACCGTCAGTGTTTTATCGTAAGCCATGACTTACTGTAAGCCAAGGCTTACGCATGAGTCAAGCGCCTGCGTGCGGCCATCCCTATGTTCCCGCTTCGTGCTAACACTCTTGGCGGGGAATCGAGAAGAGCGATGTGGCTCGGGATTAATTGGATCGGCCTGATCGAGGGCCTAGCCATCGTGACCGTGACGACATTCGTCATCACGTTCGTGTGGGCATACGCGTCTCGCAAACTTGCGCACTTGAACAAGCCCTATCGCTCTGACGCGCTTGCCGCGACAATCCGGCCGTGGCCCCCGTTCTGGTGGTTCACCACGCTCTTCCTCGGGTTCGTCACGCTGGCTGGCGGCGCCTCGGGGTTCTTTAGCGGCGGCAACGGCGTTGCGCTCACTATGGTCATCCTATCGGCCGGGCTTGGCGTTCTTGTCTGGATGTCATTGTTGATGTGCCTACCCCGCGCGCATGTGACGTGGACCGAGAGAGGCGTTGAGGGTCCAGCGAATGCGTTCTCCTTCGGGCGCAGCGAGATGAACTGGGAGAGCATCGAACGCGTGCATCGCTCTGAGGCTGGCAACTACTTTATGGACCACCGCGGCCAACGCATCGTCTGGTCGGACACGTATGTCGGCAGCGCCTATCTATGGGGCTACCTGCTCCAGAAGCGCCCTGATCTGAAACCCTCCGTGATTCAACCTGCAAATGTCTGACGACCTTCCCATCTCGCAGCGCGCCATGGCGACGCCGCCCTATTTTGCGGGGCTGAACGCCGAGCAGCGCGAGGCGGTTGAGGCGCTCGATGGGCCGCTTCTCGTGCTGGCGGGCGCGGGGACCGGCAAGACGCGCGTGCTGACGACGCGGCTGGCGCATTTGCTCTCCACCGGCAACGCCAAGCCGTGGGGCGTGCTCGCGGTGACATTCACGAACAAGGCCGCGCGCGAGATGCGCGAGCGCGTGGAAAAGCTGCTCGGCCCCGGCGCCGGCGGTTTGCCGTGGCTCGGCACGTTCCATTCCATCTCTGCGCGCATGCTGCGCAGCCACGCGGAGCTGGTCGGCCTCAAAAGCAATTTCACCATCCTCGACACCGACGATCAGATCCGCCTGCTGAAGCAGATCATCGAAGCGGAGAACGTCGACGAGAAACGCTGGACGGCGCGGTCGCTCACCGGCTTCATCGATAGCTGGAAGAACCGCGCGCTCTCGCCCGACAAAGTGCCGAAGGGCGAAGCGTTCGCCTTCGCCGACGGCAAGGGCGCCGCGCTCTACGCGCTCTACCAAGAGCGCCTCAAGATTCTCAACGCCTGCGATTTCGGCGATCTGCTGATGCACATGATCAGCATCTTCCAAAATCGCCCCGACGTGCTGGCGGACTATCACCGCAAGCTCTCGCACCTGATGGTCGACGAGTATCAGGACACTAACGTCGCCCAATATCTCTGGCTGCGCCTGCTCGGCCAGCAATCGCATAACGTTTGTGTCGTCGGCGACGATGATCAATCCATCTACGGCTGGCGCGGCGCCGAGGTCGACAACATCCTCCGCTTCGAACACGATTTTCCGGGCGCCAAGGTCGTGCGCCTGGAGCGCAATTATCGCAGCACCGGCCACATTCTCGGCGCCGCCGCGCAGCTCATCGCGCAAAACCGCGCCCGCCTCGGCAAGACGCTGTTCACCGACGATGAACTCGGCAACCGCGTCAAAGTCCGCGGCGTGTGGGACGGCGAGGCCGAGGCCCGCATGGTGGCGGACGACATCGAGGGCTGGATCCAGCAAGGGCGGCGCTATTCGGAATGCTCCGTGCTGGTGCGCGCGGCGTGGCAGATGCGGGCGTTTGAAGAGCGCTTCCTGATGCTGCGTATCCCTTACAAGGTGATCGGCGGCCCGCGCTTCTTCGAACGCGCCGAGGTGCGCGATGCGCACGCCTATCTGCGCCTGGTGAAATCCGAGGACGACGACCTCGCCTTCGAACGCATCATCAACACGCCCAAGCGCGGCGTCGGCGACACCACCATCGCCAAGCTGCACGCCGAAGCCGGCAAGCCGCCAACGCGCTGGGTGACCGATCATGGCCCGCTGTTCGATGAATCCACCGGCGAGGTGATCGAGACGCGCGAAGAGCCACGCGGCGGCGCGACCCGCTATCGGACGCTGGTGGCGGCGGCGCGCGAGGCCATTCGCGGGGACGACCTGCCGCTCAAGGCTCGGACCGCGCTACGCGCTTTCTTCAACGATCTGGACCGTTGGCGCGAACAATCGCGCCATGTCAGCCACGTCGAACTCGCCGAGATCATCCTCGACGAGAGCGGCTACACGGAAATGCTGCGCAACGACAAAAGCCCGCAATCGCAGACGCGCCTGGAGAACTTGAAAGAACTCGTCCAGGCCATGGGTCAGTTCGATACGCTGGAAGCCTATCTCGAACACGTCGCCCTGGTGCTCGACATCGAAAACGAGTCCGACGGCGACAACGTGCATCTTTCCACGCTGCACGCGGCGAAGGGCCTCGAATGGCCCGTCGTGTTTCTGCCGGGCTGGGAAGAGACGGTGTTTCCCTCGCAGCGTTCGATCGAAGAGAATGGCGACAAGGGCCTCGAGGAAGAACGCCGCCTCGCTTATGTCGGCCTCACCCGCGCCCGCGAAAGCGCGCGCGTTTCCTTTGCCGCCAATCGGCAAATTCACGGCCGCTGGCAGACCGTGCTGCCGTCGCGCTTCGTCGATGAGCTTCCGGCCAACCACATCGATGCGATCAGCGAGACTGGATACGGCGCCGGCGCGCGCGGCGTGCGCGACATGGCGGTCGAGCCGTTCTCGTCTGGCTACCAGAGCCCCGGCTGGCGGCGCGCGCAGGAAAACAAGCGCGTCCCCGGCCGGCCGCCCATGCTCGAAGGCGAGGCGCGGCTCGTCGTCAAATCCGGCGCCGAGGATTCGCATTTCGGCGTGGGCGAGCGCGTGTTCCACCAAAAATTCGGATACGGGCGCGTCCGCGTCGTGGAGGGCAACAAGCTCACCGTGGATTTCGAAAAAGCCGGCGAAAAGCGCGTGATCGACAGCTTTGTCGTGCCCGCCAGCGCTGCGTGAAGTCCTGACAATTTAGTGATCAGGTTGATTTCCGAGACGCGGCGCGGCTCACTGGCGCGATGAGAACGATTTTCGCACTCGCGCTGGCGTTGTTTGCGCTTGCCCCGATCGCCGCCGCGCAGACGACGGAACTGCCTTCGCTCTCCGTCCTGCATCCCGATGTCGCGCAGGCCGCGCGGGCGGCGCGCGACATGGAGCAGCAGGCGGAAGCCGCGGCGGCGCGCGCCAGAAACGCCGCCAGCGGCGCGGCGCGTTCGCGCGGCGAGAACGTCGTCAACGGCGTCGGCGCGGCGACGACGCAACGCGGCGACGCCTACGCGGGCAGTTTCGCCAACGGCGCCTTCGACGGCTACGGCATCTACACATTCGCCGCCGGCGCCACCGATCGGTACGAAGGCCAGTTCAAGGCCGGCGCGATGGAAGGCCTCGGTATCTATTACTGGCGCGATGGTTCGCACTTCGCCGGCGGCGCGGGGGCGCTTGGTCAGGATGCGCCGGGCGTTCACGTGTTGGCGGACGGGCGGCGCTTCGAAGGCATGTGGTCCAACGACAAACGCAACGGGCCGGGCGTGGAGTGGAGCGCGGATGGGCGCGTGTTGCGCGCGGGGCTCTGGACCGACAATCAGCTGACGACGCCGCTCGCCCCCTGATATCGCATGGACGAACTATCGCCGTTCCCGTCTGATCCGGCGGCGTGACTGGCGCGGGCGATCCCGCTAAGCCCTCGCCCATGCTTCTGCTTTCCGCCATCGGGCCGCTCGGCCTCATCAAGGCCGCCGCCGACGAGCTGGACCGCCACGATCCTTCGCCCGCCGACGCCGTGTCATGGTTCGAGGAAGAACCCAGCCGCTTCCGTCTCGAAGTCTATGTCCCCACCCAACAGGACGCCGAAAGCGCGCAGGCGATCATCGGCGCGGCGGCGCCCGAGCTTCACTGCAATATCAGCGAAATCCAGCCCGCCGACTGGGTGGCGATGGCGCTCGATGGTCTGCCGGCGGTGCGGGCAGGACGCTTCGTCGTCGCCGGTGCGCATGCGCTCATGCGCGAAAGCGGCGGGCGCAAGCGCATCTGGATCGAAGCCAGCGAAGCTTTCGGCACGGGTCATCACGGCACGACTTGGGGATGCCTCGTCGGGCTCGAAGGCGTGCTGCGCCGGCGGCGCGTGGCGCATGTGCTGGACGTTGGCGCCGGCAGCGGGGTGCTCGCCATCGCCGCCGCCAAATGCGGCGCGAACGCGCTCGCCATCGAGATCGATCCGCGCGCGGCCGAGATCGCCGCCATCAACGCGGAACAGAATCGCGTCGCCCATCGCGTACGGGTCATAGCAGGAGACGGCGCGCGCCACGTCGCGCGGCAGCGCTTCGACCTGGTGTTCGCCAACATTCTGATGCGGCCACTGATCAGGCTCAGCCCCCGCCTCGCGCCCGCGTTGGCGCCGGGGGGAACACTTATCCTCTCGGGCCTGCTCCGCGTGCAGGCGCCGCTGGTGAAGCAGGCGTACCAAGCGCGGGGCCTGGTGCTCGAACGCACGATCAAGCGCGAAGCGTGGGCGACGCTGGTGTGGCGCAAGCCCTGGCCTACTTGCTGTAGACGTTGAACGCGAAATAGCAATTCGGGCCGGCGCAGCGGTACATGCTGACGACAACGCTGTGAACGCCCGTGGCGCGCGGCACGACATGAAGCACCGGCACGTCGTCGGTCATTGCGTCTTCCGCGACGAGGTCATTGTTGGCGTCGTAAAGACGCATGTCGAGGTCATGGCAATTCGAGTCGCACACGCCGACGAAGCGGTAGTCCTGCCCGGCCCGAAGAGTGACCGGGAAGGTCCGGCTCTGGCGCTGCACCAGCCCTCCCGCGAAGGGCCCGGCGGCCCGGCTGTACCCCTCGTCACGCAGCAATTGCTCGGCGTGGGCGAGCTGCCGGGCAAGCTGGCGGGCGAACGGGTCCGGCACCTGCGCTGACGCGGCGGCGCCCAGGAACAGCAGCAGGCAGACTGCCGCGGCCAGAACAATCCGTACCGTTTTGGGCATCATTCTCCCCGGCCAGCGCCGGCTCGCCCCTTCACCAGAGCGTCCGAACACCTAAACTGAAGAGGACTGAACCCCAAATGAACCTCCAGCTTGAGGCAAGTTCCCGTGTTCCAGACCTATGACGATCCAGGCGGCCCCGCCCTCGGGCGCAAGCACTTGCCGCAGCTCCGCAAGATGCTGGCCAAGCTGGACCTCGATGGGATGGTCGTGCCGCACGAAGACGAGTGGCAGAACGAGTATGTCCCCCCGGCCTACGACCGCCTGGCCTGGCTGACTGGCTTCACCGGCTCGGCCGGCGCCGCAGTGGTGTTGAGGGACGAGGCCGCCGTGTTCGTCGACGGACGCTACACGCTGCAGGTTCGCGCTCAGGTGGACGGGGAGCTGTTCGCCTACCGCGATCTGGTTGAGGGTGGTCCCGCCGCGTACATCCGCGAGCGCGCGGCCAAGGGCGCGCGCATTGGCTTCGACCCGAAACTGTTCTCTCCGGATGCGCTCGCCAAGCTGCGCGCCGCGGCGGACGCCGCCGGCGCCCTGCTTGTGCCGCTCGCTCCCAATCCGATCGACGAGATCTGGAACGACCGTCCGCCTCTGCCAGCCGCGGCGGTGACGCCGCAGCCGGAGGATTATGCGGGTGAAGCGGCGGCGTCGAAGCGTCACCGTCTGGGCGAAGCGCTGGCGATGGAGCGGGTGGACGCGACCGTGATCACCTCGCCGGCCTCGATCGCATGGCTGTTCAACATTCGCGGCGGCGACGTCGCGCGTTCGCCCTTGCCGCTCGGCGAGGCGATCTTGCGCGCCGACGGGCGCGCGGACCTGTTCCTCGACCCGATCAAGGTGACCCCTGACCTCAAGCAATGGCTTGGCAACGAAGTCGCCGTGCGCCCGAGCGCGGACTTGGCGCCGGCGCTGGCGGAGCTTTCCGGCAAGAGCGTGCGGCTCGATCCGGCCAGCGCGTCGGCATGGTATTTCGAGCAACTGGAACGGGCCGGAGCGAAGATCGTGCGCGGCCCCGATCCGGTCGTCCTGCCGCGCGCCTGCAAGAACGAGCGAGAGATCGAGGGCGCGCGGCGCGCGCACGCGCGCGATGGCGCGGCCGTTTCGCGCTTCCTGCATTGGCTCGCGACCGAGGGCCAGAGCGGCAAGGTCAACGAGATCGACGCCTGTATGAAGCTGGAAAGCTTTCGCCAGGCCACCGGCGCGCTCAAGGATCTTTCCTTCGACTCGATCTCGGGCGCCGGACCCAACGGCGCCATCGTCCATTATCGGGTGACCAAGAAGACCAATCGGCGCCTTGCGCGCGGCCAGCTCTTCCTGATCGATTCTGGCGGTCAGTATCTCGACGGCACGACCGACATCACGCGCACGGCGCCGATCGGACGCGCCACGCCGGAAATGAAGGACCGTTTCACGCGCGTCTTGAAAGGCCACATCGCGCTGGCGCGGGTGCGCTTTCCGAAGGGCACGACCGGCCATCAGCTCGATGCGTTGGCGCGCATGGCGTTGTGGGAAGCTGGGCTCGATTACGACCACGGAACGGGCCACGGCGTGGGCGCCTATCTCGGCGTGCACGAGGGCCCGCACCGCATCGCCAAATTCGTCAACACGCAACCGCTGGAGCCGGGCATGATCGTCTCCAATGAGCCCGGCTATTACAAAACCGGAGCTTACGGCATTCGCGTGGAAAATCTGCAGGTCGTCACCCCGGCCGCCGCCATCGCCGGCGGCGAGCGGCCGATGCTCGGCTTTGAAACGCTGACGCTCGCGCCGATCGCGCGCGAGCTGATCGACAAGAAGCTGCTGTCCAAGGAAGAGCGCGCCTGGCTCAACGAGTATCATGCGCGCGTGCGCGACACGATCGGCCCGCAACTCGAGGGCGAGGCGAAAACATGGCTCGAAACCGCCACGGCGCCGATATAGGACTGGATGCTTTCCAGCGCCGCGGCCAGGTTTGGCATCATGCCGAGACTGCGTTGGCTTTCTCTGCCTGTTTCATCCGCCCTGGTGCTTGCGCTCGTCTGGCTGGCGGCATGGCCAATCCCGCGAACGCCCGACGGGGACGATGCGCCGCACGCCATTCTGGTGTCGATTGAAAACAAGATCGGCGCGGCGCCCAGGAAGGCGCGCTCACCCGCCGCCGTTCTCAACGCCACGGCGTCAAAAGATCATGGCGAAGGCCTGACATTACAGCTCTGGCGCTACACTGCGTCCGGTGAAATTCTGTTCGAGACCTGGGATCAGCACCGGAGGTGCACCGAGGCGCGGGCGCGGCGGCGCGATGAATCCGATTGTCCTTCCTTCCTTGACCGCACGCCAATCGCCCGCACGCCGCGCTCGACGTCCGCCGTCGTCATTGCGTTGGACGAGGTACCTCTCCCGCGATACGCTTCCTCCGAACGACGCAACTGAGGGCCCCGCGGAGCGCACGCGCCGCTTCGGCCAAAGTTGCGCCGCCGCGAAACGCCGATCGCGTGATGGGTGCGCGCATGTTTGTGGGACACTATGCCGTCGCCTTCGCGATCAAGGCGGCCGCGCCGAAGACGCCCTTATGGACCACCGTCGCCGGCTGCCAGCTGATCGACATCGCCTGGAGCGTGTTCATCATGAGCGGCGTCGAACACGCGAGCGTCGACCCCTCACTGCCCGGTTCGAAGCTCGTGCTATTCGACATGCCTTACACGCACAGCCTGCCCGCGGCGCTTCTCTGGTCGGCGGCCTGGGGCGGCTTCGCCATGGCGTTGCTGCGGCAGACGCGTTGGGCCGCCCTGCTGATCGGATTCTCGGTCTTTTCGCACTGGCTGCTGGACTTGCTGGTGCACAGACCGGACCTTGAACTCTGGTTCGGCGACGGCAAAGTCGGGTTGGGATTGTGGAACTATCCGGCGCCCGAACAGGCGCTGGAAATCGGCCTTCTGGCGGTCATGGGGATGGCTTGGGCGGCGAGCCGAAAAGCGCTCGGCCGCAGCGCTTGGCCCGCGACGTGCTTCGTCGGTTTTCTGGTCGCGCTGCAAATCGTGGCCATGCTTTCGCCGCAGCCTGGCGGGCCGCTGCGGGCGGCGGCCGGCGCCACGATCCTTGCGATCTATCTCGTTGTCGTCGCCGGCGCCGTGCTGGCGGATAGGCGCCAGCGCGCGAAGCCTGCGTCTTAGCACCGTCGCCCGACGCGCCGGCGCTCTTAGCTGCTGAGCTCGATCCAAGCGTCTTCGTCGATCACCTTCACGCCTAGCGCCTGGGCCTCGGCAAGCTTCGAGCCCGCGCCCGGCCCGGCGACCACCAGGTCCGTTTTCTTCGACACGCTGCCGGAGACCTTTGCGCCGAGCGAAATGGCCCGTGCCTTGGCTTCGTCGCGCGTCATCTTCTCCAACGCGCCGGTGAACACAATGGTCAGGCCCGCAACCTCGCTCGACGTCGCCGCTTTAGGTTCGGGGCGCACGCGCACTTCTTTCAAGAGGCGATCAAGCGCCTTGCGATTATGCGGCTCGGCGAAGAACGAGGTGAGATGCTCGGCCGCGACCGGCCCGACGCCGTCGATACGCGCGAGATCGAGATAGTCCTCGCCCGGCGCTTCTTTCGCCGCGGCCTTCACGGCGACGATAGCAGCGCGCGCATCCCCGAACGCCGTCGTCAACGCCTCCCAGGCGCGCGCGCTGACGCCTTTGATCTTCGGCGGGACATCATCGAACAGATCGCCTCCCGCCTTCAGCGACGGCGCCGAAGCCACGAGCGCCGCGCAGGCGGCGTCGCTGACGCCGGGCGTGTTCGCCAGCGCCGCGTAGTGAGCGCCCGGACGCGCCTTTACCGCACGCGCCAGCGCCTCCTCGAACGCCTCCCACGTCTCGAAACGGCGGGCCAACACGCCGGCGGTGGTTTCGCCAATATCGCGAGCGCCGAGCGCGTAGAGGAAGCGGGAGAGTTCGGGCTCGCGCCGCGCTTCGATAGAAGCCAGCAAATTGTTGACGCTTTTTTCGCCGTAACCCTCGCGCTCGATCAACTCATCGCGGTGTGCGCCGAGCTTGAAGATGTCGGCAGGCTCCTTGATCCAGCCCAGCTCGAAGAACTCTTCGATCTGCTTTGAACCCAGCCCTTCGATGTCCATGGCGCCGCGCGCGGCGAAATGCTGAAGATGGCGGATGCGCTGGAACGGGCAGGCGAACTCGCCCGTGCATCGACGCACCGAGCCTTCCTCGGCCGACACGGGCGAATTCACCGGGCACGGGCACGTCTCCGGAAAGTGATACCGCCGCGCCCCTTTCGCGCGCTTTTCGAGCACGACGTCGACAATTTGCGGGATCACGTCGCCGGCGCGCTGGATCACCACGGTATCGCCGATGCGCAAATCCTTGCCGCCGCGAATGGGTTCGCCGTCATTGTCGAACCCGGCGATATAGTCCGGATTGTGCAGCGTGACATTGGTGACGGTGACGCCGCCGACGAACACGGGCTTCAGCCGGCCGACCGGCGTCAGCGCCCCGGTGCGCCCGACCTGGATGTCGATGCCTTCCAGCACCGTCTGCGCCTGCTCGGCGGGAAACTTGTGCGCGATCGCCCAGCGCGGACTGCGTGAGACGAAACCCAGGCGCTGCTGCAGCGCCAGCGAATCCACCTTGTAGACAACGCCGTCGATCTCAAACGCTAGCTTCGGCCGCGCGGTCTGGATCTTCTCGTAGAGCGCGAGCAACTCATCGGCGCCGTTGCACCGCGCCAGCATCGGCCCGATCGGAAAGCCCATGGCCTCGATGCGCTTCATCGCCTCGTACTGCGTTTCCGCCAATGGCGCTGAAAGTTCGCCCCAGCCCCAGGCGATAAAGCGCAGCGGACGGGTCGCCGTGATGTTGGGGTCGAGCTGGCGCAGCGCCCCGGCCGCGGAATTGCGCGGATTGACGTAAGTCTGCGCGCCCTGCGCTTCGAGACGCCTGTTCATCGCCTCGAACGCCTTCTTCTCCATGTAGACTTCGCCGCGGATCTCGCACACCGCGGGCGCGTCTTTGATCGCGTGCGGGATATCCGTTATCGTCTTCAAGTTGCTGGTCACGTCTTCGCCCTCGCGGCCGTCGCCGCGCGTGGCGCCGAGCACGAACCGGCCTTTCTCATAACGCAGCGAAGCGGAGAGGCCGTCGATCTTCGGCTCGGCCGTGATGACCGGCGGTTCGTGCAGATTGAGGAAGCGCTTCACGCGCTCGACGAACGCACGCGCATCTTCGGCATCGAACGCGTTGTCGAGAGAGAGCATCGCCACGCTGTGGCGCACCTTGCCGAACTTCTCCGCCGGCGCGGCGCCCACGCGCTGGCTCGGACTGTCCGGGCGGACCAGTTCGGGAAATCGCGCCTCTATCGCGGCGTTGCGGACGCGGAGCTTGTCGTATTCCGCGTCCGAGATGGTCGGCGCGTCCTCGCGATAGTAGCGCTGATCGTGCTGCGTGATATCTCGCGCCAAACGCGCGAGCTCCGCCCCCGCCTCCTTCGCCGTGAGCTTGTCGACGGGCTTGTCCGCCGCGCTCATGGCGCCTTCAGCTCCGCGAGAAACGGCGGAATCGGCTGGTCCTGCGACACGAGGTAGGCGACGATCGTTGCGGCCGCCTCGCGCACGCTGGCGCGCCGCGTCATGCGCTCGCGCCAGGCGAGGAGGCGAGGCGCGGATTGAGGCATGGGCGCCGTCCAGCGTTCGCCCCAGAGCTGGGCGAGGTAAAAGGCGATGTCGGCGTAGCTGAGGGCGTCGCCGCAAAGAAAGGCGCGGTCTCCCAATTGTTGCTCGATGTCGGCATGGAAGCGCTGGGCGTTTTCTCGAGCCGCGCGCGCCACGTCTTCCCCGGGACGGCCCATCAGTTTCATGATGATCGGAAAGAAGACCTCGTCCGACTTGAGTTCCGTCAGCCGGGCGCGCGCCCGCGCCTTCGCCTCGCGAGGCCACAGCGCCGGTTCCGGTTTGATATCCTCGAAATATTCGAAGATGAGCGAGGAATCGAACAGCTCAAGATCCCCATCCACCAACACAGGCACTTGGCGTTTCGGATTGATCCGCGCGACTTCGGCGTGCTTGGGGTCGTAGCCGCGGTCCCAATCGAACGGGACGTTGACGATCTCGCAGGCGATGCCCTTCTCCAGAAGGGCGATGCGCGCCTTCGCGCCGAACATGGAGAGCGGGCCGGAATAGAGACGCATGCCCGCGTTTTATGAGGTGCGCGGGCGGGATTCAAATGCGATGAATCGCACTCCGATCCGGCTAGAACACCGCGCCGAAGGTGCGGGAGAACCAGCCGCGGTGCTCGGCCTCGGTTTCCGACACTTGCGCCACGTTGTTCTGCGTCATCAGCGCATAGGTCCGCTGGTACCAGACGCTGCCCGGGAAGTTGTGGCCTTCGATCGCGGCCATGCGCTGCGCCTCTTCGGTCATGCCCAGCGTGAGGTAGGCCTCGACGAGCCGGTGCAGCGCTTCCGGCACGTGGCTGGTGCGCTGGTAGTTGGGGTTCTCGATCACATTGCGGAAGCGGTTGATGGCGGCCAGGTGCTGATCGTGCATCAGATAGAAACGGCCGACCTCCATCTCCTTGCCGGCGAGCTGATCATAGACCATGTCGATCTTGAGCCGCGCGTCGCGCGCGTAGGCGCTGTCGGGGTAGCGGCGCACCACGTCCTGCAGAGCCAGCAGCGCGTGCTCCGTCGTCGCCTGGTCGCGGCCGACATCGAGGATGCGCTCGAAATGGCAGATGGCGATGAGATAATACGCGTAGGGCGCATTCTCGTTGCCCGGATGCAGCGAGACAAAACGCTGCGCATCCTCGATCGCTTCGTCATACTTGTTGTTCTGATAATTGGCGTACGCTTCCATCAGCATCGCCCGGCGCGCCCATGAGGAATAGGGGTGCTGGCGCTCCACCTCCTGGAAGGAGTGCAGCGCTTCTTGCCAGCGGCGTTGATCCAGATAGGTGGCGCCCTGATTGTAGAGCGTGGCCACCGGCTCTTCCTGGAATTGCAACGCTTCTTCGTGGCCGCGGGTGTGGCCGCACGCGCCAAGACCGGCCGCAAGAGCGGCTGCGCCGAGCGCGCGAAGGTGGTTATTCCGCAGCTTCATCCCCTGGCCTCTTCCTGCTCAGGACGCTTCCCCCGCGCCCGCGCGAAGCAGAACGCCCGGCCTCAATACAAGACAAAGACCGTGGCGCAAAGCGGGCGCCGCTGCTTACGGGAAGGGTGAAATCAGCCGGTCGCGGCCAGCGCGTGCGCCGGCATCGGGGCCCGAGCCTCGTGCTCCCAGCGCCAGGCTTCCGGCGTATCGAACAGCGCCTTGACCAGACGCGCATTGATGGCGTGGCCCGGCTGGTCGGCCACGAAACGGCCACAAATGGGCGCGCCTGCGAGCGCCAAGTCCCCCACCGCGTCGAGCAATTTGTGGCGGACGAATTCGTCGTCGAAGCGGAGCCCTTCGGGATTGACGACGCGCCCGCCATCAATGGCCACCGTATTGTCGAGCGAAGCGCCGCGGCCAAGGCCCAGCGCACGCATTTGATCCACATCCGAAAGGAAGCCGAAGGTGCGCGCATCGGCGATGTCGTTGAGGAACGTTTCCGGCGTCAGAGCAACACGGCGGCGCTGCACGCCGATCGCGGGATCGGAGAAGCGGATGGTGACATCAAGATCGAGCCCGTCGAATCCATCCGGCGGCAACAGCGCGGCGCTGCGCGCGCCGTGGCGCACTTCCACCGGCTCCAACACGCGAATGACGCGTTGCGGCGAATAGAGCGCCTTCACGCCGGCGTTGGCGAGGACTTGCACAAACGGCGCGGACGAGCCGTCGAGGATCGGCAGTTCGGGTCCATCGACCTCGACAAACAGGTTGTCCACGCCGAGGCCGGCGCACGCGGCGAGCAAATGCTCGACCGTGGCGATCTCCACGCCGAATTCGTTGCGCAGCGTCGTGCTGTTCTGCGTGGCGGCGACGTGATCGGCATGCGCCTTGATGCGGCCTTCGCCGGCGGCGACGTCGCTGCGGACGAATACGATCCCCGTATCCGCCGGCGCCGGCGTCAGCGCCAACCGCACATGGGCGCCGGTATGGACGCCCACGCCCGCGCACATGGCCGGCCCTGCTACAGTCTGCTGACGACGCAAAGTGCTCACCCTGATATTCCCCGCCCAGGGCCCCCCAACCAGGTTCCGATGTATGGCCAGCCCTGGGACCCCTCAACACACGTTGCGTTACGGTTTGTGACCGTTCACCAAGTCAGCCGGGAAAAGACCTGAAATGGTGGAAGAAAACCGCAGGATCGCAATGCTGGAGGCGTTGCTGGCGGAGGCCGCGGCGGAAGGGCCCGGCGCGCTGGCGGCCGCCCGCCGCGCAGCCGCCCTCGCCGATGGTTTCGACGAAGCCCGCGCCCGGAAGGCGTTGGCGCTGGCCGCGCGGCTCGATCCGCTGGACGCCTTGGCCCGGCTCGGGCTCAGTCGTCTGGCCGCCGAGGCGGGTGATTTGGAAGGCGCGCGCACGGAAGCGCTCGGCGTGTTCAAACGGTCGGTGGATGAGGCCGCGCGCGCCCGCGCCGCCTTCATTCTCGGCGAAATCGCGCGCTCGCGCGGCGGAACGGACGAGGCGCGCGACGCCTACGCCGCGGCGGCCCGCATCGAAAACGCCCTCCTCGCGGTCAACCCGACCGACATCGCCGCGGCGCGCTGGTACGCGCGCGCACTCGGGCGCATCGCTGAGCTGGACGCCCTGACCGACGCGGTGGCGGCGCGCAACATCGCCGAGGGCCTGGTCGCCATGCTGCGTGCGCTCACGGTGCAGGCGGGCGAGCCGCCCGCCCTCGCCGCCGACATCGCCGACGCCGAATTCCGCGTCGCCGTGCTCGATCTGGATTTCGCTATGCCGAGCGGAGCGCGGCGCCGGCTCAACGAAGCCATCGGCCGCTACGAAGCCTTGTGCATAGCCGAGCCCGGCGAGGCGCATTGGCGCGCCGTCCTGGCCGAGGCGCAAGCGCTGATGGCGGAAGCCGCCTTTGCTCTGGGCGACGCCGCCGGAGCGCGCGCAGCGATGGACAAGGCGCTCAAGCTGCGCGTCAAGCTCGCCGCGGTCGATCCCGAGGAACGCTGGGCGCTCGCCGGCTTGTGGCGCGTGCGCGCGGCCTTGCTCACGAAACTTGGCGCTATGGATGAAGCAAGGGACGGCCTCGCGCATGCGGCGGCGTCCGCCAAACAATTGCTGGCGGAAGCGCCGAGCAAAGAAGCCGCGACACGGTTCCTCGCGCACACGCTGCTCGAATTGTCCGATCTTGAGCTCGCCGCGGAGAACCTCGAAGCCGCCCGAGACGCCGCCGACGAGGCGCGCAAGCTCATCGAGCCGTTCGCTCGAGACGCCGCGCCGAACATCCCCTGGCGCGCGGACCTCGCCGCAACCTGGTTGCGCCTTGGCGAGGCGGCTCGCCGCGCGAACGCGCCCGCACAGACGCTGGATGCGTATTCGCGGGCCGTGGAATTGCGCCGCCAGGTGCGCAGCGCCGCGCCGCAGGACGAGGACGCCAAGCGCGCGCTCGCGGCGGCGCTGCTGCTGGCGGGCGAGGCCGCGCTCTCAACGCAGGCTCACCAAAGCGCGCGCGCCGCCTTCGATGAAAGCTTGAGCCTGCGTCTTGAGATAGCGGAGGCGGCGGGCGCGCTGGATGCGGCGCGCGAACTGGCCGTGGCGATGGAGCGCGTGGGCCTCGCGGCGGCCGCGGCCGGCGACCGCCAAGGCGCACGCGCGATGTGGGAAGAAGAATTGGCGCTGATCGAACGCGTGTACGAAGATCACGCCGACGCTGAAGGCCAACGCATGCGGGCCGTGGTGGAGTCCCATCTGGCCTCCCTTGGCGGCGTCGACGCCGCGCAGCGCCGCGCCTCCGCGCTCGCCCGGCTGGACGGACTTGCGCAGGACGGCGCTCTCACCGAGCGCGACACGGCGTTGCGCCGCCAACTCTGGCAAAGCTAGACGGGCGCCGTCTCCGCGACGCGGAACGTCATCACGTCGCCGTCGCTTTCGCGGACAGTGACGTACTCGCCCACGACGAGACGATGCGCGCCCAGCCTGAACAACGGTTCCTCGGGGCCTTCATCGTCTTCATCGTACCAGAAATACCAATTTTCGCCGCGGCGCCGCAGCCAGCCATCGGCCGCCGGCTCGTCGGGATGGAAGCGCCGCACCGTGCAGTGCTCCCGCTTCTCCCGCCAGAGCTCCGGATCGAGCTGGCCGTCTCCGTCGAGCGGTGCGTGGATGGTGTAACCATAGTGATCGTCGCCCTCCGGATATCCGGGATTGCGGCCAAGCCGCAAAATCACGCGTGTAAGACCATGCATGCGCGCCTCCTTTCAGGATGAATATGGCGCCGCGAACGCCGCGGCGTAAGTCGCCGCGACAAGTCGCGCCAACGCGATGTCGAGCTATCCGCCGCGCGACACTGCGTCCGAACGGCGCGGCGGCGCAATCGTGCTAGCGTGAAGGAATGGACGACGACAGTGGTCGATGGGCGAAATTGTCTCCGCTGCGCGCGATCGTGGCGGTCGTGCTCGGATGTCTCGCCGGCGTCGTTCTGGTCGCCGCGCCCTATGCGTTCGCGCGCTACGGACCGGTCAGCCTCGAACAATACAGCGCATTTTCCGCGACGGCGGGAATTAGCCTGACCATCTTGCTCCCGTTCGTCCAAGGCTTCGTGTTGGCGTTGACGTTGGGGCCCAAACGCTATCATCCGCTCGCGACGGCGGCGCTGGTCGGCGCTCTCGTTCTGATTCAATTCATCGGCGCGGCGGCCTTTCTGCACGAAGGCGTCATTTGCCTCATCATCTTGTCGCTGCCATTGATCACGTTTGTGGCGCTCGGCGCCGTGGCTGGGCGATGGTTGGCGCGGATTCGATCCACAAGCGCGCGCAAGAGCGTGCAGGTCAGCCTGCTGCCGCTTGTGGTGCTGGCGGTCGTGGGCGAGGCGAGCGGACCCAGGCCCGACCATGAGGCGGCCGTCACCGACTCCATCGTGATCGCCGCGCCGCCGGAATATGTTTGGCGCTATGTCGTGCAATATCCCGAGAATACCAGCGCGCCGGAATATTGGCTCTGGCGCCTCGGCCTGCCCGCGCCGGTGCAATCGGTGGCGCAAGCGCCGCGCGTCGGGGCCGCGCGCAGCTGCCGGTTCAGCGACGGCGTCGCTTTCGAGGAGCGCATCACCGAACTGACGCCCAATCAATCCATGACGTTCGAGGTGACAAAGCAGCCGGATCATCCGGAGGTGACGGGCCATTTCCGCTTCGACCGGGGCCGGATCGCGCTGACACGCACCGCCGACGGCGCCACCAAGATCACCGCGACGTCTTGGTATCGCCTTCAGGTGCGTCCGGGCTTTTATTTCGACTGGTGGACCGCCGACATCACCCGCCAAGTGCACTTCCGCGTCCTCAATCACATGAAGCGCCTGGCGGAGCGCGACTATGCGGCCGCGCACAATTGAAAGCTCGCGCGTTCAGGGCGATGTTGCACCCGTGACTCGATCCTGAGGCCCGCATGCCCCCTCGTCCCGCAGCAAAAGCCGCTCCGCCGCGCGCCTGGCAGCGCATGCTGTCGGGCCGCCGCCTCGACCTTTTGGATCCTTCCCCGCTCGATATCGAAATCGCCGACATCGCCCACGGGCTGGCGCGCGTGGCGCGCTGGAACGGACAGACGCTGGGCGAGCACGCCTTCTCCGTCGCGCAACATTCGCTTCTGGTCGAGGAGATCAGCGCGAAGCTTGCGCCCTCCTGGCCCAAGACATGGCGCCTCGCGGCCTTGCTGCACGACGCGCCCGAATACGTGATCGGCGATATGATCAGTCCGTTCAAGGCCGCGCTGGGGCTCGACTACAAGGCGTTTGAAGCGAGACTTGAAGCGGCGATCCATGTGCGCTTCGGTTTGCCGGCGAAAACGCCGGCGGCGGTGAAGGCGGTGATCAAGCGCGCCGATCAGATTTCCGCCTATTTCGAGGCGACACAACTCGCCGGCTTCGAGGACAAGGAAGCGCGCGGCTTTTTCGGCGCCCCGCCCGCGGGAATGAAGCTCAAACTAGCGCCACAGGCGACGGCGACGGTGCAGGCCGCCTTCCTCAGGCGCTTTAAGTCGCTCATCGATCCGGCTTAAACTCCGCCCATGCCGATTATCGTCTGCCCGCTTTCGCGCGCGTCCGAACTCGCCCGCACTCGCCGCCCCTCGCGCGTGGTCAGCCTGCTCGATCCGGGCACGCCCTTTCCGCCGCTCGAAGGATATGCCGACGCTCAGCGACTCCAGCTTTCCGTGCACGACATCGAAACCGAAATGGACGGACTCGATCATCCCGACGAAACGCACATGCGCCAAATCATCGAGTTCGTCTCCGCGTGGGACCGAACCGCGCCGATCCTCATTCATTGCTTCGCCGGCATCAGCCGCTCCACCGCGACCGCCTACATCACCGCATGCGCGCACAATCCGGACGTGGACGAGACGCTGATCGCGCTGGCGCTGCGCGACGTCTCGCCGACCGCAAGCCCCAATCGCCGCTTCGTGGCGCTGGCGGACGCCGCGCTCGGACGCGGCGGACGCATGAGCAGCGCGATCGACGCCATCGGCCGCGGCGCGACGTGGCTGGAATTCGGCGAGGCCCATCCGTTCACGCTGCCGTCCCGGTTCGCCGCATGAGCCAGCCGCCGCGCGTGATCCTCGGCCTATCCGCCGTCATCGTCGCCGTGACGGAGGATGCGCCCTTCGCCGTCGTCACGCGCGAGGGACCCGAAGGGCTTTGCGGCCTTCCGTTCGGACCGTTCGATCCCGCTGGCGACCGCACGCTCGAACTTTCGCTGCGCAAATGGGTGAGCGAGCAGACCGGATTCGACATCGGCTATGTCGAACAGCTCTATACGTTCGGCGACCGCGGCCGCGAAGCGCCGCTGGCGCATATCGACGGCGCGGGGCCGGACCGTGTGATCTCCATATCCTATCTGGCGCTCACGCCTTCGCGCGCGGTCCTGCAGGGCGCGGGCTGGCGCAACTGGTATGATTTCTTCCCGTGGGAAGATTGGCGCGGCGGGCGTCCAGCCGAGATCGACGGCGAAATCGCCCCGCGCCTGCGCGCCTGGGTGAAAGCAGCGGACAATTCGGGGATCGCCGCGCAGCGGCGGACGCGCGCGCGCCTCGCCTTCGCGCTCGATGGCGCCGTGTGGAACGAGGAACGCGCGCTTGAGCGCTTCGAACTGCTGTACGAAGCCGGGCTGGCGCCGGAAGCCGCGCGCGATCGGGCGCGTTTCGAGGGCGGACGCGCCGATGAGATCGGCACCAAACCGCTTGCGCCCGGACTGGGCGAACCGATGGCCTCCGATCACCGCCGCATCCTCGCCACCGCCATCGGGCGCCTGCGCGCGAAGATCAAGTATCGTCCCGTGCTGTTCGAGCTGGCGCCGGAAAAGTTCACGCTGTTGCATCTGCAGCGGCTGGTCGAGGCGATCGCCGGGCTCGATCTCCACAAACAGAATTTCCGCCGCCTGCTCGAGCGCGCCGGGCTGGTGGAAGGCACGGGCGAAATCGACGCCAGCGCCGGCGGGCGGCCCGCCGAATTGTTCCGCTGCAAGCGCGAGGTTTTGACAGAACGCCCAATCGGCGGCGTGCACGTGCCGGCGCCGCGCCGCGACTGAGATCGCGCGGGAACGAAGCAGCGCCTTTCAGCGTAACTTGTGCAATGAGGACAAGCGCCGCATTGATCGCCGTTGCGTTGACGTTGGCCTGCTCGGGCGGAAGCCCCGCGGCGCGGGCGCAATCGCCGCCGACCACGCCGCTCAATGCGAACGCCGTGGCCGAGATGCACCGCGTGAACGCGGCGGATTTCTCGCCAGGCGCCGACGCGACCGCGCCGGCCTACGATGCGGCGCTGCTGCGCCTGCAGGTGTTGTTGGACCGTGCGCATTTCTCGCCCGGCTCCATTGATGGGCGCGACGGCGAGAACGTGCGCAAGGCGGTCGCCGCCTATGCCAGCCAACACGGCGTTGCGGGCGACGCCGCCGTGCTGAACAGCCTCGCCAATGCCGACGCCGCGCCCGCGCTTGCGCCGTACACCATCACCGCCGCCGACGTGCGCGGCCCCTTCGTTTCGATTCCGCCGAGCCTGCGCGCGCAATCGCGCCTGCGACGCCTCGGCTATTCCAGCGTGGCGGAGGCGCTGGGAGAGAAATTTCACATGGACCCGGACCTGCTGGTCGCGCTCAATCCAGGGATCGACTTTCATCGCGCCAACACGCAGATTCTCGTTGCCGCGCCCGGCGGCGGCCTTTCCAGCGAAGTGACCGCGATCGAGGTGGACAAGAACGTGCGCGCCGTGCGTGCGTTCGACGCCCAAGGCCAATTGTTGGCTTTCTACCCGGCGACTATCGGCAGCGACGAAAATCCCGCGCCCAGCGGAGATTATGAAGTTCGCGCCGTCGCCTTCGATCCTGTGTACCACTTCGATCCCGCGCGCCTGCCCGCATTCGATCGCGCCGGGGGACGCAAGTTCGACATCCGTCCCGGTCCCAACAATCCGGTCGGGCTCGTGTGGATCGCGCTCAGCCTCGACACCTATGGGATTCACGGCGCGCCGGCGCCCGAGCATATCGGCAAGACCGAATCGCATGGCTGCGTGCGGCTCACCAATTGGGACGCGCTCGAACTCGGCCACGCCGTGCGGCCAGGCGCGCGCGTCTCGTTCGTGGGAAGCAGCGTGGAGAACGCCGCCGGCGAAAGCGCCGGCTAGCTGCCGGACCAGCGCCGCACTCGGCCGGTGTCGAGGTGCACAAAATCAGAGGTCGGATAATAGCCCACGCCGCCCTGCCGCATCAGCAAGGCGGTATCGCGCAAATGCGCCAGCTCGACGCCGCGCACGCGGACATCGATGGCCTTCCCGTCCATGTGCAGGCTGTGCGAGGCGACGCCGGCGCTGCGCTCGTGCATCGCCGCGTTGGTCGCCGGCGACCGATAGCCGGAAATAATCTGGAACGGCGCGTGCGACCCGATGCGGCCATTAAGATCGACGAGAAGGTCGATGAGAATCGGATCGATCGCGTGCACGTCTCCGCTGCGATGGTCGCGCATCACGTGATTGATGGCGCCCATGGCCTCCGGTACGTAAGCGCCGTTTTCCCAGTAGGCATCGTTGAAGGTGTCGCCAGTGTGCAGATTGATCAGCGAGAGCCGCCGCGCCGGCGAAACCGCGGCCGCACGCGCGACGCCGCCGAGGCTCAGCCCCGCACTCAGCGCGCCGGCGCCGAGCGCGACTTGGGCGGCAAATTTAAAAACGTCTCTCCGATGCATTCCCGAAGGCTCCGCAGCTCGATGCTTGACGCTTAGCGCACGCGTGCGGCCAAGATGCGGCGCCGCTGCGGCCGCAAGCGTGAGCAGAGCCTATGAGACTTGAAAACAAGGTCGCGGCGGGCGCGGTAGCGGCGCTTGCGCTGATCGCCGTGCTTCAGCTCGGCCTGCAGCGGCTGCAGGCGCGCGCGGCGCACGCAGCCGTCGAGCCGCCCGCGCCGGCGTCCCTCATCATCCCCGTGCAAGGCGTTGCGACGCTTGACCTCGCGGATACCTGGGGCGCGGCGCGCGCGAAGGGCCGCTCCCATCAAGGCATCGACATCCTCGCCCCCGCCCGCACGCCGGTTCTCGCCGCGCAGGATGGCGTCATCGCGCGCTTCTTCGACAGCGAACGCGGCGGAATCACCATCTACGAATACGATCGCTCGGGCCGCTTCGTCTTCTACTATGCGCATTTGTCGGCGCGCGAGGCGGGACTGCGCGAGGGCGATCGTGTCCGGCAAGGCCAAGTGATCGGTTATGTCGGCGAAACCGGCAACGCCACCACGCCGCACCTTCACTTTGAGATTCAGCGGCTCGGCCCCGAGCACAAATGGTGGCGCGCCCAAGCGATAAATCCGTATCCCTGGCTCATCGACGAACACATGCCGCGCGAACAGGCTCAATGACGGCGCGCATAAATTGGCCCCGTGAAGGGCGGCGGATGGCATGGCCCGACGCCACCCGCCTCGCAAATTTCCTCCGCCGCGCGCGAAGGCGGAGGCGGATCGCGGTAGAGCGACTGACACACTTTGACGATGGTGACGCCGCCGCCGTCGAGTTCGCAGCGTCCCGGATTGCGAAGAACCAACTCACCGAAATTATAGGCCGGAACTTGTGAGTCCCGAGGGAGCTCGCCCGGCAGGCGGGCGTTCGGGTCCCATTGTGGACGCAACGCTTCTGGACACTGCGCCGCCCGCCGCCGTTCGCGATCGCGGCTGAAGCAGATGAGCGCGTCGGCCAGCGCCGCACTATCGCTGGAAGCAGGCGCTTGGGCGGACGCAGCCGCGCTGACGTCGCCGCGCGTCCGCGCCGGCCTCGCGCGCTCGTCGGGAGCCGGATGCAACTGGGCTTCGACGTATGCGCGGATCACTGGCGGCGCATCGCGGAGCAGCGTCTTCGAACTCACGACGAGAACCGCGACGAACACTCCGACGAGCGCAACGCTTGCCGTCCACGCAACCAGACGTAAACGCATGCGCGACACGGTTCGTGCCGTTTCGGGATCCGCCATGCCTCCCGCTCCGACTTGCGGACGTGCGCGGCGAATGCGGCGAAATTGAGTTACGCGATCGGCGCGCCCTTCGGCAGCAATGTCCACCAGCGCGCTGGCGCGTTCATGCGCTCCGCCGCGAGCCCAGCCTCCGGCCCCGAACCAAAAAATACGTCGCCGCGCAATGGGCCGCGGCGGATGGCGCCGCCCGTATCTTGCGCCACGAGCAAATGATCGAACGCCGCGCCATCATACACGCCGTCCACGTAAACAAGCGCGCCGTAGGGGTGATACTCGGGATCGACCGCAATTGATCCCATCGCCGTGAGATTGGCGCCCGACGCGCCGCGCGGGCCCATGCCGGGATCGGCGATCAATTCCTCTTGGAAGAACACATATGATGGATCCGCCGAGAGCGCCGTGCGCGCTTCTTCGGGCGTGTGCGCATTGACCCACAGTTTGAAATTGGCCCACGTCGCGCCGCCGGGAAGCTGCCCCGCGTCGCGCAGCGGCGTCAGCGCCGAGGACCACCGATAGCCGTTCTGTGCGGCGTAACTGGCGCGTTCCTGCACGCCCTCGGGAAACGAGATGCGGCCCGATCCCTGGACCTGCAAGTTGTAGACATCCGCCGGATTGGCCCAGGCGAACGCCTGGCCGGGCCGCGCGACAATCTCGGCGCGCTTGGGATACGGCACCACGGTCGCGCCGTTGAGCTTGCCCGTTAGTCTGCGCGGCGCGCCGCGCAGCGTATCGTTATCATAGGCTTCCGCGAACGCGGCGAGATCGACCGTGATCATGTCGTCGGGCTTGCGCAGCAGCGGCTCGGTGAACCCCGGCTCCTGTTGACGGCGCACCTCGATCACGGGCTCGTAGTACGCGGTCAGCCGCGCTTCTCCCGTTCCTCGAACGAGAGCCGGCGTGAAGAAGCTTTCAAAGAATGCACGCTCGCCCCCCGGCGCGACCTGGCTCGCGGCCGCACACGCAGGCTGCCAATCGGCCACCGCGCCGCCATAGCGTCCGTTGTCCGCCATCGGCGAATTGGCGGCGCGCAGACTGCGTGTCGCGCAGGCGCGCTGAAACGCGGTGAGCGCCGGCGCCAAATCGGCTGTCGACCAGCCCGGCAGATCGGAAAATCGCGCCGCCTCGAGCGCGAACGCGGCGGCGGGTTGGGTTGGCCCGCCAATTGGACGCGAAGGCGGGGGCGTCGTGGCGCAAGCTGACGCCAGCGCGGCGCACGAAAGCGCCCAAGCATAAGGCCGCATGCGCATGCCACCTCCGGGATGTTCTGAACGCGGCGCAGGCCGCGCGGGTTGCGCAAGCTTTTAGCCGTCGTCTTGATCGGCGCCATCCATGACGCCGAAATCGCCCGATTTCGAGCGCCCGTCGGCAAAGTCGAAGCCTTCCGCCTTGAGGCCCCGCTTCAGCAATTCGCGGATGGCGGAGGCGCGGCTCGGCATGCGCCGCTCGAACCGCCAATCGTCCAGGGCGCGCAACTCGTCATGCGTCAACATGATCTGGAGTCGTTCCCCGCGCGTGAGTTTCGTCATCTGGACCCCCTCAACACCCTCAACAAACATGTTCCAGATACGCAAAGTTCCTATTTGGCGTCAATTACTCATTTTATCCCTTTTACCCATCAAATGTTTAAACCCAAGAGACCCCATAATATTACTATATAGCTCAGGTCTAATTGTTGCGTAAGCATGGTTAATGCCAATGTCCATTGCGCTTTACTGCCCTTGTTTGAGGTGATACGCAGGTAATCACGGGCGGTTTATTTTTAGGTAAGTTGGCCATGATGGCGACCAGTCAGCTGTCCGCGGCATCCAGAACAGCCGAGAGCGATCACCGTGTGGCGAACAGTCTTGCCATGGTGGCGGCGCTCGTCCGCATTCAAGCCAAGGTCGCCGGCCATGGCGGCGCAATCCCCGCGGCGCGGGTCCAATCCATGTTCGAGGAGACCGCCGGCCGTATCGAAGCTATCGCTCGGCTCCATCGGCTCCTGTCGGGCGAGGCGGACAGCGCGCTCCTGGACGTGGATCGCTTCCTTGGCGAGATCTGCGACCTTGCGCGCCAGACCTTTGATCCGGACGGGTGCATGGCGCTGCACCGGTCGCTTGGCGTCGGGCTCAAGGCCCCGGCAGGCGATCTCTCCGCGATCGGGCTGATCGTCAACGAAGCGATCGTCAATGCCTACAAATATTCCCATCCCACCGGCGTTTCCGGCCAGGTGCGGGTCGCCTGTCAGGCGGTCGGCGCCAGCGGCTTGCTGATCGTTGTGGAGGACGACGGGGTCGGGCTGCCGGAACATTTCGATCCGAGGGTGGATGGCGGCGTCGGCATACGCATCATGGTGGGCCTCGCGGAGCAGATCGGGGCGCGCCTTTCGTTCAGTTCCAATACCCTTGGGCTCTCCGTCCAGCTTCTGGTCGGCGCCCTCGCCGCGTGAATCGCTTGCGTTGAGGCCGTCATCGGCCTATCGTGCGCGGCTTATGCTCCCTTGAAGCATAAGGGGTGAGCGGGCCCTTGTCGGGCTCTTTTGCACACCCCATATATGCTCCAATTGAGCATAATCGTATCCATGGAGGCCGACGATGGCCCGGATCATTGACGCTCCCCTGGTCGCCGGCGATGGCGGCGGCTGCGACCCACGAGCCGTGCATGGAACTTGGGGCCGGCTCGACGCCGCCGGCCGGCGCGGCCTCGCCTACACGCCAGAGATCAAAGCCGAAACCGACGCGCTCTACGAACGCGTGAAGCTGGTCGTCCCGGCGATCGAGTGGCCGGCTTATGCGCCGCTGATCGCGGCCATCAACAAGCTCAAGCGCGAAAAGAACGCCGTCATCCTCGCGCACAATTACATGACGAGCGAAATCTTCCACTGCGTCGGCGATTTCCGCGGCGACTCCCTCGCGCTCGCCCGCGAAGCCGCGGCGACAGACGCGGCCATCATCGTGCAAGCCGGCGTGCATTTCATGGCCGAGACCTCGAAGATCCTCGCGCCGGAAAAGACGGTGCTGATCCCCGATCTGCGCGCGGGCTGCTCGCTTGCTTCGTCGATCACCGGCGAAGACGTGCGCCTGATCAAGCAGAAATTCCCCGGCGTGCCCGTCGTCACCTACGTCAACACGTCGGCGGAGGTGAAAGCCGAAAGCGACGTCACCTGCACCTCGTCCAACGCCGCGCAGGTCGCGGAATGGGCGGCGAAGCAATGGAACACGGATCGCGTGATCTTCCTGCCGGACGAATATCTGGCGAAGAACGTCGCGGCGCAAACCGGCATTCACATCATCGCCTGGCATGGCCGCTGCGAAGTGCACGAACGCTTCACCGCCGAAGATGTCGCCGAATTGCGCGAAGCGCATCCGGGCCTCGTCGTGCTCGCCCACCCGGAGTGCCCGCCCGACGTGATGAGCGCCGCCGATTTCGCCGGATCGACCGCGGCGCTTGGCGCTTACGTCCAGAAGACCCGCCCGGCGAAAGTCGTGCTGCTCACCGAGTGCTCGATGAGCGACAACGTCGCCGCCAGCGCGCCCGACATCGAATTCATCCGCCCCTGCAATCTCTGCCCGCACATGAAGCGCATCACGCTCGAAGGCATCTATGACGCGCTGGTCGAGATGAAGCACGAAGTGATCATCCCCGAAGACATCCGCATCCGCGCCAAGCAAGCCATCGACGCCATGCTCGCGCTGCCCAAAGGCCCGCCGCGCAGTTTCGAGACGCACAAGCCGGAAGTCGCGGTTGAATTGGTCTAGAGCGGTGCGCGACGCCCAACCTTTTCCCTCGCGGAGAAGGTGGCCGCGCAGCGGCCGGATGAGGGGCGAACGATTGCGTACCGCGGCTTTGAAGGCGCGCGTTACTAGCTCTCTAGAATTGTGTGCGTTGAACGCCCCTCACCCCCTAACCCCCTCTCCGCAAGGGAGAGGGGGAGTGGCCTCAAATGGCTGAACGCAGCGACATCGTCATCGTCGGCGCGGGGCTGGCCGGCCTTTTTCTCGCGCTGAAACTCGCGCCGCGCCCGGTGCGCGTGCTTTCACAAGCGCCGCTGGGCCAAGCCTCGTCGAGCGCATGGGCGCAGGGCGGGCTCGCCGTGGCCATCGCATCCGGCGACAACGCCGATCTGCACGCGGAAGACACCATCAAGGCAGGCGCCGGGCTCGTCGATCCGGTCGTCGCGCATCTGCTTGCTGAGGAAGGGCCGGCGCGCGTCATCGATTTGATCGGGCTCGGCGTACCATTCGACCGCACGCCCGACGGCAAGCTGGCGCAAAGCCTGGAAGCCGCGCACTCGCGCCCGCGCGTTGTCCGCGTCAGCGGCGATCTCGCCGGCAAAGCCATCATGGAGGCGCTGACGCACGCGGTGCGTGCGGCGACGCACATCGAGGTGATGGAAGGAATGGCCGCCCGCGCGCTCATGCAAGACGCCAACGGCGCCGTGTGCGGCGTGATCTGCCGCGCTAATTCCGATCAGGTGGTCAGCGTCGAAGCCGCCGAGGTCGTGCTCGCCACCGGCGGCATTGGCGGGCTTTACGCGGTGACGACCAATCCGCCGGAAGCGCGCGGCCACGGCCTCGCCATGTCGGCGCGCGTCGGCGCTTTGATCGCCGATTCGGAATTCGTTCAATTCCATCCCACCGCCATCGATATCGGCCGCGACCCCGCCCCGCTCGCCACCGAGGCGTTGCGCGGCGAAGGCGCCAAGCTCGTCAACGATCGCGGCGCATCCTTCGTCTCCGAACTCGCCCCGCGCGACGTGGTCGCGCGCGCCATCCACAACGAGCGCATCGCCGGGCGCGGCGCTTATCTCGACTGCACCAAGGCCATCGGCGCCAAATTCCCAAAGGAATTCCCGACCGTTTTCGCGGCGTGCATGTACGGCGGCGTCGATCCGCGCACAACGCCCATCCCCGTGGCTCCGGCCGCGCACTATCACATGGGCGGCGTCGCCTCCGACCTTTGGGGCCGGGCGACGGTCGAAGGCCTCTCGGTCGTCGGCGAATGCGCTTCCACGGGCGCGCACGGCGCCAATCGCCTCGCCTCCAATTCACTGCTTGAGGCCGTTGTGTTCGCACATCGCATCGCCGAGCGCCTGCGCGATAGTCAGTTCGGCGAACGCGCCGCCGCGCAGCCAAGAGGCGCGCCGCCCGAATTGGCGTTTCCCGCGCGCGCCAGCTTACGCGAGCTTATGCAGCGCGACGTCGGCGTCGTGCGCGACGAGGCGGGGCTTGTCGATGCGCTCGACCGCACTGAAAAGCTTTGCAAGGATCTTGGCCCCGCCAACGAACTCGCCGCCGCGCGCATGATCATCGCCGCCGCCCTTGCGCGCCGCGAAAGCCGCGGCGGCCATTATCGGAGCGACTATCCCCATGCCGGAGCGCAGAAACGCACCTTCATCACCGCCGGCGCCGCCCTCACTCCCGCCTTTGCCTGACGCGATGCTCGAGCCGATCGTGCGGCTCGCGATCGCCGAAGATCTGGGCGTCGCGGGCGATGTGACGACGGACGCGCTGATCGAGCCGGACACGCGCGGCGCATGGAAACTCGTCGCGCGCAAAGCTGGCGTTGTCGCGGGCCTTGATGCGGCTGGCCTCGCCGCCTGGATCACCGACCCGGATATTCTTCTCAAAGTAAGGGCCCAGGACGGCGCGCACGTCGGCGCCGGCGAGACGATTGCGGAACTCGAAGGCTACGCCCGCTCCGTGCTGCGGGCCGAGCGGGTGATGCTCAATTTCGTCGGCCAGCTTTCCGGGGTAGCGACGCTGACGCGCGCTTATGTCGACGCGGTCGCCGGCACGAACGCGAAGATCGCCTGCACGCGCAAGACGACGCCCGGCCTGCGCGCGCTCGAAAAACGCGCGGTGCGCCTCGGCGGCGGTCTGCCGCATCGCTACGGGTTGAGCGACGCCATCCTCATCAAGGACAACCACATCGCCGCCGCCGGCGGCGTCGCGCCCGCGCTTCAACGTGCGAAGGCAGCCGTCGGCCATCTCATGCCGATCGAGATCGAAGTAGATTCGCTTGCGCAACTCGAAGAAGCGCTCGCCTTCGCGCCGACCGCGATCCTCTTGGACAATTTCACGCTCGAAAATTTGCGCGAAGCCGTGAAACGCGTCGACGGCAAGATTCCACTCGAAGCCTCTGGCGGCGTTTCGCTCGAAACCGTACGCGCGATCGCTGAAACCGGCGTCGATGTCATCAGCGTCGGCGCGCTCACGCACTCTGCGCCCGCGCTCGATGTAGCCCTCGATACAATTTAATTTTTCGCCGCGCCCTTGGCGCGCGCTTCACGTAAACCCATGTGCGCACGCTGCCGTCGCGCTTCGCGCCGGCAAGGAGGAGCGTGCGAATGTCCAAAACACCGCTTTACGCCCACATTTTGCTTGACCGTTCCGGGTCCATGGAGAGCTGCCGCGACACGACAATCGATGCGTTCAACGAATACGTGATGGGCATGCGCCGCTCCGACAAAGTCGACGCGCGGCTTTCGCTGACGATCTTCGACTCCGAAAGCATCGACCATCTCGCGCGCGCCGAACCGGCTGCGTCGTTCATGGAGCTGAGCCGCAAGACTTACGTCCCGCGCTCCGGCACGCCGCTGCTCGACGCCATTGGCAGCGTTGTCAGCGAAATCGACAAAGTCGAATTGCGCGACGGCGAAGGCGTTTCGCTCGTCATCATCACGGATGGACTCGAAAACGCGAGCAGGGAATGCAAGAAGGACGCGATCAAGGCGCTGCTTGAAGGCCGGCAGAAGGACAAGGGCTGGCTGTTGACGTTCCTCGGCGCGGACGTCGACGCCTTTGCCGAGGCCGGCGCCATCGGCGTCGACCACACAAGCTACGTGTATTTGAAAAGGCCAAGCTGCGCGCGGCGATGGAGCACACGCGCGCGGCGCAGGAGCGCTATGCCGCGACCCACGACAATGTCGCGGAGCAATTCGTCGCCGCCGATCGCGAAGATTTGTCCAAGGACTGAGCCGTTGGGGCCGCCAGAAGTGGCGGCCCCTTTCTTTACGCCGCGCGTCCGCCGCAAGGCGCCGGGCGCAGCTTGCGTTTCATCGACGCCGGGTCTTTCGCCAGCTTCACCGCGGGACGGATCGGCCGCTCGACAAAATTGCCGCCGCAATTCGGGCAAACGCCCCCAAACACGTTCTCCGCGCAGGACGCGCAGAACGTGCACTCGTAGGTGCAAATCCGCGCTTCCGCGCTTTCGGGCGGCAAGTCGCGGTCACAGCATTCGCAATTGGGACGAAGTTCAAGCACGGGCGGCGATCTCCTGCATGGCTTGGGCGCGCGCTTTTGCGAACGCGGCGAAACGCTCTTGCGCGCTTTCGAGAATTTCCGGCGGCGCGGTTTCAGGCCGCCCGCTGTCGAACGGCGGCGCTGGCGCATATTCCAACATCAATTGCAGCGTCTGCGCGACCGCAGGCCCGCGCAATTCCGCGGCCACCGTCAAACCGAAATCAATTCCCGCCGTGACGCCCCCGCCGGTGATCGCGTCGCCATCGCGCACGACACGCGCCGCATCCGGGATCGCGCCGAACAGACCAAGCATTTCGCGATAGGCCCAATGGCACGCCGCGCGTTTGCCGTTGAGCAACCCCGCCGCCGCAAGAATGAGAGAGCCCGTGCAGACGGAGGTCACGTAGCGCGCGCCTTCGCCGAGCCGGCGCACGTCGCTCATGAACTCCATATCCTGCATCGCTTCGGTCTGACCGGGTCCGCCCGGAATGCAGATCATGTCCGCGTGTGAAATATTTGCGAGCCGCGTCAGGCCCGCGAACTGCAAGCCGGTTTCCGACGCCAGCGTCCCGCCTTCCTTGCTTGCGACGATCACCTCGACGCCCGGGAGGCGCGAAAGAATTTCGTACGGCCCGGTGAAATCGAGCTGCGTCAGGCGCGGATAGAGGATGAACACAATCTTGAACGGCTCGGCCATCGTCGCCTCCTCTTGACGGCCCATCCTGCCCGGGCGCATCTTTGGCTTAAATGTCAAAGAAACCTCCTTTCCCGCCAAAGACCGTCCTGATCGTTCTCTTCCCGGACTTTCAGATCCTCGATGCGGCCGGCCCCATCGCCGCGTTCGAGATCGCCACGCGCTTCGCGGGGGATGTTTACAAGCTGCGTTTTACCTCCAGCGAAGGCGGACGCATCGGCGCGTCCGCCGGCGTTGCGTTCGACACGGAAAGCCTCAAGGGCCTGAGTTTCGCGCGCATCGATACGCTGATCACCGTCGGCGGCATGGGCACGCGCGCTGCGTCGCAGGACACACGCCTGATCGCCGCGTTGAAGCGCGCGCATGGCAAAGTGCGCCGGCTCGCGAGCGTGTGCTCCGGCAGTTTCTGTCTCGCCGCCGCTGGCTTGCTCGAAGGCAGAAAAGCGACGACGCATTGGCGCCAAGCGCCTTTGATGCAGCGTCTCTATCCAAATGTGCGCGTCGAGCCGGACCGGATTTACGTGAAAGAAGGCGCGATCTGGACGTCCGCGGGCGTTTCCGCCGGCATCGATCTCGCGCTCGCCATGATCGCGGAAGATCTGGGCGCCGATATCGCCAAGAACGTCGCACGGGAGATGGTCGTCTATGCGCAGCGTCCCGGCGGCCAAGCCCAACACTCCACCCTGCTCGATCTCGGCGGAGCGGAGGAACGCTTCGCTTCCCTGCACGCCTGGATGCGCGCGCATTTGCACCAGAACCTCTCCGTGGAAAATCTTGCGGCGCAGGCGGCGATGAGCCCGCGCAACTTCACACGCGCCTACGTGCGCGAAACCGGGGTCACGCCGGCCAAGGCCGTCGAACGGCTCCGCCTTGAGGCCGCACGCGCGGCGCTCGAAAGCGGCGCGTCGTCGATCCAGGACGTGGCGCGAAAGGCCGGCTTCGGCGACAGCGAGCGTATGCGCCGCGCGTTCATCCGATTCTATGGCGCGCCCCCCGCGGCGCTGAAGCGCACGCTGCGGCACGCTTGACCTTCGCCGCGACGCGGCGCTCCCATATCCGCGCGCTGGAGGCCAACGTGGCGAAGCAACAAGACCGTAAGAGCATCTTCGTCACTGGCGCGGGTTCCGGCATCGGCCGCGCCACCGCGCTCTTGTTCGCCGAGCGCGGCTATTTCGTCGGCGCATTCGATGTGGACGAGAACGGGCTGAGCGAAACGGCGGCGCTTCTGCCCGAGGGTCAGCGCCTCTCGCATGTTTTCGACGTGCGCGATCGCGACGGATGGAAGCGCGCTGTGCGCTATTTCGGCGAGGCCACGGGCGGCGTGATGCATGTGTTGTTCAACAATGCCGGCGTGGCGCGCGGGGGATGGTTCGAAGACATTTCCGAAGACGATGCCGAACTGATTGTCGACGTGAACGTCAAAGGCGTCATCAACGGCTGCTACGCCGCCCTGCCGCTGCTGCGCGAGGCGACCGGCGGGCGCATCGTCAATGTCGCTTCCGTCGCCGGCGTCTATGGCGCGCCGCGCATGGCGGTCTATTCGGCGACGAAGTTCGCGGTCCGCGGCCTGACCGAAGCGCTCGATCTTGAATTCGCGCGCCACGGCGTGCGCGTCGCGAGCCTCATGCCCTGGTTCGTCGACACCGCGATCCTCGACGGGACGATCGCCGGCGGCAATGATTCATTCCGCCAAGGCCTGACAAGCGGCAAGGTCGAAATCTATCCCGTGCGGCTGGCGGCCGAGCGCGCCTGGGATGCAGCCCACGGGGCCAAGCTGCACTACATGGCGGGAAAGCAGGCCGAACGCGCGCGCTTCGCGGCGCGCTTCATGCCGGGCGTCATGCGCGAACGTTTTCGCAAAATGATCGGCGCGGTGGTTTAGGTCGCGACGTCCGGCTGACGCGTGGCGACGGGCGCGTCGGTCGGCGCCGGCGCGGCGGCTGCGGCAGTCGTGTCCGTCGCCGGCGGCGCCGCGGCCTCCACTGCGCCGTTGTCGCCCGACACCGCCGCTTCGGCGGCCTCGGCCGCAGCTTCGTCCGCTTGCGGGATGAGCTCGCGCCGCGCCGCCGCTTGGGCGCGCCGATGCGCCAACGCCTGCAGCGCGGCTGGACGCTCGGCGCTATTCGGGAAGCGGTAGAAGACGTGGCTGCCGATGGCCGCGGTCTCGACAAGCCCGGCCGACCAGATCGGATCGACCGCCGTCGTGTGATAATGGGTGGCCCGATGCGTGATCGGCCGCGCATAGCCCATCATCACCTGCGTGGCGACGTGCTGGGCGCGCTCCCATGCCCCGCCGCGCGGACGCCGGTTCAGCGAGCCGTCACAGGTAAAGGTGAATTGGCAGCCGATGTCGCGCTGCGATCCCTGATAGACCACGGCGCAGACCGAGTGCGGGTAGATGCCGGACTTCACCCGGTTCATCACCACTTCGGCGACCGCCTGCTGGCCGCGAAAGGTTTCACCCCGCGCCTCGTAATAGACCGCCTCGGAAAGGCAGTGCAGTTCGCGGGGGTTGATCTGCTGCTGCGGGATCTGCGCCGCGTCGCCGGAAGGCGCCAGCGGGCCGCGCAGCGCCGCCTGCACCAGCATGGCGTGCGTATCGGTCCCATCGGTGAAGAACGGCGCCTGGCCCCGCGCGCGCAGGCCGTCGCCCACCTTGAACGCGGTCAGTTCAACGCGGGCGTTGGGATCGCCGAAGATGGCTTGCTGCTGCGCCTGAAACGCGTTGGAGCGCGCCGCCCATTCCGCGCCATCGCGCTGCTCGGCCGCGCGATGCGCAATCACCGGCATCGCCACGGCTGCGGCGGCGATGCACGCAACAGCCGCTGCGCCTTGGCGGACAGCCAAAGGGTTCTTCTCGATCTCTACCATGATCTGGGTCCGAATCGTCCCCGCAAAGGTAGCAACTCGATCCCACAAAGCAGGTAAAAGCATTAATCCCCTCTTAAGCCCGTCCAGAAATGGCACAGATGACAGCCAATTAATCCAGTAAAGACGGGCCCGTTTTTCCGCAGCATCGGCAGGTACACTCTGCCGGGAGGTTGGCGCGACATACACGTCGCTCTCCGAGGGGGCGATATACATTTCGTTCACACTTGCGATTCGAGGAGGATTTGTTCCCGACGTGCGTCCCATCGGCCACAGAGGCGCGCTCGCCCATTGCGCGAGCGCGATTTCGCCTTGCGAGGATCATGCCGGAAGCGCGCGCGCCGCCGGCCGGTGCGCCTCGTGGTCGCCCCCCGATGCACGATCAGCGCGGCAAATCCGCCTAAGAACGGAGGAAAATCAGTCTGTTGTAGCGGAGAGCGCGGCTTGCGCGGCGGCCAGCCGGGCGATCGGGACGCGATAAGGCGAGCAAGAAACGTAATCCAGCCCAGCGCGCTCGAAGAACGCCACCGAGGCCGCATCCCCGCCATGTTCCCCGCAGACGCCAAGCTTCAGCCCCTGACGCGTCGCCCGGCCCCGCTCAGCAGCCAGGCGCACCATTTCCCCAACGCCCGCCGTATCGATCGAGACAAACGGGTCGACCGGTAACACTCCGGCTTCGACAAAGGTTCCGAGGAACTTGCCGGCGTCATCGCGCGAGAGGCCGAGCGTGGTCTGGGTGAGGTCGTTGGTGCCGAAGGAGAAGAACTCGGCCGTCCGGGCGATCTCTCCGGCGCTCAGAGCCGCCCGCGGCAGCTCGATCATCGTGCCGACCAGGTACGGGATCCTCACCATTCGGGCCGCCTGGACGTCGACCGCCACAGCGTCGATGCGCGCCTTGATGAGATCGAGTTCCTTTTTGGCGATGACGAACGGAATCATGATCTCCGGCAGCGGCGCCTTGCCGGTCTCCTTGGCGATGTCGGCCACGGCTTCGAACACCGCGCGCGCCTGCATCTCGTAGATTTCCGGATAGACGATCGCCAGCCGGCAGCCGCGGAAGCCCAGCATCGGGTTGAACTCGTGCAGATCCCGCGCGCGGTCCAGCAGCGCCTTCGAGTCGACGCCCGTCGCGGCGGCGACGGCCGCGCAATCCTCTTCGTTGTGCGGCAGGAATTCGTGCAGCGGCGGATCGAGGAAGCGGATGGTGACCGGCCGCTCGCCCATGATCTTGAACAGGTTGACGAAGTCGGTGCGCTGGAACGGCAGCAGCTTTTCGAGCGCCGCGACCCGGCCGTCGCGCGTATCGGCGAGAATCATCTCGCGCACGGCGGCGATGCGTTCGCTGTCGAAGAACATGTGCTCGGTGCGGCAAAGGCCGATGCCTTCCGCGCCGAACTTGATCGCCACCCGCGCATCTTCCGGCGTCTCCGCGTTGGCGCGCACTTTCATGCGGCGGCACTTGTCGGCCCAGCCCATCAAAGTACCGAAATCGCCGGAGAGCTCCGGCTGCACCATCTCGGCGGCGCCGAACAGCACTTCGCCGGTCGAGCCGTCGACGGTGATCGTCTCGCCGGCCATCACCTTGCGCCCGCGCACGGTGAAGAAGCCGCCCTGTTCGTCGATGCGAATTTCGCCCGCGCCGGAGACGCAGGGCCGGCCCATGCCGCGCGCCACCACCGCGGCGTGGCTCGTCATGCCGCCGCGCGCGGTGACGATCGCCTTCGAGGCGTGCATGCCGTGAATGTCTTCCGGGCTCGTCTCCTCCCGAACGAGGATGACCGCCTCTTTTTTCTCCGCGCGCGCAGCCGCTTCGTCGGGATCGAACACGACCACGCCCACGGCCGCGCCCGGCGAAGCCGGCAGGCCCTTGCAGATGAGGTCGCGCTTGTAGTTCGGCGAAATGGTGGGATGCAGCAGCTGATCGAGCGCGGCGGGATCGACGCGCAGCACCGCTTCCTCTTGCGTGATGAGACCCTCTTCGGCCATCTGCACCGCGATCTTCAGCGCCGCCTTCGCCGTGCGCTTGCCGCTCCGTGTCTGCAGCATGAAGAGCCGGCCGCGTTCGACCGTAAACTCGATATCCTGCATGTCGCGATAATGCGCTTCTAACTTCTGATAGACCGCCGTCAGCTCGGCGAACACGTCCGGCAGCGCCTCCTCAAGCGAGAGCCCGCCTTCGTTCATCGCTTCGCGCGCGGCCTTGGTCAGCGGCTTCGGCGTGCGGATGCCGGCGACGACGTCTTCGCCCTGGGCGTTGATGAGATATTCGCCATAGAAGCGCTTCTCGCCTGTCGAGGGATCGCGCGTGAACGCGACGCCGGTGGCGCTCGTCTCGCCCATATTGCCGAACACCATCGCCTGCACGTTAACCGCGGTGCCCCAGCTTTCGGGAATGTTGTTGAGCTTGCGATAGATCTTCGCGCGATCGTTCATCCAGCTTGAGAACACCGCGCCGATGGCGCCCCAAAGCTGCTCTTTCGGATCGGCGGGGAACGGCTTGCCGAGCTGGCGTTCAACCGCACGCTTATAAAGGCGCACGACCTCTTCCCAATCTTCCGCACTCATCTCCGTGTCGGAGCGATAGCCCTGCTCGTCCTTATGCGCCCCGAGGATTTCCTCGAACATGCTGTGATCGAGTTCGAGCACGACGTCGGAATACATCTGAATGAACCGGCGATAGCTGTCGAACGCAAAGCGCCGGTCGCCCGAGAGCTGCGCCAGCCCTTCAACCGTCTCGTCGTTCAAACCAAGGTTAAGCACCGTATCCATCATGCCCGGCATCGACGCGCGCGCGCCGGAGCGTACGGAAACGAGCAAAGGATTCGCCGCGTCGCCGAATGTCTTTCCCGTCTTCGCTTCCAGCGATGCAAGCGCGGCTTCGACTTGATTGGTCAGGCCATCGGGATAAGCACGCGCGCGTTCGTAGAACGCGGTGCAGACTTCCGTCGACAGCGTGAAGCCGGGAGGAACCGGAAGACCAAGCTTCGCCATCTCCGCGAGATTGGCGCCCTTGCCGCCCAAGAGCGTCTTCATCGACGCGTCTCCGGCGCTTTCGCCGCCGCCGAAGCCGTAAACCCAGATGTGCTCTTGGCTCTGCTTGGCGGGTTGGCCCATTTCGCTATCCTTCGATTTTCGAAAAATCCGCGACGGCGTTCAGCGCGTCGCGGATATCCCTCAGCAGCAGCAATCTATTGCGACGCAGCATTTTGTCATCCGCGTTCACCAGGACTGCGTCAAAAAACGCGTCAACAGGCGCACGGAGCGACGACAACGCTGACATTGCGCCTGCGAAGTCTTCCGCGGCGACAGCTTTTTGTGCAGCGGGCGCCGCTTTGGCGAGCGCTGTCGCAAGAGCCTTCTCCGCGTCCTCTTTCAGCAGGCCGGTTTGAACGCCCTTGTCGAGTTCCTGTTCCGGCTCCGCTTCGAGGCCGCGGCCTTTTTTTGATTCCGCTTCAAGAATATTCGCCGCGCGCTTGTAGCC